>NZ_JAZDCX010000001.1:0-554066 GCF_036323805.1 Streptomyces rubellus
GCGTTCCGGTCCCGCATGCCGTACTGCCAGCATTCCATGATGGCGATCTACAGAATCAGAACTGTGCGGGCCGGGGAGTGGCCGAAGCTCAGGGAAGCGAGATTGGAGGCCCTTGCCGATCCCGTGGCGCCCGTGGCGTTCCTCGAACGCAACGGGGACGCTTTCGGGTATCCGGACAGCACCTGGCAGCAGAGGGCAGCCGAAAGCGAGCGCCAGGAAGACAGGGTGACGTTCGTCGGAGAGGCGGCTGACGGGCGGTGGTGTGGAATGCTGACCGTGCTGACCGTGCTGACCGTGCTGACCGTGCTGACCGAGGGCGATCGGGCGTACTTGGTCGGCGTCTACACGCAGCCCGAGCACCGTGGAACGGGGCTCGCGGTACAGCTTTTCGAAGCAGCCGTCGAATGGTCCTGGGCGCGGCCGGAGACACGAGACATCCGACTGCACGTGCACAGGGACAATCCCCGGGCGGCCGCGTTCTACCGGCGACAGGGTTTCCGGGTGATCGCCGGCCCCGATCCGGGGAAGCCGGACTGCCCGGAGTACGAAATGGAATTGGCCCGGCCGCCCCGTTGAGGGTTCAGAGACGGCCGGCGGCCTTGAGGGAGAGGTACGCGTCGGCCAGGGCGGGGGCCAGCTCGGCAGGGGTGGCGTCCACGACAGTGACCCCGTGGCGGCGGAGCCGGGCCGCCGTGTGGTGGCGTTCGGTCTGGGTCCGGGCGGCGGCAGCGGCCTCGTAGACACCGTCGAGTGTTCCCCGGTTGCCTGCCAGCTCGGCGATGCGGGGATCGGCGACAGAGGCGACCACGACCGTGTGGCGCCGGGTGAGGAGGGGAAGCACCGGCAGCAGCCCTTCCTCCACGGGGGAGGGGTCGAGGCCGGTGAGCAGGACGACCAGCGAGTGCTGTGGGGCGCCGCGCAGTACGGCCGCGGCCATGCCGTGGGCATCGGACTCGATCAGGGCCGGTTCGAGCGAGGTCATCGCCGAGACCAGGGCGGGCAGCAGATCATGGGCCGTGCGCCCCTGGACGGTTGCGCGTACCCGGCGGTCGTAGGCCAGCAGATCGAAGCGGTCGCCGGCGCGGGCCGCGAGGGCGGCCAGCAGCAGGGCGGCGTCCATCGCGGCGTCGAGGCGGGGGATGTCGCCGACCCGGCCGGCCGAGGTACGGCCGGTGTCGAGGACGGTGAGGATGCGGCGGTCGCGTTCCGGCCGCCAGGTGCGGACGGCGACGGCGCTCTGGCGGGCGGTGGCGCGCCAGTCGATGGAGCGGGTGTCGTCCCCGGGGATGTACTCGCGGAGGCTGTCGAACTCGGTGCCCTCGCCGCGGGTGAGGACGCTGGTGCGGCCGTCGAGTTCACGGAGGCGGGAGAGCCGTGCGGGCAGGTGCTTGCGGCTGGTGAAGGGCGGCAGGGCGCGCACCGTCCAGGGGACGGAGTGGCTTCCCTGGCGGGCGGCGAGGCCGAGCGGGCCGTACGAGCGGACGGTGACGCGGGCGGCCCGGTGGTCGCCCCGGCGGGTCGGGCGCAGGTGTGTGGTGACGCGGCGGCGTTCGGCGGCGGGGACGGCCAGCCGGTGCCGTGAGGCGGCGATCTCGGCGCCCGGGGGCCAGACGCTGGGGGGCCAGGCGTCGCGGAGCCGGGCCCGCAGGGGGCGGCCGGAGGGATTGGTGACGGTGAGGTGGACCTGGGCGGGTTCGCCGAGTCGAACTGACGTGTCACCGGAACGGGTGAAAAGGAGTTTTCGGACTGGTGCTGCTCGTCCCAGGTCGTACAGAATTGCGAGCAGCAAGGGAAGTTCGACGGCGAGCAGGCCGGTCCAGCCGGGCAGCAGGAATCCGACGAGGAGCGCGCCGAGGGCGGCGATGAGGGCTGTTCGTCCGGTGAGGGCCATCGGTCAGGTCACGCCTCAGCGGGGCACGGGGACATGGGTGAGGATCGAGGTGATCACGCTGTCCGCGGTGACTCCCTCCATCTCGGCCTCGGGACGCAACTGGACGCGGTGGCGCAGGGTGGGCAGGGCGAGGGCCTTCACATCGTCGGGTGTCACGTAGTCGCGCCCGGTGATCCAGGCCCAGGCACGGGCGGTGGACAGCAGGGCGGTGGCGCCGCGGGGCGAGGCGCCCAGGGAGAGCGAGGGGGATTCACGGGTGGCACGGCAGATATCGACGACATAACCGGCGACTTCGGGGGATACGGAGGTCTTGGCCACGGCGGTACGGGCTGCCTCGAGTTCGGCGGGGCC
The DNA here is from genome assembly GCF_036323805.1 of Streptomyces rubellus. Classification (NCBI taxonomy): domain Bacteria; kingdom Bacillati; phylum Actinomycetota; class Actinomycetes; order Kitasatosporales; family Streptomycetaceae; genus Streptomyces; species Streptomyces rubellus. The sequence goes on from NZ_JAZDCX010000001.1 coordinate 2,243, forward strand.
GGCGGCGCGCCGTACGCCGGCTGCCTCCAGGTCGCGGGGGTCGAAGCCCTCGGCGTGCCGGGTGAGAATTCTGACCTCCTCCTCCCGGGAGGGCAGCGACACCTGGAGCTTCAGCAGGAACCGGTCGAGCTGAGCCTCGGGGAGAGGATAGGTGCCTTCGTACTCGACCGGGTTCTGGGTGGCGATCACCAGGAACGGGTCGGGGAGCCTGCGCGCGGTGCCCTCGACGGAAACCTGGCGCTCCTCCATGGCCTCGAGCAGGGAGGCCTGGGTCTTGGGAGGGGTCCGGTTGATCTCGTCGGCGAGGAGGATGTTGGTGAAGACCGGTCCGGGCTGGAAGGAGAACTGGGAGGTCCGGTTGTCGTAGATGAGCGAGCCGGTCACATCGCTCGGCATGAGGTCGGGAGTGAACTGGACACGTTTGGTGTCGAGTTCGAGGGTGGCGGCCAGCGTGCGGACGAGAAGGGTCTTGGCGACGCCGGGGACGCCTTCCAGCAGGACGTGTCCGCGGCAGAGCAGGGCGACGACAAGTCCGGTGACGGCGGCGTCCTGACCGACCACGGCTTTGGAGATCTCACCGCGCAGGGCCTCCAGGGCGGTGCGGGCGCTGTCTGCGGAAGGGGCACTCACGGGGTGCGGTCCTTGTCTCTCGTAGTCGGGGAGATACGGCGTTCCAGGAGGTCGAGTTCGTCGGCCAGCCGGACGAGCGCGTCGTCGTCGGCCGGTGCCGGGCCGAAGAGAAGCGTCCGGACCCGGGCGGCATCGCAGTCGAGGCGGTCGGCGACGGCGGGGCACAGGGCCTCGGGGGCGTGCGCCCGGGAGGCGGAGATCCCGGCGAGGGGAGCCAGCCGGGCACGGGCGGCGAAGCGCAGCGCGTCCGCGGCGCGGTCGCGGGCGTTCGCCTGGCGGTAGAGCCTGGCACGGCCCTCGGTGGTCTCGGAGGCCGGAACGGCCACGGGCAGCCGTTCCGGGACGAGAGGGCCGAGCCGCCGGGCCCGCCACAGGGCGGCGAGGACCGCCGCGACGGCGAGTTGGAGGGCGCCCCATTTCCAGCCCGGGGGGATGAGGTCGAGGAAGTTCTGGTCGCCGCCGTCGGTGGCGGCGGTGTCGTCGAGGGAGGGGAGGTACCAGACCAGATGTGGACGGGAGCCGAGGAGTTGCAGGGCGAGCGAGGCGTTGCCGTGGTCGTCGAGGTGGCTGTTGTACAGCAGGTCCGGGGCACCGAGCACCACGGTGTCGCCGTTCCCGGAGTCGTCCGGGAGCCGGAGCAGGGTGGGCAGTTCGCCGGTGGGGTAGCAGGCGTCCACGGTGGCGGCGGAGGTGGTGTAGGTGATGCCGCCGAGTTCGGCGCTGCCCGCGCGGCGGGCGTAGGGCGCGTCGCACTCCGGTGGGAGCGATTGCACGGGGACGGGCTCCACGGCGCGTACGCCCGGGGCGAGGGTGTCCAGGGAGGCGGGGCCGGGGGCGAGCAGCACGGTGCGGCCCCCGCTGCCGGAGGTGGCGGCGCGCAGTGCCGACTGCTGGCGGACGCTGAGCAGGTCGGGATTGGTCACCAGCAGTGTGGTGTCGGGCCCCACCGCCGCGACGGCCTCGTCGACGGTGGTGGCGACGGTGGTGCCCACGCCCCGGTCGGCGAGGAGTTCGGCGGTGGCACGGCTGCCGTTGCGGTCGGCGGAGCGCGGGTCGAGCCGGCCGTGCTGCTCGCCGGAGCGCACGGCGGCGATGACCAGCCCGGCGAGCGCCAGGACGGTCAGGGCCACCAGCAGGCCGCGGGCGCGGCTCCACAGCAGGCCCGCGGTGGGCGAGACCGAGGTCGCCGGAGCGGTGTCGACGGGCGGCGCGGTGGACGGTGCGGTCGTCATGCGGCACCTCCGTCCGGGCCGGCGCCGGCCCGTTCCTCGTCGAGCCGGGGCCTGCTGTGCCGTACGGCCTCGTCCAGATCGCGCAGTCCGAGGTACGCGGCCCGGTCGGCCGGGCGTGCCGCGTATGTGACCTCGTCGAAGGCGACGGCGGCGGCGCGCAGGGCCGCGGTGTGCCGGGGGAGGGCACGGGCCGCCTCGTTCGCGGCCTCGCCGGCGGTGCGGCCGGGGCGCGGGTCGAGCAGGGCGCGTTCCTCCAGGGAGCGGACGAGGGCCCGCATCCGCTCCTGGAGGGCCTCGCTCCACTGCCCGGCGGCGGCATGCCGCTCGGCCGCGGCACGGTGGTCGGCGGCGGTCCGGGGCCGGTCGTCGAAGAGGTCACCGTGGCCGTCCGTCCGGGGGAGCCGGCGCAGCGGGCCCAGCCGCAGCCGCAGGGCCACGAGCAGCAGCACGGCGAGCAGCGTGACGGCCAGGAGGCCGACCCAGCCGCCGGGAGCCGCTCCGGCGGTCAGGTCCAGGAGGTCGCCGATCCGCTCCCACACCCAGTCGAACAGGCGCCACAGCAGGCCCGGGTCGTCCTCCTGGTACACCGGCCTGGACAGCTCCTCCTCCGCGGCCTCGCGTGCCGGGAGGCGGGGGACCGTCACCGGCGGCTCGTCCCCGGGGCCGCCCGGAGCGCCCGGGGTGCCGGAGCGCATGGCGGACAGGGACTCCCGCGCTGTCGTGCCCCTCTCCGGGGCCCCCGTCGTCACATCAGGTCCCGGGGGCGTTGCCGGGGACATCGCCACTGGGCTGCTGCCCGTGGCCGGGAACTCCCGCGGCGCGGGCGAGCTCCAGGTCGAGGGCCTCGCGGCGGATGCGCTGGTCCATGTAGAGGAGAGCGGTGACGCCCGCGCTGAGCGGGAGGGTGATGGTGGAGGAGAGCACCGCCCCGATGCCGATGACGGTCAGGTAGGTCCAGGACATCTCGGCCGTCGTCCCGCTCAGGAAGCCCTCCAGGCCGTCCCCGCTGAGCACGGGAGCCAGCAGGGAGGCGGGGAGCTGGATGATCATGCCGATGATGAAGACCAGGACGAGGGTGAGGAGCTGGATGCCGAAGATCCGCCACCAGGACCTCCGCACCAGCCTGGCGGAACGCCGCAGGGCGGCGATCACGCCCTGGCGCTCCAGCATCAGCGCCGGGGCGGAGAGGCAGTAGCGGACCCACAGCCAGACGGCGACGAGGACGCCCGCGAAGCCGCCGAGGAGGGCGAGGCCCGCGCCGCCCGCAGTCGAGCCCGACGCGGCGAGCAGGACCCCGGGAAGGGTGCCCAGCGCGATCGCACTGATCACGATGAGTCCCACCAGCAGTGTCAGACCGAGCAGCCGCAGCAGTTGCGGCCGGGAGTCCCGCCACGCCTCCCCCAGGGAGACCGGGCGGCCCAGGACGGCCCGGCTGACCACCACGGTGAGCATCGCGGTCGCGACGACCGTGCCGATCAGTGTGGCCAGCATCTCGACACCCAGAGTGCTCAGGGTGCCGTTGAGGGCTTCCCGCAGATCGTCCATGGTGGGCTCGGTCTCGGTCTCCAGGGCCTGGAGACCGCTGTTGTCCCGCAGCCAGACGCCGGTGGCGACGGTGGACGCGAGCTGGATCATGACCGCGACGGCGAGCGCGATGCCCAGGACGGTGCGCCAGTGGGCGCGCGCGGTGGAGATGGCCCCGTCCAGGATCTCACCGACCCCCAGGGGGCGGAGCGGGATGACGCCGGGCTTGGCGGCGGGCGGCTGGTTCCACTGGTCCCAGCCCGGCTGTCCGCCCCAGCCCGGCTGCCCCGGTGGCGGGGGAGGAGGTGCGCCCCAGCCCTGCGGCGCGGCGGGCGGCTGCTGCCCGGGTGCCCCGCTGCCGGAGGCGCCGGGTGTCTTGCCGAGGGGCGGCCGCCCCTCGGAGCCGCCACCGGATGCGCCGCCACCGGAGGAGGGGGGAGGATCGGAGGGGGAGGATCCGGGCGAGGCCCAGCCCGGAGAGTCACTCACTGCAGTTCACCTCGTGTTCTCGCGACCCGGCCGTGGGATGTGCAACTGGTGGTTCGGCAGCCATCGTGCCACGGGGCGCGCCGGAACGGAGCGGGCCCTCCGGGTCCCGGTTGCCTTCGACTGACGGCTGGATGAAGGGGCAGACTGTTCGAATGGTTGACCAGAGTGAGGACCGATCCACGGTGTTGGCCCACGACGACGTGCCGCTCCCCGTTCCCGCGCTGCGCTGGGAGGAACCCCCCGAGGGGCCGGTGCTGGTGTTGCTCGACCAGACCCGGCTGCCGGCCGAGGAGGTCGAGCTCGTCTGCACGGACGTGCCCGTCCTGGTGGAGGCGATCCGCTCGCTCGCGGTGCGGGGCGCTCCGCTGCTGGGTCTGGCGGGCGCGTACGGGGTCGCCCTGGCCGCCGCCCGTGGCTACGACGTGACCGACGCCGCCGAGCAGCTCGCGCACGCCCGGCCGACGGCGGCCAATCTCGCCCACGGGGTGCGCCGGGCCGAGCGGGCATTCCGCGCGGCCGTCGACGGCGGGGCGGGATACGAGGAGGCGGCCGCCGTGACGCTCGCCGAGGCCCGGGCGCTGCACCGGGAGGACGCCGAGGCGAGCGAGCGGATGGCCGGACACGGGCTGGCGCTGCTGGGCGAGCTGCTGCCGGGCGGTGGTCACCGTGTTCTCACGCACTGCAACACCGGGACGCTGGTCTCCGGCGGCGGCGGTACCGCGTTCGGGGTGGTACGGGCCGTGCACCGCGCCGGGGAACTGCGCAGGCTGTGGGTGGACGAGACCCGGCCGCTGCTCCAGGGGGCGCGGCTGACGGCGTACGAGGCGGCCCGGGAGGGCATGGCGTACACGCTGCTCACGGACAGCGCGGCCGGCTCACTGTTCGCGGCGGGCGAGGTCGACGCGGTGCTGGTCGGTGCCGACCGGATCGCCGCGGACGGCTCGGTGGCGAACAAGGTGGGCACCTATCCGCTGGCCGTGCTGGCCCGCTACCACCATGTGCCGTTCGTGGTGGTGGCGCCGCTGACCACGGTGGACCTGACGACGGCCGACGGCGGTTCGATCGAGCTGGAGCAGCGGCCCGGTCACGAGGTCACGGAGTTCGCGGCGCCGTCCGCGCCGGGTGCCGGGGCCGAGGCGGGCAGCGGTATCCCGGTGGCCCCGCTGGGCGCCCAGGCGTACAACCCGGCCTTCGACGTCACACCGGCGGAGCTGATCACGGCGATCGTCACCGAGCGCGGTGTGGTCTCGCCGGTCACCGGTGACGCGCTGGCGGAGCTGTGCGTGGCCGCGCCGCCGCCCTCGGGGGAGCCACTGCCGGGCGATGGGAGATGATGGGGGCATGAAGGGACGTGTCCTGGTCGTCGACGACGACACCGCACTGGCAGAGATGCTCGGCATCGTGCTGCGCGGCGAAGGCTTCGAACCGTCGTTCGTGTCGGACGGCGACAAGGCCCTCGCAGCCTTCCGCGAGACCAAGCCCGACCTTGTCCTGCTCGACCTGATGCTGCCCGGACGGGACGGCATCGAGGTGTGCAGGCTGATACGCGCCGAGTCCGGGGTGCCGGTCGTCATGCTGACGGCCAAGAGCGACACCGTCGACGTGGTGGTGGGCCTGGAGTCGGGGGCCGACGACTACATCGTCAAGCCGTTCAAGCCGAAGGAGCTGGTGGCCCGGATCCGGGCGCGGCTGCGCCGCTCGGAGGAGCCCGCGCCCGAGCAGCTCACCATCGGTGACCTGGTCATCGACGTGGCGGGCCACTCCGTGAAGCGGGACGGCCAGTCGATCGCGCTGACCCCGCTGGAGTTCGACCTGCTGGTGGCCCTCGCCCGCAAGCCGTGGCAGGTCTTCACCCGTGAGGTGCTGCTGGAGCAGGTGTGGGGGTACCGTCACGCGGCGGACACCCGGCTGGTCAACGTCCATGTGCAGCGGCTGCGCTCCAAGGTCGAGAAGGACCCGGAGCGGCCGGAGATCGTGGTGACCGTGCGCGGTGTGGGGTACAAGGCCGGGCCCGGCTGAGATGCGGCGCGGTGGTGGCTTCCTCCCCGGTGGTCTGCTGTCCGAGGGGGCGACGGGCAGCCGGGCGCACCCCGTGTTCCGGATGTTCGTCCGCTGGGTGCGCCGCCCACTGCTGCCCGTGGGGCGGCTGTGGCGGCGCAACATCCAGCTCCGTGTGGTGGCCACCACACTGCTGATGTCACTCGCCGTGGTCCTGCTGCTCGGTCTGGTGGTCATCGGGCAGGTCCGCTACGGGCTGCTGGAGGCCAAGCAGCAGGCCGCGCAGAGCCAGGCGGCCGGAGGCTTCACGGTGGCCGAGCAGATGGCCGACACCGCGGCCGACGGGGGCCCCGAGGGCGAGTCCGGGAACGGCCGCCGGGGGGTTCAGGACACCGGTACCTGGCTGACCAACCTGGTGACGCAGCTCGCCAGCGGCGGGCAGGGCGTCTACTACCTCGTGGCGCTCAGTTCCGAGGAGGAGGCGAGCACCTTCGGCACGGGCGGGGGCACCGGCGCGCACGGGCCGCGGGCCTCCGGCAAGGTGCTGCCCGAGGACAGCATCTCGCTGCGGCTGCGTCAGGCGCTGGACGAGAACCCGGACACCCACGAGCAGTACGGCAGGGTGGTGCTGGCCGACGGCCGGACCGAGGCCGCGCTGGTGATAGGCAAGCGGCTCAGCGATCCCAACGGCGACCCGTACCAGCTGTACTACCTCTTCCCGTTCAGCCAGGAGGAGAAGTCCCTCAGCCTGGTCAAGGGGACCCTCGCCACCGCCGGGGTCTTCGTGGTGGTGCTGCTGGGAGCCATCGCCTGGCTGGTGGTGCGCCAGGTCGTCACCCCGGTCCGGATGGCCGCCCGGATCTCCGAGCGGCTGGCCGCCGGACGCCTCCAGGAGCGGATGAAGGTCGCCGGTGAGGACGACATCGCGCGGCTGGGGGAGTCGTTCAACAAGATGGCCAGAAACCTCCAGATGAAGATCCAGCAGCTGGAGGAGCTGTCCCGGATGCAGCGCCGGTTCGTCTCGGACGTCTCGCACGAGCTGCGCACCCCGCTCACCACGGTGCGGATGGCCGCGGACGTCATCCACGAGGCGCGGGACGAGTTCGATCCGGTGACGGCCCGCTCCGCCGAACTGCTGCTGGGCCAGCTGGACCGTTTCGAGTCGCTCCTGGCGGATCTGCTGGAGATCAGCCGTTTCGACGCCGGGGCCGCCGCCCTGGAGGCCGAGCCGACCGATCTGCGCGATGTGGTCAAGCGCGTCATCGAGGGCGCCGAGCCGCTCGCCGAGCACAAGGGCAGCCGTATCCGGGTGCGGGGGGACGAGCAGCCGGTGGTCGCGGAGGCCGACGCCCGCCGCATCGAGCGTGTGCTGCGCAACCTCGTGGTCAACGCCGTCGAGCACGGTGAGGGCCGCGACATCGTGGTCCGCCTCGCCGCGGGCGGCGGAGCGGTGGCCGTCGCCGTGCGCGACTACGGGGTCGGGCTCAGGACCGGTGAGGCGGCCCGGGTCTTCGACCGCTTCTGGCGGGCCGATCCCGCCCGGGCCCGTACCACCGGGGGCACCGGGCTGGGCCTGTCCATCGCCGTCGAGGACGCCCGGCTGCACGGCGGCTGGCTGCAGGCCTGGGGCGAACCGGGCGGCGGCTCGCAGTTCCGGCTGACCATCCCGCAGACCGCGGGCGGGGCGCTGCGGGGCTCGCCCATCCCCCTGGAACCGGCCGACTCCCGCCGCCGGCGGGAGCTGGAACGGGCGCCGGCGGGCGGTCCCGGACCGGCCGCGCTCCCGCCCGCCCGCCCGTCCGGGAGCCCGGAGCGCGGGGACGGCCCGGACGACGGCGGCGGCCCTCACCACGGCGCCGGGAACGGCGTCGGCAACAGCTCAGGGCACGCCCCCGGCCACGGCGGCCCCCGGGTACGGACACGGACGACGGAGGAGCGGCGACACCATGGCGACCGGCACGGTGACTGAGCGCATCCGCACGGCGGACGGGCGGGCCCGCCCGGACCGTCCGGCCCTCCGGGCGCTGCGCAGAACGGGGGCGGCGGCCGGCGCGGCCGCCCTGCTGCTCGCCGGCTGCGCGTCGATGCCCGACGAGGGAGAGGTGCGCCGGGTCAACCCCTCGCTCCGTGCCGACACCGACTCGCAGGTGCGGGTGTTCGGGGTGAGCCCGCGGAAGGACGCGCCGCCCGCGCAGATCGTCCGCGGCTTCCTGGAGGCCACGACGAGCGAGGAGCCGGACTTCAGCACCGCACGCGAGTACCTGACCGGCCGGACGGCGAAGAGCTGGGACCCCTTCGCCCGTACGACGGTGCTCGACGGCGCGCCCGGCGTCCTCTCCCCGGGCGGTGCCGTCACCGGCGGGGCGAGCACCGGTCACACGATGGAGGTGACCGGCTCCACCGTCGCCGTGGTGGACGGCGAGCACGCGTACCGCCCCGCCGAAGGCACGTACCGGGAGACGTTCCAGCTCGTGCGGGTGGACGGGCAGTGGCGCATCGACCGGCTGCCGGACGGGCTGGTGGTGGCCGAGTCCGACTTCCAGCGCATCTACCAGCCGGTCAACATCTACCACTACGCGGACCTGGGCCCGGACACCGGCGCGGTGACACGCGGCAGGGACGTGCTGGTCGCCGACCCGGTGTACGTGCGCCGCCGGATAGACCCGGTGACCGAGACGGTCAGGACGCTGCTGGACGGCCCGACCGGCTGGCTGGCCCCGGTGGTCGACTCGGCGTTCCCCGCCGATGTCCGGCTCCCCGACGGGGCGCGGCTCTCCCCGGACGACTCCGGCACCCTGACCGTGCCGCTGACCAGGGGGAGGGCGGACGAGCGGGAGCGGCCCATCCGGGTGGACCGCGCCCAGTGCGAGCGGATGGCGGCGCAGTTGCTGCACACCGTGGACGGCCAGCTGGCGAGCAAGATCGGCCGTGTCCGTCTGACCCTGGGCGAGGGCGGCGAGGAGCTGTGCTCCCAGACCGGTGAGGAGGCGCGGGAGTACGCGCCGGGGCGGCTGAACGGCGATCTGGACCACCGCCAGTACTTCATCGACTCCGCGGACCGGCTGGCCATGGTGGTCGGGGGAGCGGGGAGCACCGCCCCGGTACCCGGCCCCTTCAGCGCCGGGCAGGCCGGGATGCGGGCGGTCTCGGTGAGCCGGGACGAGGCGCGCGGCGCGGGGATCTCCCTGGACGGCCGCTCGCTGTACGTCGCCCCCCTCGAGACCGGTGTCGCCCTGGGCGAGTCGGTCCTGACCAGCGAGGCGGAGCGGGAGGGGGACCGGCTGACGGCACCGAGCTGGGACGGGCTCGGCGATCTGTGGGTGGCCGACCGGAATCCGGCCGACCCCCGGCTGCTGCGGTTGCGCGGCGGCCAGGAGGAACCGGAGGAGGTCGAGGTGACGGGGCTCGGCGACGGCCGGATCGAGGATCTGCGGATCTCCTCGGACGGGGTGCGGATAGCGCTGCTGATCAGTGTGGACGGCCGTACGACGCTTCAGCTCGGCCGTGTGGAGCGGCAGGACGTCGGCGGCGGGCTGTCCGGGGCCGCCGTGACCGGCCTGCGGCCGGTCGCCCCGCGGATGGAGGACGTGGTGGACGCCTCCTGGGCGGGTGACAGCCGGCTGGTGGTCGTCGGCCGGGAGTCCGCCGGTGTGCAGCAGCTGCGCTACACGGCGACGGACGGCTCGCCGGTGAGTCCGGCCACGCTGCCGGGGCTCAACGAGGTGACCGGGGTGGCGGCCTCGGAGAACGACGAGGAGCCGCTGCTGGCCGACACCAGGGAGGGCATCGCCCGGCTCGCGCGCGACGGCGAGTGGGAACTGGTCACCGAGGAGGGGTCGACCCCCGCCTACCCGGGGTAGGTGTCCCGGCATGTACGGCGTGCGGGAGTGGTGGCGGGACATGGCCGGCGAGCTGGCCGGGCTGGTGCTGCCGGCCGACTGCGCGGGCTGCGGGCTGCCGCGCACCGGTCTGTGCGCGCGGTGCGCCGGGCTGCTGCGCGATGCCTGCACCGCGGTACGGCGGGTGCGGCCGCACCCGCCGCCCCGGGGACTGCCCGCGGTGTACGCGGCCCTGCCCTACGCCGACGAGGTGCGGGCCGTGCTGCTGGCGCACAAGGAGCGCGGCGCGCTGCGGCTGGCCGCCCCGCTGGGGAGCGTGCTGGCCGCGTCCGTACGGGCGGTGGCGGACGCGGCGGCCGAGAAGGCCGCGGGACCGGGGCCGGGAACGGGACCGGCCGCGGCGGACGCGGAGCCGCTGCTGCTGGTGCCGGTGCCGTCCGCGCGCCGGGCGGTGGCGCTGCGCGGCCACGACCCGGTGCGGCGGGTCGCCCTGGCGGCGGCCGGGGAGCTCAGACGCGGCGGGCGGCCCGCGCGGGTGCTCGCGGTGCTGCGGCAGCGGCGGCCCGTGGCCGACCAGGCCGGGCTGACCGCCCGGCAGCGGGCGGCCAATCTGGCGGGGGCGCTGGAAGTCCCGGCCGGGGCCGGGCGGTTGGCGGCGGAGGGCCCGGTGGTCGTGGTGGACGATCTGGTGACCACCGGAGCCTCGCTGGCGGAGGCGGCACGGGCGCTGTCCGGGGCGGGCGGCCGGGTGGTCGGTGCGGCGGTGGTCGCGGCCGCTGCGGGGCGGTGAGCGTCCGCGCCGGCCGGGCGCGTACCCGGGGAGCGGGTGCGGCGGGAGGTGGCGGGCCGTGGTGAAGCGGAGGTGAACGCGGTGGCACACCCGATCGTAGGTAAGTGTCGACAGGGGGTGCCGGGCGTCCGCCAGGAGAGGTACGTTCGGTTGTGAGGAATGGCGATTGCCGTTCCCTATGACGGGTCATGTGCGCTATAAGGCGTTTGCCCGGCTTCGCTGGCCATCCTCACGAAAAAGAGGGGTGGAGATCTCCCCGGTTGGGGAGGAGGAGGTGAAAGTCGCAACCCGACGTAGCGCCGGACGGTGACCGGGAATGACCGCACCATCCGGACTCAGTGCACAAAGGGCGTGCTCCGCCACGGAGCGCGGAGCAGCCCGGGAACGGAGTTCTGCGTGGACATCGTCGTCAAGGGCCGCAAGACAGAGGTACCGGAGCGGTTCCGCAAGCACGTGGTCGACAAGCTCAAGCTGGACAAGATCCAGAAGATCGACGCCAAGGTGATCCGCCTCGACGTCGAGGTGTCCAAGGAGCACAACCCCCGTCAGGCCGACCGTTCCGACCGGGTGGAGATCACACTGCGCTCCCGGGGCCCGGTCATCCGCGCCGAGGCGGCGGCGGCCGATCCGTACGCAGCGCTGGACCTCGCCACGGAGAAGCTGGAGACGAGGCTGCGCAAACAGCACGACAAGCGGGTCTGCGCACGACGCGGGAACGGGCACGGCCGGGTTCCGGCGCACGAGGTGGCCATGACCGTTCCGAACGCGGCGCGCGTCGGGGACGACGGCCGGCTGGAGGGCCAGGCGGCGGTGGACGAGGAGTGGCAGCCGCCCACCACCCGGGTCGGACCCCTGGAGGTGCAGGGCGAGGGGCCGCTGGTCGTCCGGGAGAAGACCCACGCGGCGGCGCCGATGTCGCTGGACCAGGCCCTCTACGAGATGGAACTGGTCGGGCACGACTTCTACCTGTTCGTCGACTCCGAGAGCAAGCTGCCGAGCGTCGTCTACCGGCGGCACGGCTATGACTACGGTGTCATCCGCCTGGAGCCCGACCCGTTCGTCGAGGAGCCCCCGCACGGTGCCGGAGGCTCTCTCGGCGGCTGAGAACGACCGCTGACCCGCGGACCGGTCCCGCCCCCCGCCGATCGAGAGGATTCGGCGGGGGGCGGGGCATGGAATCATGGCGTCACTTCCAACCGGCGCCCTGCACCGACCGGTTGGTGCCGCGTAGCCTTGGCTGCAGGGGGAGGAACGATGGCGGACAGCTTCGGGCCCGTGACGCCCGGCGCGCACCACGGCGGCCGCGGTGCCGCCCCCGCGGACGAGCGGGAGCACGAGCCGCACGGGGAACACGAGCCGCGCAGGGAGCCCGAGCCCATCCGGGTCCTGGTGGTCGACGACCACGCCCTCTTCCGGCGCGGCCTGGAGATCGTCCTCGCGCAGGAGGAGGACATCGAGGTCGTCGGCGAGGCGGGAGACGGTGCCGAGGCCGTGGAGAAGGCCGCGGACCTGCTCCCCGACATCGTCCTGATGGACGTGCGGATGCCCCGGCGAGGCGGCATCGAGGCCTGCACCTCGATCAAGGAGGTGGCCCCCAGCGCGAAGATCATCATGTTGACGATCAGCGACGAGGAGGCCGACCTCTACGACGCGATCAAGGCGGGGGCCACCGGCTACCTGCTCAAGGAGATCTCCACCGACGAGGTCTCCACCGCGATCCGCGCTGTCGCCGACGGGCAGTCCCAGATCAGTCCGTCGATGGCGGCGAAACTGCTGACCGAGTTCAAGTCGATGATCCAGCGCACCGACGAGCGGCGGCTGGTGCCCGCGCCCCGGCTGACCGACCGGGAGCTGGAGGTGCTCAAGCTCGTCGCCACCGGCATGAACAACCGGGACATCGCCAAGGAGCTCTTCATCAGCGAGAACACCGTGAAGAACCATGTCCGCAACATCCTGGAGAAGCTCCAGCTGCACTCCCGGATGGAGGCCGTGGTCTACGCGATGCGGGAGAAGATCCTCGAGATCAGATGATGCCGTCCGGCCGGACTGCCGGACGGAGCGTCAGACGCCGCCGTCCCGGGCGAGCGCGGCGGTGAGGGCCGCCGCCGACTCCGGATCGTCGCAGCGCTCCACGCGGACCGCCTCGCAGCCCACCCAGCCCGCCGCCTCCCACAGCGCCCGCGCCATCGGCTCCACCGCTCCGCGCCCGGACATCGACACCTGCCGGGCCACCAGCGTCCGGCCCTCGCGCGCCGGGTCGACCCGGCCCAGCAGCCGCCCGCCGGCCAGCAGCGGCATCGCGAAGTAGCCGTGTATCCGCCGGGCCCGGGGGACGTACGCCTCCAGCCGGTGGGTGAAGCCGAAGATCCGCTCGGTGCGCCTGCGGTCCCAGATCAGCGAGTCGAAGGGCGACAGCAGCGTGGTGCGGTGCCGGGCCCGGCGAGCCGGGGACGCCGAGGACTCGGCCTCCAGCGCCGCCGGATCCGCCCAGGCGGGCCTGCCCCAGCCCTCGACCTCCACCGGCACCAGGCCCGTCTCCGCCACCACCGCGTCGACCTGGTCGCCACGCAACCGGTGGTAGTCGGCCAGATCCGCCCGGGTGGCCACTCCCATCGCGGCCCCCGCCCGGGTGACCAGCCGCCGCAGGCACTCGTGGTCGGTCAGGTCGTCGTGCAGCAGCTCGCCGGGGATCGCCCGCTCGGCCAGGTCGTACACCCGCTTCCAGCCGCGCCGCTCGGCGCAGACCACCTCGCCGGTGTCGAGCAGCCACTCCACCGCGATCTTCGTCTCGGACCAGTCGTACCACTCGCCGCCGTTCTTGGCGCCGCCCAGCTCGGTGGCGGTCAGCGGCCCCTCGGCCCGCAGCCGGTCGCGTACGGCGGCACAGGAGCGCCCGGCGTCCTCCAGCCGGTGCCAGCGGTGGCCCCGGGCCCGGTACGCCCGGCGGCGGAAGGCGAAGTACGGCCACTCCTCGACGGGCAGCACACAGGCGGCGTGCGACCAGTACTCGAAGGCGTGCCCCCCGCTCCAGTACGCCGCCTCCACGGCGGGGCGGCCGACCGCGCCCAGCCGCGCGTACGGCACCAGCTCGTGGGAGCGGGCCAGGACCGAGATGGTGTCCAGCTGTACGGCGCCCAGCCGCCGCAGCAGCCCCCGCACACCGGCCCGGCGGTCGGGCGCGCCCAGCAGGCCCTGCGCGCGCAGGGCGATCCGGCGGGCCTCGTCGGCGGAGAGGGGGAGCGTGGCGCCGTCGGTGGCGTCGGTGGCGGAGGTGGTGGTGGTCATGGGCCGACGATAGAGGCCGCCACCGACAGCGGGCGCGGGCTTCCGGAACGACGGGGCACGGACGACCGCACGGGGCACGGGGCACGGGCGGGCCCGGGGCCGGCGGGTCACGGCGCCGGCAGATACGGGGTGGCCGCCGGGCGGCCCCAGTCCGACGGCAGCAGCGATCCCGCCCACGCGTCCCGCAGGGTGCCCCGGTGCGCTATCCGCGCCCGCAGGGTCCCCTCCATGACGAACCCCAGCCGCAGCGCCACCGCCCGCGAACCGTCGTTGCCGACTTCCGCGTACCACTCCAGGCGCTCCACGCCCAGCTTCCCGAAGGCCCAGTCGGCCACCGCCCGTCCGGCCTCCGCGGTGTAGCCGCGGCGGCGCTGCTCCTTGGCGGTCCAGTAGCCCAGCTCGGCCTGGTGCTCGGGGGTGCGCAGCCGGTCGAGCCGCACCAGCCCCATCGAGCCGACCAGTTCCCCGTCCCGGTCGAACACGCCGAAGTTGTACGCGGTGTCCTCGCGCCAGCCCGCCGGGGCGAGGCTCAGCACGAACTCCTGCGCGTGCCGCCGCTCGTACGGCTCGGGGACCGCGGTCCAGCGCAGGATGTCCGGGTCCTGGCAGGCCGCGTGGACCGCCGGGACGTCCCGCGGCTCGAAGGGGCGCAGCAGCAGGCGTTCGGTGCTGAGGGTTACAGGTCGCATGGGAGGAATTGTGCCGGTCGTCCGATCGGGCGGATGCGGCACCATCCGAGTCTCCGGCACGTTGGGGGTACTGGGGCCCGGCGCCCCTCGCATACGATGGCCGGTGCGGCAGGCCCGGGGAAGACCGGCCCGCCGTGCCCGCGCACCAGACCCGTGCCAGGCCCGACCGCCAAGGAGCCAGCCCAAGTGTCCGTCTTCGGCAAGATCATGCGTGCAGGTGAAGGCAAGATCCTGCGCAAGCTGCACCGCATCGCGGACCAGGTGTCGTCGATCGAGGAGGACTTCGTCGACCTCTCCGACGCCGAGCTGCGGGCGCTCACGGACGAGTACAAGGAGCGCCTCGCGGACGGCGAGAGCCTCGACGACCTGCTGCCCGAGGCCTTCGCGACGGTCCGCGAGGCCGCCAAGCGCGTGCTCGGGCAGCGGCACTACGACGTGCAGCTCATGGGCGGCGCCGCGCTGCACATGGGCTATGTCGCCGAGATGAAGACCGGTGAGGGAAAGACGCTCGTCGGCACCCTGCCGGCGTACCTCAACGCCCTCTCGGGCAAGGGCGTCCACCTGATCACGGTCAACGACTACCTGGCCCAGCGCGACTCGGACCTGATGGGCCGGGTGCACAAGTTCCTCGGTCTGACGGTCGGCTGCATCGTCGCCAACATGACCCCGGCGCAGCGCCGCGAGCAGTACGCCTGCGACATCACCTACGGCACCAACAACGAGTTCGGCTTCGACTACCTGCGCGACAACATGGCGTGGTCGAAGGACGAGCTGGTCCAGCGCGGCCACAACTTCGCGATCGTCGACGAGGTCGACTCCATCCTGGTCGACGAGGCCCGGACGCCGCTGATCATCTCCGGTCCGGCCGACCGGGCCACCAAGTGGTACGCCGACTTCGCCAAGCTGGTGCAGAAGCTGGACGGCGTGCTCGTCCAGGAGGAGATGTACAGCAGGCCCGACGAGAAGCTGAAGCTGGAGAAGCTCCGCGCCACGCACGACTACGAGTACAACCCGAAGAAGCGCACGGTCGCGATCCTGGACCGGGGTGTGGAGCGGATCGAGGACCTGCTCGGCATCGACAACTTCTACGAGGCGACCAACACCCCGCTCATCGGCTACCTCAACAACGCCCTGAAGGCCAAGGAGCTCTACAAGCGGGACAAGGACTACGTCGTCCTGGACGGCGAGGTCATGATCGTCGACGAGCACACCGGCCGCATCCTCGCGGGCCGCCGCTACAACGAGGGCATGCACCAGGCGATCGAGGCGAAGGAGGGGGTGGAGATCAAGGACGAGAACCAGACGCTCGCCACGATCACCCTCCAGAACTTCTTCCGCCTCTACGACAAGCTGTCGGGCATGACCGGTACGGCCATGACCGAGGCCGCCGAGTTCCAGCAGATCTACAAGCTGGGCGTGGTCCCGATCCCGACCCACCGCCCGATGATCCGCAAGGACCAGTCCGACCTGATCTACCGCACCGAGGTGGCGAAGTTCGACGCGGTCGTCGACGACATCGTCGAGCGGCACGAGAAGGGCCAGCCGATCCTGGTGGGCACCACCTCGGTCGAGAAGTCCGAGTACCTGTCGCAGCAGCTGACGAAGCGCGGTGTGAAGCACGAGGTGCTCAACGCCAAGAACCACGCGCGTGAGGCCGTGATCGTCGCCCAGGCGGGCCGCAAGGGCGCCGTGACGGTCGCCACGAACATGGCCGGCCGCGGTACGGACATCATGCTCGGCGGCAACCCCAACAACATCGCCGAGGAGGAGCTGCGGGCCAAGGGCCTGGACCCGGTGGAGAACGCCGAGGAGTGGGCGGCCGCCCTGCCCGCCGCCATGGAGCGGGCCGAGCAGGCGGTGGCCGCCGAGCACGACGAGGTCGTCGGGCTCGGGGGCCTGTACGTGCTGGGCACCGAGCGGCACGAGTCCCGCCGTATCGACAACCAGCTGCGCGGCCGCTCCGGCCGTCAGGGCGACCCGGGCGAGTCCCGCTTCTACCTCTCCCTCGGCGACGACCTGATGCGGCTGTTCAAGGCGCAGATGGTCGAGCGCGTGATGGCCATGGCCAACGTGCCCGACGACGTCCCGATCGAGAACAAGATGGTCACCCGGGCCATCGCCTCGGCGCAGTCCCAGGTCGAACAGCAGAACTTCGAGATCCGCAAGAACGTCCTGAAGTACGACGAGGTCCTCAACCGGCAGCGCGAGGTCATCTACGGCGAGCGCCGCCGGGTCCTGGAGGGCGAGGACCTGCACGAGCAGATCATCCACTTCATGGACGACACCATCGAGGCCTACGTCGAGGCCGAGACCTCCGAGGGCTTCGCGGAGGAGTGGGACCTGGACCGGCTGTGGAGCGCCTTCAAGCAGCTCTACCCGGTGACGGTCACCATCGAGGAACTGGAGGAGGCCGCCGGGGGCCGGGACGCCGTCACGGCGGACTACATCCTGGAGACCATCAAGGACGACATCCACGAGCAGTACGAGGAGCGCGAGAAGCAGCTCGGCTCGGAGATCATGCGGGAGCTGGAGCGCCGGGTGGTCCTCTCGGTCCTCGACCGCAAGTGGCGTGAGCACCTCTACGAGATGGACTACCTCCAGGAGGGCATCGGTCTGCGCGCCATGGCGCAGCGCGACCCGCTGGTGGAGTACCAGCGCGAGGGCTTCGACATGTTCGTGGCGATGATGGACGGCATCAAGGAGGAGTCCGTCGGCTACCTGTTCAACCTGGAGGTCCAGGTCGAGCAGCGGGTCGAGGAGGTGCCGGTCGAGGAGGCCGAGCCCGTCCCGACGGGGAGGGCGCCGCAGGAGGAGGCTCCCGCCGGGGTCGGGGCCGGGGGCCGTCCGGCGATCCGGGCAAAGGGCCTGGAGGCGCCGCAGCGCCCGGACCGGCTGCACTTCTCCGCACCGACGGTGGACGGCGAGGGCGGGGTCGTCGAGGGCGACTTCGACAGCGGTGACGGCGGGCCGGTCCGCTCGCCCGCGGACGGCATGACGCGTGCCGAGCGCCGCCGGGCCCAGAAGGAGAAGGGCCGCCGCCGCAAGAAGTGACGCACCGGCCGCCGGGCGCGGCGGCCGGCCGGTCCCCGGGGCCGGGCACCCGTGACGGGTGCCCGGCCCCGGGGCGTTCGCCGTACCCGCGGCGGCCCGGGCCCGGTGGCCGGGGTTCAGGGCACGGTGTCGAGCTCGACGGCGGAGCACATCCAGCGCTGGCCGCGGACCCGTTCCAGCCGGAAGGCGAGGGCGCGGAGCCGGTCGCCGACGGCGATGCGGGCGAACGCCTCGACCGCGCCGGGGCGGGGCTGGGACCAGCCGACCTGCCGCACCACGGGAGCCGGTCCGCTCCCCGGGGCAGGCCGCAGCGGGGTGTGCGGGGCGAGCCGGGTCAGCTGCTCGTACGCCTCGTCGCGGGTGTGGCCGAGCAGCAGGTGGGCCGGCCGCTGGCCGCTGAGGACGAGCACCAGCCGGTGGGCGAACCAGTAGTGCGGGAGCCGGTCGCGTTCGCGCCGCCGGGCGGCGAGTACGGCGGAGGGGGCGGGCCGTCCGGGGTCCCGGCGGCCGGGTGGTGCGGTGCGGCTGGTGGTCGGCATGGTCTTTCCCCGTTTTCCGGTGGGCTTCTCCGCGCACAGTTTTCTTACTGGCGGGTAACTTGCGCTTCGGTTCTACTGGCGCGGCCCCGAAGAGGCAACGTGCGGCGACACGTGGGAACGGGCCCGGCGTCTTTCACCTATCCGGTGGACGTATGTGCACGGGTTGCCGCCGCACGCCGCTGACCTGCGGCGCGGCAACGGGACGGCGCGGAGCGGCGGAGCGGCGCCGTGGGCACCGGGCCTCCCGCGCCCGCCGTATGCTGGCGGGGCACCCGGACCGGCCTCACACGAAAGCGGTAGCGATGCGCGTCTACGTCCCCCTGACTCCGGCCGGCCTCGCGGACGCGCACCGCAGGGGCGAACTGGGTCCCGGGCCGCTGACCGCCTACGCGGTCACCCCCGGACTGCGCGAGTGGTACCTCTCCGACGACCTGGAGGAACTGGAGTACGCCGCGCTCGGCCGGGCCGCCCAGGCGTCCCTGCGGCTGCTGGCCGTCGATCCGGCGGCCCCGCGGCGCCGGGTCGTGGTGGCCGTGGACGTCCCCGACCGCGAGGCGGTCGCCGATCCGGACCGCGGCCTGGACCCGTCCGCGGTCGGCGAGGTGCGGATCGGGCGGTCCGTACCGCTGGCGAAGGCCGCGGCCGTGCACGCCGACGGCGCGGACGCCGAGGCGGCCGTCGCCGCGGCGGCCGCCGCGCTGGGCGCCGCCGACCAGGGCGACGAGGACGCCCGGTTCACCGTGGACGGGGCGGACGACCACGAGTTGCTGTGGTACGCCACCCAGGAGATCGAGAACGTCCTGGCCGAGCTGGGCTGAGCCGGGCCGGGCCCGGTCACGGACCCGGCCCCGCCGCGGTCCGTCCTTCCCGGCTGTCACCGGCATCCCCTACCGTCATGGGCATGGATCCGGAGACCCGCGGAGCCCACATCGTGTGGGACTGGAACGGCACGCTGCTGCACGACATCGAGGCGGTCCTCGCGGCCACCAACGCCGCGCTCGCCGCGCTCGGCCTGCCGCCCCTCACCCTGGCCCGCTACCAGGAGCTGTACTGCGTGCCGGTGACGCGCTTCTACGAGCGGCTGATGGGGCGGCTGCCGACGGCCGAGGAGTGGGCCGGGATGGACGAGGTCTTCCACCGGCACTACTTCGACCGTGTCGAGCGGGTGGGGCTCGCCGAGGGCGCCGCCGAACTGCTGGCCGCGCGGCGGGCGGCCGGGCTGACCCAGTCCCTGTGCTCCCTGGCCCGGCACGAGCACCTGGTGCCGCTGGTGCGCCGCCACGGCATCGAGGAGCACTTCGTCCGGGTGGACGGCAGCACCGACGGGAACGTCCGGGGCAAGGCCCGGCAGATGGCGGCGCACGTGGCGGCGCTGGGCGGCTTCGACCCGCGCCGCACCGTGGTGGTCGGCGACGCGCTGGACGACGCCGTCGCGGCCGCCCATGTGGGTGTACGCGCCGTGCTGTACACCGGCGGCGCGCACAGCCGGGCCGGTCTGGCGTCGGCGGGGGTGCCGGTGGTGGACACCCTCACCGAGGCCGTCGAGGTGGCCGAGGAACTGGTCGCGGAGGGACCGGCCTCCCTGCTGTGAGCGGCCCGGCCGACCGCACCGGGTCATGCGCTCCCGCGCGGCCGGCTTCCGCGCCCGGAGCCGCGTCCACCGCGGGGCCGCGGTGCGGGAGCGCGGGACCGTTGCCGGGGCCCACTCCGCGGGGCAGGGCCGGCGGCGTTCGTCCGGTCGGCGTCATCCGAGCCGTCTCCCCGCGGGAGCGGGCCGAACGCGCCCGCGGCCCGGTTGCGGGGCTCCGGGCACGGGCCGCGCCCCGGCCGCCGTCGGTCAGCCGACCGGTGCCGTGCGGCGCAGTACGGCCAGGAACTCGCGCATCCAGGCCGGGTGGTCCGGCCAGGCCCGGGAGGAGACCAGGGCACCGTCGACCACGACCTCCTCGTCCCGGAAGACGGCCCCGGTGGTCTGCATGTCGATCTCCAGCGCCGGATAGGCGGTCACCCGCCGCCCGCCCAGCCCGCCGGCCGCGGCGGTCAGCAGCGGGCCGTGGCAGATCTGCGCCACCGGCTTGTCCGCGTCGAAGAACGCCTTGAGGATCTTGCGCAGCTCCGGATCGTTGCGCAGGTACTCCGGGGCCCGTCCGCCCGGGATCACCAGGGCCGCGTACCGGCCGGGGTCGACCTCGGTGAAGGCCAGGTCGGCGGGCCAGGCGTAGCCGGGCTTCTCGGTGTAGGTGTCGTAGCCCTCCTCGAAGTCGTGGACCACGAAGCGCAGTTTCTTGCGGCTGGGGGCGGCGATGTGGACGGTGTAGCCCTCCTCCAGCAGTCGCTGGTACGGATAGAACACCTCCAGTGACTCCGCGGCGTCGCCGGTCACGATGAGGACGGCGGGTGCGGTCCCGCCCGTCTCCCGTGGGACGCTCGCGGTGTCCCGGGTGCGCTCCGTCCTGTTCTCCGGCATGGTCGGCCCCCTCCGGCTGGCACGTCTTCCTTCCAACGTCCTCTTCCGGCGGGGTTTTGCCAAGAGGGTGCCGGAGGAGGGGCCGGGGAAGACGGGAGAAGGGGCCGGCGGGGGCCCGGCGGGGAGGCGACGGAGAGAAAGACGGTGAAGGGCGGTGAAGGGCGGTGAAGGGCGGGGCGCCCGCCCTGTTCCGGTTATACGTATCGTAGAAGTTAACTCTGAGGTTTTGTACACATGCGATCGATGAGGTGGGTTAGCCTGACCACGTGATCAGCGAGGTACCCCCGGAAGGCAGCGTCGCCTCCGCAGTGGGCTCCCGGCGCCATGGTGCCGGGGCCGTCGCCGGTCATCCTCCCTCCCGGCATGACGCCCCGCCGAAGCGGACACTGTGTGTGTCGGCGTCATGCCCTCACCACCTTGACGTCACGCAACGGCGCGCGACAGGAGCCAGACGATGCAGACCAAGCTGGACGAGGCAAAGGCCGAGCTGCTCGAACGAGCCGCCCGGGTAGCCGACAGCACTCCGGCCGGAAGCCGGCCGGTACCGGGCCTGGACACCGGGACCCTCGGCGCGTACCTCCAGCGTTACTACCTGCACACCGCGCCCGAGGACCTCACCGACCGCGATCCGGTCGACATCTACGGAGCCGCGGTCTCCCACTACCGGCTGGCCCAGGAGCGTCCGCAGGGCACCGCCGACGTCCGGGTGCACACCCCGTCCGTCGACGAGAACGGCTGGACCTGCACCCACACCGTCGTCGAGATCGTCACCGACGACATGCCCTTCCTGGTGAACTCGGTCACCAACGAGCTGACCCGGCAGGGCCGCGGCATCCACCTGGTGATCCACCCCCAGGTCGTCGTCCGCCGCGACATCACCGGCCGGCTGCTGGAGGTGCTGGACGCCGGCCGCGACCCGCACTCCCCGGTCCTCGGCCCCCACACCCGGAACGAGCTGCCGCACGACGCGGTCGTCGAGTCCTGGATCCACGTCGAGATCGACCGCGAGACCGACCACGAGGACCTGCGCCGGATCACCGCCGATCTGCGGCGCGTCCTGTCCGACGTCCGCGAGGCGGTCGAGGACTGGCAGAAGATGCGGGCCGCCGCGGTGCGGATCGCCGACGGGCTGCCCGGCGAGCCGCGCGCCGGGGAGGTGTCCGAGCGGGAGGTCGAGGAGGCCCGTGAGCTGCTGCGCTGGCTCGCCGCCGACCACTTCACCTTCCTCGGCTACCGCGAGTACGACCTGACCTCCGAGACCACCGCCGACGGCACCGAGGAACTGCTGCTCACCGCCGTGCCCGGCACCGGACTGGGCATCCTGCGCTCCGATCCGCGCCAGACCGACGCCGACGCCGACACCGCCGACACCGCCGCCGACGGCAGGGACGACCGGGAACCCGCGGCCGGGACCGGAGAGGACGACAGGCACCACACCCACCCGGCCTCGCCCTCCTTCAACCGGCTCCCCGCCGGTGTCCGGGCCAAGGCCCGCGAGCCCCGGCTGCTGGTGCTCACCAAGGCCAACAGCCGCGCCACCGTGCACCGCCCCTCGTACCTGGACTACATCGGGGTGAAGAAGTTCGACGAGGCGGGCAACGTCGTCGGCGAGCGCCGCTTCCTCGGTCTGTTCTCCTCGGCCGCCTACACCGAGTCGGTGCGCCGCGTCCCCGTCATCCGCCGCAAGGTCGAGGAGGTCATCACCTCCGCGGGCTTCACCCCCGACAGCCACGACGGCCGCGACCTGCTGCAGATCCTGGAGACCTACCCGCGCGACGAGCTCTTCCAGATCCCGGTCGGCGAGCTCCGCTCCATCGTCACCTCCGTGCTCTATCTCCAGGAGCGCCGCAAGCTCCGCCTCTACCTGCGGCAGGACGAGTACGGCCGGTACTACTCCGCGCTGGTCTACCTGCCGCGCGACCGCTACACCACCGCCGTGCGGCTGCGTATGACCGACATCCTCACCGAGGAACTGGGCGGCACCGGCGTCGACTTCACCGCCTGGAACACCGAGTCGGTCCTCGCCCGGCTGCACTTCGTCATCCGTGTCCCGCAGGGCACCGAACTGGCCGAGCTGACCGACGCGGACGTGGAGCGGATCGAGGCCCGGCTCGCCGAGGCGGCCCGGTCCTGGGCGGACGGCTTCTCCGAGGCGCTGGTCGCCGAGTGCGGCGAGGAACAGGCGGCCGGGCTCGCCCACCGCTACGCGGACGCCTTCCCCGAGGGCTACAAGGCCGACTTCCCGCCCCGTACCGCCGTCGCCGACCTCCAGCACCTGAGGCGGCTGGAGAGCGGGGCGGGCACGCACGGTGCCGAGGGTGCCGACGGCGCCGACGGTGCCGGGGACTTCGCGCTCAACCTGTACGAGCCGGTCGGTGCCGCCCCCGGTGAGCGCCGGCTGAAGATCTACCGCACCGGCGAGCCGGTCTCGCTCTCCGCCGTTCTGCCGGTCCTCCAGGCGATGGGCGCGGAGGTCATCGACGAGCGCCCCTACGAGCTGCGCCGCGCCGACCGTTCCCGGGTGTGGATCTACGACTTCGGCCTCCGGCTGCCCGTCGGCCGGGAGCGGGGGGTGTCCGGTGACGCCCGGGAGCGTTTCCAGGAGGCATTCGCCGCCGTGTGGACCGGCGCGGCCGAGAGCGACGGCTTCAACGCGCTGGTGCTCTCCGCCGGGCTGACCTGGCGGCAGGCGATGGTGCTGCGCGCGTACGCCAAGTACCTGCGGCAGGCCGGCTCGCCCTTCAGCCAGGACTACATGGAGGACACCCTCCGCCGGAACGTCCACACCACCCGGCTGCTGGTCAGCCTCTTCGAGGCCCGGCTCTCCCCGGACCGCACGGGAGCGGGCCGCGAGCTGACCGACGGGCTGCTGGAGGAACTGGACGGGGCGCTGGACGAGGTCGCCTCGCTGGACGAGGACCGCATCCTGCGCTCGTTCCTCACCCTCATCAGGGCCACCCTGCGCACCAACTACTTCCAGCCCCGCGACGCCGACTCCGGCCTGCCGCACGAGTACGTGTCGATGAAGTTCGACCCGCAGGCCATCCCGGACCTGCCCGCGCCCCGCCCGGCGTACGAGATCTGGGTGTACTCGCCGCGGGTGGAGGGCGTGCACCTGAGGTTCGGCAAGGTCGCCCGCGGCGGGCTGCGCTGGTCCGACCGGCGCGAGGACTTCCGCACCGAGATCCTGGGCCTGGTGAAGGCCCAGGAGGTCAAGAACACGGTGATCGTGCCGGTCGGCGCCAAGGGCGGCTTCGTCGGCAAGCGGCTGCCCAGCCCGGCGGAGGACCGCGAGGCCTGGCTGAACGAGGGCATCGCCTGCTACAGGACCTTCATCTCCGGCATGCTCGACATCACCGACAACCTCGTGGACGGCCGGGTCGTGCCGCCCGAGCGGGTGGTGCGGCACGACGGGGACGACACCTACCTGGTGGTCGCCGCCGACAAGGGCACCGCGGCCTTCTCCGACATCGCCAACGAGGTCGCCACCGCCTACGGCTTCTGGCTGGGCGACGCCTTCGCCTCCGGCGGCTCGGCCGGCTACGACCACAAGGCCATGGGCATCACCGCCCGCGGCGCCTGGGAGTCGGTCAAGCGGCACTTCCGGGAGCTGGGCCACGACACCCAGAGCGAGGACTTCACGGTCGTCGGCATCGGCGACATGTCCGGCGACGTCTTCGGCAACGGCATGCTGCTCAGCGAGCACATCAAACTGGTCGCCGCCTTCGACCACCGGCACATCTTCCTCGACCCGGATCCGGACCCGGCCGCCTCGTACGCCGAGCGCCGCCGGCTGTTCGAGCTGCCGCGCTCCTCCTGGGCCGACTACGACACCTCGCTGCTGTCCCCCGGCGGCGGCGTCCACCCCCGCAGCGCCAAGTCCGTCCCGCTCACCCCGCAGGTGCGCCGGGCGCTGGGCATCGAGGACGGCGTCACCAGGATGACCCCGGCCGAGCTGATGCGGGCCATCCTCACCGCACCGGTGGACCTGCTGTGGAACGGGGGCATCGGCACCTATGTGAAGGCGTCCACCGAGACGCACGCCGACGTCGGAGACAAGGCCAACGACGCGATCCGGGTGGACGGGGCGGACCTGCGGGCCAGGGTCGTCGGCGAGGGCGGCAACCTGGGCCTCACCCAGCTGGGCCGCATCGAGTTCGCGACGAACGGCGGGCGGATCAACACCGACGCGATCGACAACAGCGCGGGCGTGGACTCCTCCGACCACGAGGTCAACATCAAGATCCTGCTCAACTCGGTCGTCGCCGCGGGCGACATGACGGTCAAGCAGCGCAACGCCCTGCTGGCCGAGATGACCGACGAGGTCGCCGAGCTGGTGCTGCGCAACAACTACACGCAGAACGTCGCACTGGCCAACGCCATGCGCCAGGCGCCCGACCTCCTCCACGCCCACCAGCGGTTCATGCGCACCCTGGCGCGCCAGGGCCGGCTGGACCGGCAGCTGGAGTTCCTGCCCGCCGACCGGCAGATCCGCGACCGGCTGGCGCACGGCCGCGGCCTCACCCAGCCGGAGCTGGCGGTCCTGCTGGCGTACACCAAGATCGCCATCACCGAGGAGCTGGCGGACACCGACCTGCCGGACGACCCGTACCTGCAGAAGCTGGCACACGCCTACTTCCCCACCGCGCTGCGCGAACGTTTCCCCGAGCAGATCGAGCGGCACGCGCTGCGGCGCGAGATCATCACGACCCTGCTGGTCAACGACATGGTCAACACCGGTGGTTCGACCCTGGCGCACCGGATGCGGGAGGAGACCGGGGCCGCCACCGAGGAGATCGTGCGGGCGCACACCGCGGCCCGGGAGATCTACGACCTGGCCCGCGTCTGGGACGAGGTGGAGGCGCTCGACAACACCGTCGCCGCCGACGTCCAGACCCGCATCCGGCTGCACGCCCGCCGGCTGGTGGAGCGCGCCACCCGCTGGCTGCTGAACAACCGGCCGCAGCCGCTGAAGCTCGCCGAGACCGTCGACGTCTTCCGGGACCGGGTGGAGGTGGTCTGGTCCGAGCTGCCCAAGTTGCTGCGGGGTACCGACCTGGAGTGGTTCCAGCGCATCCACGACGAGCTGACCGCCGCCGGGGTGCCCGGCGAACTGGCCCTGCGGGTGGCGGGCTTCTCCTCCGTCTTCCCCGCCCTGGACGTGGTCGCCGTCGCCGACCGCACCGGCCGGGAGCTGCTGGACGTCGCCGAGGTGCACTACGACCTCGCCGACCGGCTGGGCATCACCGAGCTCCAGGACCGGGTCAGCGAGCTGCCCCGGAACGACCGCTGGCAGTCGATGGCCCGCGCGGCGATCCGCGAGGACCTCTACGCCGCCCACCAGCTGCTCACGGCCGACGTGCTCGCCTCCGGGGACGGCGGTGCCACGCCCGAGCAGCGCTTCAAGGCGTGGGAGGAGAAGAGCGCCGCCGTGCTGGGCCGGGCCCGCGCCACGCTGGAGGAGATCCGGGACTCGGAGACCTTCGACCTGGCCAACCTGTCCGTGGCCATGCGCACGATGCGCACCCTGCTGCGCAGCAACCGCTGATCCGCACGCACGGGACGTGGTGAGGGGGGGCGGCCGTCCGGCCGCCCCCCCTCGTCCGTGTGCGGGCCCGTTACTTCACCGCGCCCGCCATCACACCCGAGACGAACTGCCGCTGGAAGGCGAAGAACACCGCCAGCGGAATCACCATCGAGACGAACGCGCCCGAGGCCAGCACGTCGATGTTGTTGCCGAACTGCCGCACCTGCTGCTGGAGCGCGACCGTGATCGGCGGATCGCCGGCGTCGGCGAAGATCAGCGCGACCAGCATGTCGTTCCACACCCACAGGAACTGGAAGATGCCCAGCGAGGCGATCGCCGGGCCGCCCAGCGGCAGGACGACCCGGGTGAACAGCCGCACCTCGTTCGCGCCGTCCAGCCGGGCCGCCTCCAGCAGTTCGCGCGGGATCTCCGCGAAGAAGTTCCGCAGCAGGAAGACGGCGAAGGGCAGCCCGAAGGCCGTGTGGAAGATCACCACACCGATGGTGGTCTCGAAGATGCCCAGGGTGTTGAACAGCTTCGCCACCGGGATCAGCGCCACCTGGACCGGTACCACCAGCAGCCCGACCACCAGCAGGAACCACCAGTCCCGGCCGGGGAAGTCCAGCCAGGCGAAGGCGTATCCGGCGAGCGAGCCGATGACCACCACCAGCACCGTGGAGGGCACGGTGATGACCAGGGTGGTCAGCAGGGAGCCGGTGATGGCGTCGTTCTTCAGCAGCGCCTCGTAGTTGGCCGCCGTCAGCTGCGACCAGTCGCCCAGCACCGTCCACCAGCCGGAGGAGGCGATGTCGGACCGGTCGCGGAAGGACGACAGCAGCAGGCCGGTGGTCGGCAGCAGCCACAGGAAGGCGATCACCACCAGGGTGAAGCGCACCGCCCAGTGGCCGGTGAGGGCGGCGATCCGTGAGCCCAGCGACTGCCGGGCCCGCCCGCCGCCGTCCTTGTCCACGGGAGCGGCCGCGGGACCGGGTCCGGGACCGGGCGTGGTTCTGGAGAGAGTGCTCACCGTCGGTTCCCCCTCCTCGGCCGGCGGATGCCGCCGCGTCCGTCCGGGTGGCACCCCTCTCCCTCGCTTCGCCGGGGGTACCCCCAGGGCCCCCGTCCGGAGGGCCGGCTGGTGTCCGTCATCTGCGCTCCCTCCTCAGCCGGCGGATGTTGAAGATCATCACGGGCACCACCAGCAGCAGCAACAGCACCGCGATGGCGCTGCCGACGCCCTGGTCGGCGCCGGTGCCGAAGGACGACAGGTACAGCTGGAGTGCCAGGACGTTCGCGTCGGACTGGGTGGCGCCCGGGGCGATGATGTAGACGAGGTCGAAGATCTTCAGCACGTTGATCATCAGGGTGACGAGGACGACCGCCAGCACGGGGGCCAGCAGCGGCACCGTGACCCGGCGGAAGACCTGCCACTCGTTCGCCCCGTCCACCCGGGCCGCCTCCAGCAGCTCCCGCGGTACGCCCGCCAGGCCCGCCGCGATCAGCACCATCGCGAAGCCTGCCCACATCCACACGTAGGAGGCGATGATGGCGGGAGTGATCAGGGACGGGCCGAGCCAGTTGACGCCGTTGTACGCCTCGGTGAAGTTGGACGCCGGCAGCCGCAGCCGCGCGCCGTCCGCCTCGGCCGGAAGGGTGTAGGTGCCGTTCTCGGCGGTGGTGGCGGTGGCGACGACCTCGCCGTCCTTCACGGCCTCGACCTTTATCCCGGCCAGGGCCTTCTCACCCGGGTCGATCACGCCCGGCTCACCGCCGCCGCCCCTGGCGAAGTCCACCCAGACGGTGCCCGACACCCCGCCGTCGGCCGCGGGTTCGGCGGGCTCGGCGTCGGCGACGCCGGTGAGGTCCTGCGGGGGGACGCCGACCAGCGGCAGGTTGGCCGGGTCCGCCGCGTCCGCGGCGGCGGCGGTGGTGTACGAGCCACCGCCGGTCTCCTCCAGACCGGAGTTCGGCCGCGGCCGGGCGCCGGGCCAGGCGGAGGCCTCGCTGAAGGTGTCGTGCACGCCGACCCAGATGGCGTTGGCCACGCCGCGGTCCGGGTCCTGCTCGTACACCAGGCGGAAGATGATGCCCGCGGCGAGCATCGAGATCGCCATGGGCATGAAGACGATCAGCTTGAACGCGGTGGACCAGCGCACCCGCTCGGTCAGCACCGCGAAGATCAGTCCCAGGGCGGTGCAGGCGGTCGGGGCGACGGCCACCCAGATCGCGTTGTTCTTGATCGCGGTCAGTATGCCGTCGTCGGTGAACAGCTCGACGTAGTTGTCCAGGCCGACGAAGCCGGTCCCGGCGGCGTCGAAGAAGCTGCGGTAGACCGAGTAGACGATGGGATAGACGACCAGCGCGCCCAGCAGCACCAGCGCGGGCAGCAGGAAGAGCCCGGCCAGCCAGGACCGGGTGCGGACGACGGAGGTGCGTGGGGTTCCGGGGACGGGCGGGCCCGGCCGGCCTGGGGCCGCCGGGCCGCCCGCGGTGGCGGTGGACATGGCAGTTGCGCCTCCCGTCCCGCCGTCAGTCGCCGTACGCCTTGGCCGCGGCCGACTCCAGCGCACGCTGGGCGCCGGCCACGTCCGACGGGTTCCGCAGGAAGTCCTGGAGCGCCTTCCACTCGCCCTGGCCCTTGGTGCCGCCGAAGGCGGCGGGGGCCTGGTCGGACATGTCGAAGCGGAAGTCGTCGCCCGCGGCGATCAGCGCGTCGGCGATGGCCTTCAGCGCCTCGTTGGGGTAGACGGAGGTGTCCAGCTCCTTGTTGGGGGAGATGAAGCCGCCCTGCTCGGCCCAGATGGCGGCGGCCTCGGTGGAGGCCAGGAAGGTCAGCAGGGCGTGGGCGCCCTCGGTGTCCTTCAGCGCCACCGCCGCGTCGCCGCCGCTGACCACGGGCTGCTCGTCACCGACCGCCGGGAACGGGAAGACCTGGGCGTGCTCGCCGATCTCCGACTTGGTGTCGGCGATGTTGACGGCGACGAAGTCGCCCTCGTAGACCATCGCGGCCTGCGGGGCCTCGGGATCGGCGAAGACCTGGGTCACGGACTTGGGGAACTCCGTCCGCAGCGCGCCCTCGTTGCCGCCCGCGAGGAGCTCGTCCTCGCCGAACAGCTCGCCGAGGGTGCTCAGGGCCTCCTCGACGGACGGATCGGTCCAGGGGATCTCGTGCGCGGCGAGCTGGTCGTACTTCTCGGGGCCGGCCTGGGAGAGGTAGACGTTCTCGAACCAGTCGGTGAGCGTCCAGCCGTCCGCGCCGCCGACCGAGACCGGCGGGACGCCGGAGTCGGAGATCGTCCGGGCGGTCTCGATGAACGCGTCCCAGGTCTCCGGGGCGCTCGTCCCCGCGTTCTCGAAGGCGGTGGTGTTGTACCAGACCAGGGACTTGTTGGCGGCCTTGTAGTAGACCCCGTACTGCTCGCCGTCGTGGGAGCCCAGGTCGCGCCAGCCGGCGGAGAAGTTCTTGTCGAGCTGCTCCCGGGTGGCCTCGTCGACGGGCTTGAGCCAGCCCTTCTCGGCGAACTGCTGGAGCACGCCGACCTGCGGCAGCATCGCCACGTCCGGCGGTGCGCCGCCCTCGATCTTGGAACCGATGAAGGTGGCCACGTTGTCGCCGGTCGGCACGAAGCTGACCGTGGCGCCCGTCCGTTCCTCGAACTCGTCGAGGACCTTGCGGAAGTTCTCCTGCTCCGGGCCGGTCCACACCGCGGCGACCTGGAGGTTCTGCCCCTTCAGGTCGGGCAGTTCGACGGTGCTCTGCTGCTTCTGCGAGTCGTCTCCGGAGCCCCCGTCGTCATCTCCGCCGCCGCAGGCCGCCGCCGTCAGGGCGAGGGCCAGCGCCGTCACCAGCGCGGTACCCGCTCTGCCGGCCCGCGATCGGGTCGTACGGACAGAAGTGCGCATGCTCACCGTCCCCACTGCGGGCACGGGCGACCGGTGGCCGACCGTGCCGCACATCCGAGTGATCAGTCCTACGCCTGACAACACTGCCCGGCAACGCGGTGTTTACATATCAACTCGGCCTTCGTGACTGCCTCGTGACCCGTATGGCCCCACGGGCTCGCCGGACGGTCCGGGATGCCCCGGAACGCCCGGCGACCGGCCCCGCAACCGGAATCCGGGCCTCATACCAGCGGGGGAGCGGGACAGGCGCCGGCCTCCCGGGCGGCGCGCTCCATCGCGCTGGCGAGCAGTGCCAGATCGGTCGGTCCGTTGCCCAGCTCGCGCACGGGACGTCGGGTGGGCGGGTCCCCGGCGCGTGCCCAGTCCAGGGGCACCACCGTGGGCCGCAGGGTTGCGGTCCGGGGGATACGGCCCGTCACCCGGCCGCTCTGGAAGGCGGTCACCGGCCCGTCCGGCCGGTGCAGCGTCCCGCGGCCCGGGGGAAGGTCCTCCCCGCGCTCCCCGGGGCTCCCGGGAGCCCCGACGCCCAGCGACACCCGCAGCGCCGCCTCCCGGTCGGCGGCGGTCCGTGCCGTGCGGTCGGGGCGGCCGGTCGCGGCTATCAGGTGCACTCCCAGCCGGGCCCCGTCCCGGGCCACGGCGTCCAGCGCGCGGACCACGGAGCCGGCCGCGGGGCGCCCGGGATTGCCCAGTGCCGGGTCGACCAGTATGTCGAAGTCGTCGACGAGGAGCACCAGCCTGGGCGGTGGTCCGGCCGGCTCCCCGGCCGCCCCCGCCGCGGCGGCCGGGGCCGCGCCGCGGGCCCGGAGCTTGAGGGTGCCGTGGCCGGTGTCGGGCCGCGGCGCGCCCCCGGCCACGGCACCGGCGCCGGGAGAGGTCCCCGGCTCCGTCCCGTCGGTGGCCCGGCGCGGTGCCACCACCCGGGGGGCCGGGCCCGCCGCGGCCTGCCGGGCGGCCGCCCTCCCGGCTGCGTACGCCTCGTACGGGTGGTCGCCGAACAGCTCCGCGCGGCGTTTCAGCTCACCGGTGAGCGCCTGGGCGAACTCCCGCATCCGCACCGGGTCGCCCGCGGCGAGGTACGTCGAGGCGTGCGGCAGGTCGCCACAGACCCGCAGACCGGCGCCGCTTCCGTCGCCCCCGTCGCCGCGCCCGTCCACCAGGACCAGGGACAGCCGGTCCGGCCGCTCCCCGGCGGCCAGCGAGGCGGCCAGCGAACGCAGCAGCTCGGTCTTGCCGGTGCCGGGCGCGCCGCTGACCAGCACCGGACCGCGGTCGGCCACGAGATCGGCGGCCACCGGACCGCACGTGCCCGCGCCCAGTATCGCGCCGGCCCGCGGGACGGCGACACCGGCCGGCGGTGCGGCGGGCTCCGCCCAGCGGGCCAGCAACGCGGCGGGCGTGGCCCTGGCCAGCCCCAGTTCGTCGAGGAGCCGGGTGCTCCGCGGCAGCGGCACCGGCCGGGCCGCGGCTGCGTCCCGGGCCGGGTCGGCCTCGTACAGCGGGGCCAGCGCCCGGGCGAAGCGCTCGGCCCAGGCCGCCGACACCCCGTCCACGGTCGCGAGCGGGGCCTCGGCCGGATCCGTGTCCCGGGCGACCACCCGGACCGTGGTGGCGACGGCTCCGCTGAGCAGGCCGACGGCTCCGCAGACGCGGAAGGCGGGGGAGACCTCGGCGGCGGCGGCCAGGGTGGCGGCCAGGGGGGAGGCGGGGGTGGCGGCCGGGGTCTCGGCCAGGCACAGCAGATGGATTCCGGCGGCCGGGCCGTGCTCCGCCAGCCGGGTCAGGGTCTCGCGGAGCTCCGCCGTACCGGGGTCGCCGTCGACCACGACGACCGTCCGCGGGCCCCGGAGCGGCTCCGGTCCCGGACCGGAGCCCGTCGTGCCCCGGTCCGCCAGCCGCCGCACCAGCTCCCCGGCGCGGGCGGCGGCCTGCTCGCGGTCGTACGCCAGCAGCAGCCGGCAGTCCTGGCCGCGGGCCGGGCGCAACTGCGGCAGCCAGCCGAGCCAGGACCAGTCCGGGCACCGGTCCCCGTCCGGGGCGGGGCCGCCGGACGCTCCGCCGGGCGCCCGGCCCGCGGCCAGCAGCACGATCTCCAGGCTCCCCGGCCCGTGCAGCGCGGCGAGCTGGGCGAGCACCGAGCGCGCCAGCGCCAGCAGCCGCGGCCGGGGCCCGGCCAGCCCGAGCGAGCCGCTCTCCCGCAGGTCGACGCCCACCGGCGCGACGGCCCCGGCCGCCCGGCGGACGGTGCCGAGCCGGACGGTCAGCGCGTCGGGGTGGTCCGCACCGCGCTCCCACAGCCGGGGACCGGGGCCCAGCGCGGTGAGCAGGATCTCGGAGAGGTCGGGACGGCGGCCGTCGTCCGGCGGGGCGGCCGGGTTCCCGGCGGTGTCCGCCCCGTTGCTTCCGTCGGTGCTCCCGTCCCGGCCGCCGGCCGCCCGTCCTCCGGCGAGCCGCCGTGCCCATGCGCCCAGCCCGCCGCGGCCGGGCCGCCCGTCGGCGGGGTCCGCTCCGCGCGGGTGCACGAATCCGGTGCCGTGGGTCACGTCCCCGCGGGGGTGGGGGCGGTCGGCGCGCCCGTGCCCGGGCTCCTCGTGCGCTCCCGCGCCGGGGCCGGGGCCGGACGTGTACGGCGGTGCCGCCCGTCCCGGCCCGGAGACCGTCCCGGCCGCGGGGGCCGCCGGAGGCGGGGCGGGAACGGGCGCGCGCCGGGAGATCCGCAGCCGCCCCTCGCCGTCCGGCACGGTGGGCAGGACCGGCAGACCGTCCAGCGCCTCCGCGCCGGCCCGCAGCCGTACGGCGGACTCGCCCAGCCGCAGCGTCGCGCCCGGCGGCAGCGGCACCGGGCGGTCGTGGACCGCCGTGCCGTCCACCGCCGTGCCGTTGGTGGAGCCCAGATCGGTGACCGTCACCGCGCCCGTGTCGGTCACCGTGACCGCGCAGTGCAGCCGGGAGACGTCCGGGTCGTCCAGCGGTACGTCGGCCTCGGCGGAGCGGCCGACGCGCACCTGCCCGCCCCGCAGCAGATGGACCCCGCCCGCGTCCGGTCCGGCCACCACGTGCAGCCGGGCCCGTGCCCCGGCGGCGGGGGCGAGGCCGTGGCCCCAGGGGGCGGTCGGTCCGTACAGGGAGACCACCGCGCCGTCCAGCAGCGGCGGCGCCCCCAGCGTCTGGTGCTCGGCGTCCAGCCGGCGGTTCCCGGCGAACACCGCCACCGCGTCCGCGGACCCGGGAGCGGGTGCGGCGCCCGCCGCGGCGGCCGCCGCGGCGAGGGCGCCCGTCACGGCGGCGAGCGGCGTCCCGGGCGGAGCCGTCACCAGCACGTCGCACCCACCCGCGGTCTGCTCCGCGTGACCGCCGCGCGGTCCGAGGACGGTCAGCCGGATCTGCATCGCCATCGGCTCCTTCAGTCCCGTGATGCTGGATGCATCCTCGCACCGACCACTGTCATCGCGCCCGCGATCCGGCACAGAGTGATCATGGCCGGTCGACTCCGGGTGAGAAAGTGGCCGGTAATCATCTGTTGCGTGAGTGTTTCGATCGGATAGGCGAACATCGCCGAAAGGGCACGCCGGACCGGGTTCCGGCAACCTTTCCCGCCGTGTGGCGCGTCTCACCCGCCGGACGGAGCGGAGGGCTCCGCCGGGGGACCGGAAGCGGACGGACCGGACGGACCGGGGCGGTCACGCCCGTACACCCTCCTCCGGTACGGCACTACAGTGGTCCGCCGGGGCGCGCAGTGGCCGCCCCGGCAGTCCGGACAAGACCAGGGAGCGCATGACGTGCGGCCGGTAGGCAGTAAGTACCTGCTCGAAGAGCCGCTCGGGCGCGGCGCGACGGGCACCGTCTGGCGTGCGCGTCAGAGGGAGACGGCGGGCGCCGAGGCGGCCGTGGCCGGACACCCCGGCGAGACCGTGGCGATCAAGGTCCTCAAGGAGGAGCTGGCGAACGACCCGGACGTGGTGATGCGCTTCCTGCGCGAGCGCTCCGTCCTGCTGCGCCTGACCCACCCCAACATCGTCCGCACCCGCGACCTGGTGGTCGAGGGCGACCTGCTCGCCCTGGTGATGGATCTGATCGACGGCCCGGACCTGCACCGCCACCTGCGGCAGAACGGCCCCTTCAGCCCGGTCGGCGCCGCGCTGCTGACCGCCCAGATCGCCGACGCGCTGGCCGCGAGCCACGCCGACGGGGTCGTGCACCGTGATCTGAAACCCGCCAACGTGCTGCTCGCCGGCTCCGACGACGACCCGGCGGGCCTGCGGCCCATGCTCACCGACTTCGGCATCGCCCGGCTCGCCGACTCCCCGGGGCTGACCCGCACCCACGAGTTCGTCGGCACCCCGGCCTATGTCGCGCCCGAGTCCGCCGAGGGCCGGCCGCAGACCTCCGCGGTGGACGTCTACGGCGCGGGCATCCTGCTGTACGAGCTGGTCACCGGTCACCCGCCGTTCGGCGGCGGCACCGCCCTGGAGATCCTCCAGCGCCACCTGAACGAGGAGCCGCAGCGCCCCGGCGGTGTGCCCGTCCCGCTGTGGACCGTCATCGAGCGCTGTCTGCGCAAGAACCCCGACGAGCGGCCCGGCGCGGAGAACCTCGCCCGCGCCCTGCGGACGGTCGCCGCGGGCATCCGGGCCACCGCCACCCCGGCGCAGGCCGAGGCCGCGATGGGCGTCGCCGCGCTGCTGGGACCGGACCTGTCGCCCACCCCGGTGCCCGGCGGGCCGCCCGGTGCCGCGGACCCGACCCAGGTGCTGCCGACCTCGGGCCGCGGCGGGGACGGCGCCCCCGTCCACGACCCCAACGCCGCGACCAGCTTCCTGCCGCACACCGGCGGACCCGGCCAGGGCGGTTCCGGCGCGGACGCCACCCAGGTCATGCCCCCCATGCCCGGCGGGCCGCCCGGCGGTCCGGGGAACCAGCCGCCGCGCCCCGACGAACCGCACCCCTGGCAGACCCAGATGCGGGCCGCCCGGGACCGCAACGAGCAGACCCAGATCCAGCCCCTCGACCCCGAGCTGGACCCGCTGCGCCGCCGCCCCCAGCGCCGTGCCGCGCCCCAGTCGCCCCAGCCCCCGCAGCAGCCGCAGCCCTCCCGTCAGCCCCAGCCCCCGCGGCAGCCCGCCTCCCGCCGCCGTCAGCAGCAGGCGCCGCAACAGCCGTACGCCCCCGCGCCGCCCCGGCGGCCCGAGCCGCAGCCGCGGCGGTACGAGCCCCCGCGCCCCGCCGCGCCCGAACCCGCCGCCCGGCAGCCGCGGCAGCGCGGCGCCAACCGCATGCGGATCCCGGGGCTCGGCTGCCTCAAGGGCTGCCTGTTCATGGTGCTCATCCTCGTCGCGGTCTGCGTGCTGGTGTGGAACTTCACACCGCTGCCCGAGTGGTGGGACCAGGGCCGCGAGCTCTGGGACGACACCAAGGGCGCGGTCGGCGACGCCTGGAACTGGCTGGAGGAGCTGGTGGGCGCCGGCGAGCAGGCGGCGAACCAGGTCGAGGACGTCCGGGACAGCGTGCCGGACGCGCCGGAGGTACCGGCGGACAACGGCTGAGACGGCCCTGGGGCCGCCGGCAGGGCCGCCGACGGGTCCGCCGCCGAGGAGCTTTGTCGACTTCCGGCGGCGGATTTCCGTCACCGCGGTGACGGTTGCCGCCATCCGGGGCGCGCGCACCCCCTTCGGCCGCGTAGTTTTGTCGCCATGTCACGGAAGATCGGCAGTCGGTACACCGCCCACCAGATCCTGGGCCGCGGAAGCGCCGGCACGGTGTGGCTGGGCGAGGGCCCCCAGGGCCCCGTCGCCCTCAAACTGCTGCGCGAGGACCTCGCCTCGGACCAGGAGCTGGTGGGCCGCTTCGTCCAGGAGCGCACCGCGCTGCTCAGCCTCGACCACCCGCGCATCGTCGGGGTGCACGACCTGGTGGTCGACGGCAACGACCTCGCCCTCGTCATGGACCTGGTGCGCGGTACGGACCTGCGCACCCGGCTGGAGCGCGAGCGCCGTCTCGCACCCGAGTTCGCGGTCGCCGTCACCGCCGACGTGGCCGACGCGCTGGCCGCCGCGCACGCCGCCGGGATCGTGCACCGCGACGTCAAGCCCGAGAACGTCCTGCTCGACGTGCACGCACCGGCCGGGCCCGGCGGCGCGCCGCCCGCGCTGCTCACCGACTTCGGTGTCGCCAAACTGATCGACGCGCCCAGCCGCGGCGGCGGCAGCCGGGTGGTCGGCACCCCCGACTACGTCGCCCCCGAGATCGTCGAGGGGCTGCCGCCGCGCGCCGCTGTCGACGTCTACGCCCTGGCCACGGTCCTGTACGAACTGCTCGCGGGTTTCACCCCGTTCGGTGGCGGCCACCCCGGCGCGGTGCTGCGCCGGCACGTCACCGAGCGCGTCGCCCCGCTGCCCGGCATCCCGGACGAACTGTGGCAGACCGTTCACCAGTGCCTGGCCAAGGCCCCCGCCTCCCGGCTGCGGGCCTCCGAGATGGCCGCCCGGCTGCGGGAGCTGCTGCCCGCGCTGGCGGGCCAGCCGCCACTGGAGATCGACGAGCCGGAGCCGGAGCCGGACTTCCACGGGGGGCACGGCGGCCGCGGCGGCCACGGGGAGGCCCACCCCGGGCAGGCCGGATACGCCGACTACGCCGGGCCCGGGGACGCGCCGTACGACACCGCCGGGCGGGGCGCCGTCCCGCTCGTGCCCGGAGCCGCGCCCGACTCCAACCGCGACACCCACACCAGCATGCGTGTCCCCGGCGCGGACGAGCTCGCCGGCGGTGCCCACGGCACCGCCCGTACGCCCCGCGCACCGGGAAGTCCGCGCGCCGGGTCCGCGCGCCACCGGGCGGCCGAGCGCCGCCGGCGCATCAGGCTGGGCGCCACGGCGACGGCCGTCGCCGCCGTACTCGGCGTCGGCGGCTGGCTGGCGCTGGCCGGCGGCGACGGGGGCGAGGGCGGTCCGCGCGTCCCGGCGCCCGCCGGGAGCGACCGGCCGGAGAGCCCCTGAGCGGCCCCCGAGCCCGCTCCGGGGTCGTTCCGCGGCCGTACCGGCCCGCTGAGCAGCGGTTCCGCCGTACCGGAGGGCGACGATCCGGTTACCGGCCGGTCAGTCCGGGACCGACGCCGCGGAACCAACCGGTCGGCCAGCCGTTAGTCTGGAGGCGTGGCAGTCGTCGACGTATCCGAAACACTGAAGTCCCTCTCCTCGACCATGGAGTCGATCGAGGCCGTCCTGGACCTCGACAGGATGAGGGCCGAGATCGCCTCCCTGGAGGAGCAGGCGGCGGCCCCCTCCCTGTGGGACGACCCCGATAACGCCCAGCGGGTCACCAGCCGGCTCTCCCTCCTCCAGGGGCAGGTCCGCAAGGTGGAGGAGCTGCACGGCCGGATCGACGACCTCGGGATCCTATTCGAGCTGGCCGAGGCCGAGAACGACGCCGACGCCCGCGCCGAGGCCGAGGAGGAGCTGCGGGCCGTCCGCAAGACGGTGGACGAGCTGGAGGTCCGCACCCTCCTCTCCGGTGAGTACGACCCCCGGGAGGCCATGGTCAGCATCCGCGCCGAGGCCGGCGGGGTGGACGCCGCCGACTTCGCCGAACAGCTGATGCGCATGTACCTGCGCTGGGCCGAGCGCAAGGGATACCCGACCGAGGTCCTCGACATCTCCTACGCGGAGGAGGCGGGCATCAAGTCCGCCACCTTCTCCGTCAAGGCCCCGTACGCCTACGGCACCCTCTCCGTCGAGCAGGGCACCCACCGCATGGTGCGCATCTCGCCCTACGACAACCAGGGCCGCCGCCAGACCTCCTTCGCGGGCGTCGAGGTGATGCCGGTCGTGGAGCAGACCGACCACATCGAGATCCCCGAGAACGAGATCCGGGTCGACGTCTTCCGTTCCTCCGGCCCCGGCGGCCAGTCGGTCAACACCACCGACTCCGCGGTCCGGATGACGCACCTTCCGACCGGCATCGTCGTCTCCTGCCAGAACGAGAAGTCCCAGATCCAGAACCGCGCAGCCGCCATGCGCGTCCTCCAGGCCCGCCTCCTGGCACACCGCCGGGCGGAGGAGCAGGCCAAGATGGACGCGCTCAAGAGCGACGGCGGCAACTCCTGGGGCAACCAGATGCGTTCGTACGTCCTCCAGCCGTACCAGATGGTCAAGGACCTGCGCACCGAGCACGAGGTCGGCAACCCCCAGGGCGTCCTCGACGGTGACATCGACGGCTTCCTGGAGGCGGGCATCCGCTGGCGCAAGCAGCAGGAGCAGAGCGAGGACGACTGACGACGCCCGACACGCAAGGGGGCGGCCCGCACATATCGTGCGGGCCGCCCCCTAGTGTGTCGGTTCTGTCACAACCCTTCGAACGGTTGCCCCAACTACCCCTCCACACTGGACATTTCGCTTTGGTCCGGCTTGACGCCGGTGTGACGCCTGGGAAAGCATTCGGGCTGGCACGCGCGTGTTACGGGGCGCGTAGACACGGGGGCGGGGCAGAGCCTGAACGGTCCGGCCGGTGACCACCGGCCGAGGGCTCTTCGCACATCACCCCGGCACGCACAGAGCTCCGCACGGCTGCCCCACTGACAATGAACAACTACTGGGGGTAGTTGGCATATGACCAATTCCAAGACGCGGCTGCGTGTCGCGCGGATCGCCGCGAGTGCGGTGTTCCTCGCGGGCGCGTCGCTGACCGCCGTCGGCACGGCATCGGCACTGGACCTGAACCTTGCCGTCCAGAGCGGTGAGAGCGAGGGCACCACCACTGTTTCGGGCGGTGCCAGCGTCTCGGGCGGCAGCACCGGTGAGACCTCCGGCATCGACACCGAGGGTGCCACGAGCGAGGGTTCGACGTCCGAGGGTGCCACGAGCGAGGGCTCGACCTCCGAGGGTGCCACGAGCGAGGGCTCGACCTCCGAGGGTGCCACGAGCGAGGGCTCGACCTCCGAGGGTGCCACGAGCGAGGGCTCGACCTCCGAGGGCGCCACGTCCGAGGGTTCGACGTCCGAGGGTGCCACGAGCGAGGGCTCGACCTCCGAGGGCGCCACGAGTGAGGGTACGGCCACCACCGGCGGCAACGGAAACAGCGGAAACACCGGCGGGAACACCGGTGGCAACGGAAACACCGGTGGTAACGGCGGTACCGGCGGTCAGCAGCCCGCCACCACCGGCGGGACCGGTGGCGGCGACGGCGGCTCGCAGACCTGTGTGCTGGACGAGTCCACCGTGAACTGCGGTGACAACACCGACACCGACGCGGTCGGCACCAAGCCGATCAGCCAGGAGAAGCCCAAGGAGGAGCTGGCCGAGACCGGCGCCGCCGAGACGACCTTCCTGCTGGTCGGCGCGGCCACCATGATCGCGGGTGGTATCGGCTTCCGGCTGATGCCGCGCCTGGCCGGCGGACGCCGCCCGGCCGCCTGAACGGCACAGGACGGACGGCCGTACGCCGTATGACGGCACACGGATGGGGGCCCGGGACGCTCAGGCGTCCCGGGCCCCCATGTGTACCGCGTGTACTCGGTGGGATGGGACGGATCGGGTGGATCGGTGGTGGGCCCGGTACGGGGCCTACACCGCTGCCTGGCGCGCCAGCAGGGCCACCGCGACCAGGGTCAGCAGCAGGGCGGCCAGCGCCGCCGGGGACAGCGAGCTCAGCACCGAGAGCGGGCCGTTCCCCTGATGCAGCCGCTGCCGGTGCGCACGGCACACGCTGCAGCGGCCCTCACTCACCGGCCCTGCGCAGTTGGCGCACACCAGTCGGTCGCACGTCATGCGAAGTCCTCCTTATGTAGCGCCAACGCCGACGAGAGGGGTTCTGTTCCCGGAACCCTTCCTCCACTGTGCCAGGCCCGCGCCCAGGGCGCAGAAAGTCGTGGTCAGTGCCCGGTCTGTGCCCGGCTTGTGTCTGGTTTGCGCCTGATGTACCCGTGACCAGAACCACCAACACCGGACGCGGACTGCGGAAGGCACGCCGATTCGCGTAGTGTCCCCCACACCGACGGGGAAACCACTCCGCGGCTTCCGCTGCCCCTACCCAGGTCGACGTGGTGTAAATCCGTGATCCGATTCGACAACGTCTCGAAGTTCTACCCCAAGCAGAGCCGCCCCGCCCTCCGCGATGTCTCGCTGGAGGTGGAGCGCGGCGAGTTCGTCTTCCTGGTGGGCTCCTCCGGCTCCGGCAAGTCCACCTTCCTGCGGCTGATCCTGCGCGAGGAGCGCGCCAGCCACGGCCAGGTGCACGTCCTCGGCAAGGACCTCGCCCGGCTGTCCAACTGGAAGGTGCCGCACATGCGCCGCCAGATCGGCACCGTCTTCCAGGACTTCCGGCTGCTCCCCAACAAGACGGTCGGTGAGAACGTCGCCTTCGCCCTGGAGGTGATCGGCCGCTCCCGCGGCGACATCCGCAAGTCCGTCCCCCAGGTGCTCGACCTGGTCGGGCTGACGGGCAAGGAGGACCGGATGCCCGGCGAACTCTCCGGTGGTGAGCAGCAGCGGGTGGCCATCGCGCGCGCGTTCGTCAACAAGCCGAAGCTGCTGATCGCCGACGAGCCGACCGGCAACCTCGACCCGCAGACCTCCGTCGGCATCATGAAGCTGCTGGACCGGATCAACCGCACCGGGGCCACGGTGCTCATGGCCACCCACGACCAGCAGATCGTCGACCAGATGCGCAAGCGCGTGATCGAACTAGAAAAGGGCCGTCTCGTGCGCGACCAGTCGCGCGGTGTCTACGGCTACCAGCACTGAAAGGACGCCATGCGCGCCCAGTTCGTACTGTCGGAGATCGGCGTCGGTCTCCGCCGCAACCTCACGATGACCTTCGCGGTGATCGTCTCCGTCGCCCTGTCGCTGGCCCTGCTCGGCGGTGCGGTGCTCGCTCGCCAGCAGGTCAGCAGCATGAAGGGGTTCTGGTACGACAAGGTCCAGGTGTCGATCTACCTCTGCAACAAGAACGACGCCGAGACCGACCCCAACTGCGCCAAGGGAGCGGTCACCGCACAGCAGAAGCGCCAGATCAAGTCGGACCTCGAGGACCTCGCCATCGTCGACACGGTCTTCCACGAGTCCGCCCAGGAGGCGTACAAGCACTACCAGGAGCAGTTCAAGGACTCCCCGCTGGCCGACTCGCTGACCCCGGACCAGATGCAGGAGTCCTACCGGGTCAAGCTGAAGGACCCCACCAAGTTCGAGGTCATCAACACCGCCTTCTCCGGCCGGGACGGCGTCCAGGAGGTCCAGGACCAGCGGAACCTCCTGGAGAACCTCTTCCGGATGCTCAACGGCATGAACTGGGCGGCCCTCGGGCTCATGGGCCTGATGCTGGTCGTCGCCCTGCTGCTGATCGTCAACACCGTCCGGGTGGCGGCGTTCAGCCGGCGCCGGGAGACCGGGATCATGCGGCTGGTGGGCGCGTCCAGCTTCTACATCCAGATGCCGTTCATCGCGGAGGCCGCGTTCGCCGGTCTGCTGGGCGCGGGCGGGGCCGCGGTGCTGCTGGTGGTGGGCCGCTACTTCCTGATCGACAACGGTCTGTCGCTGGCACAGGAGATGCCGCTGATCAACTTCATCGGCTGGGACGCCCTGTTCAAGGTGCTTCCGCTGATCTTCGTGGTCGGTGTGCTGATGCCCGCCCTCGCCGCCTTCTTCACTCTCCGTAAGTACCTGAAGGTGTGAGCCGGGCGCGGCCGGAGGGGGCCCGTACGCGGTCCGCGTGTGCCGGCGTGTGACGAAGGACGCGTCACCCGTCCGGGCAACCTCCGGTGCGGCGCCCGCCGTTGCCATAGACTCCGCAGCATGTCGCGTCCGTCGATGTCCGCCCCACGTGACTTTGTCCGGACCGTCAGCGGATCCGCGGACGGCGAGCACCGGTCGCGCCGCGCCCTCCGCGGGGCCGGGCTGACGCTGCTCTTCGTGGCCGTGCTGACGGCCGGCGCCGTCACCGAGTCCTGGGTGTCCGTCACCGAGAGCGACGCCGCTCCGGTGAGCCCCCGGTCGCCCCGCGCGCAGGAGGGGCGGCCCGCCGCGCAGGACGGGGAGGGCGTGCACGACGCCGAGGAGCTCGTCAGCCGCAGCGGCGACCGCTGGGCGGCCGCGTACTCCGCCGACGAGTACGCGGGGCTGCGCCGGTCCCTGGACGGCGAGTACGTCGGGGTGGGCGTCTCCGTGCGCCGGATCGCCGCCGGGCGGATCCGCGTCGACCGCGTCCAGCCCGGCGGCCCGGCCGACCGGGCGGGGATCCGGGCGGGCGACCGGCTGGTCGCCGTGGACGGCACCGAGGTCGGCGGCCTGCCGGTCACCGAGGTCGTCACCCTGCTGCGCGGCGGCCTGCCGGGGGAGGAGCTCCCGCCCGGCAGCCGGGTCCTCCTCGGCCTCGAGCGCGACGGCCGCGGCTGGCAGGAGGAGCTGGAGCGGGCCGAGCTGGACATCGAGACCGTCACCGTCTCCACCGTCGGCCCCAAGGTCACCCGTATCAGGATCGACGCGTTCACCAAGGGCTCCGGTGCGGAGGTGCGGCGCACGGCCGACCGCCTTCCGCCGGACGAGGGGGTCCTGCTCGACCTGCGCGGCAACTCCGGCGGGCTGGTCTCCGAGGCGGCCGAGGCCGCCTCCGCCTTCCTCGACGGCGGGCTGGTCGCCACCTACGGCGAGGACGGGACCGAGCGCGCGCTGCACGCCGAGGCCGGCGGGAACACCGGGTCCCCCCTGGTGGTGCTGGTGGACGGCGGCACGATGAGCGCCGCGGAGCTGCTGGCCGGCGCCCTCCAGGACCGCGGCCGGGCGGTCGTGGTCGGCACCCGCACCTTCGGCAAGGGCACGGTGCAGGTGCCCCGGGAGCAGCCGGACGGCTCGGTGGCCGAGGTGACCGTCGGCCACTACACCACCCCCGGCGGCCGTACCGTCGGCGAGACGGGTCTGGTGCCGGACCTGGAGGTGGCGGCGGGACAGAACCCGCTGGCGGAGGCGCGCACGGTATTGAGTGGCCTCGGACCCCGTTCGTAGTGGGACAATGACCCCGCTATGGCTAAAGAGACGGGTCGCAAACTCATCGCGCAGAACAAGAAGGCGCGGCACGACTACCTCATCCTCGACACCTACGAGTGCGGGCTGGTGCTGACGGGTACCGAGGTGAAGTCGCTGCGGCAGGGGCGGGCGTCGCTGGTGGACGGCTTCGGGCAGCTCGACGGCGGCGAGGCGTGGCTGCACAACGTGCACATCCCCGAGTACAGCCAGGGGACGTGGACCAACCACAGCGCGCGGCGCAAGCGGAAGCTGCTGATGCACCGGGCGGAGATCGACAAGCTGATCGGCAAGCTCCAGGAGAGCGGGCTGACGCTGGTCCCGCTCCAGCTGTACTTCAAGGACGGCAAGGCCAAGGTCGAGATGGCGCTGGCGAAGGGCAAGAAGGAGTACGACAAGCGGCAGACGCTGCGCGAGAAGCAGGACCGCCGCGAGGCGGAACGCGCGGTGTCCGCGGCCCGCCGCCGCCAGCGGGCCTGACGGCCCGCGCCCGGGGCACCCGCGGGCGGGGAACAAACCGGCGGCCCGCCCGGTTGCACCGGACGTACGGCGATCGGCCCGCACGCCACGGCGCGGCTCCCCGCCCAGGGGGGAATGCGCTGGAAGCAACCGGTGTTGATCCCGTACGATGGCACCAGCGCCGTCCGGTTCCGCCCGGGCGAGCTTGTCAACTCAACATGGGGATGATCGGTTTCGACAGCGGCTGTTGAAGCAGGGGAAGCGAGCCGAGGAACGCGGCAATGATCTCGTTAACCATGTGCCGCAAAAAAATAATCGCCAACACCAAGCGCGATTCCTTCGCCCTCGCTGCCTGAGCAGCGACTTGCGAAGTGTCAGCCCAGGGATGTTCCCGCCCTGGATCCTGGCATCAGCTAGGGAACTCCACCGTTAGCCCCGGTCACGGGGGCTCGCGGAACATCAAACAGTGACTGGGCCCGTCGGCGGCTTGTCCGCGTGACCGCCGGGGCCGAGAAAAGCACAGCGGACTGCGCTCGGAGAAGCCCTGGTTCTGCACCGTTGGACGCGGGTTCGATTCCCGCCATCTCCACTCGCCCCATGTGGGCCGAAGGCCCCGCCGTCCTCGTGACGGCGGGGCCTTCGGCGTGTCCGGGCGGCCGGAGCCCGGCTCCGGTCCGGTTCCTGCCCGGTTCCGTCACCGCCGCCGCGCCCGGTACGCGCCCAGGGCGGTGACCGCCGCGAGC
Source organism: Streptomyces rubellus (assembly GCF_036323805.1). Classification (NCBI taxonomy): domain Bacteria; kingdom Bacillati; phylum Actinomycetota; class Actinomycetes; order Kitasatosporales; family Streptomycetaceae; genus Streptomyces; species Streptomyces rubellus. Next base: position 46,412 of record NZ_JAZDCX010000001.1, read on the forward strand.
GCGGCGGCGGCCGGGGGCACCGTGTAGCCCCACGGGCCGCCCAGGTGCTCCGCCGTCCAGCCGCCCGCCGCCGAGCCGGCGGCGATGCCGCCCAGCAGCACGGTGACGATCAGTGTCATGCCCTCGTTCAGCCGGGCGGCCGGGGTCAGCCGCTGGACCAGGGTCATGCCGGTGACCATCGCCGGGGCCGTGGCCATCCCGGCGACCAGCAGCGCGGGAGCCAGGAGCAGCAGACCGCCGCCGCCCGCCGCGGTGAGCAGCGGCAGCGCCATCAGGACCGCCATCGCGCCCGCGCACACCACCAGGCGGCGGCGTACCGCGACCGTGCCGGCCGCGAGGCGGAGGGTCCCGAAGACCAGCCCGGCCGCGCCCGAGCCCACCGCCTGGAGGGCCAGGACGGCACCGGCCGCGGAACGGTGGCCCAGCTCGTCCGCGTACGCCACCGTCACCACCTCCAGCGACCCGAAGACGGCGCCGGTGGCGAGGAAGACCGCCAGCAGCGGCGACAGGCCCGCCACCAGCGGCGGCCCGGCCGTACGGGAGTGCCCGCCGCGGGGCGCCACGGGCGGCTCGGTACGGCGCTGGGCCGCGAACAGCAGGGTGCCGGTCAGCAGCAGGACGGCGCCGGTGAGGGTGCCGGCCTCGGGGAAGAGCGTGGCGCACAGGAGGCCGGCCAGTACCGGACCGAGTACGAAGCACAGCTCGTCGAGGGCCTGTTCGAAGGAGTTGGCGGTGTGCCGCGCCGCCTCGCCGTCCGGGCCCTCACCGTCCCGCCCCTCGCCGTCCGGGCCGCCGCCGAACAGATGCGCCCAGCGGGCCCTGGCCATGCCCCCGGTGTTGGGAGTGGTGGCGGTGGCGGCGTAGGCGGCGAACAGCGTCCAGTCGGGCGCGCCGTACCGCACGCACAGCAGCAGCGCCAGTGAGCCGCCCACGGCCAGGAGCACGGCGGGCACGGCGACGCGGGCCTGGCCGTGGCGGTCCACCAGCCGGGCCGTCAGCGGTGCCACGACGGCGGTCGCGGCCAGTCCGGTGGCGGTGACGGCCCCGGCGAGCGCGTACGAGCCCCGGCGGTCGGCGATCATGATGATCGCGCTGATGCTCAGCATCCCCATCGGCAGCCGGGCGAGCAGCCCGGCCAGGGTGAAGGCGGTCGCCCCGGGCACGGCGAGCAGCCGGGCGTACGGCGTGAGGAAGCGCGCGGGGGAGCCGGAGGGGCCGGGAGGGCGCTTGGCGGCCCGTGGTTCCGGGCAGGGCGCGGTCGGGTGTTCCGGAGCGGGCTGCGGCATGCACCCACCGTCGCGGCGCGGCCCGGGCGGTGTCCAACACCAGGTCGGGGCCCTTTCACGCATATCCGTTGTCAGTCGTTGCCCTCGGTTGTCACGATGGGGCGTGCCCCGAGACACCGATCCCCGGCTGCTGCGCGCCTTCGTCGCGGTCGCCGACGAGCTGCACTTCACCCGGGCCGCGGCGCGGCTGTTCACCGCCCAGCAGGCGCTGAGCCGGGACATCCGGCGGCTGGAGGAGCGGCTGGGCGCCGTGCTGTTCGTCCGGACCACCCGGCGGGTGGCGCTGACCGCCGAGGGCGAGCGGCTGCTGCCGTACGCCCGGCGGGTGCTGGCGGCGCACGAGGAGCTGGCGGCCGCGGCGGCGCGCGACGACCGCCCGCTGCTCGTCGACATCGGGGTCCGGATCAGCACCGGCGGGCGGGTGCTGGACGAGGCCCGGCGCCTGGCGCCCGGGACGGAGTTCGTCGCCCGCTTCCACAGCGGGCTGACCGGGGCCGCCGGGCAGCTCGCCGCCGGACGGCTCGACGTCTCCTTCGGCCGGGTCGCCGGACTGGCCCCGGAGGTCCTGGCCGGGCTCGGCCACCGGCTGGTGCGCCTGGAGCGCGTGGCCGTGCTGTTGCCCGGCGGCCACCGGCTGGCCCGGCTGCCGGCGGTGCCGCTGGACGCGCTGGCGGGGGAGACCCTGTACGCCGGGGCGGGCAACGAGGAGACCGCCGAGTGGACCGACTACGCCCGCCGGCTCTTCACCGGCCGCGGCATCGGGCTCGCCGCGCCCTTCCCGAAGATCGAGGGGGAGGCGGAGTTCACCCGGGTGGTCCGCGGGCGGGGCTGGTCGGTGCTGGCCAGTGAGGTCTTCATCGAGGTGCCGGGCATGGTGCTGCGTCCGCTCACCGATCCCGTACCGCTGTCGCCGGTGTCGATGGTGTGGCGGCGCGGGCTGCGCCATCCGGGGCTGGACGCCCTGCTGACCGCCGCGCGGCGGCTGGGGGAGGAGAACCGCTGGTCACAGCGGCCCGAGGGGGCCTGGCTGCCGGAGGCGGACGAGCAGGTGGTCCGGGCCCACTAGCACATGCGGATATCAGGGAACTCCGGAAAGGAGGAATCCGGGTCGGACAGAGAGTTACATGTCCAATAATGTGGCTTTTCTCTCTGTCTATCATCCGAACAGCGTCTCTTGTATCCGGAACCATGAGATACATTTCCTCACCGGACGCCGTGCAAGAGGGGGCGCTCGGGCCGTGTGGGAACGGTCCGGCGATACGTGTCCGGTCGATTCGCCTGGCGCACCTCGCTCGAACGGCCGAGTGGCAAGGGACGCGCACGACCAGTGGACAGCGAGCAGGGCAGTCGGAGCGGCCCCGGAGGGCCGGACTCCGGCAGAGGATTCCCCGCCGGAGGACTTCCCGGTGGGCAGCCCTCCGGCGGAGCGGCGGCGGACGGACCGGTCTTCGTGGACGTCAGCGGCAGGCGCGGACGTCTGTTCCGGCGCCTGGGCTGGGCGCTCGGCCTGGTGTGCGCCTGCTGCGCGGTGGTGCTGGGCGTGAGCCTGGCGGGCGGGAGCTCCGCCGCGCCCTGGCTGCTCATACCCGGTCCCGGGGACGAGACGGCGGACACCGTCCGGGTCGAACCCGGCCCGACCGCCGAGGCGCCGGACGCCGCCGGCTCGCCGCCCCCGTCCGGCCCCGGCCCGGCCGCCTCCGCCGCACCGGGCGGCGCGGCCGCCCCGTCCGCCGCGCCCGTCGCCGACCCGGCCGGCGCCGTGTCCTCCGAGCAGCCGTCCGGGGCGCCGGCCGGCTCGCCCACGCCGGGCCCGAGCGGCGGCAGCCCCGGGAGCACCCTCCCGCCCGGTCCGCCGGCCGGTGGCGGCGGCGGTGACGGTGACGGTGACGGTGACGGCGGTGACGGGGCCGAGACCGGCGACCAGGGCCCCGTCGACGAGCCCGGCGGACCGTCCGCCTCACCCGGGCCCAGCGCGAGCGGCGGCGGCGACGGCGGTGAGAGCGGGAGCGAGGGCGGCGACGGGCTCCCGGAACGGTCCGGAGACGCCTCGTGAGCCGCGCCGCGGCCCGTGCCGCCGGCGGCCGGACCGCCGCCCACCGCCGGCGCCGCGGCCGCCGGCTCCCCCTGCGCTACCTGCTGCCCCTGTCGCTGCTGGCGGCCCTCTCGGCCATGCTGCTGCTGCGCGGCTACGTGCACAGCGAGTTCCTCGCCGACCACCGGGTACGCCCGCCGACCTCCTACGGCGAGGTGCCGAAGGACATCCGGGCGGGCGGTCCCGTCGTCGACGTCCGGGGTGCGAAGCCGACCAGCTACCGCGTACCGGACCGCACCCTGGTACTGACCTTCGACGACGGGCCGGACCCGGAGTGGACGCCGAAGGTCCTCGACAAGCTGGCCGAGTACGACGCGCACGCCGTCTTCTTCGTCACCGGCACCATGGCCGCCCGCCATCCCGGGCTGGTCCGGCGGATGGTGGCGGAGGGCCACGAGGTCGGCCTGCACACCTTCAACCACCCCGACCTGTCCTACCAGGACACCTCCGGCACCGACTGGCAGCTCTCCCAGAACCAGCTCGCCCTCGTCGGCGCGGCCGGGGTGCGCACCTCGCTGTTCCGGCCGCCGTACTCCTCGCACGCGCACGCCCTGGACGACGCCACCTGGCCGGTCACCCGGTACGTCGGCGAGCGCGGCTACCTCACCGTCTTCAACGATCTGGACACCAAGGACTGGGAGCGCCCCGGTGTGGCCGAGATCGTCCGCCGCGCCACCCCCGCCGAGCCGGGCGCGGGCGCGATCGTGCTGCTGCACGACTCCGGCGGCGACCGCTCGCAGACCGTGGCCGCCCTGGACCGGCTGCTGCCCGAGCTGACGGAGCGGGGCTACGCGTTCACCAGTCTCACCGAGGCGCTGAAGGCGCCCAGTGCCCACACCCCGGTCACCGGGTTCCGGCTCTGGCAGGGCCGTGTGTTCGTCGCCGCGGTCACCGTCGCGGAGAAGGTGACCGCCGTCCTGGTGGCGGCGGTGGCCGTGATCGGCGTCCTGGTCATCGCCCGCTTCGGTCTGATGCTGCTGCTGTCGGCCACCCACGCCCGCCGGGTGCGGCGGCGCGGCTTCGCCTGGGGACGCGACCCGGTCACCCGGCCCGTCACCGTGCTGGTCCCGGCGTACAACGAGGCCAAGTGCATCGCCAACACCGTGCGCTCGCTGGCCGCGAGCGACCACCCGGTCGAGGTGATCGTCGTCGACGACGGGTCGGCCGACGGCACGGCCGGCATCGTGGAGTCCCTGCGGCTGCCGGGTGTACGGGTGGTGCGGCAGCCCAACTCCGGCAAGCCCGCCGCCCTGAACAACGGCATCGCGCACGCCTCCCACGACATCGTCGTGATGATGGACGGCGACACCGTCTTCGAGCCGTCCACCGTCCGCGAGCTGGTCCAGCCCTTCGCCGACCCGTCCGTCGGCGCGGTCGCCGGGAACGCCAAGGTCGGCAACCGCGACACCCTCATCGGGGCCTGGCAGCACATCGAGTACGTGATGGGTTTCAACCTCGACCGGCGGATGTACGACATGCTCCGCTGCATGCCCACCATCCCCGGCGCGGTGGGCGCCTTCCGCAGCGAGGCGCTGGAGCGCGTCGGCGGCATGAGCGAGGACACCCTCGCCGAGGACACCGACATCACCATGGCCGTGCACCGCGACGGCTGGCGGGTGGTCTACGCCGAGCGGGCGCGCGCCTGGACCGAGGCGCCCGAGTCCGTCCGGCAGCTGTGGTCCCAGCGCTACCGCTGGAGCTACGGCACCATGCAGGCCATCTGGAAGCACCGCCGGGCCCTGGTCGAGCGGGGCCCGTCGGGCCGCTTCGGCCGGGTCGGGCTGCCGCTGGTCTCGCTGTTCATGGTGCTGGCCCCGCTGCTGGCGCCGCTGATCGACGTGTTCCTGCTGTACGGCCTGGTCTTCGGTCCCACCAAGGAGACCGTGGCGGCCTGGCTGGGCGTCCTGGCGATCCAGGCGGTGTGCGCCGCGTACGCCTTCCGGCTGGACCGCGAGCCCATGACCCATCTGATCTCGCTGCCCCTGCAGCAGGTCCTCTACCGGCAGCTGATGTACGTGGTGCTGCTCCAGTCCTGGATCACCGCGCTCACCGGCGGCCGGCTGCGCTGGCAGAAACTGCGCCGCACCGGCGCGGTGGAGACCGCGCCCGCCGCCGTCCCGCCCCGCCGGCGGCGCGGGGAACCGGCCCCCGGGAGCGCCGGGGGCACCGGGCACGACACCGAGAAGAGCACCCTCGTATGACCAGCGCCACCGACCCGGCCGACACCCCGGCGGTGCCCGCCGCCCCGGTGATCCCCGGCAGCTCTGACGGCCACGGCGGCCCCGGAGCCCCCGGGGTGCCCGCCCCGCGGCGGCACGCGAGCCGGCCCGGCCATCTGGCGGACGTGGCCGTCCAGGCGGAGTTCACCGGCCGGGACCGCTACCTCGACCTGTTGCGCGCCCTCGCGCTGTTCCGCGTGGTGCTCTACCACACCTTCGCCTGGGGTTGGCTGACGCTGCTCTTCCCCTCGATGGGCGTGATGTTCGCGCTGGCCGGCGCCCTGATGGCGCGCTCCCTGGCCCGCCCCGCCGGGAAGGTGCTGCGCGGCCGGATCCGGCGGCTGCTGCTGCCGCTGTGGCTGTACGGCGTGGTGGTGCTGGGCGTGCTGTTCGCCCAGGACTGGCGGCCGGCCCGGGGGGAGGAGGCCGTCCTGTGGTGGCTGAAGATCGCCTTCTGGGTGGTGCCGGTGGGCACCCCGCCCTTCCCGGCGCGCATCGGCGAGGACGGCGGGCTGCTGGACGCCGGCTGGGCCGAGCAGGCCGCCGGACCCCTGTGGTACCTGCGGGCCTACCTCTGGTTCGTGCTGCTCTCCCCGCTGCTGCTGAAGGCGTTCCGGAAGGCGCCCTGGCCGACCCTGCTGGCCCCGCTGGCGCTGACCGCCGTCGTCGGCACGGGCCTGGTGGAGATCCCCGGCGCCACCGGTGACGCGGTGCGGGACCTCGCGGTCTACGGATCCTGCTGGATCCTCGGCTTCGCCCACCACGACGGGCTGCTCTACCGGATCCCGAAGTACTTCGCGCCCTCCCTCGGTCCGGTCTTCATGGGCGCCGGCCTGTGGTGGACCTCCGACCACCTCGGCCCGGCGGGTTGGGACCTGGGCGGCGTACCGCTGGGCCAGGCCCTGTGGTCCTTCGGCTTCTGCGTGCTGCTGTTCCAGGTCAGTCCCGCCTGGCGGCGGCTGCCCGACCGGCTCCGACGCTTCGACAGGCTGATCACGCTGGCCAACAACCGGGCGGTGTCGGTCTACCTGTGGCACGAGATCGCCCTGATCGCCACCGTGCCGCTGATCGACCTGCTGTGGAAGATCCCGGCCGTCTGGCAGTCGCGGATGATCTCCGGACTGCTGTCGGACTCCTACCCGCCGCTGATGTTCCTGCTGGTCTGGCCGCTGCTGGGACTGCTGGTGGCCGTCTTCGGCTGGGCCGAGGACCTCGCCGCCCGCCGCCGTCCCCGGCTGTGGCCCACCGGCCCGGACCGGCGCGGCGGGTGAGGGGGCCCGCCGCACGGGTCCCGGGCCGGACACCGGAGCGGTCACCGGGCCGGGCGGTGGCTCACACACCGGCTGGGAGCCGGGTGAGAGCAAGGTTGCGCGGAGGTCATCTGACGGCACCGGGGTGAAACGCTCCGTCCCCTAGCGTCGGAGACCGGCACCCGACACCGTGGAGGCACCATGACCGCCCCGAGCACCGCACGCGGCAGCACCCGAGAAACGGGCCGCTGGATCGAGCACTGGGATCCGGAGGACGAGGGATTCTGGGAGAGCACGGGGCGGCGCGTCGCCCGGCGCAACCTGGCCCTGTCGGTGATCTCCGAGCACATCGGCTTCTCCGTGTGGAGCATGTTCTCGGTGCTGGCGCTGTTCATGGGCCCCGAGTACGGCATCGACCCGGCCGGCAAGTTCTTCCTGGTGGCCGTCGCCTCGCTGGTCGGCGCCACCCTGCGCGTCCCCTACGGCTTCGCGGTCGCCCGGTTCGGCGGCCGCAACTGGACGGTGATCAGCGCGGCGATGCTGCTGCTGCCCACCCTGGCCCTGCTGTTCGTGATGGAGCCGGGCACCTCGTACACCACCTTCATGCTGGTGGCGATCCTGACCGGCGTCGGCGGCGCCAACTTCGCCTCCTCCATGACGAACATCAACAGCTTCTACCCGCTGCGCCTGAAGGGCTGGGCGCTGGGCATGAACGCGGGCGGCGGCAACATCGGCGTCGCGGTCGTCCAGCTCGTCGGCCTGCTGATCATCGCCGTCGCCGGGGCCGCGCAGCCCAGGCTGCTGCTCGCCGCCTACGTGCCGCTGATCCTGGTGGCCACCGTGCTCAGCGCGCGCCACATGGACAACCTCGGCCCGGTCCGCAACGACACCGGGGCCTTCCGGGAGTCCGTGCGGGACGGCCACACCTGGATCATGTCGTTCCTCTACATCGGCACCTTCGGCTCCTTCATCGGCTACAGCTTCGCCTTCGGCCTGGTGCTGCAGAACCAGTTCGACCGCACCCCTCTCCAGGCGGCGTCCCTGACGTTCATCGGCCCGCTGCTCGGCTCGCTGATCCGCCCGGTCGGCGGCCGGCTGGCCGACCGGCTCGGCGGCGCGAAGGTCACCCTGTGGAACTTCGCGGCCATGACGGGCGCGGTCGGCATCGTCGTGGCCGCCTCGGTGCGGGAGTCGCTGCCGCTGTTCATCGCCGGCTTCATCGTCCTGTTCGTGCTCACCGGTCTGGGCAACGGATCCACCTTCAAGATGATCCCGGGCATCTTCCAGGCCAAGGCCCACGCCCGGGGCCTGCGGGGCGAGGCGGCGGCCGTCCACGCGCGGCGGCTGTCGGGCGCCTCCATGGCCCTGATCGGGGCGGTCGGCGGCTTCGGCGGCGTGGGCATCAACATGGCGCTGCGCCAGTCCTTCCTCTCCTCCGGCTCCGGCACCGGCGCCTTCGCGGTCTTCCTCGGGTACTACGTGGTCTGCGCGGCGGTCACCTGGTTCGTATACCTGCGGCGCACCGCTCCCGCCCCGGCCGCCGGGCCCGCCCCGGGCGGCGGCCGTGCGGTACCGGCCGAGCCGGAGGCCCGCCCCGCCTACGCGGAGGTGTGAGCACCCGATCGGGAAAGGGCGCACGTAACACGCGTAACACCGGGGAAATCGTGGTGATCCGAGCCCGTCACGGACGCTTGACAGGCTCGGAACGCCCACAGGCCGTACGGTGCGGCCCGTACGAACGACTGCGGACGAGGACCCCATGCACCAGGTCGGACCACTGGAAGGCTTCACCGTCGGCGTCACCGCCGCCCGCCGCGCCGACGAACTCGGCGCGCTGCTGGAGCGGCGCGGCGCGACGGTACTGCACGCCCCGGCCCTGCGGATCGTGCCGCTGGCCGACGACGGCGAGCTCCTCGGCGCCACCAGAGCCCTCGTGGACCACGCGCCCGACGTGGTGGTGGCCACCACCGCCATCGGCTTCCGCGGCTGGGTGGAGGCCGCCGACGGCTGGGGCCTGGGCGACGCGCTGCGCGGCGTGCTGGGCGGGGCGGAACTGCTCGCCCGCGGCCCCAAGGTGCGCGGCGCGGTCCGGGCCGCCGGGCTCACCGAGCGGTGGTCGCCCCCCTCGGAGTCCATGGCGGAGGTCCTGGAGCACCTGCTGGCGGAGGGAGTCGACGGGCGCCGCATCGCCGTCCAGCTCCACGGGGAGCCGCTGCCAGGCTTCGTGGAGTCCCTGCGCGCCTCGGGCGCGGAGGTCGTCGGGGTGCCGGTCTACCGCTGGCTGCCGCCGGAGGACATCGCCCCGGTGGACCGGCTCGTCGACGCCGTCCTGGCCCGCGCGGTGGACGCGGTCACCTTCACCAGCGCCCCCGCCGCGGCCTCGCTGCTGGACCGCGCCGGGCGGCGCGGCCTGCGGGACGAACTGCTGGCGGCACTGCGGCACGACGTGCTGGTCGCCTGTGTGGGCCCGGTCACCGCCCTGCCGCTGACCGCCCACGACGTGCCCCTGGTGCGGCCCGAGCGGTTCCGGCTGGGGCCGCTGGTCCAGTTGCTGTGCCGGGAGCTGCCCGGCCGGGCGACCGTCCTGCCCGTCGCCGGGCACCGGCTGGAGATCCGCGGCCAGGCGGTCGTCGTGGACGGTGAGCTGCGCCCCGTGCCGCCGGCCGGGATGGCGCTGCTGCGGACCCTGGCCCGGCGGCCCGGCTGGGTGGTCTCCCGCGCCGATCTGCTGCGGGTGCTGCCCGGCGCGGGACGCGACGAGCACGCCGTGGAGACGGCGATGGCCCGGCTGCGCTCGGCGCTGGGCCGGCCCCGGCTGATCCAGACGGTCGTCAAGCGCGGCTACCGGCTCGCCTTCGACCCGGCGGGCCCCACCGCCGACACCGCCGACACCACTGACACCGCCGGTACCGACGGCAACCCGGTGCGCACCATCGGACAACACCTCGCCGAAGGCTGAACACCCGGCTTACACCATCCGTATCCCCGGCCGACAGATCTTTCGCCAATCCCATAGAAGACCTGGGATATACGTCGACGGGGAGGACGGTGTGCGCCAGGATGCCGCCGTGATTGACCGACCGCGACCGCATGTGCAGGAGGGGCCGGACGAGGAACTGATGCGGGTCCTGTACCGCGAGCACGCCGGCCCGCTGCTCGCGTACGTCCTCCGGCTCGTCGCCGGGGACCGGCACCGCGCCGAGGACGTCGTACAGGAGACGCTGCTGCGCGCCTGGCGCAACGCCGACCGGCTGGGCGGCACCGGCGGTTCGGTGCGGCCGTGGCTGGTCACCGTCGCGCGGCGCATCGTCATCGACGGCCACCGCGGGCGGCAGGCCCGCCCGCAGGAGATCGACGACGGACCGCTGGAGACGGTGGCGGCCGCCGACGAGATCGACCGCGCCCTGCGGCTGATGACGATCTCCGACGCGCTCGGCGAGTTGTCCGAGGCGCACCGTAGCGTCATAGTCGAGACATACTTCAAGGGCCGCACCGTCAGCGAGGCCGCCGAGGTGCTGGGCGTGCCGAGCGGTACCGTCCGTTCCCGGGTCTTCTACGGGCTGCGGCAGCTGCGGCTCGCGTTGGAGGAGCGGGGGGTGACCATGCTGTGAACGCCATGAACAACGGCGCCGCGAACGAACACCTGGATGTCGGCGCGTACGCCCTGGGGGTGCTGGACCCACAGGACGCCGCGCGCTTCGAGGCCCATCTGGCGACCTGTGCCCGGTGCTCCTACCAGCTCTCCGAACTGTCCCCCCTGCCCGACCTGCTGTCCGAGATCGCACCGGGCCCGGCGGGCCCGCGGGCTCCCATCGGGCCGCCCGGCGGAGTGGCCGAGCCCGAGGTGGCGGCGCCGCCCGGACTGCTGAACCGGCTGCTGTCCCAGACCGCGGCCGTCCGCCGCCGGCAGCGCCGGATCCGCTGGGCGCTGGCCGCCTCGGTGGCCGTGATGCTCGCCGGCGGGCCGGCGGTGACGATGGCGGTCACCGGGCAGCAGGACCAGCGGCAGGAGCAGTCGCAGGGGCCGGGACAGGGGCAGCTGCCCGACGATCCCTCGTACGGCTCCGCCAAGGCGCTGTTCGAGCGGGAGGCCGAGCGGGTGGTCGCCAAGGACCCGCGGACCGGGGCCGACGCCGAGGTCGCCATGTGGGACCGGGCCTGGGGCACCGAGGTGGCCCTGCGGCTGAAGGGCGTCTCCGGGCCGGAGAGCTGCGATCTGGTGGCGGTCTCCAGCGACGGCCGGAAGCAGACGGTCACCACCTGGTCCGTACCGGAGGAGGGCTACGGGGACAACCCGCTCTACACGGTCGGCGGCACCGGGCTCGACCACTCCGAGATCGACCGCTTCGAGATCCGGACCCTCGACGGGGACCATCTGGTGACGCTCCCGGCCCGCTGACCCGCGCGGGTTCCGCCACCCGGCGCGTTCCGTCCCGGCAGGGGACGTGCGCGCCGGGCCCCATCTCGCGTACGGTGGACGGCTGCCCTGAGTACACCAGAAGGGGGCCGTGCGTTGGGAGCGCAGGACACAGTGCGGCCGGCGCCGCGGGCCGCCGGCGAGGGCGGCGACGGCGGCGGCCACCAGCGCCACGGCGGCCGGGAGGACGACCGGGAGCGCGGCCGGGAGGACAGCCGGGACGACGGTGCGCGGGAGCGGGAGATCCGCGCGGAGCAGCGGCACCTCGACGCGGTCTACCGGCGTCTGGCGGAGAAGATCCACGAGGCGGAGTTCCTCATGGCGGACGCCGCCAAGCGCGCCCAGGTCGGCACGCCGGGCGCGCTCGCCGAGCGGGACGCCCAGGTCTTCCGCGCCGGGGTGCACCTCAACCGGCTCAACAGCGAGTTCGAGGACTTCCTCTTCGGCCGGATCGACCTGCTGCCCGGCAAGGACGGCGAGCGCGGCCCGGACGGCGCGTACACCTCCGTCGAGCCCGCCGACGACGCCGTGCGCACCGACGGCACCGACGGCGCCGGAACCGCCGTCGCGGACATCGCCGAGACCCTGCACATCGGGCGGCTCGGCGTACTGGACGCCGACTACACCCCGCTGGTCATCGACTGGCGCGCGCCGGCCGCCGCGCCCTTCTACCGGGCCACCCCGGTCGCGCCGGGCCGGGTGGTGCGCCGCCGGGTGATCCGCAGCCGGGGCCGGCGGGTGCTGGGCGTGGAGGACGACCTGCTGCGCCCGGAGCTGACCGCGTACCTGGACGGCGAGGAACTGGCCGTGGTCGGCGACGGCGCCCTGATGGCGGCGCTGGGCCGGGCCCGCGGCCACGCCATGCGCGACATCGTCGCCTCCATCCAGGCCGAGCAGGACGAGGTGATCCGGGCCCCCGCCGTCTCCGTCACCGAGGTCGAGGGCGGCCCCGGCACGGGCAAGACGGCCGTCGCGCTGCACCGCGCCGCGTACCTGCTCTACCAGGACCGGCGGCGGTACGCGGGCGGCATCCTGGTCGTCAGCCCCACCCCGCTGCTGGTGTCCTACACCGAGGGCGTCCTGCCCTCCCTGGGCGAGGAGGGCCAGGTCGCCGTCCGCGCGCTGGGCTCCCTGGTGGAGGGGGCCGAGGCCGACACCTACGACGAGCAGCCCGTCGCCCGGGTCAAGGGCTCCGCGCGCATGGTGCGGGTGCTGCGCCGGGCGGCGCGCGGTGTGCTGGAGCTGGGCCCTCCCGGGGCGGGCGGTCCGCCGGAGCGGCTGCGGGTGGTGGCCTTCGGCGCGCGGACCGAACTGGGCCCCGAGGAACTGCGCGACATCCGGGAGCGGGCGCTGGGCGGCACCGCGCCCGTCAACCTGCTGCGCCCGCGCGCCCGGCGGCTGCTGCTGGACGCGCTGTGGGAGCGGTCCGGGGCGCCGCGCCGGTACCCCGACCCCGAGCTGGCCGCCGAGGCCCGCCAGGGGTTCGACGAGGACGTCTCCACCGAGCCCGCCTTCACCGGTTTCCTCGACGCCTGGTGGCCCGAGCTGACCCCGCGCCGGGTGCTCGCCGCGATGCGGGACGAGAAGCGGCTCGGCCGCTGGTCGCGCCGGATCCTCCAGCCGCGCGAGGTGCGCCGGCTGGCGCGCTCGCTGGCCCGGCTGGACGCCGACGGCGCCGGTCCGCTGTCCGTCCACGACGTCGCGCTCCTGGACGAGCTGCGGGTCCTGCTCGGCGCCCCGGCCCGGCCCCGGGCGGCGGAGACCGCCGCCGACTCCTGGGGCCTGGACCAGCTCAGCGGTCTGGAGGAGCTGCGGACCCATGCCGAGCGCACCGCCGGCCGTACGGCCCGGTCCGAGCGGCCGGCGGAGGAGCGCACCGACTACGCGCACGTCATCGTGGACGAGGCGCAGGACCTCACCCCGATGCAGTGGCGGATGGTCGGCCGCCGCGGCCGGCAGGCGACCTGGACGGTCGTCGGGGATCCGGCGCAGAGCTCCTGGTCCGACCCGGAGGAGGCGGCCGCCGCCCGGGACGAGGCGCTGGGCGCCCGTCCGCGCCGCCGCTTCGAGCTGACGGTCAACTACCGCAACCCGGCCGAGATCGCCGAGCTGTCCGCCCGGGTGCTCGCCCTGGCCATGCCGGGGACGCGGCCGCCCACGGCGGTGCGCTCCACCGGTCTGGTGCCGCGTTTCGCGGTGCTGCCGGGCGGTGGCGCGGAGGGCGGGGCCGGCCGCGGCACGGGCCGTGACGCCGCCCGTGACCTGGGCGGGGCGGTGCGCGCGGAGGCCGAGCGGCTGCTGGCCGAGGTGGAGGGCACGGTCGGCGCGGTGGTGGCGATGGGCCGCCGCGAGCAGGCCCGCGCCTGGCTGGCCGGACTGGGCGACCGGGTGGTGGCGCTGGGCAGCCTGGAGGCCAAGGGGCTGGAGTACGACGCCACACTCGTGGTCTCGCCCGCGGAGATCGCGGACGAGTCCCCGGCCGGACTGCGGGTGCTGTACGTGGCCCTGACCCGGGCCACCCAGCGGCTGACGGTGCTGTCGGGGGCGAAGGACCTGCCGGACGCGGACGGCGTCCCGGACCTGCTGCGGGAGTGAGCGCCGGGGCCGGGCGGGACCGCGCGGGCGGGCGGCTCACCGGGACGTTCACCGGGACGCGGGGGACACGGATTCCATGGTCTTCCCCTTGCGGGAATCCGGAGCCGCCGATCGTTTGTTAGCCTGACTGTGGCACCGGCCCGATCCAAGCCCCCGGGCCCAACCTTAGTCGCTTCGAGCGACCACTTGCCGCGAGGCGAGCATGGCGGGTCGGTGTCACCACAGCGTGTTGGAGGGCGGGGTCCGTACCGGCGGTACGGACCCCGCCCTCCGCCCTTTTCCGCATCCGGTGCCTATCCGGGCGGCCCGCCGGCGAAGGGGCGGATTCCGCTCCGGGGAACCGGTTACCGTCTACCCGTCGGTAAGTGCGACGATCGGGTGACAATGGCCCGGCGCGGCCCCGGGGCCGCGCCGTCGCACCGGAAAAGCAGAATCAGGGGAAAACCGCCATGGCAACGGCGCCAAGCGTCTCGAACTCGATGACCATCCGCCTGGAGGTGCCCGCCGGCGGATCGGCGGTGAGCCAGCTCACCACGGCCGTGGAGTCCTCCGGCGGTTCGGTCATCGGCCTGGACGTCACCGCCTCCGGCCACGAACGGCTGCGCATCGACGTCACGATCGCGGCCTCCTCCGTCACCCACGGGGAGGAGATCGTCGCCAAGCTGCGGGACATCGAGGGCATCGCCATCGGCAAGGTCTCCGACCGTACGTTCCTGATGCACCTCGGCGGCAAGATCGAGATGGCATCGAAGCACCCCATTCGCAACCGTGACGACCTGTCCATGATCTACACGCCCGGCGTGGCCCGGGTCTGCACCCAGATCGCTGCCAACCCCGAGGACGCCCGCCGGCTGACCATCAAGCGCAACTCCGTCGCCGTCGTCACCGACGGCTCGGCCGTGCTGGGCCTGGGCAACATCGGGCCGAAGGCCGCGCTGCCGGTCATGGAGGGCAAGGCGGCCCTGTTCAAGCGCTTCGCGGGCATCGACGCCTGGCCGCTGTGCCTGGACACCCAGGACACCGATGCCATCGTCGAGATCGTCAAGGCCGTCGCCCCCGGCTTCGCGGGCATCAACCTGGAGGACATCTCCGCCCCCCGCTGCTTCGAGATCGAGGCGCGGCTGCGCGAGGCCCTGGACATCCCCGTCTTCCACGACGACCAGCACGGCACGGCCATCGTCGTGCTGGCCGCCCTGACCAACGCGCTGCGCGTGGTCGGCAAGGACATCGGGGACGTGCGGGTGGTGATGTCCGGCGCGGGCGCGGCCGGCACCGCCATCCTCAAACTGCTGCTGGCCGCCGGGGTCAAGCACGCGGTGGTCGCCGACATCCACGGCGTGGTGCACGCCGAGCGCGCCGACCTGGTGGACGCCGACCCCGACTCGCCCCTGTGCTGGATCGCCCACCACACCAACCCGGAGGGCCTGACCGGCACCCTGAAGCAGGCGGTCGTCGGCGCCGACGTCTTCGTCGGCGTCTCCGCCCCCGACGTGCTCGGTGCCGAGGACGTGGCCGCGATGGCCGAGGGCGCGATCGTCTTCGCGCTCGCCAACCCGGAGCCGGAGGTGGACCCGGCGATCGCCCGCCAGACCGCGGCGGTCGTGGCCACCGGCCGCTCGGACTTCCCCAACCAGATCAACAATGTGCTGGTCTTCCCCGGTGTGTTCCGTGGCCTGCTCGACGCCCAGGCGCGTACGGTCAACGAGGGCATGATGCTGGCCGCGGCGCGGGCGCTCGCCGATGTGGTGCTGGAGGACGAGCTCAACGCGAACTACGTCATCCCCAGCGTCTTCAACGACAAGGTCGCGGGCGCGGTCGCCGGAGCCGTGCGGGACGCGGCCCGGGCCGAGGGCGAGGTTGTGACGACCGCCACGGCAACCCCGTAACGCCCCTCCGGCGAGTCGGGGACATGGCACCCGGATGGCCCCTTAGTGTTGCGAAAACCGCATCAGGAGTGACTACGAAGGGTGATACCGGCGCGTCACGGGCGCTCTTCGTGCGACCTCACAGGGTGCCGGATTGGCTTTCCGGCCGCGGGTGGAGGCAGGATGCTCTCCCGAGGACCGCGTTCCGGGGCAGCCCCCGCCACGGGCGCGGAGGGTCTGGAAGCAGACCCGGGTCCGGGGACTGTCCGAGGGCCCTGGCAGCATCGGCTTCGATCTCACGCCTCACAGGCAAGAAAGACACGGGAGTACGAATATGAACCGCAGTGAGCTGGT
The DNA here is from genome assembly GCF_036323805.1 of Streptomyces rubellus. NCBI lineage: Bacteria > Bacillati > Actinomycetota > Actinomycetes > Kitasatosporales > Streptomycetaceae > Streptomyces > Streptomyces rubellus. Next base: position 62,490 of record NZ_JAZDCX010000001.1, read on the forward strand.
GGCCGCGCTGTCCGAGCGCGCCCAGGTGACCCGCAAGGACGCCGACGCCGTACTGGCCGCGTTCGCCGAGACCGTCGGCGAGGTCGTCGCCAAGGGCGACGAGAAGGTCACCATCCCCGGCTTCCTGACCTTCGAGCGCACCCACCGTGCCGCTCGCACCGCTCGCAACCCGCAGACCGGTGAGCCCATCGAGATCCCGGCCGGGTACAGCGTCAAGGTGTCCGCCGGCTCCAAGCTCAAGGAGGCCGCCAAGGGCCAGTGAGCCCACGGCGCGCGACAGACCGCGACAGACACGGGCGAGGGCGGTCACCCCGGTGGGGGTGACCGCCCTCGCCCGTCTCCGCGCCCGCCCCGCGGGGGCGGGCGCGGTCAGGGGGTGTCGACCCGGGCCCCCAGCGCCGGCAGCTTCTCCATGAAGTTCTCGTAACCCCGGTTGATCAGGTCGATCCCGTGCACCCGGGAGGTGCCCTGGGCCGCCAGGGCGGCGATGAGGTACGAGAAGCCGCCGCGCAGGTCGGGGATCACCAGATCGGAGCCCTGGAGCTTCGTCGGGCCGGACACGACCGCCGAGTGGAGGAAGTTGCGCTGGCCGAAGCGGCACGGCATGCCGCCCAGGCACTCGCGGTAGAGCTGGATGTGCGCGCCCATCTGGTTGAGCGCCTCGGTGAAGCCCAGCCGCGACTCGTACACCGTCTCGTGCACGATCGACAGGCCCGACGCCTGGGTCAGTGCCACGACCAGCGGCTGCTGCCAGTCGGTCTGGAAGCCGGGGTGGACGTCGGTCTCCAGCGCGATGGCGTTGAGCGCGCCGCCCGGGTGCCAGAAGCGGATGCCGTCGTCGTCCACCTCGAAGGCGCCGCCGACCTTGCGGTAGGTGTTCAGGAAGGTCACCATCTCGCGCTGGCTGGCCCCGCGGACGTACACGCTGCCCTCGGTCGCCAGCGCCGCGCTCGCCCAGGAGGCCGCCTCCAGGCGGTCCGGCAGGGCGCGGTGGTTGTAGCCGCCCAGCTTCTCCACACCGGTGACGCGGATCGTCCGGTCGGTGTCCATGGAGATGATCGCGCCCATCTTCTGCAGGACGCAGATGAGGTCCTCGATCTCCGGCTCCACGGCGGCGTTGGAGAGCTCGGTCACCCCCTCGGCCAGCACGGCCGTCAGCAGCACCTGCTCGGTGGAGCCGACCGACGGGTACGGCAGCCTGATCTTGCAGCCGCGCAGCCGCTGCGGGGCCTCCAGGTACTGGCCGTCGGCGCGCTTCTCGATCGTCGCGCCGAACTCGCGCAGCACGTCGAAGTGGAAGTTCACCGGCCGTCCGCCGATGTCGCAGCCGCCCAGACCCGGTATGAAGGCGTGGCCCAGCCGGTGCAGCAGCGGCCCGCAGAACAGGATCGGGATGCGGGACGAGCCCGCGTGGGCGTCGATGTCGGCGACGTTGGCGCTCTCCACGTGCGAGGGGTCGAGCACCAGCTCGCCCGGTTCCTCGCCGCCGCGCACGGTGACGCCGTGCAGTTCCAGCAGGCCGCGGACGACCCGTACGTCGCGGATCTCGGGGACGTTGCGCAGCCGGCTCGGTTCGCTGCCGAGCAGTGCGGCGACCATGGCCTTGGGCACGAGGTTCTTCGCGCCGCGGACTCTGATCTCGCCCTCCAGCGGGGTGCCGCCGTGGACAAGGAGTACGTCGTCAGTGCCGGTCATGGTCCTCGCGTTCCAGATGAGAAGAGAAGTTCGGGGGAAACAAGCCGGGGGGCACTGGGAATGGTAGTGGCCGCGGCGGCACCCGGTGCCTGCACATCGGGACGCGGACGGGCCGCGGTCCGTTCCCTGCGCCGGTGCGCGGGCCCCGCGCGTACGCGCTGTTCCTCCGGCGTTCCCCGGCGTTTCACGGTGTTCCGGACGTTGTGCGGGGTTCGGCTCCCCCGCGGGGGGAGGAATGCGGGATCATTGGGGCATGACCGAGGTGACCTCGCTCACCGGGCGGCTGCTTGTGGCCACCCCGGCGCTGACCGACCCGAACTTCGACCGTGCGGTGGTGCTGCTCCTCGACCACGACGAGGAGGGCTCGCTGGGCATCGTCCTCAACCGGCCGACCCCCGTCGACGTCGGCGACGTGCTGGAGCCCTGGGCCGCCCTCGCGGGGGAGCCGGGTGTGGTTTTCCAGGGCGGGCCCGTCTCGCTGGACGCGGCGCTCGGCGTCGCCGTCATCCCGGGCGCCGAGGGCCCGCTGGGCTGGAGACGGGTCCACGGGGCCATCGGTCTGGTGGACCTGGAGGCACCCCCCGAACTGCTCGCCGCCGAACTGGGCTCGCTGCGGATCTTCGCCGGGTACGCCGGCTGGGGCCCGGGCCAGCTGGAGAGCGAGCTGGAGGAGGGGGCGTGGTACGTGGTGGAGTCCGAGCCCGGCGACGTCTACGCGCCCGACCCCCAGCGGCTGTGGCGGTCGGTGCTGCGCCGCCAGCGCAGTGAGCTGGCGATGGTGGCCACCTATCCGGACGACCCCTCCCTGAACTAGCCGGCCCTCCCTGAACCGGTCGTCCCAGCGGCCGGAGGCCGCGGCCGGGACGGGGACGGCCGGGGGTGCGCGGAGGGGCGCGGAGGGGGGTGCGGCGGGGGCGATCGCAGTACGCTTGGGCCCCATGAGCACTCCTGAGCCCGAGCGCGGGACGGGCACCGGCACCCTCGTCGAGCCCACCCCGCAGGTGTCCCACGGCGATGGCGACCACGAGCGCTTCGCCCACTACGTCCAGAAGGACAAGATCATGGCCAGCGCGCTCGACGGGACTCCCGTCGTGGCGCTGTGCGGCAAGGTCTGGGTCCCGGGGCGCGACCCCAAGAAGTACCCCGTCTGCCCCATGTGCAAGGAGATCTACGAGTCCATGGGTGCCGGCGGAGACGGCAAGGGCGGCAAGGGCAAGGACGGCGGCGGGAAGAAGTAGCGCCGCCCGGCCGTCCGGCCGTCCCGCGCCCCCGGTGCCTTCCGGCGGCCCCCGCGGCACACCCGGTGCGCCGCGGGGGCCGTTCGCGCCCTCGTCCGGCGACAGGTACGGACCTTGCCGGGCGGGGCCGGTGGTCCCTACGCTCCTGCCCAGCCGTGCGGGGCGCAGCGGACGCCGTCGCGCGCGGTGCCGCGCCCGCGTGCGACAGGAGAGCGACGGAAGCATGGGCATGCCCGATCTGGTCCCCCGGCCGCGTTCCGTGACCGCCACCGGCGGCGCGGGCCTCACGCTCGGCCCCGGAACCGCGCTCGACGCCGGTCCCGGCACCGAGGACACCGCCCGCCTGCTGCGCGCCGCGCTCGGCGCGGCCACCGGCCTGCCGCTGCCGCCGCCCGGCGCCGCCGGGGACGGGGGCGTGATCCGGCTGCGGGTGGACGGGACGGTCGCCGCCGCGCTCGGCCCGGAGGGCTACCGGCTGGAGGTGACCGCCGACGGCGCCGAACTCCGCGGCGGCGGGCCCGCCGGGGTCTTCCGGGGCACCCAGACGCTGCGGCAGTTCCTGGGGCCCGACGCGTACCGCCGCGCGCCGCTGCCCGGCCGCGGCGCCCGGTCGCTGCCGCCGGTGCGGATCGAGGACGCGCCCCGCTTCGCCTGGCGCGGTCTCCTGCTCGACGTGGCACGGCACTTCACGCCCAAGGACGGGGTGCTGCGCTGGCTGGACCTGCTCGCCGCGCACCAGCTGAACGTGCTGCACCTGCACCTGACCGACGACCAGGGCTGGCGGCTGGAGATCGAGCGCTTCCCGCGGCTCACCGAGGTCGGTGCCTGGCGGCGGCGGACCCGGATCGGGCACGGCGCCTCCACGCTGTGGGACGAGCGCCCGCACGGCGGGTTCTACACCCACGACGACATCCGCGAGATCGTGGCCTACGCCGCCGAGCGGCACATCACCGTCGTCCCCGAGATCGACATACCCGGCCACTCCCGGGCGGCCATCGCCGCCCACCCGGAGCTGGGCAACACCGACGTGCCGGGCTACACCGCCCCCGAGGTGTGGACGGACTGGGGGATCAGCCCGGACGTGCTGGCCCCGACCGAGGAGGTGCTGCGCTTCTACGAGGGGGTCCTGACCGAGGTGCTGGACCTCTTCCCCGGCGAGTTCGTGCACATCGGCGGCGACGAGTGCCCCCGGGACCAGTGGCGCGCCTCGCGGACCGCGCGGGAGAGGGCGGCGGAGCTGGGCCTGGCGGGGGTGGACGGGCTCCAGGGGTGGTTCACCCGGCACTTCGGCCGCTGGCTGGCCGAGCGCGGCCGCCGACTGGTGGGCTGGGACGAGATCCTGGACGGGATCTCGGAGGACGGCGCGGGCCCGGGGCCCGGCGCGGTGATCACCTCCTGGCGGGGCTACGGCGGCGGGATCGCCGCCGCCCGGGCCGGCCACGACGTGGTGATGTGCCCCGAGCAGCAGGTCTACCTCGACCACCGGCAGGACGGCGGCCCGGACGAGCCGGTGCCCATCGGCTACGTGCGGACCCCGCGCGACGTGTACGCCTTCGAGCCGGTGCCGCCCGAACTGGCCGGCACCGCGGCGGAACGGCATGTACTGGGCGCCCAGGCCAACCTGTGGACCGAGGTCGTGGAGGACCAGCGGCGCGCCGACTACCAGGCCTTCCCCCGGCTGGCCGCCTTCGCCGAGGCGGTGTGGACGCCGCCCGGGGCACGGGACTGGGCGGACTTCGAGGGCCGTATGGACCGCACCCACTACGCCCGCCTGGACGCGCTCGGGGTGGCCTACCGGCCGCCGTCGGGGCCGTATCCCTGGCAGCGCCGCCCCGGCGTCCCCGGGCGCCCGGTCCAGGGGCCGCCGCCGGTCCGCTGAGCGGGGCTCCCGCCCGGACACCCGGAAGGGCCGCCCGGCGGAGAGCCGCATAAAGTGGGTCGCGTGAAACAGGCCGCATAAAATAGCCAAAAGCCTCCCAGGGGTGGCAGGAGGCCCCTGTCGGCGACATCCGCCGAAACCGGGCCATCGGCCAGGTCAGGGACGGAAACCCCCTTCCCGGACCCCCGCACCGGCGGCCCCGCAGAATGTGCCAGAGTTGCCACGTCCGGGTTCCCAGCACGTACCGTACGGCTGGCAGCCGGGACGACCCGGGGAAGGGGCGCTGGATTGAGCACGCACGCACCGCACGCACCACGGGCGGCGCGGCCGGTCATGCTGCCGGCCACGCTCGACGAGGCCGTGGCCGCTCTGGAGGCCACACCCGCCGCCGTGCCGGTGGCGGGCGGCACCGATCTGATGGCGGAGGTCAACTCCGGTCTGCTGAGGCCCGCCGCGCTCGTCGGCCTGGGCCGGATCAGCGAGATCCGCGGCTGGGAGTACCAGGACGGCCACGCCCTGCTCGGCGCGGGCCTCACCCACGCCCGGATGGGCCGCCCCGACTTCGCCGCGCTCATCCCCGCCCTGGCCGCCGCCGCCCGCGCGGCGGGGCCGCCGCAGATCCGCAACGCCGGGACGCTAGGCGGCAACATCGTCACCGCCTCGCCCACCGGCGACTCCCTGCCCGTGCTGGCCGCCCTGGAGGCGACGCTGCTGGTCGCCGGACCGGGCGGGGAGCGCCGGGAGATCCCGGTGAGCCATCTGCTGACGGGGATGGAGATGCTGGCGCCCGGCGAGGTCGTCGGCTACGTCCGGGTGCCGCTGCTGCACGCCCGGCAGATCTTCCTCAAGGCCACCGGGCGGACCGGCCCCGGGCGGGCGCTGGCCTCGGTCGCCGTCGTGCTCGACCCGGTCCGGCGCGGGGTGCGCTGCGCGGTCGGCGCCGTCGCGCCGATGCCGCTGCGGCCGGTGGAGGCCGAGGAGTGGGTCGCCTCGCTCGTCGACTGGGACGGCCAGCGGGCCCTGGCCCCCGAGGTGCTCACCGCCTTCGGCGACTATGTCGCCATGGCCTGCATCCCCGATCCCCCGGTACCCGAGGACGGGGGGGAACCCGCCGTACTTCCGCCCGCGGCGCTGCACGTGCGGCGTACGGTTGCCACACTGGCCCGCCGGGGACTCGGGAGGGCACTCGCATGAGCGACGACCAGCAGCGGCCGCACCGGCCGGACCAGGCGGACCGGCCGGACCGTCCCGTGCCGCCGTCGGCGCCCGAGGGCGGCTGGGGCGGCGAGTACGACGGGGACGCCACCGCGTTCATCCAGCTTCCCGGGAACGTGACCGGGCAGTACGGACCCGGGTACGCCGGGCCCGGCGGCACTCCCGAGCCGCTCGCCGCGCCGGGCACCGGACAGGGCTGGACCCCGCCCGTCATCGACCCCCGGCAGACCCCCGGCGACCGGCCGGCCGAGGTTCCGGCGGCCGGTGCCGACCCGGCGGTGCCCGGGCAGTGGACGATGCCGTTCGCCGGCGGCCAGGCGGCGTACGGGACCGAGGCGGGCGGGGAGCCCCCGCGGTCCCGGCAGCAGCAGTACCCGCCGGAGCCGGGGGCGGCCGCCGCCATGGGGCAGGGCGCCGCCGCGGCGCTGGCGGGCTCGCACGAGGCCCGCACCCAGCAGCGCCGGCCACTGGGCGAGGGCCCCGCGCGGGAGCACGGGGCGCCGGACACCGGGGACGTCGCCTCCGGCGGCACCCCCGGCGGCACGGACTGGAGCACGGCGCCCGCGCCCGGCGCGACCGGCCAGTGGTCGATCCCGTTCGCGGCGGCCGGCAGCCCGGACGACTCGGGCGAGTACCTGGCCTCCACGGTGGCGGGGCAGCCCGCCGACGGGCCGGGGTCCGCCCGGGAGCCCCACCGGGAGGAGCCGGAGGGCCGGGAGGCCGAGCACACCCGCACCGCCCCGGAGGAGCCGCGGCCCGCCGACCACCCCGCCGGACCGGAGGCCCCGGAAGCCGGCCCGGAGCCCGGGCCGGAAGCCGCCGCGGAGCCGGGCATCCCGGACGTCCCGGAGCCCTCCGCCGTCGACAGCGAGCACCCGCACGTCTCGTACGTCCTGCGGGTCAACGGGGCCGACCGGCCGGTGGCCGACGCCTGGATCGGCGAGTCCCTGCTCTACGTGCTGCGCGAGCGCCTCGGTCTGGCCGGGGCCAAGGACGGCTGCTCGCAGGGGGAGTGCGGCGCCTGCTCCGTCCAGGTGGACGGCCGGCTGGTCGCCTCCTGCCTGGTGCCCGCCGCGACCGCCGCCGGCTCCGAGGTCCGCACCGTCGAGGGGCTGGCCGAGAACGGCATGCCCTGCGACGTGCAGCGGGCGCTCGCCGCCCACGGTGCCGTGCAGTGCGGTTTCTGCGTGCCGGGCATGGCGATGACCCTGCACGACCTGCTGGAGGGCAACCACGACCCGACCGAGCTGGAGGCGCGCCGGGCGCTCAGCGGCAACCTCTGCCGCTGCTCCGGCTACCGGGGCGTGCTCGACGCCGTCCGCACGGTCGTCGCCGAGCGGGAGGCCCGCTCGGAGGAGGCCCGGTCGGCCCGGGAGGACGGGCATCCCGCGGACCCCGGCGGGGACAGACCCGGGTCCGCCGCCGCGGACGGGACCGGCACGGTGACCGGGGAGGTGGTCGGCGGAACGGCCGGCAACGGCTCCCGTGTCCGGATCCCGCACCAGGCCGGACCGCTTCCGGACGGACCGCCGCCCCGGCACCGTCCGCCCCACGACTCCCATCTGCCGCAGGACGGAGGCGCGCAGTGAGCAGCGACGCGGTGACCGCCACCCCGGCCGGAGGGACGCACCTCACCGGCGCCGCCCGGGGGACTGGGCCGGAGGCCGGGCCGCAGCACGGACTCGGCGCCTCGCTCCCGCCCGCCGACGCGTTCGCCAAGGTCCAGGGCACCTTCCCGTACGCCGCCGACCTGTGGGCCGAGGGACTGCTGTGGGCGGCCGTGCTGCGCTCCCCCCACCCGCACGCCCGCATCGTCTCCGTCGACACCTCGCCGGCCGCCGAGATGCCCGGGGTGCGGGCCGTCATCACCCACGAGGACGTGCCCGGCGAGGCCACCCACGGCCGCCGGGTCGCCGACCGGCCCGCCTTCGCCCGTGACGTGGTGCGCCACCACGGCGAGCCCATCGCCGCCGTCGCCGCCGACCACCCCGACACCGCCCGGCTGGCCGCCGCCGCGATCACGGTCGAGTACGAGGTGCTGGAGCCGGTCACCGACCCGGAGAAGGCCTTCGAGGCCGACCCCGTCCACCCCGACGGCAACCTGATCCGGCACATCCCGCTGCGCTTCGGCGACGAGACCGCCACCGGCGAGGTGGTCGTCGAGGGCCTGTACCGCATCGGCCGCCAGGATCCCGCCCCCATCGGCGCCGAGGCCGGGCTCGCCGTGCCCCGCACCGACGGCGGTGTGGAGATCTACACCGCCTCCACCGACCCGCACACCGACCGCGAACTGGCCGCCGCCTGCTTCGGTCTCCACCCCGAGCAGGTCAAGATCGTGGTCACCGGCGTCCCCGGTGCCACGGCCGACCGCGAGGACCTGAGCGTGCAGCTCCCCCTGGGGCTGCTGGCGATGCGCACCGGCTGCCCGGTCAAGCTCGCCGCCAACCGCGAGGAGTCCTTCCTCGGCCACGCCCACCGCCACCCCACGCTGCTGCGCTACCGCCACCACGCCGACACCGAGGGCCGGCTGGTCAAGGTCGAGGCGCAGATCCTGCTGGACGGGGGCGCCTACGCCGACGACTCCGCCGACGCGCTGGCCGCCGCCGTCGCCTTCGCCGCGGGTCCGTACGTGGTGCCGCACGCGGTGATCGACGGCTGGGCGGTCCGCACGAACAACCCGCCCTCGGGCCATGTGCGCGGCGAGGGCGCGATGCAGGTGTGCGCCGCCTACGAGGGCCAGATGGACAAGCTCGCCGCCCGGCTGGGCATGGACCCGGTCGAACTGCGGATGCGCAACGTCATGGCCACCGGCGACCTGCTGCCCACCGGGCAGAGCGTCACCTGCCCGGCGCCCGTCGCCGAGCTGCTGCGCGCGGTGCGCGAGGCGCCGCTGCCGCCGCTGCCCAAGGACAGCCCGGAGGAGGACTGGCTGCTGCCGGGCGGCCCGGAGGGCGCGGGCGAGCCGGGCGCGGTGCGCCGCGGGGTCGGCTTCGCGCTGGGCATGGTCCACATGCTGGGGGCGGAGGGCACCGACGAGGTGTCCACGGCCACGGTGAAGGTGGACGGGCCCGTGGCGACGGTGATGTGCGCCGCCGTGGAGACCGGCCAGGGCTTCACCACCCTGGCCCGGCAGATCGTGCAGGAGGTCCTCGGCGTCGAGGAGGTGCACGTCGTCGCGGTGGACACCGACCAGCCCCCGGCCGGGCCCGGCGCGCGCGGCCGGCACACCTGGGTCTCGGGCGGCGCGGTGGAGCGTGCCGCCCGGATGGTCCGCACCCAGCTCCTCCAGCCGCTGGCCGCGAAGTTCGGGATGTCCACCGAGCTGCTGACCGTCGCCGACGGCAAGATCACCTCGTACGACGGGGTGCTCAGCACCACCGTCGCCGAGGCGCTGGAGGGCAAGGAGCTGTGGGCCACCGCCCAGTGCCGTCCGCACCCCACCGAGCCGCTGGACGACACCGGCCAGGGCGACGCCTTCGTGAGCCTGGCCTTCGCCGCGATCCGGGCCGTGGTGGACGTGGACGTGGAACTCGGCGCGATCCGGGTGGTGGAGATGACCGTCGCCCAGGACGTGGGCCGGGTCCTGAACCCGCAGCAGGTGCGCGCCCGGATCGAGGCCGGCGTCACCCAGGGGGTGGGCGCGGCGCTCACCGAGCACCTGCGGGTGTCCAAGGGGGTCGTACGCCACCCGGACCTGACGGCCTATCCGCTGCCGACCGCGCTGGACGCCCCGGAGGTGCGGATCGCCGAACTGGTCGAGGAGCGCGACGTGGTGGCCCCCTTCGGGGCGAAGTCGGTGAGCGCGGTCCCGGTGGTGGTCTCCCCGGCGGCGGTGGCCGCGGCGGTGCGCGCGGCCACCGGGCGGCCGGTCAACCGGCTGCCGATCCGGCCGCAGGCCGCGGTGATGACTCCGTAGGACGGCGGGCGGCGGCGGGACGGCGTCACCAGTCGTCGTCGGGCCCCCGGGTTTCCGACCGCAGATGGGCGGCGACGGCGAGGCCGGCCGCCAGCAGGACGACGTTCTTGAGGACGTACTGGCCCGCCATCGTGGGAAAGGCGACGCTGCCGTCCCACATCTCGCCGGGCAGTACGACCAGGGCCGAGAGCGTACCGGCCATGTGGACGAAGAAGACGAACAGGGTCAGCCGCAGCAGCAGCCCGGTGACCAGCCCGGCGCCGATCAGCATCTCCATCATGGCCAGCAGCGGCCGGGACAGGTCGGCCGGGACGCGGTCGGCGGTCAGGGCGCTCATGACCCGGGTGGCCAGGTCCTCGGCGGGACTGAACCCGGGCAGGAGCTTCAGGGCGCCGAACCAGACGAACAGCAGCCCGACCGACACCCGCAGCACGGTGAAGCTGTGCCGCCGGCAGAACGCGGGCAGGGCGCGCGGCCCGCGCCGGGGCCGGGGCTCCCGGAAGGTGAGGCCGCTCACCACCGTCCCCGTCAGCACCTTCGCGCCGGCCGGGGGAGCGGGCACCGGGGGCTCCGCGGGGACGGCGACGCCCCGCTTCCGCCTCACGACCGCCCTCCCGGGCGGGGTGTCCGGCGGGGGGCGGCGGGCCGGTGGGGGTGACATCGTTGTCTGTTCAACCGGTTCGGGGGCCGGTCCGGTTCGGTGACGGAACGCGGACTCGTGGTGGGGCACAAGTCGGGTCTCATGGCTTCCTCCGGCGGGAGAACGATGCCGATGGTGGAGAGTGGGAGCGCTCCCATGCATCGCTGAGCGGAATGTAGGGGCGTGAGCAGCATCTGACAAGACAAGCTGCGTGCTGTGTTTCGGCCTTGATGGGAGCGCTCCCGTAATCCGTCGACCGGTGTCCGCACAGCGGCGGTCCGCCGGGATGCGAGGTGTGTCCCGCTCCGCGCGCAAAACGCCACGCGCCGTCCGCCGGGCTCGTGGTACGCGGCGCGCTTCGGGGCTCAGCGTGAGGGGATAGCGACCTCGGGAAACACCGGTGTCCGGCTGTGGCTGCGGGTCGCGGAACAGGGCCCGGCCGGGAACGGACCGTCGAACTCGCCCACGGGCTCCGTCGCGAGCTGCCGGCGCTCGATGTCGCCGAGGTGGTCCCGGCGGAGGGGGAACCACCGCCGGGCGCCAGGTCGGGCACCGCGCCGGCGCTGGGCGGCCTGCTGGTCGTACCGGCCCGGCCGGAGCTGCTGTCGTCCGTGGCAGCGGTCGTCGGGGCCCGGGTGGCGGGCCGGGGCGGCCGGGTCCCGGCCGTTCGGAGTCGCGGTGCCGGCGGGGTGGCTCCTGTGCGGTGCCGCGTACACGGTGACGGCCTTCCGGCAGCTCGGGACGGACGCCGTGTCGCCCGTCGCCCTCGCCTGCGCCCCGCTCGCCCTATCGGTCACCGCCGTCCGCCTCGCCCGGCGCGGAGCCGTCCGGACGTGACCAGGGCCGCGTCTGCGGGAACGGGGCGGCCGCCGGGGAGGTCTTGGCGAGGTCGGCGCCGGTGTGGGCGTCCAGGCGCGTGGCGTCGGGGCCGTACCAGTCCAGGCACATCACCGTCGCGTCGTCCCGGAGCTCGCCGCGGTTGGCGTCCAGGACGGCCATGGTCAGCACCTGGACCGTCTCCCGGGGGTGGAGGTGTCCGGTGTCCGCCAGCAGGGCGGGCAGGTCGGCCGCACCGGAGCCCCGGTCCTGCATGCCGTCGGTGAGGATGACGAGCCGGTCGCCCGGCCGCAGGGACAGCTCCTGGACCCGGTAGGTGTGCGGGACGCGCACCCCGAACGGGAGGTCGATGCCCAGCCCCAGCTCCTCCACCCGGCCGTCCCGCAGCCGCAGCGGCCAGGGGTGCCCGGCGTTGACGAGCCGGACCCGGCCGTCGTTCAGCTCCACGCGGAGCAGCAGCCCGGTCGCCAGCGCGCCGCCGCTGTGCTCGACCATGGCCCGGTGGGCGCTCTCGGCCTGCTCGGCCAGGTCGCGGCCCGCCCGGCGGGCGCCGCGCAGCGCCCCGAGCAGCAGGGAGGCCAGCAGGGCGGCCTGTACGTCGTGGCCCATCGCGTCGGTGACGGACAGGTGCAGGGTGCCGCGGTCCAGGGCGTAGTCGAAGGTGTCGCCGCCGACGTTGCCCGCCGGCTCCAGGGCCCCGGCCACCGCGAACTGGTCGGCCTCGCAGGCCAGCGAGGAGGGCAGCAGGTTGTGCTGGATCTCGGCGGCCAGACTGAGGGGGGTGGTGCGCCGCCCCCACTGGTACAGGTCGGTGAAGCGCTGGTTGGCGATGACGATGTAGGCCAGGGTGTGGGCGGCCCGGCTGATCTCCCGCAGCGTCCTGGGCGAGGGGCCGGCCGGAATCCGCACCTCCAGCAGCCCTATGGAGTCCCCCCGGTTGGTGACCGGGGCGATCACCCGCTGCCCGCCGTCCCCGTCGACGGAGTCCGCCAGCCGCAGCCGCTGGGTGCGGAGCACGTCGCCGTAGACGCTGCCGTACAGCGGGACGCGTTCCACGCTCTCCCCGGTGCCCACCTCGCCCGCCGTGCTCAGCCGCACCACCGACTGGCCCGCCAGATCGGTGATCAGGAAGGACACCGAGGTGGCGCCGAAGCGCCGTCTGAGCTCCTGGGCCACCACGTCCACCGACTCCACCGGCGCGGCCGTCTCGGCCGCCGCCAGGATCCCGGTGTGCGTACGCCTCTCGGTGTCGTACTCGACCGCCATCACCAACTCCCTCACCAGGAGACACGTTCTTGCCCGCCGCGCGTCGCCGGCCGGCTCCGTACAGGTCCGTACGCCCCGGCTGCTCGCTTCGCCGCTCGCCACGGGTGGGGGGCCGGTGCCGGGGCGGGGCACCGGGGTGGCGGTTCCGTCTCCGGCCGGGGAGGGCGCTACCCGGGGTCCGGATACGACGGGGGCGGTACGGCCGCCCGGCCGCCGCGGCGGCCGGGTCCGTCCGGCCCGCCGGTCACGCCGGGTGACCGGTGGCGGACGGGACGGTCACGGAGGGGAGGTCCGTACGCCGTCTCCCGCCGTGCCCGGGACTTCGGTGGCGCCCCGGGCACGGACACTCGCGAGTGGTCCATGAGCCGCCTCCTCACCCCCGGCGGGCGGGGCTCCCGGGAGGGGACCCACGACCGTGCCGAACCGAACGTGCCAACAGTTCGCTCGTAACCCGTTGTAGCGGGCCAAAACCAGCCGCCGGTCCCGGAGCCGCCCCGAGGGCGGGGTTCCGCCTCCCGCCACCCCGGCCGTCGCGGGAGACGCCGGCCCCCGCCCCGTCGGCCGGAATCCCGGGCGGGAGCGCCGCGTGCGGCCGCCGGTCGCCTTCCCTCGGCCCGAGGGTCTGGGGAGGCAAGGGCACAGGAGCGCCCCGCCACCGGGCGGGCCCCGGCCGGTGTGTTCCTAGAGCTCCTCGAAGGCAGGGTCGTCGAAGGCCGCCAGCAGGCTGTCGACGGTGAGCCCCTCCCGCGCCTCCGGAGCCTCCCGCGGGGCCCCGCCCGGAGGCCGCCCGAGGGGTTGCTCGGCCCAGATGACCTTGCCGCGGTCGGTGTACCGGGTGCCCCAGCGCGCGGTGAGCTGGGCGACCAGGAACAGCCCGCGGCCCCCCTCGTCGTGGAGGGCGGCGCGGCGCATGTGGGGCGAGGTGCTGCTGCCGTCGGACACCTCGCAGATCAGCGAGCGGTCACGGATCAGCCGCAGCCGGATGGGGCCGTCGGCGTGCCGGAGGGCGTTGGAGAGCAGCTCGCTGACCACCAGCTCGGTGGTGAAGGCCGCGTCGGACAGGCCCCACTCGGCCAGCTGCCGCCCGGCGGCGGCGCGCAGGGCCGGAACGGCGGACGTCTCGGGGGGCACCTCCCAGCTCGCCACGGACCCGGCGGGCAGCGCGCGGGTGCGGGCCACCAGCAGGGTGACGTCGTCGCCGGCGCCCGGGGTGGGCAGGGTGCCCAGCACCGTCCCGCAGGTATCCTCGGCGGACCGGCCGGCGCGGGAGAGGGCGGCGCGCAGCTGTTCCAGGGAGAGGTCGATGTCCCGGTTGCGGTCCTCGACGAGCCCGTCGCTGTAGAGGACGAGCCGGCTGTCCTCCGGCAGGTGCAGCTCGCAGGTCTCGAAGGGCAGACCGCCCAGACCGAGCGGCGGGCAGGCGGGCACGTCGGCGAAGTACACCCGGCCGTCGGGCTCGACCACGGCGGGCAGCGGATGGCCGGCGCGGGCCATGGTGCACACCCGGGAGACCGGGTCGTAGACGGCGTACAGGCAGGTGGCCCCGGTGGCCTCGGTCTCGCCCGGAGCCGCCGTGCCGCCCTGGTCCAGGGGCTGGTCGAGGCTGATCACCAGATCGTCGAGCCGGGCGAGGAGTTCGTCCGGGGCCAGGTCGAGGGCGGCGAGGTTCTGCACCGCGGTGCGCAGCCGCCCCATGGTGACGGCGGCGTGCAGCCCGTGGCCGACGACGTCGCCGAGGACCAGGGCGACCCGCGCCCCGGACAGCGGGATGACGTCGAACCAGTCACCGCCCACCCCGCCGGTCTCGGCCTGGGCGGGCAGATAGCGGTGGGCGGTCTCCACGGCAGTCAGCTCGGGCAGGGCGCGCGGCAGCAGACTGCGCTGGAGGGTGAGCGCCACGGTGTGCTCGCGGGTGTAGCGCCGGGCGTTGTCCAGGCTCAGGGCCGCGCGGGTGGCCAGCTCCTCGGCGAGGGCCAGGTCGTCGTCCCCGAAGGGCTCGGGCTGGTCGCAGCGGTAGAAGGTGGCCACGCCCAGAGTGGTGCCGCGGGCGAGCAGCGGGACGGCGACCAGCGAGTGGGCGCCCTGGGCGAGGAGCTGCTTGACGCGCACCGGGTCCTGGGCCTGCCAGCCGGGGGCGGTGTGCAGGTCCTCCTCCAGCACCGCCCGTTCGCCCGCCAGGCAGCGGGCCTGCGGTGCGGCCGGTATGAAGTCGACCGGACCGCCCGCCGGGTACAGGGGGAAGTCCGCGCGGACGCCGTGGAGGGCCGCCCGGTGCAGGCTTCCTCCCGCCGGGGTCCCCGCCGCGCCGCCCGGTTCCTCGCCGCGCAGCACGGGCTCCAGCAGGTCCACCGTGGCGAAGTCCGCGAGGTCGGGCACCGCGGTACGGGCCAGCTCCTCGGCGGTACGGGTGACGTCGAGAGTGGTGCCGATGTGCGCGGCGGCCTTGGACAGCAGCGCCAGCCGCCGGCGCGCCGCGACCGCCAGACGGCCCACGCCCGGCTCTCCCACGGCGAGCAGCCAGGCGTCGCCCGGCCGCCCGCCCGTACCCGCCGGGCCGGCCGTACCCGCCGTGTCCGGCGTACCGGCCGTGTCCGGCGTACCGGACGGCTCCGCAGGCGGAACCGGAACCGCCGGAACCGTCGGACGGCCGGTGAACGGCGGGGTGAGGAGCCGGCCCGGGGACCGGGGCGACCGGGGCGAGCCGTCGGGCAGCAGCACCTCGACGGCGAGCCCGTCGACATCGGAGCCCCCGAAGGGGGCCTCCACCGGCCGGGTCAGCAGGGTGACCGTCCGGCCGTCGGGAAGGGCGACGTCGACGGCGGCCCGGTGCGACGACGCGATGAGCTCGGCGGCCCGCTCCCGCAGCAGGAGCCGCGCCTCGCGCCCCAGCACCCGGTCGGACAGCGAGCCGGGTCCGTCCAGCGGCCCCCGGAGTCCGACGCCCGACCGCCCCCGCTCCGAGGCCCGCAGATATGCCTGGAGCAGGGCGCGCTCCCGCTGTCCGGCCTGCTCCAGCAACCGCTGCTCGACCGCGTGCCCGGCCCGGATCATCAGGATCTCCACATCGGGGTCGGTCTCGGCGAGCTCCCCGATGAAGTCGATGACGCCCTCCATGCGCCCGCTGAGCGGATTGCGGATGGGCACGGCCACGCACACGTGCGACTGGGAGCGCTCACCGAAGTGCTCGGCGCCCAGGACCCGTACGGGGCGCCGCTCCACCAGCGCCAGCCCCAGCCCGCCGGTGCCGACCAGATGCTCGGGGAAGCAGAATCCGGGTGCCTCGTGGGAGGCGTCGAGCCGGCGGTTCATGTCCGGCTCGCCGACCCGGCGCTGGAGCTTCTTGCCCCGGTCGTCGGCGAGGAACACGCTCGCCCGGGTGCCGGCGATCCGCGACTCCAGCCAGTCGAGCACCGGCCCGGCGGCGTGGACGAGCCGGCTGTCCGGGTCGAGGTCGGGATCGTAGGCCGGCTCGATCCGCCCCGGGTCGATCCCCAGGGCGCGGGAGCGCTGCCAGGAACTGAGGATGGAGCGCCGGGCACCCCCGGTGACCAGCTCACCGGTGAGGAACCGGGCACGGGCGCGGGAGGCGGCCCTGTCCAGGTCGTCCCACTCCCTGTGGGCCATGGTGGATCACCGTCCTCACGGGACGTCTGCGCGGGCCGCCGGAGGTGCTTCCGCGGAGCGGGAGCCGACGGTGTCGATACCTGCCGAAAGTATAGTTTCGATATTAAAAACACAAGATTTCTCCCCCGTATTCGCAGGACGCGGAAACCGGTCGCGGAAACGGCCCGGCGGATCCCGGGAAACGGCGGGGGACCAGGACCGACGACCGATCCGGTCTCCGTCCCCCGACAGGTGTCAGTGTCAGGAACGGGTCTTACGCTGACCCGCATGAGCACACCCGACGACGATCCCGGCGCCGCCTTCGAGGGCGCCGTGCTCGGCAAGGCCGCCCCGGCCGCCACCACCCCCGCCCCCGCCACCGTCCCCGTCGCGGACCCGGCCCCCGCCGCGGACCCGGTCCCGGCCCCGGCCGCCGCGCCGGAGGGGGCGGGCGGGGTGCTCGGCCGCACCCACCGGGCGCTGACCCTGGGCATCGTCACCGTCGTCCTGCTCATCGCCTTCGAGGCGACCGCCGTCGGCACGGCCATGCCGGTGGCCGCCGACCGGCTCGACGGGATCGCGTTGTACGCGTTCGCCTTCTCCGCCTATTTCACGACCAGCCTGGTGGCGATGGTCGTCTCCGGTCAGTGGTGCGACCGCGCCGGCCCCCTGCCGCCGCTTGCCGCCGGGATCGGCTCCTTCGCGGCCGGACTGCTGCTGTCGGGCACGGCGGCGGCCATGTGGGTCTTCGTCCTGGGCCGCGCGGTGCAGGGCATCGGCGGCGGGCTGGTGATCGTCGCGCTGTACGTCACCGTCAGCCGCGCCTACCCCGGGCATCTGCAGCCCACCGTGATGGCCGCCTTCGCCGCCTGCTGGGTGGTCCCCTCCGTGGTGGGACCGCTGATCGCCGGGACGGTCACCGAGCAGTTCGGCTGGCGCTGGGTGTTCCTGGGCATCCCGGCCCTGGTCGCCCTGCCGGTCGCGGTCATGCTCCCGGCCCTGCGCCGCGCCGCCGCCGGACCGCCGCCCGGCGGGGCGCGCCCGGTGGACCGGCGGCGCACCCGGCTGGCGGTCACGGTGGCCGCGGGTGCCGGGCTGCTGCAGTACGCCGGGCAGGACCTGCGCTGGCTCTCGCTGGTGCCCGCCGCCCTCGGCGCCGCCCTGCTGGTGCCCGCCGCGCTCGGCCTGCTGCCGCGCGGCACCTTCCGCGCCGCGCGCGGGCTGCCGACGGTGGTGCTGATGCGCGGCGTCGCCTCCGGGTCGTTCATCGTCGCCGAGAGCTTCGTGCCGCTGATGCTCGTCACCCAGCGCGGGCTGTCGGTGACCCAGGCCGGCCTCTCGCTCGCGGCGGGCGGCGCCACCTGGGCGCTGGGCTCCTACGTCCAGGCCCGGCCGCGCATGGAACCGCACCGGGAGCGGCTGGTGCGCGCCGGGATGGTGCTGGTGACCGCCGGGATCGCGGTCACCCCACTGGTGCTGGTGGCGGCCGTCCCGGTGTGGGTCGCGATCGTCGCGCAGGCCGTGGCCTGCTTCGGCATGGGGACGGTGATCTCCTCCACCAGCGTGCTGCTGCTGAAGCTGTCGAGGCCCCACGAGGCGGGCACCAACTCCGCCGCCCTCCAGCTCAGCGACGGCCTGTCCAACGTCGTGCTGCTCACCGCCTGCGGCGCGGTGTTCGCTGCGCTGGGCGGCGGCGCGGTGCGCACCGGCCACGCGGCGGCGGAGGCGGTGGGCGCCGCCGGGATCTCCCACCCGCTCGCGTTCGCCGCCGTCTACCTCCCGGCGGCCGCGGTCGCCCTAGCGGGCGCGCTGGTGGCGGGGCGGCTGCGCGCGGAAGGATGATCTGGTACCAGATTGGTGTCGCCGAGTGGTACCGTTCTGGTATGGCCATGAACCTCCGTCTTGATGACGACCGCACTGAAGCCCTCAAGAAGCAGGCCGAGCTGGAGGGGCGCAGCATGCACGCCATAGTGCTCCGGGCAGTGGACGACTACCTGGCGCGGAACGCGCGTGAGGCCATGGTCCGCGAGACGGCGAAGAAGGAAGCGGCCAGGTGGCACGAGCTCATGGAACGGCTCAAGTGACTTTCTTCTACCTCACGGCCGAGGAGGTCCTGGCCGTCGCCGAGTACGCCTGCGACGACATGCGGGTGGCGGTACGCGACGTCGGCCTGCTCGAATCGGCGGTGCACCGCCCCGCAGCCGCGATGTTCGGGACCGAGGCGTATCCGGACCTGTTCGACAAGGCGGCGGCGCTGCTACAGAGCCTGGCGATCAACCATCCGTTCGTCGACGGCAACAAGCGCACGGCATGGTTGTCCTGCGTCACCTTCCTGTCGCTGAGCGGGGAGCGGCTGCGCCCCGACATCGACGCCGCGGAGGAACTGGTCGTCGCGGTGGCGACCGGAGAGCTGGAGGACGTCAAGCTGATCGGCGATCGGCTGCGGCTCCTGCGGGAGTCCTCCGGCATGTGACGTGGCTCGCACCCGGCCCGCCCGCCGGGCGTCCCCCCGAGGACGGCCGGGCCGTCCCGGTACTCTGACGCGGTTGCCGATCGCCGACCCAGTTCGACGGAGACCGTGACTACCTCCACGTCCCACCACCTCTCGCCCGCCTTTCCCGGCCGCGCCCCCTGGGGCACCGCCAACAAGCTGCGCGCCTGGCAGCAGGCGGCGATGGACCTCTACCTGGGGAAGCAGCCCCGGGACTTCCTCGCCGTGGCGACCCCGGGCGCCGGAAAGACGACCTTCGCGCTCACCCTGGCCTCCTGGCTGCTGCACCACCACGTCGTGCAGCAGGTGACCGTCGTCGCGCCGACCGAGCACCTGAAGAAGCAGTGGGCCGAGGCGGCGGCCCGGGTGGGCATCAGGCTGGACCCCGAGTACAGCGCCGGCCCGCTGGGCCGGGAGTACCACGGCGTCGCGGTGACGTACGCGGGCGTGGGCGTACGGCCGATGCTGCACCGCAACCGCTGCGAGCAGCGCAAGACACTGGTGATCCTGGACGAGATCCACCACGCCGGCGACACCCGCTCCTGGGGCGAGGCGTGCTTCGAGGCGTTCGAACCGGCCGCCCGGCGCCTGGCCCTGACCGGCACCCCGTTCCGCTCGGACACCAACCCCATCCCGTTCGTCAGCTACGCCGAGGACGGCGAGGGCGTCCGCCGCTCGGTGGCCGACTACACCTACGGCTACGGCAAGGCGCTGGCCGACGGTGTCGTCCGTCCGGTGATCTTCCTCTCCTACAGCGGCAACATGCGCTGGCGCAGCAAGGCGGGCGACGAACTGGAGGCGAAGCTCGGCGAGCCGATGACCAGGGATGCCGTCTCCCAGGCCTGGCGCACCGCGCTGGACCCGCGCGGCGACTGGATGCCCAGCGTGCTGCGCGCGGCCGACACCCGGCTGACGGAGGTCCGCAGGGCGATCCCGGACGCGGGCGGCCTGGTGATCGCCAGCGACCAGGACTCGGCACGGGCGTACGCGAAGCTCATCCGGGAGATCACCGGCACCGCCGCGACCGTCGTGCTCTCCGACGACACCGGCGCGTCGAAGCGGATCGAGGAGTTCAGCCAGGGCGAGGACCGCTGGATGGTGGCGGTGCGGATGGTCTCCGAGGGCGTGGACGTGCCGCGCCTGGCGGTCGGGGTGTACGCCACGACGATCTCCACGCCGCTGTTCTTCGCCCAGGCCGTCGGCCGCTTCGTGCGCTCCCGGCGGCGCGGCGAGACCGCGTCGGTCTTCCTGCCCACCATCCCCATGCTGCTCGGCTTCGCGCACGAGATGGAGGTCGAGCGCGACCACGTCCTGGACAAGCCCAAGAAAGGCGGAGACTCCGAGGACCCGTACGCGGAGGAGGCCGACCTCCTCAAGGAGGCGGAGAGGCAGCAGGACGAGGACACCGGCGACCAGGACCAGCTGCCCTTCGAGGCGCTCCAGTCCGACGCGGTCTTCGACCGGGTGATGTACGACGGCGCCGAGTTCGGCATGCAGGCCCACCCCGGCAGCGAGGAGGAGCAGGACTATCTGGGCATCCCCGGCCTGCTGGAGCCCGACCAGGTGCAGCTGCTGCTCCAGAAGCGGCAGGCCCGGCAGATCGCGCACAGCCGCCGCCGGCCGGACGCCGAGGCCGACCTGCTGGAGACGCCCGCCGAGAAGCGTCCGGTGGTCACCCACAAGGAGCTGCTGGAGCTGCGCCGGCAGCTCAACTCGCTGGTCGGGGCGTACTCCCACCAGAGCGGCAAACCGCACGGCGTGATCCACACCGAGCTGCGCCGGGTCTGCGGCGGCCCGCCCACCGCGGAGGCGACGGCCGGGCAGCTCCAGCAGCGGATCGCCAAGGTCCGCGAGTGGGCGACGCGGATGCGGTGAGTCCGGGGCCGGTGGCGGGCGGCGCGGGAAAGCCGGGGGACCGGCTTCCGCGTCGCCGTACCGCCGCCCCGCCGCACGCCCGCTTGTGAAGGGCGTGCGCGCTTTCCGTGCCGATCCCGGTGCGAACTCGTGTGCGGGCCGATGCCCGGTTGATTGGACCGGACTATTGTGACCTGCCGGTGTACGCAATGCGGATAAACCAGTGCGCCAACGCCCGGATTCTGGACAGACCCTTCCGGGTGACGTTACGGCTCGCTAAATTTCCCGCTACGCACACGCCCCGTGGCAGATCCGCCCCGGAGCGCAGCCGGTGCGGCCCGCCGAAGCAACCGGCGACTTTCCGGGAACAGCCTCGTACCGCCGACGGGACCGGCGGTACCGCCCCCTCCCGGCGGAGTCGCCGGCCCATACCCGAGGAGGGGGGCGTCGTGACCGCGGAGACCTCTCAGACGCTCGACCGGGGACTGCGTGTCCTCAAACTGCTCGCCGACACCGACCACGGCCTGACCGTCACCGAGCTGTCCCACAAGCTCGGGGTCAATCGCACGGTCGTCTACCGACTGCTCGCCACCCTGGAGCAGCACTGCCTGGTGCGCCGGGACCTGGGCGGCCGGGCCCGGGTCGGCCTCGGCGTGCTGCGGCTGGGCAGACAGGTGCACCCACTGGTGCGGGAGGCGGCCCTGCCCGCGCTGCGGGCGCTCGCCGAGGACGTGGGCGCCACCGCCCATCTGACGCTGGTGGACGGCAACGAGGCGCTGGCCGTCGCCGTCGTCGAACCGAGCTGGACCGACTACCACGTCGCCTACCGCACCGGCTTCCGCCACCCGCTGGACCGGGGCGCCGCGGGCCGGGCGATCCTCGCCGGGCGCGACCCCGAGCAGGAGCTGACCGACGGCTACGTCCTCACCCACGGCGAGCTGGAGGCGGGCGCCTGCGGTGCCGCCGCACCGCTGCGCGGCGTGAACGGGATAGAGGGCAGCGTCGGGGTCGTGATGCTCTCGGAGTCGGTGCCGCAGAAGGTGGGCCCCCGGGTGGTGCAGGCGGCCGAGGAGGTCGCCGACTTCCTGCGCTGAACCGGACGGCCGGGACCGCCGGGCCCGGGAAGGGCCGGGGGAGGGGGAAGGGGTGCAGGCGGGCCCGGTGCGGGTGAACTAGATTCACTCCCATGCCAGCACCGACCCCTCGTGCCCTCTCCCCCCGCGCCCGGGCCCTGTCGGCCTGCGGGGCGGCGGTCGCCGCGCTGCTCGCGGTCGCCGCCCTCGCCCCCCTGCCGTTCTCGGTCGCACAGCCCGGGATCACCGCGAACGTCCTGGGCGAGTACGAGGGAGAACCCGTCATCACCGTCTCCGGCGTCGGGGACGAGGACCCCAGGGCGGACGGCGGGCCGGAGGGGAAGCTGCTGGCCACCACCATCGCGGCGACCGCGCCGGGCGCCGACGTACGGCTGGCCGACGTGGTGGGGGGCTGGCTCGACACCGACCGCGCGGTGATGCCGCGCGACGCGGTCTACCCGGTCGGCGACGACGCCGACGAGATCGAGGAGTACACCACCGAGCAGATGGTGGAGTCGCAGGAGGTGGCGGTGACCGCCGCGCTGCGCGAGCTGGAGATGTCCGAGGACGAGGTGGAGGTGGACCTGCGGCTGGAGGACGTCGGCGGTCCCAGCGCCGGGCTGGTGTTCGCCCTCGGCGTCATCGACGAGATCGACGACGGCGACCTCACCGGCGGTCTGACGATCGCGGGCACCGGCACCATCGACGGACGCGGGGAGGTCGGCCCGGTCGGCGGCGTCCCGCTCAAGACCCAGGCGGCGGCGCGGGACGGCGCCACCGTCTTCCTGGTGCCGGAGGCCGAGTGCGAGGCGGCGCGGGTCGGACTCCCCGACGAACTGCGGCTGGTACCCGTCACCACCCTGGGGAACGCGCTCAGGTCGCTGCGGGCGCTGCGGGACGACGGGCACGTACCGAGCTGCTGACGCCCGCCGCCGGACGGTCCGCCACGGACACCGGGCCGATGCGCCGCCGCGGCCCCGCCGTCAGGTTGGGGCGGGGCCGCGGGGGTGGGGGGCGGGAAGAAGGCTCAGAGGTTGCCGCGCCTGGCCTGCTCGCGCTCGATCGCTTCGAACAGGGCCTTGAAGTTGCCCTTGCCGAAGCCCATGGAGCCGTGGCGCTCGATCAGCTCGAAGAACACCGTCGGACGGTCCTGCACGGGCTTGGTGAAGATCTGCAGCAGATAGCCGTCCTCGTCCCGGTCGGCGAGGATCTTCAGCTCCCGCAGCTCCTCCAGGGGCACCCGGGTCTCGCCGACCCACTCGCCGAGGGTGTCGTAGTAGGAGTCGGGGGTGTCCAGGAACCGCACCCCGGCGGCGCGCATGGCCCGCACGGTGGCGACGATGTCGTTGGTGGCGAGCGCGATGTGCTGGACACCCGGGCCGCCGTAGAACTCCAGATACTCGTCGATCTGCGACTTCTTCTTCCCGGCGGCCGGCTCGTTGAGCGGGAACTTCACCTTCCGCTTCCCGTCGGCGACCACCTTCGACATCAGCGCGGAGTACTCGGTGGCGATGTCGTCGCCCACGAACTCCTTCATGTTGGTGAAGCCCATGACGTTGTTGTAGAAGGCCACCCACTCGTCCATCCGGCCGAGTTCGACGTTGCCCACGCAGTGGTCGATCGCCTGGAAGAAGCGGTTCCCCGGCGGCGCGACGATCGGGTCGGCGGCGGTGTAGCCGGGCAGGTAGGGGCCGTCGTAGCCGGAGCGCTCCACCAGGGTGTGGCGGGTCTGCCCGTACGTGGCGATCGCGGCGAGCACCACCGTGCCGTGCTCGTCCTTCAGCTCGTACGGCTCCGCCAGACCGGTGGCGCCGTGCTCGACGGCGTACGCGTACGCGGCCCGGGCGTCCGGCACCTCGACGGCCAGGTCGATCACCCCGTCGCCGTGCGCGGCGACATGGTCGGCGAGCCACCGGCCGTACTCGGTGGACGGCTTGATGACGGAGGTGAGGACGAAGCGGGCCGAGCCCGACTCCAGGACGTAACTCGCGGTCTCCCGGCTGCCGTTCTCGGGACCGGAGTAGGCCACGAGCCGCATGCCGAAGGCCGTGGAGTAGTAGTGCGCGGCCTGTTTGGCGTTGCCCACGGCGAAGACGACCGCGTCCATCCCCTTCACCGGGAAGGGGTCGGCCTGCCGGGCGGTGCCAGGGGTCTGGTGCATGGTCTCGGTCATGTCGGCAGGCTCCCGCCGAACCGCAAGGTGCGCAATAGTTCGCGTATCCGCTGAGCAATATGACCAGCCGGGGCGCCGCGGGAGCGGTGTTCCTGTACAGGATGACCACCGGAGGGCAGGGAGCACGGGCATGGGCATCGACGCGCTGGACGGCCGGCTGCTGGAACTCCTCGCCGCCGAGCCCCGCATCGGGGTGCTGGAGGCCTCCCGCCGGCTCGGGGTGGCCCGCGGCACCGTACAGGCCCGGCTGGACCGGCTGCGCCGCAGCGGGGTGATCCGCGGCTTCGGCCCGGACGTCGACCCGGCGGCCCTCGGCTACCCGGTCACCGCCTTCGCCACCCTGGAGATCAGGCAGGGGCAGGGCGGCGACGTACGGGCGCATCTGGCGGCCGTCCCCGAGGTGCTGGAACTGCACACCATCACCGGCCGCGGGGACATGCTGTGCCGGCTGGTCGCCCGCTCCAACGCGGACCTCCAGCGGGTGATCGACAAGGTGGTGGGGTTCGAGGGCATCGTGCGGGCCTCCACGGCGATCGTGATGGAGAACCCGGTGCCGCTGCGGATCGTCCCGCTGGTGCGCCAGGCGGCCGGGGGCGGCGGCTGACGCCGCGGCGGAGCGCCGGGATCACCCTTCCGCCGGGCCCGTTGTCGCCGGAAGGGGGGCGGGTGTCCGGTGACCGGGCGGAGGGGCCGCCGTCTCTGGTAGATGTGGACCCAGCGCTCCCCGGTGGCACAGGCGGCCGGGGACTGGTAGACGCCACAGCAACGGCCGAGCAGATACGGGACCCCGCACATGAGCGCCCCTCCGTCAGCATCCGCCAGCGGCACCCCGGGCCCGGGCTACTATCCGGACCCGTCCATCCCGGGGTACATCCGCTACTGGAACGGCACCGCCTGGGTACCCGGCACCAGCAGGCCCGCGCCCGGCGAGGGCGAGCGGCCGCCCGCGGCCCCGTCCGGCGCGGCGGTTCCGCCGCCCGTGTCGCCGCCCGCCCGCCGGTCCCCGCTGCCACCGGAACCCGCACGGTCCGCACCGCCGGCCGCGCCCCCCGCCGGGGAGCCGGAGCAGGCGGAGACCGGCCCGGTCTTCCTGGACGAGGACGCGCCCGGGGACGCTGCGCTGCCGGAGGTGCGCGGACGCGGTGAGACCGGCGTCCGGCCCGGCGACCGGGTGATCACCTGGGACGACCCGTCCCGGCTGCACGGCGACCGGCCCGGGTCCGCGTCCGACTGGCGGGCCGGTGCCGCCCGGCGGGGCGGATCCGGCGGGGAGCGGGAGGACCGCGTCCCGCGGAGCCCGGGGGAGGAGGCGGACGGCGGCCCGCGCGCCCAGGAGCCGGGGCCCGATCCGCGCGGTGCCTGGGTACGGGCGGACGCCGGGCCGGCGGGCGGCTCCCCGTCGTCTCCTTCGTCCCCGCCATCCCTGTCGTCTCCGCCGCTTCCGTCGCTTCCTTCGTCCCCGCAGTCCCCGTCCCCGGACAGCGGTGAGGACGCCCCGCCGGTCCCCGCGGACGGCACCGTGCGGATGCGGCCCGTACGTCCGGGGGAATCCGGCCCGGCCGCCTCCCCCGCACCCGCCGCCCCGGGCACCCCCGCGGTACGGGGCGGCTCCGCCGGGCGGGGGGACACCGTCGGGCTGCGCAGGACCGGGCCCGCCGGTCCGCCGTCCCCCGGCCCCGCGGCTCCCGCCGCGCCGGCCGTCCCCGCCCCGGCGCAGCCGGCCGCCGCACAGGCACCCGCCGCACAGCCGGCCGCCCCGGCCGAGCGGCCCTCGTGGACGCGCCAGGTGCAGGAACTGGCCCAGCGGGCTCCCGTCGCCGGCACGCCCGCCGTACCGGCACAGCAATCGCCGGGTGACGGCGGTCCCGACCGGGTCGTGCCCTGGCGGCCCCCGGTGGCAGACCCCTTCCAGGCCGCCCTGCGCCAGGCCCGTCCCGCCGGGCTCGGCCGGCGGCTGGCCGCCCGGCTGGTGGACGGCCTGGTCCTCGCGGCCGTGACCGGCGCGGTGGCCTACCCGTTCGCCGGGCGCAGCGCCGACCACATCCGGGAGCAGGTACGGGCCGCCGAACAGGCCGGGGTGACCCGCGAGGTGTGGCTGGTCGACGGCACGACCGGGGTGTACCTGGCGATCGTGCTCGGTGCCTTCCTCCTCTTCGGTCTGCTCTACGAGGTGCTGCCCACCGCCCGCTGGGGCCGCACCCCGGGCAAGAAGCTGTTCGGCGTCAGGGTGCTCGACATCGAGGAGCAGGACCCCCCGTCGTTCGGTGCCGCGCTGCGCCGCTGGCTGGTGTTCGGGCCACTGGCACTGCTGGGGATCGGTGTGGTGAACGCCGCCTGGTGCCTGTTCGACCGGCCGTGGCGGCAGTGCTGGCACGACAAGGCGGCGCGCACCTTCGTGGCGCGCGGTCCGGAGGGGACGGCACCGGCCGGGTGACCGGCGGCCCGGCCGTTCCGGGTGCGCCGTCCTCGGCGGGACGTCGCCCGAACGGCGCGTGCCGGATGCGCGACGCGCGGGGGCGCGGTCGACTCGGGCCATGAGCAGACGACAGCCGTGCCTCGCCGGCCCCGGCGGCCGGGGCGGAGGCGGAACGGCGGGCGGAACGGTGGGCGCGGCCGGCGGGACACCGGGCGGCCCCGGTGGTTCGCGGTTCTCCCACACCGGCCACGCCGGGGGCGGCCCGGCTCCCGTACGGCGCTCAGCGGCGCAGCGAGGGCTGCGGCACCCGCTGCCCGCTCCCGGCGTCGCCGGTTCCGGTGCGGGCGGGGCCGCGCTGGGCGGGGACGCTTCCCGCCGCCGGGCGGGAACGGTCCGCCGGCCGCCGGACGGGAACGGTGACCGCGACGAGCAGCCCGAGTGCGAGCGCCGCGGTCGCGACGACCGTGACCCCGGTACCCGAACGTGTCTGCGTCACCAGCAGCATCACGAGTGCCGACAGGATGACGGTGGCCGAACCACAGGCCAGCTGGGCGGGATTCGGACGCGGCATGGCGGAATCCGTCCTCGGGGGTCGGGGGAGGGCGTGGAACGACGGTGTCGCGGTCCGTCGAACGACTCTACGATGCCGGATGCCCTTATGTGATGCCCCGTAAGCGTGACCTGACCCACTGTCGCCGCCAGAGCGGTGCACAAGGGGCGCACGGGGTCGCACGGTGGCCCCGGACCTGACCCGAGATCGGCTCCAGGTGTCCGGAATCCGTAACTGGGCGGTCGGACACCGTACTTGTGTGGCGTGTTCAAAACAAGGTCTGTTTTTTCGGCCGCCGCTCATGTCGAATGCCTCCACACGTGTGCACCCGCACGTGTCCATGGCCATGCATGGGGAGGGCAATACCTAGTGAAGAGCCAACGGAGGACCATCAGATCCGCCGCACTGGCCACGACGGTCGCTGTCATCGGAGCGACCTTTCTGACCGCCGGCACCGCCCACGCCAGCGAGGGCGCCCCGTCGGACGGCCGTGAACCGGCCGCGGCGGGCGCCAGTGACCACGCCGAGGACGACGGTCACGAACACGGCAAGGGCGACAACGGCAGGCACGTGGCCCACGATCTGCCCGGCCCGCTCACCAAGAAGCAGCGCGCCCAGCGCCTCGCGGCCCTGGAGCGCCTGGCTTCCGGTCAGAAGCCCGTGACCAGGAACGGCACCAAGGTCATGAAGCTCGGCGCCGAGAAGTACGTCGAGATGGAGCAGACGAAGACCGACAAGATCTTCACCATCCTGATCGAGTTCGGTGACAAGGTCGACCCGGAGTACGGCGGCACCCCGGGCCCGCTCCACAACCAGATAGCCGAGCCCGACCGGAAGAAGGACAACACCACCCTGTGGAAGGAGGACTTCGACAGGGAGCACTTCGAGGAGATCTACTTCGGGGACGGCGAGGGCTCGCTCAAGACCTACTACGAGGCCCAGTCCTCCGGTAAGTACTCCGTGGACGGCATGGTCTCCGACTGGGTCAAGGTCGACTACAACGAGGCCCGGTACGGCAACAACGCCTGCGGCGACAACGTCTGCAACACCGTCTGGGACGCGGTCCGCGACGGCGTGAACCAGTGGGTCGCCGACCAGCGGGCCGCCGGCCGCACCGACGACGAGATCGCCGGGCAGCTCGCCGAGTACGACGTGTGGGACCGCTACGACTTCGACGGCGACGGCGACTTCAACGAGTCCGACGGCTACATCGACCACTTCCAGTTCGTCCACGCGGGCGAGGACGAGTCCGCCGGCGGCGGCGCGCAGGGCGAGGACGCCATCTGGGCCCACCGCTGGTACGCCTACGGCACCGACTACGGCAACACCGGCCCGGAGTTCAACCGGGCGGGCGGCACCGAGATCGGCGACACCGGCATCTGGGTCGGCGACTACACCGTCCAGCCCGAGAACGGCGGCCTGGGCGTCTTCGCCCACGAGTACGGCCACGACCTCGGTCTGCCGGACCTGTACGACACCGCCGGCGGCGAGAACTCCACCGGTTTCTGGACGCTGATGTCGTCCGGCTCCTGGCTGAACAAGGGCAAGGAAGCCATCGGCGACTGGGCGGGCGAGATGACCGCCTGGGACAAGCTGTCGCTGGGCTGGCTGGACTACGAGGAGGCCAAGGCCGCCACGAAGTCCCTGCACAAGCTGGGTGTCTCCACCAAGCAGGGGAAGAACCCGCAGGCGCTGCTGGTCGAGCTGCCCGAGAAGGAGGTCACCACCGAGGTGGTGGAGCCGGCCGCGGGCAGCATGCAGTGGTGGAGCGGCAGCGGCGACGACCTGCGCAACTCCCTGACCCGCACCGTCGACCTGACCGGGGCGTCCACCGCCTCGCTCGGCCTCAAGGGCTGGTGGGAGATCGAGAAGGGGTACGACTACCTCTACACCCAGGTCTCCACCGACGACGGCGCCACCTGGACCGCCCTGGACGGCACCGCGAACGGCGAGCCGATCGGGCGTGACGCGTCCGGCACCCCCGCGCTGGACGCCGAGTCCGGCGGCTGGGTGGACCTCTCCTTCCCGCTGGACGCCTACGCGGGCCAGGAGATCCAGCTCCGCTTCCACTACCGCACCGACGGCGGTGTGGCGGAGATGGGCTTCGCGGCCGACGAGATCACCGTCACCGCCGACGGCGAGACGCTCTTCACCGACGGCGCCGAGAGCGGCGAGGACGGCTGGACGGCGGACGGCTTCTCCCGTATCGGGGCCTCGTTCACCGAGTCCTACCCGCAGTACTACATCGCCGAGAACCGGCAGTACGTCTCGTACGACAAGACCCTGAAGACCGGCCCGTACAACTTCGGCTGGCTGACGGACCGCCCCGACTGGGTGGAGCGCTTCTCGTACCAGAACGGCCTGCTGATCTGGCTGTGGGACACCTCGCAGCTGGACAACAACACCAGCGCCCACCCGGGTGAGGGCCTGATCCTGCCCGTCGACGCCCACCCGAAGGCGGAGAAGTGGTCGGACGGGACGCTGATGCGCAACCGCATCCAGTCCTACGACTCCACCTTCAGCTGGTACCCGGCGCGCGGGATGACCCTCCACAAGGAGGGCGAGGCCAAGAGGATCAAGACGAAGGCGGGCGTTCCGGTCTTCGACGACCGCCGGGGCGAGTACTGGGACGCGGACAACCCGACCGGCAGCGTGAAGGTGCCCGACACCAACACCCGCATCTCGATCGTCGGCCAGCCGCCGCACGGCAAGGCGATCACCGTCCGGGTCGGCCCCTCCAGCAGGCGCTGACACCGCCGGACGGCACCTGAGGAGAGCCCCGTCTCCGCGGGCCACCGCGGAGGCGCGCGGCACGGCCGGCCGCCGCCCCCTGGCGGGCGGCGGCCGGCCGTGCCGAGAATGCGCGTAGGGTGCGCACTGCGCGTGCCGCGCGTTCCGTGCGCACGGGCATCCTGGTGACGCTAGGTACGGCGGGGGAGTGGTGAGAATGGCGGGAGGCTGGGTCCGGCTGCCGGACGGCAGCGTGGTGGTGGCGCTCTCGGTGCCGCGCCCCGGGGGGCCGGGGCAGCGGGTCCGCTTCCTGGTCCATGCCGCCAACCGCGCCCGCGCCCTGACCAGGCTGCGGAACCTGGGGCTGCGCGCGGTCTACCTGCGGGGCAACACCGAACCGCCCACCCCGGACGAGATCAGCGCCGTGCTGCACCATCCAGACGGTCTGGTCTGGCGCCCGGCACCGCACACCGAGACGGACTTCTGGCGGCCGGTGGCCGCCCTGCGCCGGGCCGCCGCCGGATAGCGGGCCGCGGGCGGGCGCGTCCCGCACGGCGGCGACCGGGCCGACCGCCGCGCCCCCGCCGTGGCGGAGGCCGGGCAGGACGGCCGGTCCGCCGCTCCGCGGCGGCGTCGGAGCGCCGCGGGGCCGCCGAACCCCCGGCACCGGCACGGCCGCGGGCCCGGCTCCCGGTCTCAGGCTCCCCGGACCACCGGCTCGCCGGTGAGCTCCACGCCCGCCGCCCGCAGCTCCTCCAGCGCCCGCCCGGTCGATCCCGCCGCCACCCCGGCCGTCAGCCCCAGCAGCACCCGGGTGCGGAAGCCCTCGCGGGCCGCGTCCAGGGCGGTCGCCCGTACACAGTGGTCGGTGGCGATGCCGACCACGTCCACCTCGGTGACCTCGCGGGAGCGCAGCCACTCGGCGAGCGGCACACCGTTCTCGTCCGCGCCCTCGAAGCCGCTGTAGGCCGCGGCGTACGCGCCCTTGTCGAAGACCGCGTCGATCGAGCCGGAGGCGACGGCCGGGGCGAAGTTCGGGTGGAAGCCCACGCCCTCGGTGCCGGCCACGCAGTGCGCCGGCCAGGAGTGCTCGAAGTCGGGGGCGGCCGAGAAGTGGCCGTCCGGGTCGACGTGGTGGTCGCGGGTCGCCACGACGTGCCGGTATCCGGCGGTCGTCTGCCCGATCAGGTCGGTGATGGCCGCGGCCACGTCGGCGCCTCCCGCGACCGCGAGGCTGCCGCCCTCACAGAAGTCGTTCTGGACGTCTACGACGATCAGTGCCCGGTGCATGGTGCACACCTTTCGGCTGGGGTCTGGGCCGGGATTCCGGCCGGCGGTTCGGCTGGGGGTTCGATCGGGGTCCGTGGAGCGGTCGGTGCGGATGGTGCGGGCGGACGTGTCCGACCTTAGACACTCGGCGTCCGCGGCGGGAGTGCCGCGGGGCGTGTGGCGTGTGGCGGTGGCGCTCAGACGTACTCGGTGGGCAGGACCGGCTCACCGCGCGAGAGCTGGGTCGCCGACAGCGGCAGCCCGTCCCGCGCCCGCACGTGCCGCTCGCGGGCCGCGTCCAGCGGCTCGCGCGCCACGATCTCGCCGCCGCGGATCAGCTCCACCGGCAGCAGCCGGTCCGCCAGCGGTGCGGGCACCTCCCCGGTGCCGACGACCTCGGCCTCCGCCACCCCGTCCGCGTCCGGCCGCCGGGCCGCCCACTTCACGCCGCCGACCGACAGCTTTCCGCCCATCGACTTCTTGGCCACCGGCCGCAGCGGCGCGTCCGGGTCGCCGGAGTCGGCGCGGGCCACCAGCTTGTAGACCATCGAGGCGGTCGGATGGCCGCTGCCGGTGACCAGCTGGGTGCCCACCCCGTAGGCGTCCACCGGGGCGGCGGCGAGCGAGGCGATGGCGTACTCGTCCAAGTCGCTGGTCACGACGATCCGCGTGTCGCGCGCGCCCAGTTCGTCGAGCTGCTGCCGCACCCGGTGGGCGAGCAGCAGCAGGTCGCCCGAGTCGATGCGGACGGCGCCCAGCTCCGGCCCGGCGACCTCCACGGCGGTGCGGACGGCCTCGGTCACGTCGTAGGTGTCCACCAGGAGCGTGGTGCCGCGGCCCAGGGACTCCACCTGCGCGGTGAAGGCGCCCCGCTCGGTGTCGTGCAGCAGGGTGAAGGCGTGGGCGCTGGTGCCGACGGTGGGGATGTTGTAGCGGTAGCCGGCGGCCAGGTCGGAGGTGGAGGAGAAGCCGCCGACGTACGCCGCCCGCGCCGCGGCCACCGCCGACAGCTCGTGGGTGCGCCGGGCACCCATCTCGATCAGCGGGCGCCCCCGCGCGGCGACGGCCATCCGGGAGGCCGCGGCGGCGACGGCCGAGTCGTGGTTGAGGATCGACAGGATGACGGTCTCCAGCAGCACGCACTCGGCGAAGGTGCCGCTGACCCGCATGACCGGCGAGCCGGGGAAGTAGACCTCGCCCTCGGGGTACCCCTGGACGTCCCCGCGGAAGCGGTAGCCGGCGAGCCACTCCAGGGTCGGTCCGTCGACGACCTCCCGCTCGCGCAGGAAGTCCAGGATCTCCGGCTCGAAGCGGAAGTTCGCCACGGCGTCCAGCACCCGTCCGGTACCCGCGACCACTCCGTAGCGGCGGCCCTCGGGCAGCCGGCGGGTGAAGACCTCGAAGACGGACCGCCGGCCGGCGGTCCCGTCGCGCAGCGCGGCCTGCACCATGGTCAGCTCGTAGTGGTCGGTGAAGAGGGCGGTCGACGGCACGGTGACCGGCAGTCCCAGGTCTGCTGTGTTCATGGCATGGATGCTACCTCCAATGTCGTCAGTTTGACGATATCTGGTGACGGGAACCTCGCCGCGGGGTGCCGCCGGGTGGCGGCGGTACGACCGGGGCTGTCGTACCTCCTGCGCCGGGCCGTTTGCGCGACCACCCGGTACGGGTGGCAGCATGGGAGGCGTGAGCGACGACACGCGCCGGATGACGACCTCCCATGTCGCGCCCGCACGGCACCGTGCCGGGGGCCGGGCCGCGGGACCGGGCCGCGGGAGCGCCCCCGGCTCCGCCGTCGCCCCCTCGCCCGCCCCCCGGGCCGTCCGCGCGGCGGCGGTGTCGGTGTCCGTCGCCCCCACGGAGGTCACCCGCCCCGCCGGGAGCGAGGCGCCCGACGCGGTGTCCGAGCCCGACGTCCCGTGGGTCACCGTCGTCCACAACGACCCGGTCAACCTGATGAGTTACGTGACCTACGTGTTCCAGACCTACTTCGGTTATCCGAAGGAGAAGGCCAGAAAGCTGATGATGGACGTCCACCACAAGGGCCGCGCGGTCGTCTCCAGCGGCAGCCGCGAGGAGATGGAGCGCGACGTGCAGGCCATGCACGGCTACGGCCTGTGGGCGACCCTCCAGCAGGACCGCTGATGCCCGGGCTGTTCGAACCCGCGCCCGCCGTGCCCGGCGGCGCCGCCGTCGCGCTCGACGAGATCGAGATCTCCATCCTGCGCAGTCTCACCGTCCAGCTCCTGGAGCTGATCGGCCCCGGCGGCGAGCCGGCCGGTGACGACGGAGAGGCGGACCCGCTGGCCGCGCTGCTGGCCGACGGCCCCACCGAGCCCCCCGCCGACCCGGCCCTGGCCCGGCTCTTCCCGGACGCCTACGGCGGCCCCGGCGCCGAGCCGGACGAGCGGGCCCGGGCCGCCGCCGCGGAGTTCCGCCGCTACACCGAGAACGACCTGCGCGCGCGCAAACGCGAGGACGGCCTCGCCGTCGTGCGCGCCCTGGACGCCCTCACTCCCGGCGGCGACGGCGGGGCGGTGCTCACCCTCGCCCCCGAGCAGTCGCGGCAGTGGCTGGGCGCGCTCAACGACCTGCGGCTGGCGCTCGGGGTGCGGCTGGAGATCGCCGACGACAAGGACGGCGACCGGCTGTACGCCCTGGCGGACGACGATCCGCGCAAGCCGATGGCGATGGCCTACCTGTGGCTGGGCGCCCTCCAGGAGTCGCTCGTGGAGACTCTCATGCGCTGAAGCGCACGCGGGTGCTCCGGTGGCCGGATCCGGTGGGTCCGGCGGGCAGCAGGAAGGGCATCTTTGTATGCCCGGGGAGGCTGATCGGTAAACACGCTGAGTCATTATTGATGTCCGTTAGTCGGACAGGGAGATCTTTTGCGCACACCCCATGTCCGTTCTGCCGGTAAATGACGCTGCGTGATGCGACCGTAATATGGACATGTGAGCTGGGTCACACTTTACTGATAGCGCAGCGTGGTAGGAACTCCCAATCCGAAACCGCCGGGGCCCGAACCTCTCCGGTGGTCCCGGATGAAGACTGCGCTCGGCCTTATTCGGACAACGGAGTTCGCGCTGTCCGACGCGTCATCCGGCAACCACCGTTGCCTCACGTCCCCGCAGCCGCACCAGCCAGAGGTACCCCATGGCAGAGAACGAATCCTGGACGACCCGGGTCGACGAAGCGATCAGCGACTTCGTCGACCCGGTGGCCAGAGAGATCGGCGAGATCGTCTTCTACACCATCCCGCTCGGTGACACCGAGTTCCCGTGGATCGTCGGCTGGCTCGTCGTGGCCGGCCTGGTCTTCACGGGCTACTTCGGCTTCGCCCAGGTCCGTCACATCGGCACAGCCTTCAAGCTGGTCCGCGGCAGGTACGACCAGAAGAACGCCCCCGGCGAGGTGACCCACTTCCAGGCGCTCACCTCCGCCGTCTCCGGCACCGTCGGCCTCGGCAACATCGCCGGTGTGGCCATCGCGGTCACCATCGGCGGCCCCGGCGCCACCTTCTGGATGATCATCTGCGGCCTGCTCGGCATGGCCACCAAGTTCGTCGAGTGCACCCTCGGCGTGAAGTACCGCGAGGTCCACGAGGACGGCACCGTCTCCGGCGGTCCCATGCACTACCTGCGCAGGGGCATGACCGAGCGCGGACTGGGCGGGGTGGGCAAGGTGCTCGCCGCCGGATCCGCCGTCGCGATCCTGTTCTTCACCTTCTTCGGCGGCAACCTCTTCCAGGTCAACCAGAGCCTGGAGCAGCTCCAGTCCGTCACCGGCAAGGACGACAGCATCTTCTCGACCTCCGGCGGCGCCCTCTTCTTCGGCATCTTCCTCGCCGCCCTGGTCGCCCTGGTCCTCCTCGGCGGCATGCGCTCCATCGGCGCCGTCACCAGCCGGCTGGTCCCCGCCATGGCGATCATCTACGTCACCGCCTGCCTCTTCGTCATCCTGGGCAACATCAGCCAGGTGCCCGCGGCCATCGGTGACATCGTCGGCGAGGCCTTCGCCCCCGAGGGCGTGGCCGGTGGTCTCATCGGCGCGCTGATCGTCGGCTTCCAGCGGGCCGCCTTCTCCAACGAGGCCGGCATCGGCTCCGCGCCGATCGCCCACTCCGCGGTCAAGACCAAGCGCCCCGCCACCGAGGGCCTGGTCGCGATGATCGAGCCGTTCATCGACACCGTCGTCATCTGCACCATGACCGCGCTGACCATCGTCATCGCCAGGACCCCCAGCTGGGAGGCCGCCCGCGAGGCCAGCGCCGACGGCGAGCCGATCGCCTCCGGCGTCTCGCTCACCTCCGACGCCTTCGAGAGCGTCATCTCCTGGTTCCCCTACGTCCTGGCCGTCGCGGTCATCCTCTTCGCCTTCTCCACGGTCATCACCTGGAGCTACTACGGCCTGAAGGCCTGGGCGTACATCTTCGGCCGCAGCAAGGCCAGCGAGAACACCTACAAGGTGCTCTTCAGCCTCATCGTCATCACCGGCGCGCTGATGTCCCTGTCCTCCCTGGTCTCCCTGGCGGACTCCTTCCTCTTCATCGCCGCGGTGTTCAACATCATCGGCCTGTACTTCCTGGCGCCCGTCGTCAAGAAGGAACTCGACCGGGTCCTGGACTACGTCCGGCGCCGCGAGGCCGGCGAGACCGAGGAGCAGATCGAGGCCGGCGAGGCCGGCGGCACCGAGGAGACCACCTCGCTCGCCAAGTGACCCCCGTCACCGTCTGACGGCACCGCCGTCCGGCACGCCCCACCGGGCGTACCGCCGAGGGCCCCGTCCGCGCCGCACACCGGCACGGACGGGGTCCTCGGGCGTCGTGCGCCCCCTGCCGGCCCGGCCACCGGCCCTGCCTATGCTGTGGCCCATGCTGACCATCACCCAGGAGCTGCACGACCAGATCGTCGCCCACGCCCGCCGGGACCACCCCGACGAGGCGTGCGGGGTCATCGCGGGCCCGGCCGGCAGCGACCGCCCCGAGCGCTTCATCCCCATGCTGAACGCCGCCCGCTCCCCGACGTTCTACGAGTTCGACTCCGGGGACCTGCTCAGGCTCTACCGCGAGATGGACGACCGCGACGAGGAGCCCGTCGTCATCTACCACTCGCACACCGCCACCGAGGCCTACCCCTCACGCACCGACATCGCCTACGCCAACGAGCCCGGCGCCCACTACGTGCTGGTCTCCACCGCCGAGTGCGGCAACGAGGAGGGCCCCGTCTCCTTCCGCTCCTTCCGCATCACCGACGGCGAGGTCACCGAGGAGGAGGTCCGGATCGTCCCCGCCCACCAGGGATGAGCAATGGCCGGGGAACGCCCGGAAGCAGTCAGTCTCCCGAAAGGTGAGACAGTGCGGTCCGTATCGTGACACGACCATCGGGAACAGCGGCGGGGAATCGTTACGATGAGCCCATGGTTAACCACGACGTGAGCGACACCCACCCGGGCACGCCCCCGGGCACGCTGCTCGTGGCACGCCTGCACGTCGACCTGTGCCGCCTCGCCAGCGCCGCCTGTACGCGCTGCGCCACTGCCCGCGGCTGATCCCGGGCACCCACCCGCGGCCCGCCGGCCGCACCCGCGCCCCCACGCACGGCCCGCACGCACGCCCGCTTCCCGCCTCTCCCACAGGAGCCCACCCATGGCCATCGAGGTCCGCATCCCGACCATCCTCCGCACCCACACCGGCGGTCAGAAGGCCGTCGAGGGCAACGGCGGCACCCTCGCCGAGCTCATCGACGACCTGGAGACCCGCCACAGCGGCATCCGGGAGCGCCTGGTCGACGGCGGTGAGCTGCGCCGCTTCGTCAACGTCTACCTCAACGACGAGGACGTCCGCTTCCTGGACGGGATCTCCACCAAGGTCAGCGACGGCGACAGCGTCACCATCCTCCCCGCGGTGGCCGGAGGCATGCGCTGATGCGCTACGACTCGCCGACCGCCGCGGTGGGCAACACCCCCCTGGTGCGCCTGCCGCGGCTCTCGCCGTCCGAGAACGTCCGCATCTGGGCCAAGCTGGAGGACCGCAACCCCACCGGCTCCATCAAGGACCGCCCGGCCCTCTACATGGTCGAGCAGGCCGAGAAGGACGGCCGGCTCACCCCCGGCTGCACCATCCTGGAGCCCACCTCCGGCAACACCGGCATCTCCCTGGCCATGGCGGCCAAGCTCAAGGGCTACCGCATGGTCTGCGTCATGCCGGAGAACACCAGCTCCGAACGCCGCGAACTGCTCGCCATGTGGGGCGCCGAGATCATCCCCTCCCCGGCCGCGGGCGGCTCCAACACCGCCGTACGCGTCGCCAAGGAGATCGCCGCCGAGCACCCCGACTGGGTCATGCTCTACCAGTACGGCAACCCCGACAACGCCGGCGCCCACTACACCGGCACCGGCCCGGAGATCTACGCCGACCTGCCCTCCGTCACCCACTTCGTCGCCGGACTGGGCACCACCGGCACCCTGATGGGCGCCGGCCGCTACCTGCGCGAGAAGGTTCCCGGCATCCAGATCGTCGCCGCCGAACCCCGCTACGACGACCTCGTGTACGGCCTGCGCAACCTCGACGAGGGCTTCGTGCCCGAGCTCTACGACGAGACCGTCCTCACCACCCGCTACTCCGTGGGCTCCGAGGACGCCGTCACCCGCACCCGCGAACTCCTCGCCCAGGAGGGCATCTTCGCCGGCGTCTCCACCGGCGCCGCCCTGCACGCCGCCATCGGCGTCGGCCGCAAGGCCGTCAAGGCGGGGGAGAGGGCCGACATCGTCTTCGTCGTCGCCGACGCCGGCTGGA
The DNA here is from genome assembly GCF_036323805.1 of Streptomyces rubellus. Taxonomy (NCBI): domain Bacteria; kingdom Bacillati; phylum Actinomycetota; class Actinomycetes; order Kitasatosporales; family Streptomycetaceae; genus Streptomyces; species Streptomyces rubellus. Next base: position 100,131 of record NZ_JAZDCX010000001.1, read on the forward strand.
AGTACCTGTCCACCGGCATCTACACCGCGCCCAGCACCGAGGCCGCCGTCGAGGCGCTCCAGGGCCAGCTCTGGGCCTGACCGGCCCGGCCGGCTGACCGGACCCCGCCGGCACCCGCCGCCCTCCCGCCGCACGGGCGGCCGGGAGCGGCGGCGCGGCCGTACCCCGCACTGGTGATTCCGCCCACAACGGGGCCCATGAAGGAGCCACCAGCCCCTTTGCGCCTTACGCTCGGGGAATCCCCTTCCCGGGCCACGGAGGTTCCTTCCCCATGAAGCTCACCGTCGTCGGCTGCTCGGGATCGTTCCCGTCCGCGGACTCGGCCTGCTCCAGCTACCTCGTCGAGGCCGACGGCTACCGGCTCCTGCTGGACATGGGCAACGGTGCCCTCGGTGAACTGCAGCGCCACTGCGGCCTCTACGACCTCGACGCCATCGCGCTCAGCCACCTCCACGCCGACCACTGCATCGACATGTGCGCGTACTTCGTGGCGCGCTACTACCGGCACGAGGGCGGACGCTGCGAGCCCATACCGGTGTACGGGCCCGAGGGCACCGAGCAGCGGCTCACCACCGCCTACGCCGACACCCCGTCCGAGAAGTCGATGAGCGAGGTCTTCGACTTCCACGACCTCGCCCCCGCCACCACCTTCCGGCTCGGACCGCTGACCGTCCGCACCGACCTGATGCGGCACCCGGTGGAGACCTACGGCTTCCGCGTCGAGCACGGCGGGAAGAGCGTCGTCTACTCCGGCGACACCGGACCGTGCGATGCGCTGTGCGGCCTGGCCGCGGACGCCGACCTCTTCCTGTGCGAGGCCTCCTTCACCCACGGCAAGGAGGACCTCCCCGAGCTGCACCTCACCGGCCGCGAGGCCGGCGAGTGCGCCGAGGAGGCCGGCGCGGGCAGGCTGGTGCTCACCCACATCCCGCCGTGGACCGACCCCCGGCACAACCTGCGCGATGCCCGGGCCGCCTTCACCGGACCGGTGGAACTGGCCCGCCCGGGAGCCGTCTACGAGCTGTGAACCGGGGCGCCCCGGCCGCGGACACCGTGCACCACGGACCGCCCGGCCCGGGGCGCCACCGCGCCCCCGGGCATCCCCGGCCGGGCCCCCGGACGGACCGCCTCCCCGGACCCGCCGGGTCCCTCAGGCCCGGTACTGGGCCTTCTCCTGCTCGGCGGCCCCCTCTTCCGGCTCCTCCGGCTCCTCCGGCTCCCGCCCCGGCGTCGGCAGATCGAACCTGACGATCGTGAAGCGGAAGACGGCGTAGTACACCACCGCGAAGCCCAGCCCCAGCACTACCAGCAGCCACGGCCTGGACGCGATGCCCAGGTTCAGCACGAAGTCGATCGCGCCCGCCGAGAAACCGAAACCGTCCCGCGCCCCCAGCGCCCAGCTCAACGCCATCGAGACACCCGTCAGCAGCGCGTGGAACACGTACAGCAGCGGCGCGACGAACATGAACGCGAACTCGATCGGCTCCGTCACCCCGGTGACGAAGGCCGTCAGCGCCACCGAGAACATCATCCCGCCCACCACCTTGCGCCGCTCCGGCCGGGCGCAGTGGTAGATCGCCAGACAGGCCGCCGGCAGCGCGAACATCATGATCGGGAAGAAGCCCGTCATGAACTGTCCCGCCGTCGGATCCCCGTGCAGGAAACGCGCGATGTCCCCCTCGTGGCGGACCCCGTCCGCCTCGTAGGAACCGGCCTGGAACCACGGGAAGGAGTTCAGCAGGTGGTGCATGCCGACCGGGATCAGCGCCCGGTTGGCCACCCCGAACACCCCCGCCCCCAGCGCCCCCGACCCCACCAGCCACTCCCCGAAACCGTGGATGACGGCCCCCAGCACCGGCCACGCGTAACCGAAGACGATCCCCAGACCGAGCCCCGCGAAGGACGCCAGGATCGGCACCAGCCGCCGGCCGCCGAAGAAACCCAGCCAGTCCGGCAGCTTCGTGCGGTGGTACCGCTGGTAGAGCAGCGCGGTGACCAGCCCCATCACCACACCCCCCAGCACCCCCGCGTCCGCGGGCCGCGCGACACCGTCCTGCGGCGGCAGACTGGGATCACTGAAAGCCGCCATCACCTGCTGGAAGACCAGATAGCCCACCACGGCCGCCAGCCCCGTGGAGCCGTCCGACCGCTTGGCGAAACCCACCGCGATGCCCACGGCGAACAGCAGCGGCAGATTGTCCAGCAGCGCGCCGCCGCCCGCCGCCAGGAACTCCGCGACCCGGTTGACGGCAGCCGGGAGACCCTCCCGGCCCAGCATGTCCCCGTACCCCAGACGGACCATCAGGGCCGCCGCGGGCAGCGTCGCGATCGGCAGCATCAGACTGCGGCCGATGCGCTGGGCCACCGCCATCGCCCCGGAACCGCGGCTCCTCCGGCCGGCGCTCCCGGCATCCCCGGCGTCCGCCGGAGCACTGGCTGTGGACATCCGATCCTCCCGTGAGCGCCGCACCACCGGCACACCGACGACTGGGCGAAAAGTGCACAACAGTATTAACACGGGCATTCTTCTGCGGGTGGGCACGATGGACGCCGGGCGCGACACCGGCCGGGGAGAACCCCGGAATGCAGTACCCGGCGCGCGGAAGCACGCGAGCGCCCTCGTGTGAAGCGGCATACCGTGGGTTAATGTGCCAATCCGGTCGACAAGGGCACCCGGCACCACGACCACCGGCCGGCAGTGACCACGAGGAGGGCGAGAGAACATGGCCAGCAAGGCGGAGAACATCGTCGCCGGACTCGGCGGCCTCGACAACATTGTCGAGATCGAGGGCTGCGTCACCCGCCTCCGCACCGAGGTCGAGGACCCCTCCCTCATCGACGAGACCGCCCTCAAGGCCGCCGGCGCCCACGGCGTCGTCAGGATGGGCACCGCCGTCCAGGTCGTCATCGGCACCGACGCCGACCCCATCGCCGCCGAGATCGAGGACATGATGTAGCCGGACGCAGCCGGCCGACGCACCGTCACCCGGCCCCCGCCGTACCCGGCCGCGCCGTTCCGGAACGGCGCCTCCGCTTGTGCGACTAGGCTCGACGGCATGTCTCGCATCGACGGCCGCACACCCGAACAGCTCCGCCCCGTCACCATCGAACGCGGCTGGAGCAAACACGCCGAGGGCTCCGTCCTCGTCTCCTTCGGCGACACCAAGGTCCTCTGCACCGCCAGCGTCACCGAAGGAGTGCCGCGCTGGCGCAAGGGCAGCGGCGAGGGCTGGATCACCGCCGAGTACGCCATGCTGCCCCGCTCCACCAACACCCGCGGCGACCGCGAGGCCGTCCGCGGCCGCATCGGCGGACGCACCCACGAGATCTCCCGCCTCATCGGCCGCTCACTGCGCGCCGTGGTCAACCTCAAGGCACTCGGCGAGAACACCGTCGTCCTCGACTGCGACGTCCTCCAGGCCGACGGCGGCACCCGCACCGCCGCCATCACCGGCGCCTACGTCGCCCTCGCCGACGCCATCGCCTGGGCCGTCGACCGCAAACTCGTCAAGCCCAAGGCCAAACCCCTCGACGGCACCGTCTCCGCCGTCAGCGTCGGCATCGTCGACGGCGTCCCCCTCCTCGACCTCTGCTACGAGGAGGACGTCCGCGCCGAGACCGACATGAACGTCGTCTGCACCGGAGGCGGCCGCTTCGTCGAGGTCCAGGGCACCGCCGAGGGCGCCCCCTTCACCCGCGCCGAACTCGACAGCCTCCTCGACCTCGCCGTCGCCGGCTGCGCCCAGCTCGACGGCGTACAGCGCCAGGCACTGGGCGCGATCGAGACGGCGTGAGACGGCGGCCCGGAACTTTGCGAGCCCTTTACGCGTCATAGCAGGCACGGGCCGTACGGGTCGAGCCGTACGGCCCGTCCAGGCCCCCGGCAGGTCCATCCGGACCGGCCCAGGAAACCGAAAGGGAGCCCATGCACCGCCGGACAGCACTCGCCGCCCTCACCCCCGTGGCCCTCGTCCTCCCCCTGCTGGGCTGCAGCGCCGTCGAGAACGCGCTGGACTGCGCCAACACCGCCGTGGTCGTCGTCGACAGCGCCGACGCGCTCCAGCAGGCCGTCAACGACGGCGTCGAGAACCCGGCCGAGGTCGACCGCTCCCTGAACCGTATCGACGAGAACCTCGACAAGATCCTCGACAGCACGGACAACCCCGACATCGGCAAGGTCGCCGAGGACCTCCAGCAGGCCGTGGACAACGCCCGGACGTCGGTCGACCAGGGCAAGGTGCCCGACGTCGCCCCCATCGCCGACGCCGCCGACGAACTCACCCGGGTCTGCTCGCCGGGCTGATGCGCCCGGTCCGCCGCGCCGTCAGAAGCACGGGGCGGCCGGAGGGATGAGCCGGACGGGCCGGGATAATCGTTCCCCATGAGCCAGCGTCTGATCCTCGCCACCCGCAACACCCACAAGGTCCGCGAACTGGAGGCCATCCTCTCCGCCGCCGGACTGGACCTCGCCCTGGTCGGCGCCGACGCCTACCCCGAGGTCCCGGACGTGAAGGAGACCGGCACCACCTTCGCCGAGAACGCCCTCCTCAAGGCCCGCACCCTCGCCCAGGCCACCGGCGTCCCCGCCGTCGCCGACGACTCCGGTCTGTGCGTCGACGTCCTCGGTGGAGCACCCGGCATCTTCTCCGCCCGCTGGTGCGGACGGCACGGCGACGACCGGGCCAACCTCGACCTGCTCCTCGCCCAGCTCGCCGACATCGACGACCCGCACCGCACCGCCCACTTCGCCTGCGCCGCGGCCATGGCCCTCCCCGACGGCACCGAACGCGTCGTCGAGGGCCGCCTCCCGGGCACCCTCCGCCGCAGCCCCGCCGGCAGCGGCGGCTTCGGCTACGACCCGATCCTCCAGCCCGACGGCGAGCGGCGCACCTGTGCGGAGCTCAGCCCGGAGGAGAAGAACGCCATCAGCCACCGGGGGCAGGCGTTCCGCGCGCTGGCGCCGGTGATCAGGGAGCTGCTGGGCTGAGGGCGGGCCCCTCCGGGGCCGGGTTCTGTCGACGGCCCGCCCATCCGCCCGATGTTCCCGCGAAGAACGCCGAAGGCCCGGCTCGATGAGCCGGGCCTTCGAAACAAAGGCTGGTGCGGCCGGTGGGATTCGAACCCACACGGGGTAACCCCCACTGGGACCTAAACCCAGCATGACTGCCAGTTCCATCACGGCCGCCGGACCGCACTCATTCTACTGGGATCCCGAGGCCCCGACGGACGGTTCGGCTTCAGCGGGCTGCAAGCCCTCTCTGTCCCCGGCACCATGTGTCGGTGACCGCATGGCAGTTCGGGCACAGATAGCGCAGGTTCTCGAGACGGTTGTCGTGCCAGTCTCCGTTGACGTGATCGATGTGGAGAGTCATGACCGTCTCGCGCCACTTGCCGGGGTTGCCGCAGCCGGCGCATCGGTACGGTACACCGCTTTCCTCCAGGGCCCGGCGCAGCCGGGCGTGGTTCATACGGGGGGCGTCTGCGGGATGTACGCGCAGGACTTCGCCGGCGACCCGATTCGGTCGCCTCGGGCGGATTTCACGCCGAGTACGCCGCTTGAAATGCGAGGTGTCCAATTCGAGCCGGAGTACCTGCCGGTGTACCCGCCGGTGGCTCGCATCGTTGACCGGAAGCCCCAGGGAGCGCATGACATCGGCATAACTCGTACTGTTCGAGACAGCCGCGCGGAGCGGTGCCTCGGCAATGGTGACGCGCGCGTGAGAGAAGTGCGATACATCGACATCCAGTTCGGCGAGCATGCGGCGCAGCGCGGCACGCGATCTGCCGTCGTCGGGGACACCCAGAGAACGCGCCAGCGATCGGATGCTGGTTGCCGAGCCGGCGGCCTCCCTCACTTCCCCGGGCGTCAGAGGCAATTCCACCCGTGAACGGTTGAGTGCGGGGAGGTGACTGGTGTCGATACCGGCGGCGGCGATACGGCGCCGGATGTGGGAGAGCGTCCCCGTCGCGGGGGCCACGCCGAGTTTGGTCACGACTTCGCGGAGCGTGGTCGAACTGGCGACGGCTTCGGCGAGCACCGCGTCGGTGTACTTCTGTCCGGAGCTCTGCCGTTTGAAGTGACCGGTGTCGATGGCGTATTCGGCCACGAGCCTCTGGAGGGCGCGGCGTCTTCCTCCACTGGCCTTGAGGCCCAGCGTGCGCATGAGCTCGACCCATGTGGAGGAGCGGGCAACGGCGTCGGTGAGTTGTTCCCGGGTGTAGCCGGTGGTGGCCATGCCCTTCCCCCTGTCCCCCGGCGACCGGTCCGCGGGCGGTCGGGGGTCGTCCGGTGGTCGCTCGGTCGTTCGTCGCGGACTCGTACTGGTCAACGAGTCCGGCGACGGACGGTTACGCCGGCCGGGTGAGGCAGGGGGAGGGGGAGCGGGTCAGAGCGCGAGGTCCTTGATGAGCTTGGCGACGTGGCCGGTGGCCCGGACGTTGTAGAGGGCCCGCTCGACCTTCCCCTCCTCGTCCACGATCACCGTGGACCGGATGACGCCCGTGACGGTCTTGCCGTACAGCTTCTTCTCGCCGAAGGCGCCGTACGCCTCCAGGACCTTCTTCTCCGGGTCGCTCACGAGGGTGATCCTCAGACCCTCCTTCTCGCGGAACCTCGCCAGCTTCTCGGGCTTGTCGGGGGAGACGCCGATCACGTCGTAGCCCGAGTCCGCGAGGAGGTTGAGGTTGTCGGTGAAGTCGCAGGCCTGCTTGGTGCAGCCCGGGGTGAGGGCGGCCGGGTAGAAGTAGACGACGACCTTGCGGCCGGCGTGGTCGGCGAGCGAGACGGGTTTCCCGTCGGCGTCGGGGAGGGTGAAGGCGGGGGCGGTGTCGCCGGGCTGGAGTCGCTCGCTCATCCGTGGCTCCTCGGTGCGGGGTGCGCGGGGGTACAGGCCGATGTCGTTCCGCAGCCTAGTCAGGATGTCTGGCGGGGGTGGCGTGGGGCATCGGGTGATAAGTAGCTGTCAGACTGTCGGGTAGCCGTTTTGCGGTACGGGGCAGCCCGGTTGGGGCTGACGAGACGGGACGAGACAACGGAGGCGCGCGGTGTCGGAAGCCAGAACTCCCGCGGAGATCGAGGCGGACATCGTCCGCAGGCGGCAGGAGCTCGCCGAGACGCTGGACGAGCTGGCGGTGCGGGTGCACCCGAAGACGATCGCCGGTGATGTGAAGGCGCGTGCGGCCGCGACGGTGGACCGTACGGCGGGCCGGGCGTATGTCGCGGTGAACCGCACGGTGTCCGATGTGCGGGCGAGGTTCACGGACGAGGAGGGGCGGCTGCGGCCGGGGCGGGTGGTGCCGGTGGCGCTGCTGGCGGTCGGGGTGGCCGGGCTGGTGGTGGTCTCGGTCCGGCGTCGGCGCCGGTGAGAGGCCGGAGTGCGGGCTGGGATACGGTCATGGTGTGAGTTCCCAGATGCCCCACCACGACAAGCTGCCCATCCGGATGCTGCACGACCGGGTGCTGGTGCGTACCGACATTCCGGAGGGCGAGCGCCGTTCCTCCGGTGGCATCGTCATTCCCGCCACGGCGGCGGTCGGCCGCAGGCTCAACTGGGCCGAGGTGGTCGCCGTCGGGCAGAACGTACGGACGGTGGAGCCCGGTGACCGGGTGCTGTTCGATCCCGCGGACCGTGCCGAGGTCGAGGTGCGGGGGGTCGCGTACGTGCTGATGCGCGAGCGTGATCTGCACGCGGTGGCGGCCGAGCGGTTGCAGGGGTCGGAGGACTCCACCGGGCTGTACCTGTAGCGGTCGGCCGGGGCCGCGCGCACGGCCGCGCGCACGGCTTCCGGACGGGCGCGGACCGGCCGCGGACGGGGGTGCGTCCGCGGCCGGTCCGTGCTGTTCGGCTGTGCCGTTACGGGGTGGTGGGGCCGGGCGTGGGGTCGGGGGACCTCCGGGCGGGGCCGCTGTCCGCCTCGTCGTCCCGGGATGCCTCCCTCTCCCTCCGCTTCTCCTCCTCTGCCGCTTCCTTCTCCTTCTTCTTCCTGTCCGTTTCCTCGGCCTTGTCTGCTTCCTCGGCCTCGTCCGGCTTCTCCTCCTCGGCCGGGTGCTTCCGGCCGGCGTCGCCGTCCTGCTTCCGCCGGTCGGCGTCGTCCCGGTCCTGCTCCTTCTTCTTCTCCCTGTTCTTCTCGTCCTGTTCGCGGTCCTGCTCGCGGCCCTGCTCCTCGTCGTCCCCCGGGGCGGCCGCCGGGGTCGCGGAGTCGGCGGCCTGGGTGGACTCCTCCTCCGGTGCGGTGTCCTCGTCGGGGGAGGCGCTGGGCGAGGCGCCGGGCATCCTGTGGTGCTTGCCGGGCTTGAGGTCGAACTTCCTCACCGGGGTGCCCCGCAGGGCCTGGGCGGTGTACCGGGTCCAGGTCAGGGTGGGGAAGTCGGAGCCGTTGATGCGGGGCATCCCGGCGGCGCCGTACAGGGACTTGTGGACGCCGGTCTCGGGGTCCTGGCCCATGATGACGACGACGGTGGCCAGGTCGGGGGTGTAGCCGGCGAACCAGGCGGCCTCGTTCTCCTCACCGGTGCCGGTCTTGCCGGCGGCGGGGCGGCCCAGGGCGCGGGCGCGGCTGCCGGTGCCGGCCTCGACGACCTCGCGCAGTACGGCGGTGGTGGAGTCGGCGGCCTGGCGGGAGACGGCCTGCCGGGTGTCGGGTTCGGGGACGGGGATGTTCTCGCCGTTGCGGGTGATCTTCGTGACGAAGGTGTGGTCGACGCGTTTGCCGTGGTTGGCGAGGGTCGCGTAGGCCTGGGCCATGTCGAGGGTGCTGGGGGTGGCGGTGCCCAGGGAGATGGAGGTGTGGGACTCGGCCATGTTGGGGGTGTTCGGGGAGAGGCCGAGGGCGACGGCGGTCTTCTTGACCTTCTCGGGGCCGACGTCGGCGCCCATCTGGGCGAAGACGGCGTTGACGGACTTCTGCATGCCCCTGGTGACCGTGATGCTGCCGAAGTTGGCGTGGTCCTGGTTGTGGGGTGCCCAGTCGGTGGGGCCGTCGGCGCCGATGACCGTGCGTCCGCTGGTGCCGTCGTAGGTGGTGTCGGGGCCGATGAGTTCGCCGCCGCGGGTCCTGGCCCGGTGGTGGACGGCGGCGGCGTAGACGATGGGCTTGAAGGTGGAGCCGGCCTGGTAGTCGCGGCGGGTGGCGTTGTTGACGTACTGCTCGGTGTAGCCGATGCCGCCGTACATGGCGACGACCTCGCCGGTGCCGGGTTCGATGGAGGTGGCGCCGGCGCGGACGTAGTGGTCGACCTCGCGTTCGTCGTCGAGTTGGGAGAGCAGTTCCTTCTCGACGGCTTCGACCAGGGCGTCCTGCCGGGCGCGGTCGATGGTGGTGGTGATGCGCAGGCCGCCCCGGGCCAGTTGCCGTTTGTCGAGGATGCCGCGCTCGACGAGGTTGGTGTTGACGGCTTCGACGAGGTAGCCGCGCTGGCCGGACAGGGCGGTGGGGCGCTTGGCGGGGCGGGGTTCGGGGAATTTCATGGCGTCGCGTTCGGCGGCCTTGAGCCAGCCCTCCTGGACCATGCCGTTCAGGACGTACCGCCAGCGGGCGACGGCGCGGTCCCGGTTGTCGGGGTGGGCGGCGACGTCGTAGAGGTTGGGGGAGTTGAGGAGGGCGGCGAGGTAGGCGCCCTCGGCGGTGGTGAGTTCGGAGGCGTGTTTGTCGTAGTAGGCCTGGGCGGCGGCCTGGATGCCGTAGGAGTTGCGGCCGAAGTAGCTGGTGTTGAGGTAGCCGGTCAGGATCTCGTCCTTGCTGACCCGGTGGTCGAGCTTGAGGGCGATGAAGAGTTCCTTGGTCTTGCGGGTGAGGGTCTGCTCCTGGCCCAGGTAGTAGTTCTTGACGTACTGCTGGGTGATGGTGGAGCCGGACTGTTTGCCCTCGCCCTGGAGCATGTTCCAGCCGGCCCGGATCATGGCGGTGATGTCGATGGCCGACTGGTGGTAGAAGTTGCGGTCCTCGGCGGCGAGTACGGCCTGGCGGGTGCTCTCGGGGATGTCGTCGAGTTCGACCTTCTGCCGGTTGACCTCGCCGTCGCGGGCGAACTGGGTGCCGTCGGAGTAGAGGTAGACGTTGTTCTGGGCGGCCGCCACGGCGTTGGGGTCGGGGATGTCCACGAGCAGGTAGCCCGTGAGCAGTCCGCCGGATGCCAGCAGGGCGGTCAGTGCGGCGGCGCCGAAGGCGATCCGTCCCTTCCTTCCGGTGGGCAGCAGCCGTTCCAGGCCGCCGCGCTGCGGTTGCTCGTCGCCGGTCGGCTCCTCGCCGGGTGGCTCCTCGCTCTCACTCATGGCCGCGGGCTCCTTGTCGGTTCCTGTCACCGTGGTGATTCGGGTGAGTTTGTCGGTTAAGTAGCCGTAGGACACTTTTGCACCATATGTCGCGGTCAGCGAGGGCAGGTCACACCTGTGGCGGTGCGGAACGGGGCGGAGGGGGTGCGGCCGGTGCCCGGTGGCGCCTCTAAATGACTGGCCGCCGTGCCTGCGGGTGGCTAAGCTCTCACGCTCCGCCACCACCCGGGAGGGCGAAGAGGCCCGGGGACCGCCGCCGACACCCGGGGAGCCGTTCAGTGCGTGCCGCACGTCTCTGTCTCGCGGTCGCGAGCGGTGGTTTCCGCCGTCATGCCACCTACCGGGTGGCGACCGCCGCCGGGGTGTTCACCAACACCGTCTTCGGTTTCATCCTCTCCGCCACCTTCGTCGCGCTGTGGAACGAGCGGCCCGCGCTGGGCGGTTACGACCAGGCGCAGGCGCTGACGTTCGTGTGGACGGGGCAGGCGCTGCTGGCGGCGCTGGCGCTGATGGGCGGGGGGTTCCAGGAGGAGCTCCAGGAGCGCATCCGTTCGGGGGATGTGGTGGTGGACCTGTACCGCCCGGTGGATCTCCAGCTGTGGTGGCTGGCGACGGATCTGGGGCGGGCGGCGTTCCAGCTGCTGGGGCGGGGGGTGGTGCCGATGACCTGCGGGGCGCTGGTCTTCCCGCTGGCGCTGCCGGCCGATCCGCTGGTGTGGGCGGCGTTCGGGCTGTCGGTGCTGCTGGGCTCGCTGGTGGGCTTCGCGGTGCGCTATCTGGTGGCGCTGGCCGCGTTCTGGCTGCTGGACGGTTCGGGGGTGAATCTGATCAGTGCGCTGCTGTGTGTGTTCCTGTCGGGGCAGTTGCTGCCGCTGACGGTGTTCCCGGGCGGATTCGGCGAGGTGGTGCGGGTGCTGCCGTGGGCGGCGATGCTCCAGGTGCCGGCCGACGTCCTGCTGGGGGAGCACCGGGGGGCGTCCCTGGTGGCGGCGCTGGTGTTCCAGGGCTGCTGGGCTGCGGTGCTGCTGGCGCTGGGCCGGGTGGTGCAGTCGGCCGCCACCCGCAAGGTGGTGGTGCAGGGTGGCTGAGGGCGTGCGGTCCGGCCGGTGGGGGCGGCCGGCCCCGCTGTGGCCGGGGGTGCGGGCGTACGGCCTGATCGTGGCGATGTGGGTGCGCTCGACGATGGCCTACCGGGCGTCCTTCGCGCTGATGGCGGTCGGGAACCTGCTGGTGACCGGCCTGGAGTTCGTCAGCGTGATGATCATGTTCTCGCACGTCGACGTGCTCGCCGGGTTCTCCTTCGCGGAGGTGGCGTTCCTGTACGGGACGGCCGGAGTCGCGTTCGGGATCGCCGATCTGCTGCTGGGCTCGCTGCAGCGGATCGGTTCCCGGGTGCGGGACGGGACGGTGGACACGCTGCTGGTCCGTCCGGCGCCGGTGCTGGCCCAGCTGGCGGCGGACCGTTTCGCGCTGCGCCGGCTGGGGCGGGTCTCCCAGGGGCTGGGGGTGCTGGGCTGGTCGCTGACGCGGGTGGAGGCGGACTGGACGCCCGGCCGGGCGGCGCTGCTGGTGGTGACGGTGGTGAGCGGTGCGGCGATCTTCGGGGCGGTGATGGTGGCGGGGGCGGCGTTCCAGTTCTGGGCGCAGGACGCCTCGGAGGTGCAGAACGCCTTCACCTACGGCGGCAACGTCCTGCTGCAGTACCCGCCGACGGTCTTCGCCCAGGAGCTGGTGCGCGGGGTGACGTTCGTGGTGCCGCTGGCCTTCGTGAACTGGCTGCCGGCGCTGCGGATGCTGGGCCGGGACGATCCGCTGGGGCTGCCGGGGTGGGTGGACTTCGCCTCGCCGGCGGTGGCGCTGCTGTGCTGGGTGCCGGTCGGGCTGGTGTGGCGGGCGGCGTTGCGCGGTTATCGGAGCACGGGGAGCTGACGAGGGGTGGACAGGATGGACGGGGCGGGCGGTGCCGGGGACGGCTTCATCGAGCTGGCGGGTGTGGAGAAGGTCTTCCGGGTGCGGCGGCGCACCGGCCGCGGCCGGCGCCGTGAGGTACGTGAGGTGCGGGCCGTGGACGGGATCTCCTTCCGGGTGCCGCGCGGCGCGATGGTGGGTTACATCGGGCCGAACGGGGCGGGGAAGTCCACCACGATCAAGATGCTGACGGGGGTGCTGACGCCCAGCGGCGGCCGGATCCGGGTGGCGGGCGTCGATCCGTCCCGGGAGCGCACCCGGCTGGCGCGGCGCATGGGAGTGGTGTTCGGGCAGCGCACCACCCTGTGGTGGGATCTGCCGCTGCGTGACTCGTACGCCCTGGCGCGGCGGCTGTACCGGGTGCCCGGGGCGCGCTGGCGGGAGAACCTGGCGCGGTGTGTGGAGCTGCTGGAGCTGGACGGTCTGCTGGACGTCCCGGTGCGGCAGCTGTCGCTGGGGCAGCGGATGCGCGGTGACATCGCCGCGGCCCTGCTGCACGACCCGGAGGTGCTCTACCTGGACGAGCCGACGATCGGGCTGGACGTGGTCAGCAAGGCGCGGGTGCGGTCCTTCCTGCGGCAGGTCAACGCCGAGCGCGGGGTGACGGTGCTGCTGACCACCCATGACCTGACCGACATCGAGCAGCTGTGCGACCGGGTGATGGTCATCGACCACGGCCGTCTGGTGTACGACGGCTCCCTGGCGGGTCTGCACCGGGTGGGCGGCGGCGAGCGCACGCTGGTGGTGGACCTGGCGCGGGAGGCGCCGCCGATCCGGATCGAGGGGGCGCGGACGGTGCGGGTCGCGGGGCCGCGCCAGTGGCTGGCCTTCCCGGCGGACGCGAGCGCGGCGCTGCTGGTGGCGCGGATCGCGGCGGAGTACTCGCTGGTGGACCTGTCGGTGCGGGAGCCGGACATCGAGGACGTCATCGCGCGGATGTACGAGCGGGGTACGGCGGTCCGGGGGGCGGCGGAGGGACCTGCGGAGGAACGTGCGGGAGAGGCGGCCGGGGAGGTCCCGGCGGGCTGAGGGAGGCGGACCGGCCCCCGCCCCGGCCCGGGGCCCGTCAGTCCCAGGCGGCGAGCTGCAGCCGCAGCGCGAGGCGCAGCCGGGGCGAGGAGAGGTCCACGGGCATCACCTCGCCGATTCCGCGCAGCCGGTAGCGCAGGGTGTTGGGGTGGATCCGCAGGACACGGGCGGCCTGCCGCGGATCGCCGTAGTGGTCCAGCCAGGCCGCCAGGGTGGGCAGATGGGAGGTGCCGTGCTCCCGGTCGTGGTCCCGCAGGGCCGTGAGCGGGTTGCCGGGCAGGCCGGGACCGGCCGCGACCGCGGCGCGGGCCCGTTCGAGTACGACGGCGTCCCAGGCGTCCTCCAGGGTGACCAGTGCGTCCGCCGGGGTCTCGCGGTCCTCGTGGTCCCCGCGGTCGCGGGCCGGCCGTCCCGCGGTGAGCAGCCGGCCGAGTTCGGCCGCCTCGGCCCGGGAGCGCGGCAGCTCGGCCGGTGAGTGCGCGAGTCCGCCCGCCGCCGCGTGCGGGCCGGAGCCGGGCGGGCGGGTCCGGGCGAGCAGCTGCCGCAGCCAGTCCAGCGAGCCGGGCTCACCGCCCGGCGGCCCGCCCCGCGGGGAGTCGGTGACCACGGCGAACAGGAGGCCGCCGAGGTCGGTGAGCAGCGGCTGGTGCCAGCCGAACCGGCGCACGACCGACTCCCACACCTCCAGCCGCAGCCGCGGGTCCGGTGCCTCGCCGGGGTCGGTCAGCCGCACCACCCGCCACGGCCCGGCGGGAAGCGCGGGCACGCCCCCGGGCGGGCCGCCGGTCTCCGGGGTGCCGCCGCGCAGCGCCGTGCGCAGGGCGCCGGCCGTCAGCCGCCGCGCGATGTCGGCCTCCGCGCGCAGCCGGAGCAGCTGGAGGGCGAGGACGGAGGCGAGGCCGGTGAGCTCGCGCACCCGGTCGGCCGGTACGGGCCGCCGGGCCACCACCCAGACGGAGCCGAGCCACTCGTCGCCGGCCCGTACCGGGACGACCAGCCGGGGCAGGGTGCCGTCCGGCCCGGCGGGGGCCATGACGGGGTCGTCGGAGCGGGCCAGTCTGCGGAAGACCCCGGCCGCGCGGTAGTGGGCGAGGAGGTGCGGGGGCACCCGCCGTCCCACGATGGTCGACATCCGTGCCGCGTCGGCGGTGTCCTGGTGGGCGGAGTGGGCCAGGACCCGGGAGCGGGCGTCCTCGATCGTCACCGGGGCGTCGGCGATCTTCGCCGCGGTGTCGGCCAGCGCGAACAGGTCGTGGTGCGTTCCCCTCACCTCCGGGACCGCCGTGTCCGGGGCCGGTGCGCGGTCGACCACGCCCCGCAGCAGCCACACCAGATGGGTCCAGGAGGCGTGCCGGCCGAGCTCGATCAGGGCCGTGTCCAGGTCGCGGGCGGTGCGGACGACGCGGGGGTCACCGGCCGGGGGGTCGCGCAGCACCACGCCCGCCGCTCCGGCCGCCGCCACCCGCCGCAGCAGGCCGACGGCCGCCTCGGGACCGGTCAGGCCGGTGCCGAGGACGAGTTCGCCGGGCCGGCCCGCGCTGTCGTCCGGTTCGGCCAGGACGATGTCGTGGACCTCCGTCCCCCGGCCCGGGACGACCACCCGGAGCAGCCCGGGGCCCAGGGACTCCGCCAGGTCGGCGGCGGTGATCACGGCCGGCTCCGGTCGGCGGCGAAGACGGTGGCGGTGACGGTGGCGGTGGCGGTACGGCGGCCCGCCGGCGGGGCCGCGGAGAGGACGCGCATGCCCCCATCCTGCCCCGCCGTTCTGTGCGCCGGGAACCAGATCGTCCGCCCGGGCAGTGCTCACGGCACAAAGACGTCCGGCAGCGCCGCCCGCACCATCGGAGGGACTCCGGCCGGGAGGGCCGAGCGGGCCCGAGGGGCCGAGGGGACCGAGAGAGAGGCATCCGTCATGACGTCCGCTGCTTCCGGTGCGCGCCCGGGCCGGGTCGCCGTCGTCGGCGCCGGCATGGTCGGACTGTCCACCGCCTGGTTCCTGCGGGAGCACGGGGTGGAGGTCACGGTCTACGACCGGGAGGGGGTGGCCGCCGGGGCCTCGTGGGGCAACGCCGGGTGGCTCACCCCGGGGCTGGTCGCCCCGCTGCCCGAGCCCGCCGTCCTGCGGTACGGGCTGCGCGCGGTGCTCAGCCCGGCCTCGCCGGTCTACGTCCCGCCCAGCGCCAGCCCCCGGTTGCTGAGGTTCCTGGCCGGTTTCGCCCTGCACAGCACCGCCGCCCGGTGGCGGCGGGCGATGGCCGCGCTCGTCCCCGTCAACCGCATGGCACTGGAGAGCTTCGACCTGCTGGCCGCGGGCGGGGTGGCGGCGCCGACGGTCGAGGCCAAGTCCTTCGTCGCGGCGTACCGCACCGCGCGCGAGCGCGCCGCCCTGCTGGAGGAACTCGCGCAGCTGCGCGCCGCGGGCCAGGACGTCGACCACGACGTCCTCGACGGCGAGGCGGCCCGCGAGGCGGAGCCGGCCCTGTCGCCGGAGATCGGCGCGGCGGTCCGGCTGCACGGGCAGCGTTACATCGACCCGGGCGCGTTCGCCCACGCGCTGGCCGCTTCCGTCCGCGCCCGCGGCGGCGGGATCCGGGCGGGCGCGGCGGTGACCGGGGTGCACCACCGGTCCGGCGGGGTGGCGGTCGAGCTGTCCGACGGGACCTCCGCGCGCTTCGACGCGGTCGTCCTGGCCGGCGGAGTGTGGCTGGGCGAGCTGGGCGCGCGGTTCGGCATCCGCCGCGTCGTGCAGGCCGGGCGCGGCTACAGCTTCAGCGTCCCGGTGGAGCGGGAGCCGGCCGGGCCGGTCTACTTCCCCGCCCAGCGGGTCGCCTGCACACCGCTGGGCGACCGGCTGCGGGTCGCGGGGATGATGGAGTTCCGCCGCCCCGGCGCACCGCTGGACGGCCGCCGGATCAAGGCCGTCACCGAGGCCGCGCGGCCGCTGCTGCGGGGCGTCGACCTGGACGCGCGCCGGGACGAGTGGGTCGGCTCCCGGCCGTGCACCGCCGACGGTCTGCCGCTGATCGGCGTCACCCGCTCGCCGCGGGTCTTCGCCGCGGGCGGGCACGGCATGTGGGGCGTCACCCTGGGGCCGGTGACGGGCCGGCTGCTCGCGGAGCGGGTGGCCACCGGCCGGGAGCCCGCCGAGCTGGCCCCCTTCGACCCGCTGCGCTGACGGCTCCCGCCGGGGCGCCCCCGCCGGGGCGCCCCGCCGGGCCGCCGTCCCGGGCCCGGGTCCCGCCCTCAGTGCCCCGCCTGCTCCGCGGCCGCCCGCACCCCGGCCCGTGCCCCGCCGCGCGGCGGGGCCGCGCCGAGCAGTGCCGGGTCCACCGCCTCGGCCATCGCGCGGAAGCCGGCGTCGTTGGGGTGGACGTGGTCGCCCGAGTCGTATGCGGGGCGCAGCCGCTCCGGACGGCCGGGGTCGCGCAGGGCGGCGTCGAGGTCGACGACCGCGTCGAAGCCGGTGTCGCCGCGGAGCACGCGCTCGTTGACCTCCCGCCGTACGGCCTCCAGCCGCGCGGAGTGCTTCGGGTGCCCGCCGAACGGCAGCAGTGTCGTCCCGACCACCCGCAGTCCGTGCCGCTGGGCGCGCCGGGCCAGCTCCGCCAGGCCGGCGGTGATCCGGGCCGGATCGGTCTGGTGCGGTGCCTTGAGAATGTCGTTGATGCCGAGCTGGACGACCAGGACCTCGGCGCCGGTGTGGGAGAGCACGTCCCGCTCCAGGCGGGTCAGGGCGGCGGGTCCGTTGGCGGGGGAGCGGCGCGGGGCGTCGCGCAGGATCCGGTTGCCGCTGACGCCCTGGTTGAGGACGGTGTAGCGGGGCGCGCCGGGCTCGGTGCGCAGCCGGTCGGCGAGGAAGTCGGTCCAGCGGTGGTCGGCGCCGAAGGTCGCGGTGATGCCGTCAGTGATGGAGTCGCCGAGCACCACCACGGCGCCCTCGGCCCGGTCCGTCCACACGTCCACGGCGGTCACGTAGCGCCAGTGGGTGGTCCGCCCGGTGTAGGCGGCGCCGGAGACGTCGGCGGCCCGGTCGCCGCGGGCCAGGTAGCCGGTTTGCCGGGCGAAGCGGTGGTGGGTGACGGGACCGGAGGCGGCGGGGGTGTGGAGGGTGACGAGCAGGCCGGAGTCGGCGGGTACGTCCAGCCGTACCGCGTCGCTGGTGAGCTCCGCCCCGGCCGGTACGGTCACCTCCGGGTGGGTGCCGAAGGTCAGGCGGCGCATGGTGCCGGGTACGGCGGCCGGTCCGCCGGGCGTCGCGGCCAGGGCGACGGTGGCGTGGGCGACGACCAGCGGACGGGTGCCGAACAGGTTGGAGAGGCGCACCCGGGCGGCGCTTCCGCCGGCCGAGAGGTGCACCACGTTCCGCAGGGAGGCGTCCGGGTGGCCCTCGGGAGCGCCCGGCTCGGCGGACACCGGGGCGGCGGACCAGGCGCCGACCCAGGTGCCGGAGGCCACCGGCGCCACCGTGGTGCCGGCGCGCGGCGTACCGCCGCCGGCCCCGACGAAGATCGCCGCGGAGACCAGGACCGCGACGGCCGCGAGCCCGGCCAGCAGCGGGTAGCCCGTACGCCGGGCCATGGCGCGCCCGGCCCCCGGCGGTGTCCCCGGGTGCCCTCGGTCGTACACGGTGCGGTCCCCCCTCCGGGCCCCTGCCGGGCCCGTCGAGCCATGAGCCGGTGGCGGCGCCCGCCCGTGCGCCGTGTGCCCGTCGCGCCGTGGAACCCCGCCTGCCTCCACAGACGCCCGGGGCGCCCCGAACGTTGCCTTCGCGCCCCGGGAGCGGTTCCCTGTGACAATTGCGCCGGGGACGGGGAACGGGTGGAGCATGGAACGGACGAGGACGGACGGCGGCCCCGCGCACACCGCGCTGGAGGCACGGACGGCGGACGGCACGGCGGGCGGCACACCGGGAAGGCCCCCGGGTGGCCCGCCCGGCCGGCCGGTGTTCGATCCGGCCGCCTTCACGGCGGCCGACGAGGAGAAGCAGCGCGGGGTGCGCCGGATGAAGGCCATCGCCACCGGCGCGCTGCTGGTGGCGGCCCTGGTGTTCGCGCTGGCCACCTGGGCGGAGAACCGCGGGGCGGGCGCCTGGGCGGGCTATGTGGCGGCCGCCGCCGAGGCGGGCATGGTGGGCGCGCTGGCGGACTGGTTCGCGGTGACCGCGCTGTTCAAACGCCCGCTGGGGCTGCCGATCCCGCACACCGCGATCATCCCGACGAAGAAGGACCAGCTCGGCCGCAGCCTCGGGGACTTCGTCGGCGACAACTTCCTGGCCGAGGAGATCGTACGGCGGCGGCTGCGCTCGGTGGGCATCGGCGGCAGGCTGGGCGCCTGGCTCGGCCGGCCCGACCACGCCGACCGGGTCACGGCCGAGCTGGCGACCGCGCTGCGCGGGGCGCTGACCGTGCTGCGGGACAACGACGTGCAGGCCGTGGTGGGCGAGGCGATCACCCGCCGCGCCCACGCCCGGGAGATCGCGCCCGGTCTGGGCCGGATGCTGGAGCGGATCGTCACCGACGGCGGCCACCGCCGGATCGTGGACCTGGTGTGCGCGCGGGCCTACGACTGGCTGGTCCGGCACCAGGACTCGGTGATGGAGGCGGTCGCCGGCGGCGCCCCGGGCTGGACGCCGCGCTTCGTGGACCGCAAGGTCGGTGAGCGCGTCTACCGGGAGCTGCTGCGCTTCGCCGGCGAGATGCGGGACATGCCCGACCATCCGGCGCGCGGGGCGCTGGACCGCTTCCTGCGGGACTTCGCCGGCGACCTGCAGAACGACCCCGAGACCCGGGCCCGGGTGGAGCGGCTCAAGTCGGAGCTGATCTCCCGGGACGAGGTGCAGGAGCTGATCGGCTCCGCCTGGGCCTCGGTACGGGCCATGGTCGTCGCGGCGGCCGAGGACGAGCGCAGCGCGCTGCGGCTGCGGGTGCGCGCCTCGGTGCTGTCGCTGGGCAAGCGGCTGTCGGCGGACGGCGGGCTGCGGGGCAAGGTCGACGGCTGGATCGAGGGGGCGGCGGCGTACGTCGTCACCACCTACCGCCACGAGATCACCTCGCTGATCACCGAGACGGTGGAGAGCTGGGACGCCGAGCACACCTCCCGCAAGATCGAGGCGAACATCGGCCGGGACCTGCAGTTCATCCGGATCAACGGCACGGTGGTGGGCGCCCTGGCGGGTCTGGCGATCCACACCGCGACCCATGTGCTGGGCGGCTGACGCGGCCGTACCGCGCCCGTACCGCGGCTCGCGGTGCCCGGGAGGGCAGCCCCCGCGGTACGGGCGGGCAGCCCCGCGGCGCGCGGTGAACCCGCCGGGGGACGCCCGCGTCATCCCGGTTGCACGCCGGTGGCCGCCCACACGGCCCGAGGCGCGCACGCCGGCCGGAGCACGGTGGCCAGGGCATGGACAACGCTGCGCTCCGGCCGGCCCCGCACCGGGGCCGGGCGCCGCCCTGTCCGTACCGGCGGTGCCCTCCGGCTGACCGGCGGCCCGCCCCCGCAAAAGAGAGCACTGGATGCGCGGACACCTGCCGATCGCCGTGACGGCCTGCCTTCTCCTGGCGGGTGCCACCGGGTGCGGTGGCCAGGAGGGCGGCGGCGCGCCCCGGGCGTCGAAGGCGGCCGGGACGAACGGAGTGGCGGAGCTCGGCCCGCGCCGTATCGCCGAGCGGGCCGGGGCGGTGCTGGCGGACGCCCCGTCGCTGCGGGCGGTCGTACGGACCCCGGACGTCGGGACGGCCGACCTCGCCGCGGACGACCGGGGCAACTGCGCCGGGACGATGTTCGGCGGCGGGGACGGCGGGGACGGCGCGGCACGGCTGGTACGGCGCGGCGGCACGGTCTGGGTGCGGCCGAACGACGCCTACTGGGAGTTCCTCGGCGAGGCCGGTGACAGTGCCCGGGCCAAGCGGGAACTGCTGGACGGCCGCTACATCAGGGGTCCGGCGGACCCGGAGAAGGCGGTGTACGGCCAGGTCGCGCTGCTGTGCGACCTGATCCTGATCACCGGTGAGCTCATCGCCGCCGTCCTGGAGTCCGACACGCTCGCCAAGGGGTCGCCCACCGAGGTCGGCGGCGTACGGGCCGTGCCGGTGACGGGCACCTCCGAGGGCGGCGCGACCACGCTGTTCGTCGCGCTCGACGGCGAGCCCCGCCCGGTGCGGCTGACGCGGGAGGGCGGCGGCGGCACCGAGACGTACGAACTGCGCGACTACGGCCGGCCGGTGCCGGAGGGGGTCCCCTCCCGGGGCGAGAGCCTCGACGAGGCCGAACTGCTCGGCGCGGACGGACCGGCTCCCGCGGCGTGAACCGCTCCGGGGAGCGGACCTGACCTGGCTGGCCGGTTTCCGGCCGGAGAAACCCCCGGGCCGCCGGTGAACCCGCCGGCCGCCGTCCCCGTCCTCCAGGGTGTACGCCGGGGTCGCCCACACGGCCGGCGGCGTACGGCCGGGACGCGGCCGCGGTCCATGGACCCGCCGCCGCGCACCGGCCCGCTCCCGGGGACGTCCCACCCGGTGGCGACCGGAACCGGCCCCCGGCCGCTCTCGCGGCGGCCGGGGGCCGGTTCCCGCGCGGTGGTTCCGGTCAGGGCTCCGGGCGGTGCTCAGGACCGGCCGGAGGCCGGGTCCCGGTCCGCGGCCGTGAGCCGGACGGTCCGGCCCTCGGCGGCCGACACACGGGCCGCCTCCAGCACCCGCAGGGCGTCGGCCGCCTCGCGGGCCGTGACCGGGGGCGCGGTGCCGTCCCGGAGAGCCGCGGCGACGGCCGCGTAGTACGCGGGGTAGTCGCCGTCGAGGGACGGCACCGGACGCGTCTCGTCCCCCGCGCCCAGCACACCCCACGCCGCCTCCGGCTCCACGCCCCACCGGGCCCCGGCCACCGGCCGGGCGCCCGCGCGCAGCGCGTCCTCCTGCGGGTCGAGGCCGTGCTTGACGTAGGCGGCCCGGCTGCCCAGCACCCGCAGGCGGGGGCCGAGCCGGGCGGCGGTGGCGCTCACCCACAGGTGGGAGCGGACCCCGCCGGCGTGGCGCAGGGCGAGGAAGGTGTCGTCGTCGGTCTCGGAGCCGGGGCGGCGGGCGTCGGACTCGGCGTAGACGGACTCCACCGGGCCGAACAGGACGATCGCCTGGTCCACCAGGTGGCTGCCCAGGTCGTACAGCAGACCGCCGGCCTCGGCCGGGTCGCCGGACTCGCGCCAGCCGCCCTTCAGGGCGGGCCGCCACCGCTCGAAGCGGGACTCGAAGCGCCACACCTCGCCCAGTTCGCCCTGTTCCAGCAGCCGGCGCAGGGTGCGGAAGTCGGCGTCCCAGCGGCGGTTCTGGAAGACCGACAGCAGCAGTCCGCGGCGCTCGGCCAGCCCGGCCAGTGCCTCGGCCTCGGCGGCGGTGGCCGCCAGCGGCTTGTCGACGACGACCGCCAGGTCCGCCTCCAGTGCCCGGGTGGCCAGTTCGACGTGGGTGCGGTTGGGGGAGGCGACGACGACGAGGTCCAGCTCGCCGGCCCGGTCGAACAGCTCGCGGGAGTCCGCGGCGGTGCGCAGGTTCTCGCCGTGCTCGGCGCGGGCCTGCCGCTGCCGTTCGGGGTCGGAGGTGACGACGGTGTCCAGGACGAGTCCGTCGGTGGCGGCGATCAGCGGTGCGTGGAAGACGGCGCCGGCCAGGCCGTAGCCGATCAGACCGACGCGCAGGGGGCGGGAAGTGGTGTCCATGGGGTCACCCTCGCATCCGGCGCGGACGGCGGCACACCGCCCCCGGCACGGGTGGGCGGCCGGTCCGGGCCGGGTACGCGGTGGCTACCCTGGGGCGGTCGGCGCAGCACGAAGCGGTGTGCGGCAGCCGCACCCACCGAGGCGTACGACAGGCAGGAGTGACTGATGGCGGAGCGCAAACCGATCGAGTCGTGGCTCACCGACATGGACGGCGTCCTCGTCCACGAGGGGGTGCCGATCCCCGGGGCCGACGCCTTCATCAAACGGCTGCGGGAGACCGGCAGGCCGTTCCTGGTGCTGACCAACAACTCGATCTACACGCCCCGCGACCTGCACGCCCGGCTCAAGCGCGGTGGTCTGGAGGTGCCGGTGGAGAACATCTGGACCTCCGCCCTGGCCACCGCCAAGTTCCTGGAGGACCAGCGGCCGGGCGGCACCGCGTACGTCATCGGCGAGGCCGGGCTGACCACCGCCCTGCACGACATCGGGTACATCCTCACCGACACCGAGCCCGACTACGTCGTCCTGGGCGAGACCCGCACCTACAGCTTCGAGGCGCTCACCAAGGCGATCCGGCTGATCAACGACGGGGCGCGGTTCATCGCCACCAACCCCGACGAGACCGGGCCGTCCGCCGAGGGCGCGCTGCCGGCCACCGGATCGGTCGCGGCACTGATCACCAAGGCGACCGGGCGCGAGCCGTACTTCGTCGGCAAGCCCAACCCGCTGATGATGCGGGCCGGGCTGAACGTGATAGGCGCGCACTCCGAGTCCAGCGCGATGATCGGCGACCGGATGGACACCGACGTGCTGGCCGGGCTGGAGGCCGGAATGGAGACCTTCCTCGTCCTCACCGGGCTGACCGGGACGGCCGACATCGACCGCTACCCCTTCCGGCCCTCCACGGTCGTGGACTCGATCGCGGACCTCGTCGAGCGGGTCTGAGCGGGTCTGACCGGGGCCGGACGGGCCGGGCCCCGGTCAGACCCGAACGGAGCAGCTTTCGCCGGTGCCGGGATGCGGCCGGGGACCGCGCGACGGATCTTCGGAGTACCGATCCGGAGGTTCGACATGGGCACCTGCACGGTCACCGTCCGCACCGCACGGTCCGGCACCGTACGCTCCGCGCCGCGCGCCCTGGCCGTGGCGCTCACCGTCTGCGCCGCGGTGGCGCTGGGCGCTCCCGCCGCCGCGGCCGCCGGGAGCCCGGCCGCCGAGAGTCCGGGCACCGGGAGCCCCCGGGCCTCCGCGGACGGGGCGGAGGTACGGGTCGTGCCCCGGAACGTCCGTCCCGGCACCGAGGTGGAACTGCTGGCCGCCGCCTGCGAGGGCACGGCGGGGACCGCCCGCTCCGCGGCGTTCGTCACCGACGCGCTGCTGGCTCCCGCGCCCGGCGGCGGACTGCGCGGGGAGGCGGCCGTCCGTTCGGACACCGAGCCGGGGAAGCACCGGGTCACGGTCGAGTGCGAGGGCGCCGGGAAGGGCGCCGGGGCCGCACTGACCGGTCTGGTGACGGTGGACCCCAGCGGTGGCGGCGGTGACGGGGACGGGACCGCGGGCGAGCCCTCCGCCCGCCCGTCGGCGGCGCCCTCCGCCGATCCCTCCGCGGATCTGCCGGAGGGCCCCGCCGAGAGCCCTGCCGAGAACACCGCCGAGAGCCCCGCCGGGGACACCGCCGGGAGTCCGGTCGCCCCCGTGCCGGCCGGTGGCGGCGGCACCGCCGGGGACAGTGGGCCCGGCGCCCTCCACACCGCCCTGGGCGCCGCCCTGGCGGGCGCGGTCGGTCTGGTGGTGGCCTGGCGGGCGGTCCTGTCGCGGCGCCGGGCCCGCTCCCACGGCACCGACGGCTGACCGGGCCGGCCGTGTACGGAGGATACGGCCGGCCCGCGGACGGCGAGCCGCGCGCCTCCTCCGCCGGCCGGCTGGCGGCGGCGGTGGTGTGGGCCGTGCTGCTGACCGCCGTGTGGCTGTGGGGACGGGAACTGTCCGATCCCGCCGCGGTGGCGCCGCCGGACCCGCGCCCGGGCAGCGGCGCCCGGCACGACCCGGCCGGCGGTACGGACGGCGCCTCCGGCCGTACGCTGCCCGCCGCCCACGCCCCGCTGCCGGCGGCCGAACCGTGGCGCGTCGACATCGAGGCCGCCGGCGTCCACGCCCGGATCGTCGAACGGGGCCTGGACAGCGAGGGCGCGGTCCGGCCGCCGCCGATGGACACCCCCGGGGTGGTCGGCTGGTACCGGGACGGCCCGGAGCCGGGGACCGAGGGCGCGGCGCTGCTCGTGGGCCATGTGGACACCGACCGCGGCCCGGCGGTCTTCCACCGGCTGGCGTCGGTGCGGCCGGGCGACCGGGTGCGGGTGACCCGCGCGGACGGCACGGTCGCCGAGTTCACGGCCGAGGACGTCTCGGTCGCCGAACGCGCCGACTTCGACCCGGCGAGGGTCTACGGCGCCCGCCGCGCCGGCCGTGCCGAGCTGCGGCTGATCACCTGCACCGGGGACTTCGACCGGGACAGCCGCTCCTACACCGCCAACCTGGTGGTCTCCGCCTACCTCACCGGTGTCCGGCCCGCGCGGGAGCCGGACACCGGTGCGCTGGAGTGGCAGGGCTGATGACGGGACTGACGGGGGCGGCTCAGGCGGCCGTGCCGCCGCCCGTCCCCGCCGTGCCGCCGGCCCCCGCCGCCCGTGCGGCACGCAGGCCGAGCAGGCCGAAGGCGATCCCCAGGGCCGCCCACAGCACGGCGTGGGAGGCCAGCGAGAGCATCCGGAAGTCCCACAGCAGCCGGGCGTCCACCGCCACCGGATCGGGGTTGCCCGGCAGCAGGAACAGCGCCGCGCCCGTGGCCACCACCGCGCCGGCCACGGCGAGCTGGCGCACCGGCGCCTCCCGGTCGGCCAGCCGCCGGTGGAGCTGCCGGGCGAGCAGCATGCCCAGTACGCCGACCGCCAGCGCGGCCAGCCACAGCACCTGGCGCTCCTGGACGGTGCCGCCGTCGCCGACCCCCGGCGGGTTGGCCGGATAGCGCAGTCCGGGCAGCAGGGACAGGGCCGTGAAGCCCGCTCCCGCCAGCAGCAGGGACCTGCTCCAGGGCCGCTCGGTCAGGGCGTCGGAGCGGTGGAGCAGGGCGTAGGCGACGGCGAAGAACACACCCAGCGCCAGCCCGACGACCACCGCGGTCACCACCAGCCCGAAGTGCTGGGTGCCGCGCGAGAACAGTTCCTCGTGGTGGGCCGTCACGCCCGTGGCGCCGTGGGTGTGCCGTTCCGCCTCCTGCGCGATGGCCCGGTCCATCAGCGGTTCGGCCAGCAGCAGGGAGAACAGCCCGGCGGCCAGCCCGGCCGGACCGCCCGCGGCCAGCCCCCGCCTGAGCAGGGGCAGCACGGGACGGTCGGCGGTGCGGGCCGCGGGGCTCCGGACGGGATCCTGAGAGGTCACCGCGGTCATGGTGCGGTTCCGCTCAGTGGCAGGGGGCACCGAACAGGTGCCGCCCGTCGTGTGCGAACTCGTGCAGGTACGAGCCGGTGGCGGAGACGAGCTGGCCGTTGTCCACGAAGACGGCGTAGAGCGCGATGAGCGCGACGACGACCGCGGCCGCGGCGATCGTCCAGTCCCGGGCCCGGCCCGTGGCGTCGGCGACGGCGGTGCCGTCGGCCGGGATGCCTGCCGTGGTGCCGGCGGTGTGCGGGGACATCCGCGATTCCTCCTCCTGGGGTTTCCACGCCCCATTGACGGGAGAAGCGACGGGCCAGTTCCTGACTCCCCGGGCCCGTGGGGCCGCGGGTCACAGTGGCGGGACCGTCCCGGACTCGCACCGGGTTCCTGCGCACCGTCGCCTCGATATGAAGATGTGCTCGGTCGGAGGTTCCCAGCCCATCCGGAGGCTGTCAATGTGCCAGGATGGTCCGACCGGTTTGTGCCGATCCAAGGGGGAGTGGATGTACGGCTGCCATACCGGCCGGCGGCCCGGCGCCGCGCGGTTCCGGCGAGCGGCCCGGGGGGCCGTGGTGGGGGTCCTGGTGCTGGTTACGGGCTGTTCCGGGCTCTTCGGGGGGAG
Organism: Streptomyces rubellus; assembly: GCF_036323805.1. Classification (NCBI taxonomy): domain Bacteria; kingdom Bacillati; phylum Actinomycetota; class Actinomycetes; order Kitasatosporales; family Streptomycetaceae; genus Streptomyces; species Streptomyces rubellus. The sequence continues at coordinate 126,160 of NZ_JAZDCX010000001.1, forward strand.
TTCCTCCGAGCGGCCGGACGGGTCCGGCGAGGGGACGGCCCCGGTGGGGCAGCGGCCCGCCGGACAGGTCCCGTACTGGGTCAACCCCGAGGGGACGGCCGTCCGGCGGCTGGCCGAGCTGCGCCGTGCCGGGCGGGAGGAGGAGGCCGGGCTGATCGAGCGGATCGCCGCCCAGCCCGTCGCCGAGTGGATCGGCACCGACGATCCCGAGGGGCAGACCAGAGAGCTCACCGAGGCCGCGGAGCGGGCGGACCGCACCGCCCTGCTGGTCCTCTACAACATCCCGCACCGCGACTGCGGTCAGTACTCGCAGGGGGGCGCGGCGGACGGCGACGCCTACCGGGCCTGGCTCGACGGCGTGGCCGAGGGCATCGGGGACCGGTCCGCCACGGTGATCGTCGAGCCCGACGCGCTGCCGCACGTCCTGGACGGCTGCACTCCCCGGGAGTTCCACGAGGAGCGGTACGCGCTGCTGGGCGAGACCGTGCGGCGGCTCAAGGACCTTCCGGGGACGACGGTCTACCTGGACGCGGGCAATCCGCGCTGGATCCGGGACCCCGGCGCGATGGCCGGGGCGCTGCGGCGGGCGGGTGCCGACCGCGCGGACGGCTTCGCGCTCAACGTCTCCAACTACCGGACCACGGAGGAGAACGTCGCCTACGGCAGGCGGCTGTCGGCGCTGCTCGGCGGCAAGCACTTCGTGATCGACACCAGCCGCAACGGCAACGGGCCGGCCGACGGGGCCGGCGGCGCGGGGGACGCCGAGAGCTGGTGCAACCCGCCGGGCCGGGCGCTGGGCGAGGCGCCGACGACGGACACCGGTGAGGAACTGGTGGACGCCTATCTGTGGATCAAGCGCCCCGGGGAGTCGGACGGCACCTGCAAGGGCGGTCCGAAGGCGGGCGCGTGGTGGGAGGAGTACGCGCTCGAACTGGCCCGCAACGCGGGGGGGGGTAGGGCACCGTGCCGGACGCGCGCCCGGCGCGCGTCCGGCTCCCCGGCCCCCGGCCCGGTGGCTCAGTCGGGGGCGACGGTGACCGGCTCCGCGTCCGGCGAGACCGGGACCCGGACCCACACCGACTCGGACGGGACGCCCTCGCCGTCCAGCACGTTCAGCATGTAGTAGCCCGGCGGCACCAGCGACGGGTCGTCCGGGAGGGTGAACGTCAGCCCGTCCGCCGCCCGCTCGAACTCCAGGGCGACGGAGCGCTGCTCGACGTTGGTGACATGGGTGAAGGAGCCGGGCCGGACCAGCCGGGCGGTCCGCACTCTCGCCGCGTCCTCCGAGGCGAACGTCACCCGCCCGCCGAGCTCCACCGTCCGCGGCTCACCGGTGCCGCGCAGCTCGGGCCGTCTCCCCCGGAAGAGGTACGGCGGCGAGTAGAGGTCGATCTGCTGCTGGAACTCGCCCGGCCGGGTGTCGGACCTGTCGGCGAAGAGCGAGTCCGAGCCGAAGGTCATCACCCGGCCGTCGGGCAGCAGCAGGGCGCCGGAGTGGTAGTTGCGGCCCACCAGCGGGTCGGCGACCGCGCGGACGGTGTTCGCCTTCGCGTCGTACAGCTCGGCCCGCAGCACGTCGGAGCCGCCGCGGCCGCGGTAGCCGCCGGAGCCGTTGGTGGTCAGCACGGTGTCGTCGGGCAGGATCACGCTGCTGGGGTAGCGGACCGGCGCGTACAGGTCCGGGCCGGGGGTGAACCGCGGCTCGGGCCCGGTGAGGTCCACGATGCCGGTCCGGGCCGTGGCCCTGCGGCTCTCGCCGACCCCGCCGCCGCCGAGCACCATGTACCGCTGTTCCTGTGCGGGGGGCAGCAGCACCGACATGGAGGTCTCCAGGACGTCCGGGTCCCCGATGCCGGGCACCTCCCGGAACTCGTTGGTCCGCAGGTCCCACAGGCCGGGGGTGCGGCCCTCGTCGGCGGGGCCGTACCCGGCGTTGGAGCCGGTGTAGAGGATCCTGCCGCCGGTGGCGAGGAAGAGGGCGGGATAGGTGGGGAAGAAGCGCTCCTCCGGCAGGTAGGACCACTTCTTCGTCTCCGGGTCGTAGATCTCGTTCTTGCCGGGGACGACCTGGCCGATCTCGTCCAGCCCGGAGACCGACAGGACGCTGCCGTCCGCCAGGGTGGTCAGGGTCGGGTACCAGCGGGCCTCGTTCATCGGGTCGACCCTGACGTACCGCTCGGCCACCGGGTCGAACTCGTAGGAGTCCCTGATGCCCTGGAAGTCCTTCTTGTCGAAGGAGAGCTTCTGGGCGATCCCGTAGACGTTCCGCCGGTCGGCACCCCTCAGCCCGTGGACGCGGTACTGGTCCTGGGTGCCGGTCTGGTGCCTCCGGCCCTTCCTCAGGGCCTCCACGTAGATCCGGGCGGTGCTGACGGTGACCGTCACCTTCCCCGTCCCGGGGGCGGTGGTCTTCCTGGCGCGCGGCACCACGACCGGGGCCTGGGAGGCGAAGGTCCTCCCGTTGGCGCGGCCGGTGAAGCGGGTGCCGGCCGGGAGGGTCACCGGCTTGTCCGGGTCCTCGTTGTGGACGACCATCAGGCCGCCGGCCTTCTCCACGTCGCCCTCGAGGGTCTCGTAGCGCTGGGTGCCGCCGGCCACCAGCAGCCTCCCGTCGGGCAACTGGGTGTGTCCGGCGCAGAACAGGTCCTTGGGCGTGGGGATGTTCGCGAAGGTGTTCCTCTCCGGGTCCCACAGCACCGTGCGGAAGGTCTTGGCCCGGAACTGCTCGGCGTCGTTGCCGGACCCCGCGATCAGCAGCACCTTGCCGGTGTGCAGCAGCGCCGCGTGGATGGTGTTGACGCGGTACCTCTCCGGGACGTCCACGGTCCTCCAGTGGCCGTTGGCCGCCTTGTACCCGGGCTGGTTGATCCGGTGGTCGTGCCAGGCCTCGCCGCCGAAGCGGTAGAGGGCCGGGCCGTTGGCTCCGGCGAGGGCGGCGACGACCGCCGAGGCGATGGCGATCCGGCGGAAGCGGCGGCTCGGGCGGTACGTCATCGGTGCTCTCCCCCGGGGACGGTCTGCAGGGCCTCGTCCGCCGCGGCGGGCACGCCGGGTGTGCCGGACGCGGTGTGCGCGGTGGAGACGGCGGGCGCCCCGGCGGGTACGGCCGCCGCACCCGCCGGGGCGTCCGGACCGGGCCGCCTTCTCCGGCTGCCGCGTTCCCGCCACAGGGTCCAGCGCCAGACGGCGATCGGCGCCGCGGTGATCAGCAGGGCGAGCGCGGCCCAGGTGATCATCGCCGGATGGTCGTGGCCCAGCCAGAAGGAGCCGGCCAGCGAACCGCCGAACACGGCGGCGAAGAACAGGTGTATTCGGAAGGTGCCGAACAGGGTGTCCGGGCTGGCCGAGTCGCCCTTGGGTGTCACCACGAAACCGCTCCTGCGGCGCAGCGCCGCGTCCAGCAGCGAGCGTGCGTAGACCGGTGCGGAGAGCGCCGACATCACCATGCCCGCGACACCGCCGGAGCCCTCCGGCTCGTGGGGGGAGACGTTGTGCCGCCGGTTCCAGACGTACAGGCCGATCTGGAGAGCGGAGGCGTTGCCGTAGAGCATCATCCAGACCACCGGGTCGATCCGCACCCCGGAGGCGCCCAGTCCCAGGAAGAGCGCGCAGCTCAGCGCGGCCAGGATCCAGTTGAGTGCGGACATCGGGTAGAAGACGACCAGCAGCGTGTAGTTGAGCAGTTTGCCGGGCGGCAGGGTGAAGGGCGCCTTCCAGAACTGCCCGAGGATCGCCTCGTAGGTGCCGCGGCTCCAGCGGAGCTGCTGGGTGAAGAAGTCCGTCCAGGAGTTCGGGCCCTCTCCGACGGCCAGTACGTCCGGGGTGTAGACCGAGCGCCAGGTGCGGCCGGTGCGCGGGTTGCGCGCCCGGTGCATCTCGAAGCCGGTGGCCATGTCCTCGGTGATGGAGTCGTACAGGCCGCCGATCTGCTTCAGCGCGCTGATCCGCACCGCGTTGCTGGTCCCCACGAACATCGGCGCGCCGTAGCGGTTGCCGGCCCGCTGGATCAGGGCGTGGAAGAGGAACTGCTGGCTCTCGGCGGCCTTGGTGACGAAGGTGTCGTAGTTGCCGTACACCTGCGGGCCGACGACGAAGCCGACGTCCGGGTCGCGGAAGTAGCCGAGCATCCGCTCCAGGTAGTTGGGCAGCGGCACGTGGTCGGTGTCCACCGAGGCGAAGAAGTCGTAGTCGTCGCCGTGCGCCGCCAGCCAGGCGTTGTAGTTGCCGTGCTTCGTCTTCGCGCGGTGCGGGCCCCTGGCCCGGTTCCACTCGGGTACGCCCTTGCGGGAGAAGTGGCGCACGCCCAGGCGCGCGCAGACCTTCTTCACCTCGGGGTCGTCGCCCTCGTCGAGCAGCCAGACGTGCACCGTCCCCCGGTGGCGGACCCGTACGGCCGCCGCCAGGGTCCTGGTGACCATCCCCAGTGGTTCCTTGCCGGGCACGAAGGAGGTCAGGAAGGCGACCCGGGTGCCGGACTCGGGCACCACCGGCACCGGGTCGCGGGCCACCAGGGTGGCGTGCGCGTTGGAGAGGACGTTGAGGGTGCGGAACAGTTCGATCAGCCCGATCGAGACCAGCATCACGACGTCGAGCTTGAGGACCAGGTCGGAGACCGCGCCGTCGTCGCGCCTGGTCCAGTGGCCGGGCTGCAGCAGCCAGACCAGCAGCCCGAGGGAGACCAGCGGCGCGGCACCCAGCAGCAGGGCGGCACCGATCCGGTGCGGTTCCCGGGCGAGCAGGCCGCGGTAGCGCACCCGGTACGGCCGGTCCGGATCCGGCCGGGTGAGCGGGCCGGCGAGCCGGCTGTAGTGCTCGTAGTCGTAGCGCGGTGGTGCCTCGTGCCACCGCGCCCCTCCGCCGCGGTCGCCGGTCTCCCGGCCGCGGCGGAGCCGGCGGGGTACTCGCAGTGTGACCGTCCGGGACGGATCCGGGGCAGGCCGTTGCGGCTGCCCGGCGCCAGCAGGCGTCGGCGTCATGACTTCGAACCCCCCGCGCGCGGCGGACCGCGCGCCCTCGACTGATGCCCCGCGCTCCGGCTCCCCTGCCGTGGCGCGGTGCACTTCGGTACGTGTTCCCGTGACCGCGGGGCTTCCGCGCCGCGGCCCGGGACCTCCCGCCCCCGGTCTCCCCGCCGGAGGCGATGTCCTTCGGCCGCCGGCCGGAAGGCGGTGGCCGGCCGGCCACCCCTGCCCCGCCCCGGACGGCGGGACTCATGATGGCAGGCAGTCGCATGCCCGCAACAGAGCGTGATCGAAAGTGTCGGAGCGGGAGCGGAACCTTCCGCCATCCGAGCGAGTCGGACCGGGCCGGGATTGAAGAGCCGGGCGCGAGGTACCCGGAGCCGGAATCCCCGGATCAGGAGGCTGTCGTTCCGCCATGTATGACACAGTGCAACCGGAAGCCGACGGACTGCCCGCGCCGGTGCGGGCGCTCGACGAGCCGGGCCTTCCGCCGCCGCCTCTGCGGCTGGCCGGGGACGGCGACGAGGACGAGGGCGAGCAGCACATCTGCCGGGGCATCGACTGACGCGCGGGCCGACGCCGCGGACGGGACCGCCGGGCCTGCCGGGCCCGCGGCACGGGAAACGCTCCGGGCCCCCACCGCGGAGGCGGTGGGGGCCCGGAGCGAACGGGTGCGCCGCCAGGGACTCGAACCCCGGACCCGCTGATTAAGAGTCAGCTGCTCTAACCAACTGAGCTAGCGGCGCCCGCAGGGACCGGACCCGCGCCGTGTGGCGCCGGACCGTGCCGACCTGCGGGAACCAGCATACCCGACCTCGCGGTGTGCCGGCTCCCGCAGCCGGCACGGTCCGTTCCCGGCCCCGGCTCCGGGACACCCGGCGGCACGCGTGCATACTCCTCGTGATGATGTCCCGAGTGATGCGTACCGGTGAGCTGGCGGCGATGGCCCGGGGGCTGGCGGCCCGCGGAAGCGGAGGACGGGCCGTGCTCGGGCTCGCCGGACCGCCCGGCGCGGGCAAGTCCACGCTCGCCGTGGCGCTGGTGGCGCGGCTGCGGGAGCGGTACGGGCCGCGGGCGGCGGCGTACGTGCCGCTCGACGGTTTCCATCTGTCCAACGCCCAGCTGGACCGGCTGGGGCTGGCCGCCCGCAAGGGCTCGCCGCCGACCTTCGACGTGCACGGCTACGCGGCCCTGCTGCGGCGGCTGGTGGACGAACCGGAGCACGACGTCTACGTGCCCGACTTCGACCGGGCGCTGGACGAACCGGTCGCGGCCCGGCACGTGGTCCGTCCCGGGACCCGGCTGGTGGTGACCGAGGGCAACTACCTGGCCTGTGAGCTCCCCGGCTGGTCCGGGGCGCGCGAGTGCCTGGACGAGCTGTGGTACGTCGACGCCGACCCGGAGGAGCGCCGCCGGCGGCTGGTCGAGCGCCAGCTCGCGGGCGGCCGTACGGACCGGGCGGCCCGGGACTGGGTGCGGACCAACGACATGCCCAACGCCGGCATCGTCGAGGCGTCGCGGGACGCTCCGTGGGTGGCTCTCTCCTTCGTTTGGTCTGGACATGACCAGTAGGAAGGATTACGGTCAGTCTTGGTCTAGACCTGACTCCCCTTCCGGCCTGCCCCGGCGGACCGGAAGCCCCCCCACGTTCAGGAGCGCGACAATGCGTAAGAGGATCACCACAGCCCTGATCGGTTTCGGTGTGGCCGCGACGACGGTGCTCGCCACCGGCGGCACCGCCCAGGCACACGGCTACGTCGACTCGCCGCTGAGCCGGCAGGCGCACTGCGCCAACGGCACAGTGGGCGACTGCGGCGGCATCCAGTGGGAGCCCCAGAGCGTCGAGGGCCCCAAGGGCTTCCCGGCCGCCGGTCCCGCCGACGGCCGGATCTGCGCGGGCGGCAACTCCCGCTTCGCCCAGCTGGACGACCCGCGCGGCGGCAACTGGCCCGCCACGAAGCTCACCCCCGGCCAGGGCTTCACCTTCACCTGGAAGATGACCGCGCGGCACAGCACGACCGACTTCAAGTACTACATCACCAAGAACGGCTGGGACCCGAACAAGCCGCTCACCCGGGCCGACCTGGAGCCGCAGCCGTTCATGACGGTGCACATGGGCGGCCGCCAGCCCGCCGCCACCGAGCGGCACCAGGGCAGCCTTCCGACCCAGAAGTCCGGCCGGCACCTCATCCTGGCCGTCTGGACCGTCCATGACACGGCCAACGCGTTCTACTCCTGCTCCGACGTCGAGTTCTGATCGCGCCGGAAGCCGGTTCCGGGTGGGGGCGGGCCCCGGGCCCGTCCCCACCGCGGCGTTCCGGGGCAGGCACGCCCGCCGTGCCCGGGGCAGTTATCCGGTCAATGGTGGTCGGATATCGGACTCCTGGCTGAATCTGTACATGACAGTGCCGGGGTGCGGGTGATACCCCTTCCGAAGGCTCCCCGCCTCGCCGGACTCCGCCGAGGCGCCCCACCGCTCCCGCTTCCGGAGGTCCCCGATGCGCCGCAGATCCGCCGTGTCCCTGACCGTGTCCCTGTCCACCGTCGCCACGGCGGCCCTGCTCGGCCTGGCGGGGCCCGCCACCGCGGCCCCCGCCGACAAGCCCCGGGTGCTCAGCGGCTGGACCCAGACGAGCGCGAGCAGCCACGACGCCTGGCTGTCCGCCCGGAACGACCGGGGGGCCTGGAGCGCCTACGGTTTCGACTGGTCCACCGACTACTGCAGCAGCTCTCCCGACAACCCCTTCGGCTTCCCCTTCCAGACCGCCTGCGCCCGCCATGACTTCGGCTACCGCAACTACAAGGCGGCCGGCTCCTTCGACGCCAACAAGGCCCGGCTGGACAACGCCTTCCACGCCGACCTCAAGCGGGTGTGCGCCCGCTACAGCGGAGCGACGAGGACCTCCTGCGACAGCACCGCCTGGATCTACTACCAGGCCGTCGACAAGTTCGGGCACACCCCCGCGGTGGACGGCTCGCGCGACACCCGGTCCTGACCGGCGCACCGCCGCCGGAGCCTTTCACGGACTCACGGACACGGCGAGGGCCCCGCACCGTGTGCGGGGCCCTCGGCCTCCGGTGCGCCGCCAGGGACTCGAACCCCGGACCCGCTGATTAAGAGTCAGCTGCTCTAACCAACTGAGCTAGCGGCGCCCGCGGCGCGCCCGAGCGCGCCGTCGGCACCGATGATACCCGCCCGCCGGCGGTGCCCGCTCACAGGGCGAGCGGCAGCAGCATCCGGGCGGCGTGCGTGTTGAGCTCCTCGGCGGTCCGCCGCAGCCGGTGGGCGTCCTCGACGGGCAGCGCCAGCCCCAGGGAGCCGACCGTCGCCCCGGCCGTGACCGGCACGGCCGCGCAGACCGTGCCGAGCGAGCACTCCCGCAGGTCGAGGACCGGTACGGTCGGCGGCTGCCGGTCCAGGGCGCCCAGCAGCGCCCGCTCGTCGGCGACGGTGTACGGGGTCAGCCGGATCGGCCGGTACCGGGCGAGATGGTCCCGGCGGGCCTCGTGGTCCAGCTGGCCGAGCAGGCACTTGCCCACCGCGGTGGCGTGCCCGGTGGCCCGGATGTCCGGCCAGCCGTCGGGCGCCGGGGCGCCCGGGCTCTCGGCGGACAGGACGATCTCCAGCTCGCCGTCCCGGTAGCGGCCCAGGCAGACCGCCGCGCCGAGGGTGTCCCGCAGCCGGGCGAGCGTCCGCCACAGCCGTCCGTGCAGCGTCTGTTCCCGGTCCCCGCCGCCGCGGAGCAGCGCCGCCGCCTCGCCGACGGCGTACGTGCCGTCGGCGAGGCGCTCCAGGTACCGCTCGCGGTGCAGGATCCGCAGCAGGCCGGCGAGGTGCGCGGGCGCCAGCCCGGTCTCCCGGGCCAGCAGCTCCCCGGTCATGCCCTCCCCGTGCGCGGCGACCGCCTCCAGGACGCGCAGCGCGTGCCGCACCGACCCCAGGGGCACCGGCCCCGTGTCGTGCTCCGGCACCCGGTCCGGCGCGTGGCCCGGCGTCCGGTCCGGGGAGTGCTCCGGGGGGAGGTCCCCGGGGAAGTCCAGCAGTGTCACGGTGTCCCTCTCAGGGGCGGGACCGCCCCGGCGGGGAGCCGGCGCCGGTCGGGTCCGCGGATCGTCCGCCGCCCGCGGGGCGGCGGCGGGCGGCCGCCACCGCCCCGTGCCCAGAAGCATTGGCCGGCGGCCCGCTTCCGAAACGCGGACCACCGTACTCCGGTCGGGCGCCGGGATCAGAGGATCGCGCTGAGAAACTCCCGGGTGCGCTCGTGGTCCGGGTCGTTGAAGATCTTCTCCGGCGGTCCGGACTCGATGACCTTCCCCTCGTTGAACATCAGCACCTCGTCCGAGATGTCGCGGGCGAAGTTCATCTCGTGGGTGACGACGAGCATGGTGATGTCGGTGCTGTGCGCGATGTCCCGCAGCACGTCCAGCACACCGGCGACCAGCTCGGGGTCGAGTGCCGAGGTCACCTCGTCCAGCAGCAGCACCTGCGGCCGCATGGCCAGCGCGCGGGCGATGGCCACCCGCTGCTGCTGTCCGCCGGAGAGCTGCGAGGGGTACTTGTCGATGTGCTCGGTCAGCCCGACCATCTCCAGCAGTTCGCGGGCCCGCTGCTCGGCCTCGTCCTTGCCCAGCCCCAGGACGTGGACGGGCGCCTCGGTGATGTTCCGCAGCACCTTCATGTTGGGGAAGAGGTTGAACTGCTGGAAGACCATGCCGATCTTCTTGCGCACCTCGCGTATGTGCTTCTCGCCCGCCGGGACGAGCCTGCCGCCCTTCTCCTCGTGGAAGAGGTGGTCGCCGTCGACGAGGATGGTGCCCTCGTCGGGCCTCAGCAGGGTCATCAGCAGCCGCAGGATCGTGGTCTTGCCCGAGCCGGAGGGGCCGATGAGGGTGACGTGCTTCCCCGCGGAGACGCTGAACTCCAGCTGGTCCAGGACGACATGGTCGCCGAACCGCTTGGTCACCTTGTCGAAGAGGATCAGCTCGCGGCCGTCCGAGGCGGGATTGGTGTGGGTGGTCTCAGCGGGCAAGACGACGCTCCAGAGCTCGGATGAGGAGGGAAGCCGGGTAGGCGATGACGATGAAGGCGATGCCGACGAGGGTGATCGGCTCCAGGAAGCGGAAGGTCTCGGAGCCGTAGGCACGGGCCTCGCCGAGCATCTCCAGCGCGCCGATGATCGCGATGAGCGGCGAGTCCTTCAGCATGGCGATGACGTAGTTGCCCAGCGCGGGCACCACCCGGCGGATCGCCTGCGGCAGGATCACGGCCGTCCAGGTCCGCACCGGCGGCAGGCTGAGCGCCGTGGCCGCCTCCCACTGCCCGGCGGGCACCCCGTCGATGCCGGCCCGGTAGACCTCGGCGGTGTACGTCGAGTAGTGCAGGCCCAGTCCGATCACGCCCGTCACCAGCGGGGACATGGCCGGACCCCACTCGGGCACCACGTAGAAGAGGAAGAACAGCTGCACCAGCAGCGGGGTGTTGCGGATGAACTCGGTGACGGCGGTCACCGGCATCCGGATCCACGCCTGTCTCGAGCGCTGCGCGATCGCCCACACCAGACCGAGGGTGAAGGCCAGCAGCGAGCCGAACACCAGCGCCTGGAGGGTGACGAGCAGCCCGTCCCAGAAGCGCGGCATGAAGTCGCCGACGACGTCCCAGTTCCAGTTCACTGCCTGCCCCCCGTGATGACGGCCCCGGTGACGGGGTCGGCGGTCCTCGACCGGCGGCGCATACCGCCCAGCAGGCTCTCCCGCGGTGGCGGCTCCTGCCCGATCCCGGCCTTCGCCTTCCGTTCGGCCAGGCGCATCAGCCGGGTGATGAGGAAGGCGAGCACGAAGTACATCAGCAGCAGGATCGTGTAGATCGGGGCGCTCTCGTTGGTGGTGAACCGGATGAGGTTGGCCGCGAAGGTCATGTCGGCGACGCTGATCACCGAGACCAGGGAGGTGCCCTTCAGCAGCTCGATGGAGAGGTTGTTGAACGGCGGGACCATCTCCGGCCACGCCTGTGGCAGCTCGATGCGCCGCAGCCGCTGCAAGCGGGTGAAGCTCAGCGCGATGCCCGCCTCGCGCTGGGCGGGGGCGACCGCGGCCAGCGCGCCGCGCACGACCTCCGAGCCGTACGCCCCGTAGGTCAGGCCCAGCGCCAGCACACCCGCCCACATGGGGACGAGCTGCCAGCCGAAGGCGATCGGCAGGGCGAAGAACAGCCAGAACATGAACACCAGCGCCGAGGCGCCGCGGAAGATCTCGAAGTAGGCGCCGGCCAGGAAGCGCACGATCCACAGCTGGGAGGTGCGCGCCATGCCGATCGCGAAGGAGACCACCGCGGCCAGCGCCGCGCTGTACACCGTCACCTGGATGGTGATCCAGATGCCTGGGAGCATGTAGGACTCCCACAGGGCCCAGGTCATGAGGCGCACAGCTCCTTCGCGGTCAGGTCGGTCATCTCGTCCTCGGTGAAACCGAAGGGCCGCATGATCTCCAGCAGCTCACCGCTCTCCTTGAGCCTGTGCAGTTCCCTGTTGAACTCGTCGCGCAGGACGGTGGCGGTGGGCCGGAACGCGAAGCCGCCCGCGCCGATCGCGGGCTCGCCGTCCACCATGGGCTGGAAGGGCTCGGTGGCCTCGGCCCGGTCGCTGCCCTCGACCACCTGCCGGACGGTCAGCGAGGTTCCGGCGAACACGTCCGCCCGGCCCTGCTCCACGGCCGCCAGCCCGGCGACCTGGTCGGGCAGGATGAGGATGTCGCCGCGGTCGACCCCGGCGGCCACCGCGTAGTCGATCTCGGCGTACGCGGTGCCGGTCGCCATCTTGGCGCCCTTCTCCACGATGTCCTCGTAGCTGTGCAGGTCCTTCGGGTTGCCCTTGCGGACGATGAAGGCGTCGAGCATGACGTACTCGGGATCGGAGAAGATGACCTGCTCGCACCGGTCGGGGTTGATGTACATGCCCGCGGAGACCACATCGAACTGCTGCGAGCGCAGTCCCGGAATGAGCGACCCGAACTCGGTCGGCACCGGAACGACGTTCTCCACCCCCAGCCGCTTGAAGACGACCTTCGCGATCTCCGGCGCCTCGCCGGTCAGTTCCCCCTGCTTGTTGATGTATCCGTAGGGCACCTCGCCCGCGATGCCCAGCCGTACGGTGCCCTGCGCGCGCAGGCGCTCCAGCAGGTTCCCCTCGCCGGCCTTGCCGGCCTCGGGCACCCGGCTGCAGCCGGCCGCCGTGCCCATCGCGCCCGCCGCTCCCAGCGCGGTCAGTCCCGCGAGCAGGGAGCGGCGGCTTATCCGCCGGCCGGCTCCCGTCCGGCCGTCAGGTGCTCTGTCGTTGTCCGTTTTTCCTGTCTCGTTCCCCTGTGGTGGAGCCATGCGCGCGCCACTACCCCGGATGGGCGGAAGATATGCCTGTCGTTTCCAGCCCTTGATACGGGCGTTGCGGGCTTGACTGTCCGGGTGGGGCGCTGCGTCAGTATTGGCAGTGAAATCGACGGACAGGAAGTGAAATGGCAGACCGTTTCATCGAAGTGTCGCTCGAAAAGCGGGGCGTGACCTGCACCGCGAAACTGCTCGACGACCGCGCGCCCCTCACCTGCGAGGCGGTGTGGAACGCCCTCCCGCTGGGCGGGGACGTCTACCACGCCAAGTACGCGCGCAACGAGATCTACACACTCCTGCCGGTGTTCGCCCCGGCCGAGCCGCCGCTGGAGAACCCCACCGTCACCCCCATCCCCGGGGACCTGTGCTACTTCACCTTCACCGACGTCCAGCTCGGCACCGCCTCGTACGGCTACGAGAACGGTGCCGCGCACCGGGGGCGGCGGACGGTGGTGGACCTGGCGCTGTTCTACGAGCGCAACAACCTGCTGATCAACGGTGACGCCGGCTGGGTGCCGGGAATCGTCTGGGGGAGCGTGGTGGACGGGCTGGACCGGATGGCGGACGCCTGCCAGGACCTGTGGCGGTCCGGCGCGCTGGGCGAGACCCTCAGCTTCCGGCGGGCCTGACGCCGCCGGCACCGGCACCCGCCGCCGCCGGCACCGGCGGCGGCGGGATGTCGGCGACCCCCGCCTCGTACAGCGCGTGCGCCGCGCGCAGCACCAGCGCGTCCGCGTGCCGCGCGCCCACCAGCTGCACCCCGACAGGCAACCCGGCGCCGTCCGTGCCGCAGGGCACGGAGGCGGCGGGCTGCTGGGTCATGTTGAAGGGGTGGGTGTACGGCGTCCAGCCCGTCCAGCGGCGGTACGGGGCGCCCGGCGGGACCTCGTGCCCCAGCTCGAAGGCCGTGATGGGCAGGGTCGGGGTGACCAGCAGGTCGTACCGGGTGTGGAAGACGCCCATCAGCCTGCCCATCGCCATCCGCACGTCCACCGCGGCCAGGTAGTCCAGCGCGCTGCGGGACGCGCCCTGCTCGCAGGCCTCGCGCAGCCCCGGGTCCAGCAGCGCGCGCCGCTCGGCGTCCAGGTGCTGCGTCACCCGGGCGGCGCCGCTGAACCACAGGGTGTGGAAGGACTCCACCGCGTCGGGCAGGCCCGGATCGGCCTCCTCCACCTCGGCCCCCAGCTCCGCCAGCACCTCCACCGCGCGCCGCACCGCCCCGGCGACCTCGGGCGACGGCTCCGGTGCGTCCTCCGGCCGGCCGCCGAGGTCGGGGGAGTACGCCATGCGCAGCCCGGCGACCCCGCCGCCGAGCCCGTCCCGGAAGCTGCCCGGCACCGGCCCGAGCTGCGACCAGTCCCGGGGGTCGGGCCCGGTGATCACGTCCATCAGCAGCGCCGCGTCCCGCGCGTCCCGGGTCATCGGGCCGACGTGCGCCAGCGTCCCGTAGGCGCTGGCCGGGTACAGCGGCACCCGTCCGTAGGTCGGCTTCAGGGCGAAGATCCCGCAGAAGGACGCCGGGATGCGCACCGAGCCGCCGCCGTCGGTGCCCAGGCTCAGCGGCCCGGCGCCCAGCGCCACCGCCGCCGCGCTGCCGCCGCTGGAGCCGCCCGCGGTGCGCGCCGGGTCGTACGGGTTGCCCGTCGCGCCGTGCCGGGGGCTGTCGGTGACGCCCTTCCAGCCGAACTCGGGGGTCGTCGTCTTGGCGGTGAACACCGCGCCGTGCTCGCGCAGCCGGGCGACCGAGGGGGCGTCCTCGTCCCAGGGGCCGTCGGCGGAGACGGTCCACGAGCCGCGCAGCGTCGGGCCGCCGCGCAGCAGCAGGATGTCCTTCACCGTCACCGGCACCCCGTCCAGCAGCCCGGCCGGCTCGCCGCGCCGCCACCGCTCGGCCGACTCCCCGGCCTGCCGCAGCGCGGACTCGGCGTCGATCCGCACGAACGCGTTCACCGCCGGCTGGATCTTCTCGGACCGCTCCAGCACCGCGCGGACCACCTCCACCGGGCTGAACTCACGCGCGGCGTAGCCCTCGACCAGCCGGGCGGCGGTCAGCCGGGTGAGGTCGCCGGCGGCTCCGGGAGCGCCGGGGACACCGGGTGCGTCAGTGGTGGAGTTGCTCATCGGGCGCTCCTGTCCGGTACGTAGCCCAGCTGTTTGTCCACGACGTTGAAGAGCGGCTCGCCGGCCGCCCAGCGGTCGAAGTTGTCGCAGAACTGCTCGGCCAGGGCGTCGCGCCAGCCGAGGGTGTCACCGCTCATGTGCGGGGAGACCAGCAGACCCGGGGTGTCCCACAGCGGGCTGTCGGGCGGCAGCGGCTCCTCGGCGAAGACGTCCAGCGCCGCGCCCGCGAGCCGGCCGGAGGCCAGCGCCGCCACCAGATCCTCCTGCACCACATGGGCGCCGCGTCCGACGTTGACGAAGCGGGCCCCCGGTTTCATGCGGGAGAAGGCGGCGGCGTCGAACATGCCGGTGGTCTCCGTGGTGAGCGGGGCCGCGCACACCACCCAGTCGGCGGACGGAAGCAGTCCGCCGAGCGCGGCGGAGGGGTGAACCCGCCCGAAATCCGGGTCGCCGTCGCGGCCCCGGCGGCCGACCAGCTCCACTTCGACACCCAGTGCCAGAAGAGTTCGGCCGATTTCCCGGCCGATGGGACCGGAACCTACGACGATCGCGTGAGTCCCGGCCAGTCGAATTGTCTCCCGGTGCCGCCAGCGCCGTTCGTTCTGCAATTTCCAACTTCCGGGAAAATCCTTGGCCATGGCCAGTACCAGACCGGCCGTGTATTCGGCGATGGGCCGGTCGAAGATCCCCCGCGCATTGGTGATCACCGTTTGGGAGCCGACCAGTTCCGGGCAGCCCAGCAGCCGGTCCACCCCGGCGCTCGCGGTGTGCACCCAGCCCGGCCGCCGGCCCGGTCCGGGCCAGGAGCGGCGTACGGCGTCGGAGGTGAAGTCCCAGACCAGCAGCGCGTCCGCGGCGGGCAGCAGCTCCGCCAGCGACTTCTCGTCGGCGTACCGCACCCGGGCGCGACCGGCCAGCCGGTCGAGTTTCGGCGGCGGCTCGTCACCGAGAACGAGAACAGTGGAGACGGACATGAGGAGGAAACCGTTTCGCAACGAGGGCGGGTGAGTATACGAGTCGGTCCGTTGGAAGTGGGGACGCGTCACGGGGAAACAGACGCGAGGATTGACCACGGTAGGGACAAGTAACTACCTTCGTCAACGAAGGCATCTGCCCCGGCGTCCCGGCCCCTTCCGGCCGGCTTTTCCCCGTCATCGGCCCCTGGCCACCCCACACCCTCTTAGGGGTTGCTCATGGATGTCTCGTTTCTCGGCGGTCCCGGCGGTCCGCATCCGCAGCGCGGCATCGGTGTCGTCGCGCCCTTCGACTTCGCACTCGACCGGGAGCTGTGGCGCTGGGTCCCGGACGACGTCTCGCTGCACCTGACCCGTACCCCCTTCGTCCCCGTCGAGGTCAGCCTCGACCTGGCCCGGCTCGTCAGCGAGCACGAGACGCTCAGGGAGGCCGTACGGGCGCTGAGCGCCGTGGCACCGGAGGTGGTGGCGTACGCCTGCACCTCCGGCTCCTTCGTGGCGGGCACCGGCGGGGAGCGCGCCATGTGCGCCGCCATGGCGCAGGCGGGGGAGATCCCCGCGCTGACCACCTCGGGGGCCCTGCTGGAGGCGCTGACGGAGCTCGGCGCGCGGCGCGTCGCCGTGGTCACCCCCTACACCGGGTCGGTGACCGACTCCCTGGAGGCGTTCCTGGGCGAGGCCGGGATCGAGGTCACCGGCCGCAGCTACCTGGGGCTGACCCGGGAGATCTGGCGGGTGCCGTACCGCGATGTGGTGGGCATGGCGCACGAGGCCGCGGTGGGCGCTCCCGACGCCCTCTTCATCAGCTGCACCAACCTGCCCACGTACGACGCCATCCCCCAGTTGGAGGCCGAGCTGCGGATGCCGGTGCTGTCGGCCAACCAGGTCACCCTCTGGTCGGCGCTGCGCCGCATCGGCAAGCGGGCGGTCGGCCCCTACCAGGCGCTGCTGGATCCGGTGGCGCGGCGCGGTCCGGCCTCGATGTCCGGCATGCCCGAACTCCCCGAACTCCCCGAACTCCCCGAACTCCCCGAACTCCCCCGGCTGTCCGGGCTGTCCGAGCTGCCGGGGGTGCCGGGGCCCGCGGTCCCCGGCCCCCCGGAGCCGGAGGCGGCCCTGGCCGGGCCGGCGGCCGGCCCGGCGCCGGACGCGGTGGACGCGGCGGACGGCCCGGAGCCGCCCCCCTTTCCGGACGATCCGGGGCTCCTGCCGCCCGGTTGAGCCGGCGGGCCCGGCGACCGGTCCGCACACGGGTCCGCACGTGAAGGACAAGACCGGCATGCACCACGGATACGGATCGGGAGGACTGGATGGCAGACACGGTCGGTTTTCTCTACCCCGGCCACTCGGCCGAGGACGACTACCCGCGGCTGGAGGCGATCCTCGGCGAGGCCGGCACGGCGGTGCGGCTGCCGCTGGTGCACACCGACATCGGTGAGGACGCGCACCGGGTGGACGCGCTGCTGGAGATGGGGTCGGCGGCCCGGCTGGCGGCCGGGGTCGCGGAGCTGCGCGAGCGCGGTGCGCGGGCTGTGGTGTGGGCCTGCACCAGCGCCAGCTTCGTCTTCGGCTGGGAGGGCGCGCGCCGGCAGGCGCGCGAGCTGTCCGAGGTCGCCGGCCTGCCCGCGTCCAGCACCTCCTTCGCCTTCGCCCACGCGGTACGGACGCTGGGCGCCGACCGGGTCGCGATCGCCGCGACCTATCCGGAGGACGTGGCCGAGCACTTCCGGGTCTTCCTGAAGGCGGCGGGCGCCGAGGTCGTCTCGGTGCGCGGCGCCGGGATCATCACCGCCGCCGAGGTCGGCACCTGGGGGCGGGCGGAGGTGCTCGCCCTGGCCCGGGCGGGCGACCATCCGGACGCGGCGGCCGTCCTGCTGCCCGACACCGCGCTGCACACCGCCGCCTGGCTGCCCGAGCTGGAGGCCGAGCTCGGCAAGCCGGTGCTCACCGCCAACCAGGTCACCGTCTGGGAGGGCCTGCGGCTGCTGGGCCGCACGGCGTACTGCCCGGCCCTGGGCGCGCTCTTCGCCGGGCGGGCGCCCGGCGGGCGGCCGGACCATTCGGGCCATTCGGACCGTGCGGACCTGCGGGAATAACGGTCCGGCCGGGGGAGCTGTCTCCTTACCGCACGCGGTACGCGACCGCGGCGCGCACGTACCACGAGGAGGCAGCCCGCGATGGATCCCGCGACCGACGGCGGCACCAGGAACGGTGGGACGGAGGGCCGTGCGGCGGACGGCGACGCCACGGGCGGTGGTGCCGCCGGTGCCGCCATCCGCGGCACGGCCCGCGGCGCCGCGCCCGTCCCGCTGTCCGTCCTCGACCTGGCCATGGTCGGGACCGGGCACACCGCCTCCGACGCCCTGCGCACCTCCGTGGAGATCGCGCGGCTGGCCGAGCGCCGCGGCTACCACCGCCTGTGGGTGGCCGAGCACCACTCCATGCCCGGGGTGGCCAGCTCCGCGCCCGCCGTCATCCTGGCCCATCTGGCCGCCCACACCACCACCCTCCGCCTCGGCTCGGGCGGAGTGATGCTGCCCAACCACGCGCCGCTGGTGATCGCCGAGCAGTTCGGCACCCTGGAGGCGCTCGCCCCCGGCCGGATCGACCTCGGCCTGGGCCGCGCCCCCGGCACCGACGGGGCGACGGCCGCCGCGCTGCGCCGCACCGACGACCCGCACCGGCTCGCCGACGAGTTCCCGCGGCTCCTCGACGAGCTGGTCCACTTCCTCGACGACGACTTCCCCGACGGCCACCCCCACGCCCGTATCCACGCCGTGCCCGGCCCGGTCCAGGGAAGCGTGCCCGGCGGTGTGCGGCCGGTGAGCCGGCCGCCGGTGTGGCTGCTGGGCTCCTCCGGCTTCAGCGCACAGCTCGCCGGGAGCCTCGGACTGCCGTTCGCCTTCGCCCATCACTTCTCGGCCGCCGCCACCCTGCCCGCCCTGGAGCTGTACCGCACGTCGTTCCGGCCGTCGGCGGTGCTGGCCGAGCCGTACGCGCTGATCAGCGTCGGGGCGCTGGCGGCGGACACGGAGGAGGAGGCGTACCGCGAGGTGATGACCGCCGCGCTGACGGTGCTGTGGCTGCGCAGGGGCCGTCCGGGACTGGTCCCCGGCCCGGAGGAGGCCGCGGAGTACGAGCGGGGCATGGGCGGGGCGGAGCGCGACTTCGTCGCCGGCTGGCTGTCCGACCTGGTGTACGGCACGGCGGAACGGGTCCGCGCGGGTCTGGACGAGCTGGTCGGGCGCACCGGCGCGGACGAGCTGATGATCTCCTCGCCGGTGCACGGCCTCGCCGCCCGGGTGCGCGGCTTCGAGCTGATCGCCGACGCCTACGGCCTCTGACGGGCTCCGGCCCGGCCGGGCTACGGCCGTCCGCCGGCCACCAGCAGCCGGCTGATGCGGTCGGGCGGCACGGGCTTGGAGTAGTGCCAGCCCTGGCCGGTGTCGCAGCCGATCCGCCGCAGCCGGTCGGCCTGTGCGGAGCCCTCGACGCACTCGGCGGTGACCGTCAGACCGAGGTTGTGGGCGAGCTGGACCAGTGAGGTGACGATCGTCTCGTCGGCGGGATTGACGGTCTGGGCGGTGCGGAACCCGCGCACGAACGTTCCGTCCAGCTTCAGACCGCGCACCGGGAGCCTGCTGAGATAGGCGAGGTTGGAGTAGCCGGTGCCGAAGTCGTCGATCGCGATGCGCACCCCCATGTCCGAGAGGGCCTGGAGGGCCTTCAGCGGCCGGCCGGCCGAGCCCATCACGGCCGACTCGGTCAGCTCCAGCTGCAGCAGCCCCGCGGGCAGTCCCGTCTCCTCCAGGATCGCGGCGACATCGGCCACCAGGTCGGAGTCCCACACCTGCCGTACGGCCACGTTCACGCTGACGTACAGCGGCAGATCGGGGCGCTCCAGCTGCCAGCGGCGGGCCTGGCGGCACGATTCGGCGAGGATCCAGCGGCCGAGCGGCACGATGGCGCCGTTCTCCTCGGCCAGCCCGATGAACTGGTTCGGGCCGAGCGTGCCGAACTGCGGATGCCGCCAGCGCACCAGCGCCTCCACCCCGGCGACCGTCTCGTCGTGCAGACAGACGATCGGCTGGTACTCCAGCGCGAACTCGCCGCTCTCCAGCGCCGGGCGCAGGGTGCTGGACAGGGTCTGGCGGGCCACCCGGTGGGCGTTGCGCTCGGGGTCGAAGAGGGTCCAGCGGGCCTTGCCGTCCGCCTTGGCCCAGTAGAGCGTGGTGTCCGCGGCCTGCATCAGCTCCGTGGCGGTGGTGCCGGCGACGGGCCGCTCCACCACCCCGATGCTCGCGGAGACGGCCAGCCGGTGTCCGGCCAGGTCGAACGGCTGCTGGAGCGCGGCCAGCATCCGCTGGGCCAGCTCGGTCAGCGGCTGGGTGCCGGTCGAGGCCTCGGCTAGCAGGGCGAACTCGTCGCCGCCGAGCCGGGCAACCAGATGCCCGCCCGGCTCGGCGCACCGGCGCAGCCGCCGGGCGACCGCGGCCAGGAGCCGGTCGCCGATCCGGTGGCCGAGGGTGTCGTTGACGGCCTTGAAACCGTCCAGGTCCAGGTAGCACAGCCCGACCCGGCCGGTGGCGGACCCGGTGAGCGCGGCGGACAGCCGCTCGAAGAACAGGATCCGGTTGGGCAGCCGGGTGACGGGGTCGTGCGTCTGCAGCCTGCGCAGCCGCCGCCGCAGGTCGTGCCGCTCGCTGACGTCCGCGACGGACAGCAGCGCGGTGCCGGGGCGCGGTGCGGGCCGGTCCCCGGCCCCGGCCCCGGGGCGTGGGGCGGTCCGGTCGGCCGGCACCACGGTGACCTCGGTCCACAGGGAGCGGCCGTCCTCGTGCTTGAGGCGGTGCGTGAGGCTCATGCCGGTGCTGCGCCCCTCCAGGACGGCCTGGCAGTCCGCGCGGGCCCGGTCGTCCAGGCCGATGCCGGCCAGGGCGGTGACGGGGGTGCCGGTGAGCTCCGCCGCGGGGGCGCCCAGCAGACGGCCGAGCGCCTGGTTGGCCACCACCACCCGGCCGGCGCCGTCGATCAGGGCCATGGCGAGCCGGGCGGCCTCGAAGGCGGTGCGGAAGGCCGCCGGATCGGGGGGCGCGCCGGGAGGAGTGTCGGGAGGTGTGCCGGGGGAAGCGGAAGGCCGCGGCTCCCCGGAGTGGCTACTGTGGGTGATGTCCGACGCTGTCGTGCCGGGACTGCCGACCGGTTTTCTGCCCGGTCCGTCGAAGGATCCATTCACCGATCGCTCCCGGGGGGACTCGTCTCATGGGGGTGGCTTCGGGCGGTGGGCCGGCGGCCGTATTGGGGGGAATCCGCCCTGGAAATGTGGCGATCATAGAGGCTTGTCGGGTGGGCGAGCCAGTGTCGCGCACGGTGTTCCGCACCCGTGTGACGGACTCTGTGGACGCGCTTTCGACAGGCTGATCGTTCCTGCGCGGCAATTTCGCGCCACCGACCGATGATGACCGATTGTTACTGACGGTGATCCTGTGGGGTCTCACTCGTACGGCCTAGCGGAACGGGGCACCCGGGGAACGGAGGCTCCACAGTGGGTGCCGTGCCCCGAGACACCGCGGGAGGACGATGTGCGCAGGACGCGCCGAGCCGATCGGGCCGACGGGACGCGTGGCATACCCGCGCTCCCGCCGGACGACGGCGGCTTCGGCGGGCCCGTTTTCGGCCCGCGGTCCCGGCGGACCGGTGCGGTGTTCACCGCGCTCTCCGCCCTGATCGGTACGAGCCTGGTGACCGGGCCGGTCGCCGTCGCGACCGGTGCCGACTCCTGTGCCCTGGAACGCACCGCCGTCCACCACTCCGAGGGACTGGACACCTGGCACCCCGACTACCCCCGGCCCGAGGGGACGCTCGACGCGCTGATGGTCTTCCTGTCCTTCCCCGAGGCCCCGCCCGTCACCGGCCCCGACCGGCTGGTGGCCGACTACTTCCCCGACACCTCCGCCTTCTTCGAGCGCGCCTCCTACGGGGCCTTCGCGCTGCGCCCGCACCCGGTGGACCGCTGGTTCGAGATGGCGGCGGACTCGCGGGCGTACGGGATACAGCGCGACTGGGCGCCGGACCTGCGCACCGCCTACCTGACCGACGCCGTCGCCGCGGTGGACCCGTACGTGGACTTCGGCGAGTACGACATCGTCTACCTCGTCGCCGACCCCGAGGCGCCCGGGGTGAACTCCGACGCCACCAAGGTCGTCAACCTCGACCGGCCGATCACGGTGGACGGCGCCGAGCTGCACCGGGTGGTGACGGTCTTCGAGGAGAGCCCGCCGGACCGCAACGTCCTGGCCCACGAGACCCTGCACCTGTTCGACCTGCCAGACCTCTACCACCAGCCCGAGGACGACGACGGGGACTGGGACACCCACGTCGGCGACTGGGACCTGATGGGCAGCCAGTTCGGCCTGGCCCCGGACCCCTTCGGCTGGCACAAGTGGAAGCTGGGCTGGCTGGACGGCGGCGACGTCGACTGCCGTGCCGAGCCCGGCACCACCCGGCACACCCTGCACGCGGTCGGCGAGCCCCGCCGGGACGGGGCGCTGCCGGGGACCTCCGGCACCCGGCTGGTCGCGGTCCGCACCGGGCACGGCGAGGTACTGGCGATCGAGGCCCGGGAGCGCGGTGGCAACGACACCACCGTCTGCACCGAAGGAGTGCTGCTGTACCGGGTGCGCGGCGACGTCGCCTCGGCCGAGGGTCCCGTCCGGGTGGTGGACGCGCACCCGGACAGCGCCGCCTGCCCGC
Organism: Streptomyces rubellus; assembly: GCF_036323805.1. Classification (NCBI taxonomy): domain Bacteria; kingdom Bacillati; phylum Actinomycetota; class Actinomycetes; order Kitasatosporales; family Streptomycetaceae; genus Streptomyces; species Streptomyces rubellus. The sequence goes on from NZ_JAZDCX010000001.1 coordinate 148,344, forward strand.
GGATCTCGGTCTACCCGCCGCTGGCCGACGCGCCGCTGGGGCCGGGTGAGGACATCGAGGTGCCGACGGACGCGGGCACGGTGCGGGTGTCGGTCGTGGCGCGTACGGCGGCCGGCTGGCAGGTGGAGGTCACGGTGCGGGGCGCGGTCGGAGCACCGGGCACACCGGTGAGCGCGCTGTGAGCCGCCGGGACGGGGTGCGGACGGGGCCGGACAGCCGGAAGGCCCCCGCTCCCGCGAGGGCCTTCGACCGCCTGTACGCCGCCAGGGACTCGAACCCCGGACCCGCTGATTAAGAGTCAGCTGCTCTAACCAACTGAGCTAGCGGCGCCTGTTGACGTGGTAGACCCTAGCACCTTGCTCCGAGGGAGCGGAAATCGGTTGGTCGTGCCCCGCCCCGCCGCCCGCGCGGCCCGTGCGCACCGCCCGTACGCAGGCCCACAGCAGGGCCTCCGCCCCCGGCAGCCAGGGGTGCCGGACATCCGGGGCGACCAGCCAGCGGGTGGTGGGCGGGCAGTTCCCGCCGGGCACCGGAGGGGGCACGGTCACGGCGTCGCCGAGGCCGTAGCACAGCAGCGGAGGGATCGTTTCCCCGTCCCGGCCGGCAGTGTGCCCCCACTCCCGCCAGCTCAGCAGGGCGGGAAGCCGCTGGGCCGTGCCGGGGACGGCGAACAGGAGCATCCGGCCCCCGTGGAGGGCCACCGGGCCGGTGCCCGGACCGGCGGTCCACAGCCGGTCCAGTATCCGGCGCCCGAACAGCGGGCCCGCGCTGACCACGTCGAAGGCGGTGCCGCAGGGCAGGACGCCGGGCAGCCCGGGACGCAGCGCCCACAGCGCGTGGACGCTGCGCGGGAAGACGCTGGAGGACGCGAGCCAGTCGGCTCCGGCGGGGGTGACATACGCGGCTGGATCGCTCATGCCGTCTACATCTACCGCAGCCTGTGTACCGGCCCTGGAACTTCGCCGAACCCGGGACAGCGCACTGCGGTGTCCGGTATCTTCCGCCATCCGCATATGCCGGGGGCCGTGGCGCCTTCGCTCGGCGCGACCCGGTGCGACCCGGTGCCGTCCGGTGTCGCGCGGTCGTTCCCGGCACCGCCATCGGTACGGCCGTCACTCCGGGGTGCGGTCCGCCATCAGCTCACGGCCGAACTCGATCATCTTGCGGGCGTAGTCGGCCGTCCACTCCGCCCGCTCCGCGATCACCTCGGCCGGCAGGCGGTCGAAACGGCTGGGGTCGGCGAGCTGCGCCGCCGCGACGGCCTGGAACTCCGTGGCCCGGTCCGCCGCCGCCCGGAAGGCCAGCGCCAGCTCGGTGGCACGGCCCAGCAGCTCGCGCGGATCCTCTATGGACTCCAGGTCGAAGAAGTGCTCGGGGTCGGACACGGCCTCCGGCGGCTCGAAGAGCAGCGGAGCGGGCCGCCGACGGCGCGGCGCGCCGCCGCGCGGATCCGGAGCCGGTTTCGGCTCTGGCATGGAGGTACCTCCGTCGGTCGTGGGCAGCGTTCATTGTCCCTCGTACGCCCCCCGTACGTCTCCGTACGCCTCCGTACGTCCTCGTGCGCCGCCCCGCGGGTGTCTGTCTCCTCCGGGTACCCGCCCGGTGCCCGGCCGAGCGGGCCCCGGAGCGTCCGGGAGGCCGTCCCCATGGTCACCGGGAACCGGGTGCCGCGCCAGGGGCGCGGCGCCGTTCCGCACCCCGTCCCCGGCACCGTGCGCCGCACGCGGTCACCAGGGGACCGTGTGCTCCGCCAGCCGTGCCAGCACCGCGTGGTTGGCCTCCCAGCCGTCCGGGAACTTCACCCCGACCCCGAGCTGGACCGGTTCCGCCGAGGGGTACTCGTCCAGCAGCTCGGCGACGCCCGCCCGGCAGACCACCACACAGGCGTGCCGGTGGCGCGAGGCCAGGACGCACAGCCGGCCCGTCTCCAGATGGAAGGCCGTGGCGTCCGGGCGGCCCGACAGCGGATGGAGCACCACCGTCACGTCGAACTCCCGGCCCTGGAGCCGGTTGGCGGTGTCCACCGTCACCCCGCTCACCCCCCGGCCGGCCAGCGCCGCGCGGACGGCCGCCGCCTGGTCGCGGTGCGCGGTGCCCACCGCGACCCGGTCGGCGGTCACCGGGACCGGGTCGGGCGAGCGCTCGCTGACGGCCCGCCCACCGCGCTCCAGCAGCCGCCGCACCACCTCCGCCACCGCCGCGACCGCCTCCGGGTCGGTGCGCGGGGTGTGGCGGGCGGGCAGTTCCAGCAGGCCCCAGCCGGCGGCGGCCGCCTCGTCCAGCACCCGGTCCACGGCCGAGCCGTCCGGGGCCGCCGTGAACTCCAGCCGCCGCTCGCCCGGCCCGGTGCCGCTGCGGAAGGGGGTGTACGGGTAGAACGCCCGCGACACCAGCGGCGCGGCGGAGGCGGGCAGCCGCCAGGACACCGGCAGCCGGTGCACGGGCAGCTCCGGATTGTGCGCCAGCAGCGTCGTCACCGCGCTCGCCGACGGGTCGTACGCCAGCCCCGCCCACTGCTCGGCGACCACCTGGCTGAACGGGTCGAGCTGGCCCGGATCCCCGACGAACAGCGCCCGCTCGAACAGCCCGGCGACGGCCAGCAGCGCGTCGGACCGCATCTGGTACGCCTCGTCCACGATGGCCTGCTCCCACGGCCCGGCGCCCTTCACATGCGCCCACTTCGCGGCCGTGGAGACCACCACGTCCAGCCCGGCCAGCTCCGCGGCCTTCGCCGACTTCACCACCGAGGGGTGCCGGTCCAGGACGGGGTCGTACGGCTGCGCCTCGCTGCTGTGCAGCCGCCCCACCGGCAGCTCGGGGTCGGCGGTGGCCAGCCGGTCCACCAGGTCGTCCACCTGCGCGTTGGTCTGGGCGACGATCATCAGCGGCCGTCCCGTCGCGGCCAGCCGCCGGGCCGCGTCCACCACCAGCGTGGTCTTCCCGGCGCCGGGCGGGGAGTCCACCACCACGCCCCGGTGGGCGCCGGAGAGGGTGTCGCGCAGGATGGCCTCGGTGGCCGCCCTCGCCGCCGCGGCGGGGCCGGGCGCGGGCCCGGCGGCGGTGCCGGCCGAGGCGTCGGTCACGGTGGTACCGGTCACAGCAGATCCTCCGCGGTCACGGGATCGGGGGCGTCCAGGGCGTCCGGATCGGGCGGACCGCCGTGCGTCCACGGTGTCTCCTCCGGATCCGGCAGCTCCGGCCCGCCGCGCGGGGCGTGCTCGAACAGCGTCCAGCACACCGTCTCGCCCTCCCCGGGCACCGACCCGGCCTCCGGGACCTTCCCCCGGCCCATGCCGCCCGTCAGCCGTACGGTCAGCAGCCCCGGGGCGGGGGAGTCGACGTACTCGCCGGACTGCGACTTCCCGTTCGGCAGCGCCCGGTACACCCGGCCGCCCTCCTCCAGCTGCGGCAGATCGCCGGTGCGGACCGTGACCAGCGGACGCGGCATCGGACGCCTCCCCTCCGAGTACGCCATCTCCACCCCGGTCACCTCACCCGTGAACGCCTCCCCGGCCAGCCGCCGCTCCGCCATCACCAGCGGGTCGTCCAGCGCCTCCTGGGCGGTCAGTTCGGCCAGTGCCGTCTCCCGGGCGGCGAGCTTGCGCGCCGCCGTCACCGCGTCGTCCCGTCTGGGCTGGGGCGGCTCGCCGGCCCGCAGCCGGTCGCGGTGCGCGGTGTAGGACCAGCGGTCGCGCTTCCAGCGGTCCGAGACCCGGGCGCCCGGCGGCAGGGCGCGCAGCAGGTCCAGGCCCCGCCACACCGCCTCCCAGGTCGGCCGCAGCTGGGAGGCGACCAGCTCGCGGATCTCCTCCTCGGCGCCGGCCGCGCCCGCGTCGTGGCGGGCGATGGCCGGGGCCAGCCGCCGATTGTCGAAGGCCGGGTCGGTGGCCGGGCCCGCGGGCGGGGTGAGCAGCAGCCCGTCGCCGTCGCGCGCCAGCTCGGCGCGGAGCGCGGCCTCGGCGCCCGACTCGCCGTCCCCGGCGGTGATCCAGGCCAGCAGCGCGCCCAGGTGCTGGTCCTCCAGCCGGCTCTGGCCGGTGGCCCAGTGGCGGCCCAGCAGCTCGGTCATGGCGAGCAGCAGCGCGGAGCCGGGCACCCGGGCCCGCTCCCCGTAGTGCGTCAGCCACCGGCCCAGCAGCGGCAGCCGGGCGGGGGCGGGATGGGCGGCCTCCGGGTCCTCCTCGGCGGTGCGGCGGAAGCGCATGGAGCGGCCCAGCAGTCGTACGTAGGCGATCCCCGCGGTGTTCGGCACGATCAGCTGCGGGGCGTCCGCGCACAGTTCGGCCTCGACCTTCACCCGCTTACCCGTCTCCGGATCGACCTCGGTGCGCTCGGTGAGCTCCACCTCGTCCTGCGCGGACTCCAGATGGGGCAGTACGGCGTCGGCCAGCTCGGCGAGGAAGGCGAACCGCAGGGTCCGGTCGCGCGGCTGCGGCACGACCAGCAGCCGCGGGGCGTCCCGGTCGGTGCCCACCAGCGCGCCCAGCGGCGCACCGGCCTCACCGGCGGTGGTCAGCGGCACCAGCACCATCGGCCGCTCGGCCAGCCGCCGGTGGCACACCGTCGTCAGGGGGCGGGCGCGCCCGGTGGCGGCGGCCTCCACCCGGGCCAGTGTGGCGAGCAGCGACATCAGGGCCTCCCCGCCGGCCGGCCCGCGGCCGGGACGGCCGCCAGGACCTCGGCCCGCAGCCGGGCCGCACGGCGCAGGGCGGCGGCGGCCGGATCGGCGCCGGCGTCCGTACCGCCCCCGCCTCCGGCGTCCGCTCCCGGGCCGTCGCCCGGGCCGCCGTCCCCGCCGCGGGCCGCGGCCAGGACCGCCGCCACCGTCGTCAGCCCGCCCAGCTCCCCGCGCACCTCGCGGCCCAGGACCTCCACGGCGCCCGCCGCCCGGGCCCGCGCCCGGCAGTGGAAGGCCAGCTCGCAGGTGGACAGGCACTGCGGCGCGTAGGCGGCCGGCAGCCTGTGGACCGTCTCGGCCAGCTCGGCGGGCGGCCGGGCGGGGTCGAGGCAGGCCCCGTCCGGCAGCATGGCGGCGATCTCCTCCAGCCGGGTCAGCCGGGCGAGCTGCCGGCGGGTGGTGGCCAGCTGCCTGCGCAGGTCGACGGCCTCCGCGGTGGGGAGGTTGGAGAAGTCCTTCGGGCAGACCAGCAGCGCCTGTTCCGCCACCCGGTCGGCCCGGTCGGCACAGAGCGCCGCCAGGGCCAGCACGTAGACCGCCGCCTGCCGGGCCGCCGCGCCGACCTTGGCGGGGTCGGCGGAGCCGTCCAGGATCGGGAAGGACTTGATCTCCACCACCGTCAGCCGCCCGTCCGGGTGGACCGCCACCGCGTCGGGCTCCAGATAGACGGAGGACCCGGCCACCGGCAGCTCCACCATCGGATGGTCCAGCAGCGTCCAGCCGCCGTCGGCCGCGGCCCGCTCCAGGGCGAGCCGGGTGCGCTCGGCGCGCCCGGCCGGGCCGGGCGCCGACAGCTCGGGGACGGCCACCTCGCCCGCTTCGGGCGGGGGCGTGCCCGGCGCGCCGGTGCGCGCGTGGACCAGCCGCATCAGCTCGGCCCCGCCGTCGCCCTTCACCCGCGCCTCGAAGGCGTGGCCGCGGGTGAACGCGAACTGCGACTGGCCGAAGGGGGCGGGGGCGCCCAGCGCCTTCGCCAGCGCGCCCTTGTCCACCCCCGCGCCGTCCAGCAGCGCGCGGCGGCGGCAGCCGGGATTGGCGGCCAGCGCGGCGAGCGCCCGCGCGTCGAGCGGCCGGGGCGCCACATCGGCGCCGCGCAGCTCAGCGAGCCGCCGGCGCAGGGCTGTCGTCGGTTGGCTGTCGGGGATGTCGCTCACCCGGGGAAGTGTGGCATCCGGTTGTGACAGCCGGGGAGTTGAGGTCGCCGAAGACGGGTACCGCGCCGGCGGTGCGGCGGGACGGTCCGCCGGACGGCCGGGACACGGACCGCGCCCCGGCGGCGCCCGCGGGGACCGGCGCGCTCGCCGGGCCCTCCGGCGCGGCCACCGCACCACCCGCCGGCCCCGCCGGCGCGTACCGGCGCAGCCGCCCGGCCAGCCGCTCCGCGAACCGCGTCGCCGGACGGGTCAGCAGCAGGCCGAGACCCATCACCGCCGCGCCCGCCACCGCGTCCAGCAGGTAGTGGTTGGCGGTGCCCATCACCACCACCGTGGTCAGCAGCGGGTACGCGACGGCCGCCGCGCGCACCCACCCGCGCCGTCCGGCCAGCTGCCACAGCACCACCCCGCACCACAGCGACCAGCCCACGTGCAGGCTCGGCATCGCGGCGTACTGGTTGGTCAGCCCGCCCAGGCCGCGCGGGGCGCTGGCCTCGCCGCCCCACCAGCCGTAGTGGCCGTACTGCGCCATGGTGTCGACGAAGCCGTACCCGGCGGCCAGCAGCCGCGGCGGGCAGGTGGGCAGGAGCGTGAAGCCGACCAGGCCGACGAGGGTGGAGACCAGCAGCCAGGTCCGCATCCTCCGGTAGTGCGCGGAGCGGCGGCGGAAGATCCACACCAGCAGGGCCGGGGTCACCAGGTAGTGCAGGGTGGCGTAGAAGAAGTCGGCGGGTATGCCGAGCCAGGCGTTGTCGGTGAACAGCCGGTTGAGGGGCCGCTCGACGTCCAGCCACAGCCACTCCTCGAAACGCAGGATGGCCAGCCCGTTCCCGACGGCCGTCGACACGTCGCCGCGCGCGAGCAGCCGGCCGGCGGAGTAGGCGGCGTACACCGCGGCGAGCAGGGGCAGTTCGGTCCACCACAGAGGCCGGTTCCGGGACATCCGAACTTTCTCCAAACTCTCGCGGTCGGCCACTCCACCGTCGGACAACCGTACGGTGCGGGTGCGAGCAGAGAGACGCGGGGGAACGGAGCCGGGTTGCGTGACGGCACCGGGGGCGGTGGGCGACGATGCCCGGGACACGGGGTTCCGGTTCGTCGGGAATCCGTGGGGAATCCGTCGGGAGAGGTGTGAGGGATACGCATGGCAGCGCGCGTACTGCTGGTCCGGCACGGGCAGACGGAGTGGTCGCGGGCGGGACGGCACACCGGCCGCACCGACGTCCCGCTGCTCGGGGAGGGGCGCCGGGCGGCGCGGCTCCTCGGCGAGCGGCTGCGCCGTGCCCCCTGGCCCGGGCCGGCGGACGCCGAGGTGTTCACCAGTCCGCTCGGCCGGGCCCGGCTGACCTGCGAACTGGCGGGCTTCGGCGACCGGGCCCGTGACTGGGACGCACTGCTGGAGTGGGACTACGGCGCGTACGAGGGGCTGACCGCCGCCGAGATCCGGGAACGGGCGGGAGCGGAGTGGACCGTCTGGCGGGACGGCACGGTGGGCGGCGAGAGCCTGGCGCAGGTCACCGCCCGCGCCGACGAGGTGGTCGCCCGGGTGCGGTCGGCGGACCGGGACGTGCTGCTGTTCGCGCACGGCCATCTGCTCCGGGTGGTGGGCGCGCGCTGGCTGGGGCTGGAGCCGTCCTTCGCGGCGCGGCTGCGGCTGTCGGCGGGTGCCCTGGCGGTGCTGGGGTGGGCGTACGGGGAGCCCGTGCTCGAGCGCTGGAACGACCAGGGCCATCTGGACTGACGGTGCCGGGACCGCGGTCCCGGGCCGGTCGCCGGGCCGGCGGTCAGACGGGGCGGGCCGCGGCGTACCGGTCCAGGAAGTCCGCCACGGCCGGTGTGCGGCGCTGGGGCCACAGCCGCCGGGCGGCGCCGTCCAGCATCGTGCGGATACGGGTGGAGCGCACCTGTCCGAGCAGTTCCAGCGTCCGGCCCGCGGTCTCGGCGGCCTCCTCGGCCTCGCCCTGGGCGGCGAGGTCGTCCGCCAGCTCGGCCGTGAACAGCGCGATGTTCCGCACGAAGTGGGGGTCCAGCAGCTCCACCGCGCGCCGGGCGTGCCGCGCCGCGCGCCGCCGGTCGCCCAGTGCCGCCCGGCACTGCGCCTCCAGGCCCTCCAGTTCGGCCTCGCCGTAGAAGGTCATCCACTCGGGGTCGGCGTCGTGGGGGCCGCGCTCGAACAGCGTGCGCGCCCGGCCCAGGGACTCCTCGCAGGCCGCGCGGTCCGCGAGGTGGGCCCAGCCGCCCGCCTCGCGCATCGCCAGCAGTGACAGCAGCCGTGCCGAGCCCAGGTGCGCGGCGGCCTGCCGGCCGGCCTGCGCGGCCCGTACCGCCTCCCGGGGCCGTCCGGCGTCCCGTGCCAGGAAGGAGGTGTTGCAGAAGGCGTGTGCCTCCAGCGCGGGACTCCCGGCGATCCGGGCGGTGGCCAGGGCCTCGGCGTAGTACGGGCGGGCCTCGGCGCAGCGGCCCGAGTCGTGGGCCAGCCAGCCCACCGAGATGGCCAGTTCCCCGGCTCCGGCGTGCAGCCGGTCGGCGACGGGCTGCCGGTGCGCGCCGGCGTCCAGCAGGTCGTAGGCGGACCGCAGCGCCTCTCCGGCCCACCGGTAGAGGCTGTCGGCGCCGTGCCGGTCGTCGAGCAGCCGGATGCGGCGCACGGTCGCCTCGACGGCGGCCGCCTCGGCGGCCCCGGCCCGCCGGGTGACGGGCCGGTCCGCCGGGGCGGTGCCGGGCTGGAGCAGGGCGGACGGGATGAGGGACACCGCCGCCACGGCGGCGGGCCCGCCGGTCATGAACGCGCGACGCAGCACGTCGCTCTCCTCGTCGATAGGGCTGTCGGTGGGGCTGTCGGCAGGGCTGTCGACGGAGCCGCCGGCGGGCCCGCCACCCGGGGCAGGCGGTTCCGCGCGGAGGAAGAAGGGGCGGGTACGCGCCCTGGGGGAGGTGCCCTCGCCGCCGTACGCCCCCTGTCCGCGCGCGGTACGCCCGCGGACCACCCGGCGGGGCTCGAAGCCCAGATCCGTGAGCGAGTGCCCCGGGAACATGTGCAGGAACACCCGCTCGTAGGCATAGTTGGGGCACCGGATCTCACCGGCCTCCACCCGCCCGATGTACCGGGCGTCACAGGAGACGTTCTCGCCGATCTCCCGGGCCGCCCGGCGGACGGCCGCCGCGAACTCACCCGGCGAGAGCCGGCCGCGCAGTCCCCGGAAGGCGAGGTTGGGCCGGCGTTCCGGACCTCTCGGCGCTGGGGGTGACGGTGACGACGCCATGGCCGGACGGTATCGGCTCGCCGCTGTCCGATACATCGTTTTTTCCTGACAAACGGGATATCCCACCCGCGATCCGCCATGAACTGCCATCCTTTGCGGCGGCATTGCGCCGTAGCGGTTGACACAGCCACTCGTTGAGCCTTGTGCAACGACCGCGGAGGAGGGGTCCCCTTGCTGGACACCGGTTACGAGACCGGAAACCGTCCGTCGGCCGCGCGGCGCCGTCCCGCCCCGGACGGTGCCGCCGGTCCGGCGGCAGCGCCCTGCGACCTGGTGACCGTGCCCGCGCGGCAGGGTCTGGAGACCGTCGACATCCTACGGCTGCGCCGCAGCGTCGGCCCGGTGCTGCACGACCGCACCGACGACACCCTCGGCTTCCTGGTGCCGCCCGGCACCGCGGACGGCTGGGACCTGCCGGGCAGCGGCTGCGTCCGCACCCGTCACCGGGAGGGCCGGCCCGCCGACCCGCCGGTCGCGGGTGCCGACTGGCTGGTGCCGCCGGAGAGCGCGTACGCCGGGACCACCGAGCCGGCGCGGCTGCGTGCCGCGCTGTGCGAGGCGGCCCGTACGATCGCCGCCGCCGAGGGCGGTGACCGGCCGGGTTCCTGACTCCGCTCCCGGGCCCGCCCCGCGGCCCGTGCGCCCGGCCGCCGATAATGGTGACGTGGCGAGGAACGGACGGCGGCACGGGAGCGGCGGCAGGCGGGCCGCGGAACCGGTGAGCGAGGAGGTCGGCGGCGGACTGGCGCGGCTGCTGCCGGATCCGGACCGGCCGCGTGCCTGGACCCTGCTGCTCGACGACGCCCCGCAGTCCCATGTGGACCTCGACGACCCCGCCCACCTGGACTTCGGATACCAGCGCAGGCTCGGCCACCTCATCGACCTGGCCGCCCCGCCCGGCCGGCCGCTGCGGGTGGTGCACCTGGGCGGCGGCGCGCTCACCCTCGCCCGCTACACGGCCGTCACCCGGCCGCGCTCCACCCAGCAGGTCGTCGAGGTCGACGCCGCGCTGACGGCCCTCGTGCGCCGGGAGCTGCCGCTGGAGAGCAACTGGCGGATACGGGTGCGCACCGCGGACGCCCGCGCCGGGCTGGCCCGGATCCCCGAGGGCTGGGCGGACCTGGTGATCGCGGACGTCTTCGGCGGTGCCCGCACCCCCGCCCACCTGACCAGCACGGAGTTCCTCGCCGAGGCCCGCCGGGCGCTGCGTCCCGGCGGGTGCTACGCCGCCAACATCGCCGACGGCCCGCCGCTGGCCCACCTCCGCGCCCAGGTGGCCACCGCCGCCGCCGTCTTCCCCGAACTGTGCCTGGTGGCCGACCCCGCCGTGCTGCGCGGGCGGCGGTTCGGCAACGCGGTCCTGGCCGCGGGCGACCGGGAGCTGCCGGTCGCCGAACTCACCCGGCGCGCCGCCGGAGACCCGCATCCCGGCCGGGTCGAGCACGGCCGGGCGCTCGCCGACCTCACCGGCGGCGCCGCCCCCGTCACGGACGCCACCGCCCTGCCCTCGCCCGCCCCGCCGGCCTCGGTCTTCCGGCGCCGCTGAGCCCCGGCCGGGCCCCGCTTCCGGAGCCACGTCCACCTCGGCGGACACGGCGGCGGCCGGGGAGGCCGCCTCAGCCCCCGTGCTCGTCGACCGTGACCTGGGGCGGGGTGCCGTTCCAGACGCAGAAGACGGATGACGCCTCGTCACCCCGGGTGAAGGTCACCCGTATCCACCGGTCCCCTTGCCAGACTCCTATCTCCCAGCCCGCGTTGGGCGTGGCGGACACCAGCGTCGCCGAGTCCGGGCCCAGGTCGAAGGCGACCCGGCCGCCGCGGACGCGGTGGCTCTCGACCTCGGCGGACGGGGTGGCGGGCCGCTCGGCGCGCTTCCCGGCGTCCCCGCGCTCCCCGGCTTCCTCGCCGGAGGACGGGGAGGGCGAGGAGGACGGGTCCGGGGTGGAGGCGGACACGGGGCGCCGGGAGGGTTCCGGGGACCGGGCGGGCCCGCCGGACGCGGACGGCCTGGGCCGCCGGGTGGAGTCGGTGCTCGGCTCGACCTCCGGCGCCCCGGCCACCCGCAGCGGGTGCGGCCGGTCGTACGAGGTGCCCGACACCACGGTGTGCACCCCGTACCAGGACAGCGTCACGGCCGCCCCGGTGGCGAGCGCCCACGCCCCCGCGTGAACCAGTCCTCGTCGCATCCCGCGCACCCTAGCCGCTTCCTTCCGCCCGCTCGTCTTTTTGTTGCCCGCGGCAGTGTTCTCCGAGCGTTCCCCGAGTGCTTTCCCGGCTGTCCCGCGGGTCGGCCGCATGCCGTAACGTGCCGCCCATGGCACGTGTGCTCGTCGTCGAGGACGACCAGTTCGTACGCTCCGCCCTGATCCGGCACCTCACGGACGCCTCCCATACCGTACGCAGTGTCGGGACCGCCCTGGAGGCGCTGCGGGAGGTGGCGCAGGTCGGGTTCGACGTGGTGATCCTCGATCTCGGTCTGCCCGACCTGGACGGGGCCGAGGCGCTGAAGATGCTGCGCGGGATAACCCAGGTGCCGGTGATAGTCGCCACGGCGCGGGACGACGAGACGGAGATCGTCCGGCTGCTCAACGACGGCGCCGACGACTACCTGGTGAAACCGTTCTCCGTGGAGCACCTGTCCGCCCGCATGGCCGCCGTGCTCCGCCGCGCCCGCGGCGGCGCGCGCGCCGCCGCGGCCGGGCCCGGGGACGGGGAGATCCGGGTCGGCGGGCTGACCGTCGACCCGCTGCGCCGTCAGGCCCGGCTCGACGGGCGGACCCTGGACCTGACCCGCCGTGAGTTCGACCTGCTGGCCTTCCTCGCCGGGCGTCCGGGCGTCGTCGTACCGCGCCGCGAACTGCTCTCCGAGGTCTGGCAGCAGAGCTACGGCGACGACCAGACCATCGACGTCCATCTGTCCTGGCTGCGGCGGAAGCTGGGGGAGACGGCGGCCCGTCCCCGCTATCTGCACACGCTGCGCGGCGTGGGCGTCAAACTGGAGCCCCCGCGGGACGCGGCGGCCGAGCCGTCGCGCCGGTGGGCCCCGGAGCCGTGAGCGCCGCGCCGCGGGCGCCGCGCCGGGGGAGTGAGGCCGTGAGGGGGCTGGGCGGATGAGGTGGGCGCTGGTCAAGGTGTGCATCGCCGTGACCGCGATGGTGGTGGTGGCCTTCGCCGTGCCGCTCGCGCTGGTGGTCAAGGAGATGGCCCGGGACCGGGCCTTCTCCAACGCCGAGCGGCTGGCCGCCACCGTCATGCCGGCGCTGGCCATCACCGGCGACCGCGACGAGCTCGAGCGCGCGCTGGCCACCACACCGACCGGGCTCGACGGGCGGATCGCGGTGTACGCGGCCCCCGGCCGGGACGGCGGCGCGGGGGAGGAGCCCGGCGACGGGGCCGGCGGGGAGTCCGGGGACCGGACGGACGACGCGGCCGGGGACGTGGCCGAGGTCGGCACCCGGCGGGTGTCCGAGGAGGAACTGCGGACCGCCGCCCCCCTGGAGGGGGCCACCGTCCTGGCGGCCGAGGGCGGCCACGTGCTGCTCCAGCCGGTCGTCACCACCGCCGGCACCGCCGTCGTCGAGGTGTTCGTGCCCGAGCAGGAGGTCACCAACGGCGTCGCCACCGCCTGGCTGGTCCTCGCCGGGACCGGGGCGGCGCTCATCGTCGCCTCCGTGGTCATCGCCGACCGGCTCGGCACCCGTATGGTGGGCGCCGCCGAGCGGCTGGCCCGGGCCGCCCGGGAACTGGGCGCGGGCCGGCTGGCGGTGCGGGTGCCGGTGGAGGGACCCGCCGAACTGCGGCTGGCCGCGGCCGCGTTCAACTCCATGGCCGACCAGGTCGCCCAGCTGCTGGCCAACGAGCGCGAACTGGCCGCCGACCTCTCCCACCGGCTGCGCACCCCGCTGACCGTGCTGCGGCTCAACACCGCCTCGCTCGGTGACGGCGACGCCGCCGAGCAGACCCGGGAGGCCGTCGACAAGCTGGAGCGCGAGGTGGACCACATCATCCGCACCGCCCGGGAGCACCGCACCCAGCCGCCGGGCGGGCCGGGCGGCGGCGCCGTCTGCGACGCCTCGGAGGTGATCCGGGAGCGGATGGGCTTCTGGTCCGCGCTGGCCGAGGACGAGGGCCGCGAGGTGCGGCTGGCCGGCGTCGACCGGCCCGTCCACGTCCCCGTCGCCCGCGCCGACCTCGTCGCGGCCCTCGACGCGCTGCTCGGCAACGTCTTCCGGCACACCCCCGAGGGCACCGCCTTCGCGGTGGACGTGCACCACGGGGAGGCCGCCGGCGACTCGGTGATCGTGCTGGTCTCCGACGCCGGGCCGGGCATCGACGACCCCGACGCGGCACTGCGCCGCGGCCACGGCGACGGCGGGCCCGGCTCCACCGGTCTGGGCCTGGACATCGTGCGGCGGGTGGCGGAGGCCACCGGCGGCGACCTGCGGATCGGCCGCTCGGTGCTCGGCGGCACGGAGGTCCGCCTCTGGCTGGCCCTGGACGGCGGGGCGGCCGGCGGGTCCGCCGGCCGCACGGCCGGCCGCCGCGGCCACCGGGTGCGACGGCGCGCACGCCGATAGTGGCGGTTCCTCAGCCGTTCCGTAGCCCAGCCTTAAGGGAGCCATAAGTTCCGGGACGGCTGTCCGCAATGGGGTTTTCGCCGGAACCGGGCTCGCTAGCGTGCTCCCTGTCCACGTTCCCCACGGATCGAGGCAGGAGCAGATGAGGCACATCGCCGGGCAGTGGTGCGGGCCGGACGCGCGGCGGCGGGCCGTCGCCGACGCGGTCGCGGCGGCGCTCATCGCGGTCGGCGGTCTCGTCCTGGCCGGCGCGGCGACGGCGGATCCGGGCCCCACACCCGACACCGCGGTCGGCGCGACCCCCCACCCGGGACACCTCCACGACGGTGGGCCGGGCGGCCCCGAGGGATCAGCCGCCCGGGCCGCCGGCTAGCTCCTCAGCGGGCTTCCCGGGACCTTCCCCCAGAGGTCCCGGGGAAGTCGGCCACCCCCCACGACGGCGGGGCGCAGCGTTTCCACCCCCACACCCGCTGCGCCCCGCCCAGGGCTGGTCAGGCCCCTCCCGGGACTCCCCGGCCCGGGCCCCCGGTTCCCACCGGTGACCTCAGTCGGTCACCGGCTCCCGTACCGCGTCGGGCTCCTGGAGCACACCCGTCCTGGCGACTTCGGCGTACCACAGGGCACTGGACTTGGGGGTGCGGGCCAGGGACTCGAAGTCCACGTACACCGCGCCGAAGCGCTTGCTGTAGCCGTAGGCCCACTCGAAGTTGTCCAGCAGCGACCACAGGAAGTAGCCGCGGACGTCGGCCCCGTCGGCGACGGCCCGCTGCACGGTGCCCAGGTGGCTGTGCAGGTAGGCGACGCGGTCGGGGTCGTGGACGGTGCCGTCGGGGGACGGCTTGTCGTCGCAGGCCATGCCGTTCTCGGTGATGTAGAGCGGCAGGCCGCCGGTCTCCCGGTGGTAGCGCATCAGCAGGTCGTGCAGACCGGTCGGGTCGATCGTCCAGCCCATGTCGGTCGTCTCGCCCGGGGTCTGGTGGAAGGCGATGTCGTCCGCGGCGGGCCAGGGGGACTGCTCGCCGCCGCCGTGGCCGTCCCGGCGCGGCAGCTTCTGGTCGGCGGAGGCCGAGACCAGGGCGGGCGTGTAGTAGTTGATGCCCAGCGCGTCCAGCGGCTGGTGGATGTCGGCCAGGTCGCCGTCCTTGACGAAGCTCCAGTCGGTCAGCCGCGCGGTGTCCCGGAACAGGTCCTCGTCGTACTCGCCGCGCAGCATGGGGCTGTCGAAGATGCGGTTGGCGAGCGCGTCGATGCGGCGTGCCGCGTCGAGGTCCTCGGGGTTGTCGGTGAGGGAGCGCACGGCGGCCGGGTTGAGGCTGATGCCGATCTGGGCGCGGCCCGGCAGGGCGGCGCGCAGCGCCTGGGTGCCCAGCCCGTGGGCCAGGTTGAGGTGGTGTGCGGCGCGCAGTACGGCGGTGTGGTCGGTGCGGCCGGGGGCGTGGACGCCCGATCCGTAGCCGAGGTAGGCGGCGCACCAGGGCTCGTTGAGGGTGGTCCAGCGCTCCACCCGGTCGCCGAGGGCGTCGGCGACGAGCGAGGCGTACTCCGCGAACCGCTCGGCGGTGGCGCGCTCCGGCCAGCCGCCGGTGTCCTCCAGCTCCTGGGGGAGGTCCCAGTGGTAGAGGGTGATCCAGGGGGTGATGCCCTTCTCCAGCAGCGCGTCGACGAGCGAGCGGTAGAAGTCCAGACCGCGCTGGACGGCGGGACCGCGGCCGGTCGGCTGCACCCGGGACCAGGAGATGGAGAAGCGGTAGGCGTTCAGGTTGAGGTCGGCCATGAGCTGGACGTCGTCGCGCCAGCGGTGGTAGTGGTCCACGGCCACGTCGCCGGTGTCGCCGCCGAGCACCTTCCCCGGAGTCCGGCAGAAGGTGTCCCAGATGGACGGTGTGCGGCCGTCCTCGTCGGCGGCGCCCTCGATCTGGTACGCGGAGGTGGCCGAACCGAAGAGGAAATTGGCGGGGAATGAGGATTGACTCATATGGGAGCGCTCCCATCGAAGGTCGTACGGAAGGGACTGACAGGGGGTTGCGCGGAGCGGGAGGGGACGGGAAGGCGGGGGGCCGCCCGGCAGGGCCTCAGCCCTTGACGGCCCCCTGCATGATGCCGCCGACGATCTGCTTACCGAAGACGGTGAGGATCAGCAGCAGCGGAAGGGTGCCGAGCAGGGCACCCGCCATGATGACCGACTGGTCGGGGATGTAGCCACGGCCCAGACCGGTCAGAGCGACCTGGACGGTCGGATTCTGCTGGGTCAGGGCGATGATCGGCCAGAAGAAGTCGTTCCAGGCCATCACGAAGGTCAGCATGCCGAGCACGGCCATGGCGGGCCGGGCGGCGGGGAAGACCACGTGCCACAGGACGCGCATGCTGCTCGCGCCGTCCACCCGCGCGGCCTCGATCAGCTCCGTGGGCAGGGCCTCCAGCAGGTACTGCCGCATGAAGAACACGCCGAAGGCGCTGACGAAGGTCGGCAGGATGACGGCCTGGAGCTGGTTGGTCCACTCCAGCTCGGCGATCGCCATGAACAGCGGCACCACGCTGAGCTGCGGCGGCACCATCATGGTGCCGACCGTCAGGAGCAGCAGTAGGCTGCTGAACCTGAAGCGCAGCTTGGCGAAGGCGAACCCGGCGATCGTCCCGAACAGCACGGTGCCCGCCGCGATGGAGCCGGCGACGAGGGTGGTGTTGAACAGGGCCAGCCCCATGTTGGCGTCTGTCCAGGCGATCTCGAGGTTCTTGAACAGGTTGCCGCCGAACCAGAAGGGCGGCGGCGACTCGGCCAGCCGGGTGTTGTTGCGGGAGGCGGCCACGGCCGTCCAGAACAGCGGGAAGAGCGCGATCACCGTGACGAGGATCAGCACCCCGTACGTCAGCTTCCCGCCGTGCAGCTGGCCGCCGGCGCTGGCCGCGCGGCCGCGCAGCAGCCCCGGCCTGCCGCCCCTGCCGCCGTCCCGGCGGCCCGTGCCGGGCTGGTGGGGGACCTTCTGGTCGGACGCGGTCCGGCCGGAGGGCGCGGGGTCGGACTTCAGCACGCTCATGAGCGCCTCCTCGCGGACTTGCGGCCCAGCTCGTTCTTCTGCATCCAGCGCGAGACCGCCCAGTTGAGCAGGCCGATCACCACCAGGATCAGGAACATCATCCAGGCGATGGCCGAGGCCCGCCCGAGGTGCAGGTTGGTCCAGCCCTGCTCGTACAGGTACAGGCCCAGGGTCTGGTACTGGTGCTGTGCGCCGCCGTTCGCGCCGCCGCCGGGGTTGAACAGCAGGGGCTCACCGAACAGCTGCATCGCGCCGATGGTCGAGACGACGATCGTGAACAGGATCGTCGGGCGCAGCGAGGGGATGGTGACGTGCAGGAACTGCTGCCAGCGGGTGGCACCGTCCAGCGCGGCCGACTCGTACAGGTCCTTGGGCACCGCCTGCATGGCGGCCAGGTAGATGAGGGTGTTGTAGCCGGTCCAGCGCCAGATCACGATCGAGGAGATCGCGAGCTGCGAGTACCACTTGTCGTTCTGCCAGTCGACCGGGTCGATGCCGACGGTGCCCAGCGCCCAGTTGATCATGCCGTAGTCACGGCCGAAGATCATGACGAAGACCAGGGTCGCCGCGGCCACCGAGGTGGCGTACGGGGCCAGCATCGCGACGCGGTAGAAGGTGGCACCGCGCAGCTTGTAGTTCAGCAGATGGGCCAGACCGAGCGCCATCAGCAGCTGCGGGACGGTGGAGATGATCCCGATGGTGAAGGTGTTCTGGAGGGCGTTCCAGAAGAAGTCGTCGTCGAGCAGCCTGCTGAAGTTGCGCAGGCCGATCCACTCCATCTCGGTGGGGGCCGTCAGCGACACCTTGTGAAGGGAGGCCCAGCCCGTGTAGAGGAGCGGGAACAGGCTGAACGCCCCGAAGAAGATGAAGAACGGGGCGACGAAGGCGTAGGGGCTCCATTTCACGTCCCGCTGGTACCAGCGGCTGCGGCGTTCCCGCCGCCGTTCCTCGCGGGAGGACGGAGCGCTCTTGTGGCGCGGGCCCGCGCCCCCCTTGTCGGTGGGGGGCGCGGACACCGGCGAACCGGTGGTGGTCACTTGTCGATCACTCGTCCAGTGCGTTGTCGACTGTCTTGACGGCCGACTCCCACGCCTTGTCCGGGGAGACACCCTTCTGGTCGACCTGGAGCAGACCGGTGTTGACGATGTTCTCCTGGATCACCTGGTCCTTCGGACCGATGACCTGGGTGGGCACGCCCTGGGCGGCGGTGGAGAAGATCTGGCCGATCGGGGCATTGGAGAAGAACTCGTGCTTGGCGTCGGCGACCTCGGGGGTCTCGTACGCCGCCGGGGTGCTCGGGAAGCTGCCGCGCTCGGCGAAGAGCTTGGCCTGCTGGGTGGGAGCGGTCAGCCAGGCGGCGAACTTGATCGCCTCTTCCTTGTTCTTGCTGGCCTCGGGGACGCCGAGGAAGGCGCCGCCCCAGTTGCCGGGCCGGGGAGCCTGGGCGACGTCCCACTTGTCCTTGGCCTTGTCACCGCCCTTGTCCTGGATGTAGCCGAGCATCCACGGCGGGCAGGAGATGGTGGCGAAGGTGCCGTTGTTCATCGCCTTGTCCCACGGCTGGGTGAACTGCTGCTTCTTGTCGGTCAGCCCTTCGGTGGCGGCCTCGGCGGCGGTGTCCCAGGCCTCCTTGACGGCGTCGTTGTCCTTGTAGATCAGCTCGCCCTGCTCGTCGTAGTACCGCTCGGCGCTGGAGGAGATGACCGCGTTGTAGACACCGCCGGCGGAGTCGACCCAGGCCACGCCCTCGGGCCCGTCGGCCTTGAACTTCTTGCCGGCCTCGATGTACTTGCCCCAGTCGCCCTCCCACAGCTTGGCGACCTCTTCGCGCTCGGTGGGCAGACCGGCGGCCTCGAAGTGGTCCTTGCGGTAGCACAGGGCCATCGGGCCGACGTCGGTGCCCAGACCGATGGTCTTGCCGTCCTTGGTGGTGGCCTGCTGCCACTTCCAGTCGAAGTAGTCGTCCTTGGAGACGCCCTCCGCCTTGCCCAGGTCCACGAACTTCTCGGACTGGGTCTGGACCACCTCGGCGATGTTCGCCACCTCGACGGCCTGGATGTCGGCCAGACCGCTGTTGCTGCCGAGCCGCGTCAGGAGCTGCGGGTAGTAGTTCTCGTTGCGCTCGATGACGGTCTGCTGGATCTTGACCTTCGGGTTGAGCTTCTCGTACTCCTTGTAAAGACCGGCCTCCTGGAAGCCGAAGGTGCCGAAGAGACCGACCGTGATGACGGTCTTGCCGTCGGTGTCACCGCTGCTCGACCCGTTGCCCGAGTCGTCATCGCTCGCGCACCCGGCGAGCAGGCTGGTACCGAGCACCGCGGCGGCCACGGCGGCCACGGCTCGGCGGGTTGTGCGGGGGTTGCGCACTGCGTCCTCCTAGCGCCCTGACGTCTCACTCCCGGCCGGGAAAGTGGGGGGACCGCGGTGTTCGTTGCTGCGGCTCGGGGGGTGCGAACGTGTGGGTTCTGTATGGGTCAAGTCCCTTGGGAGCGCTCCCAGGTGTGATGAGTTGAAGGGTTGCGGCTCTCTGGCGGGGGTGTCAAGGGAATGGACAGACTGACCCGATGCAGTTATCCGGCTGTTAGCTTCAATGGCTGATCGATACTTATGCGCGGGACGGACGGGTCCTGTGCACTTGAGCTGGTACGACCCGGGGAGGCGGTCATGACAGTGAGCGGACGGCGGGGGCAGCGGCCCACTTTGGAACAGGTCGCCGCCTACGCGGGGGTCGGCCGCGGCACCGTCTCCCGGGTCATCAACGGCGCCGCCAACGTCAGCGACCAGACTCGCACCGCCGTCCAGCGGGCGATCGCCGAACTGGGATATGTGCCCAATCGGGCAGCACGGGCGCTCGCGGCGGGCAGTACCGACGCGATCGCACTGGTGATTCCCGAGGCGGAGACCAGGCTTTTCGCCGAACCGTACTTCTCGGGTATCATCCGCGGGGTCAGCACGGAGCTCGCCGACACCGACATGCAGCTCCTGCTCACCCTCCTCCGCACCCCCAAGGAGCGCGACCGTTTCGCCCACTACGTGGGTGCCCACCGGGTGGACGGCGTCCTGCTGCTGTCCGTGCACGCCGACGATCCCCTGCCCGATCTGCTGCAGCAGATCGAGATGCCCGCGGTGCTCAGCGGCCGCCGCAGCGGTGAGGAGCCGGTGCCCTATGTGGACTGCGACAACACCGGTGGTGCGCAGGCCGCCGTGGAGCACCTGATCGGCCGCGGCCGCCGGGCGGTGGCCACCATCACCGGTCCGCCGGACATGTACGTGGCCCAGTGCCGTCTGCAGGGATACCGCGACGCGTTGCGGGCCGCCGGCCTGGAGGAGGACGAGCGGCTGGTCGGCGGAGGCGACTTCACCGAGGAGGGCGGCCGCCGCGCCGCCCGGGAGCTGCTGGCCAGGCGTCCCGACCTGGACGCCGTCTTCTGCGCCTCCGACGTGATGGCCGCCGGCGCCCGGGCCGTGCTGCGCGAGTCGGGCCGCCGGGTGCCCGAGGACGTGGCGCTGGTCGGCTTCGACGACTCGGCCGTGGCCCGCCACATGGATCCGCCGCTGACGAGCGTGCGGCAGCCGATCGAGGAGATGGGCCGGGCGATGGTCCGGGTGCTGCTGGAGCAGCTCGCGGGGCGCAAGGAGGGACAGGGCGGGAGCCGGAGCCGGGTGCTGCCGACCGAGCTGGTCCGCCGGACCTCCTCGTAGCCGGGGGGCCGGGGTGTTCTCCACCGGTTCCGCCGGCTCCTCGGGTGCCGGCTCCCCCGGTGCGGACCCCCGCGGCGTGGAATTCCCCGGTACGGAATCTCCCGGCGCCCCCGTGCGGCCGGGACCTTCGCCGGTGCGGTCGGTCCGTCCCGTCCGCGGGGTGCGCGGTGTTCGATGCGTTCGCTTCACGGCGGACCCCCTCCGGGGGATGCGGGGACGAGACGCGCGATATGCCGAGCATACGGCGAAGGGGCCGGTCGGCGTACCGACCGGCCCCCGGTGTGCTCCGTCTACCGTTCTTCCTGTCTCACCTCAGCGGGTGATCAGTTGACCGGCGGGTAGGCGTTCTCCAGCAGCTCCTCGAACTGGGCCTGGAACCAGTGACCCGAGACGGGAGCGTTCGGCAGGGCGCCGGACGGGTTGTTCTGGTTGCGCGGGTTGCCCTGGTAGTCCGGGTCGCACATCCCGTCGGGCTTCTTGCCCTCGTCGTTCGCGATGTCCTCACCGGTACCGTCCGACTCCCCCGGGGGCTTGATCCACGCGTAGGCGTCGATCCCCGTGGCGGGCGAGGCGGTCGGCCGCTCACCGAGGCCGGCACCGGCCTGGTTGCACCAGTTGCCCAGGTGGATGCGGCGGTCGATGCGGCTGCCGTCGACGTACTCGTCGGCCGTGCCGTTCTTCGAGGCCGGGCCGGTGGGCCGGTCCGGGCCGCCCCAGCCGTTGCGGGAGGTGTCGATGATCACGCCGACGTCCGAGTTGAAGCCGACGCTGATGGCCTCCTCGCGGAAGGCCTGGGCGAAGGACTGCTCGTCCACGTAGCGGTTCCAGTCGACCCACGAGGACTCCTCGCGGATCGGGGTGCCGTTCACGGTGTCGTCGATGGAGAAGTACGGCTCGACGGTGGCACCGTAGTTGGCGGTGTTGGCGGCGAAGCCGGCGACGTCGTCCACCGTGGCGCCCGCGGTGTTGGAGGCCTCGTACAGCAGCTCGGCGGTGGCGGAGAAGTTGTCGTCCCAGCCGATCCAGCCGTGGTGGCCGATGTCGATGTAGTTGTAGACGTTCTCGATGTCACCGAGGGTGGCGAGCGCGTAGCCGACGCCCTCGACGTAGTTGCCGTTGGCCAGCATCTCGTCGCAGTTCTCGGTGGCGGTCTCGCGGCTGCCCACGTTGGTGATCAGGTTGGGCAGCGAGTCGATCTCGACGACGTTGATGATCCGCAGGTCCGCGTACTTCGGGTCGGACAGGATCTCGGCGATCGGGTCGATGAACTCGTTCTTGTACTTGTCGATCTCGTCCGGACCGAGCTCACCCTGGGAGGCCAGCGCGGCGCAGTCACGGCCGGGCAGGTTGTAGGTCACCATCTGGAGCGCGTCGGCACCCTGCTCGAGGGCGGCGTCCAGGTGGTCCCGCAGACCCATGGTGTTCTCGCCGGCGGAACCGGACTCGATCGCGGCGATGCGGTCCAGCCACACCGCGGTCGGCTCGTCGGCGATCGCCTCGCCGCCGCTGGCGGCGGCCTGGCGCGACCAGTCCTCGTTCACGTAGAGCTGGGCACCCTCGAACGGGTTGTCCACGCGAGCCGCTGCGCCGTTGTCGTTGTCGTTGTCGTCGTCGTCGTTGTCGTCGTCCGAGCCGGAGTCGACGTTGCAGGTGACGCCGTTCAGCGTGAACGAGCTGGGGATCGAGTTCGTCCCGGAGTACGAGGCGTTGAAGCCGAACTCGGCGGACGCGCCCGTGGAGAGTGTGGAGTTCCAGGACGGGGCGCTGGCGGTGACCCTCTTGCCGCTCTGGGTCACCGAGGCGCTCCAGCCCTGGCTCACCTGCTGGGAGCCCGCGAACTCCCATTCCACCTTCCAGTTGCTCAGAGTGGCGGCGGCGCTGTTCGTCACCTTGACCGAGGCGCTGAAGCCGGAGCCCCACTCGTTCGCGATCTTGTAGTCGACCGTACATGCGGGTGCCGCCGAGGCGGTTCCCTGCATCAGGGCGCCTGCCCCGAGCGTGCCGCCGAGCAGCGCGCCCGCGGCCAGTAACGCCGTCCGACGCTTGCGCGCCGGCGTTCTGGTGCCTGTCATGCGATCTTCTCTTCCTTCCGGTTTTCCTCCGGATGACGGCGGAGCCCAGCTCCGTGTATCGGGGGGTGCGGTCGTGTCACGGGTGCGTACCCGGGAAGGGCGGCCTCCGCTGTGGTGGGGAACGACCGCCGTCGTTCCACGGAGCGACACCGCGCTCCGGTCCCGCCTCCCGGCGAACCCGCCGGGAGCGTGCCCCGGTATGGATGCCCGGGGCGTGCGGAACGTGCCGAGGCGTACTGAACCGGCCACGGGGGCCGTGCGGAGAGGCGGCGGCGAGCGCCGCGTTTGCAGTGGTGTTCAACGCCCGAGGGCGCGGTGGGGGGTACATGAAGCGGCTCCTGTCGGTCGAATGCGCCGTCCCTGGCGCACGACTGTGGAAGCGCTCCCACTGGGTCGAGAGAAGAACGTAGCGGCAACTTCCGGTTGTGGCCAGAGTGTCTTCAGGAATTGGCCGGGCGAATTTCTTCGACAGGGTCATTTCGTTCAGACCCTTGACAGGTGTCATGTCCACCTTGACCCTTGGGAGCGCTCCCACTGGTTCAGTTCCTCCGTACGTGCGTCACGCACATCCCCCCACCCCCGAGCCGCGAGGAGGGAACCTCCGCATGCGAGCGTTACCGTTACCGGAAGCGCCACCCAGGCGTCACCGAGGAAGATCCAAAAGGCTGCTGATCGCGGCCACCGCGGCGATCTCCCTCCCGCTGGGAATGACCACGGCGCTCAGCGGCACCGCCCAGGCCGCCGCCCTCCAGTGCAGCGTCGACTACAAGAAGAACGACTGGGGCTCCGGCTTCAGCACCAGCATCACCCTCACCAACCGGGGCTCCGGGGCCATCGACGACTGGACCCTGACCTACGAGTACAGCGGCAACCAGAAGCTCCAGCAGGGCTGGAACGGCCAGTGGTCGCAGTCGGGCAAGACGGTCACGGTCAAGAGCCCGCAGTACAGCACCAAGATCGCCTCCGGTGAGGCGATCACCGCGGGCGCGAACTTCAGCTACAGCGGCACCAACGCCGACCCGACCGCGTTCTCGGTCAACGGCACCCGCTGCAACGGCGCGCTCGCCGCCCCCGCCGCCACCCTGGTCAGCCCCGGTGCCGGCCAGGTCTACACCGCGGGCAGCACCGTCAAACTGACGGCCGAGGCACGCCCCGTGCAGGACGGCGCCACCATCGAGAAGGTCGACTTCTACAGCGACACCGAGCTGCTGGGCTCCGACACCACGGCGCCCTACAGCTTCGACTGGGAGGACGTCCCGGCGGGCAACTACTCGATCTACGCCGTCGCCCACGACTCCAACGGCATGTCGAGCGAGTCCGCCCCCGCCGGCATCCAGGTCACCGCCGGTCCCGCGGTGGTCGTGACCCCGTCCCAGCTCGGGGTGCGCCAGGGCGAGACCGCCTCCTTCGCGGTGAAGCTCTCCAAGAAGCCCACCGAGAACGTGACGGCCTCGGTGCGCCGCACCGACGGCAACTCCGGGGTGTCCGTGCTCAGCGGCGAGGCGCTGACCTTCACGCCGGAGAACTGGGCCGCTCCCCAGACCGTGACGGTCTCCGCCGCCGACACCGGCTCGGGCGCCGCCACCTTCACCGTCAGCGCCCCCGGTCACGAGGCCGCCGAGGTCAAGGTGACCCAGCTCGGCGGGGACGCCGTCGCGGGCGAGTACGAGGACCGGTTCCTCGACCTCTACAACAAGATCTTCGACCCGGCCAACGGGTACTTCTCGCCGGAGGGCATCCCCTACCACTCCGTCGAGACGCTGATCGTCGAGGCGCCCGACCACGGTCACGAGACGACCTCCGAGGCCTACAGCTACCTGATCTGGCTGCAGGCGATGTACGGCAAGGTCACCGAGGACTGGGGTCCGCTGAACGAGTCGTGGCAGGTCATGGAGGACTACATGATCCCCACGGCCGAGGACCAGCCGACCAACAGCTTCTACGACCCGTCCAGCCCGGCCACCTACGCGGCCGAGCACCCGGAGCCGTCGGACTACCCCTCGGCGATCAACCCGGACATCCCGGTGGGTGAGGACCCGATCGCGGACGAGCTGCGTCAGGCCTACGGCACCGAAGAGATCTACGGCATGCACTGGCTGCAGGACGTGGACAACACCTACGGCTACGGCAACGCCCCCGGCGCCACCTGCCAGGGCGGCCCGGACGAGGAGGGCCCCTCCTACATCAACACCTTCCAGCGCGGCTCGCAGGAGTCGGTCTGGGAGACCGTGCCGCAGCCCACCTGCGACGACTACACCTTCGGCGGCGAGAACGGGTACCTCGACCTGTTCATCGACGACGACGGCTACGCCGAGCAGTGGAAGTACACCAACGCCCCCGACGCCGACGCCCGCGCGATCCAGGCCCTGTACTGGGCCGAGCTGTGGGCCGAGGAGCAGGGCAAGAAGTCGGAGATCTCCGGGCTGCTGGAGAAGGGCGCGAAGATGGGCGACTACCTTCGCTACTCCTTCTTCGACAAGTACTTCAAGGAGATCGGCGACTGCGTCGGCGCCTCCTCCTGCCCGGCCGGCAGTGGCAAGAACAGCGCCCACTACCTGATGTCCTGGTACTACGCCTGGGGCGGTGCCACCGACACCGACGCGGGCTGGGCCTGGCGCATCGGCAGCAGCCACAACCACTTCGGGTACCAGAACCCGATGGCGGCCTACGCGCTGACCACCGTCCCGGAGCTGGAGCCCAAGAGCGCCACCGGCGCGGACGACTGGGAGGAGAGCCTGCAGCGGCAGATGGAGTTCTACCGCTGGCTGCAGTCCGACGAGGGCGCGATCGCCGGCGGCGCCACCAACAGCTGGGGCGGCAACTACGGCACCCCGCCGTCCGGCACCGCCACCTTCTACGGGATGTTCTACGACGAGAAGCCGGTCTACCACGACCCGCCGTCGAACCAGTGGTTCGGCATGCAGGCCTGGTCGATGCAGCGCGTCGCCGAGCTCTACCACGAGTCCGGCAACGCCACGGCCAAGGAGGTCCTGGACAAGTGGGTCGACTGGGTCCTCGGTGAGATCACCGTCAACCCGGACGGCAACTACCAGATCCCGTCCACCCTGGAGTGGTCCGGCCAGCCCGACGACTGGAACGCCTCCAACCCCGGTGACAACTCGGGTCTGCACGTCAACGTCCGCGACTACACCACCGACATCGGTGTGACCGCGGCGCTGGCCAGGACGCTGATGTACTACTCGGCCGAGTCCGGTGACACCGAGGCCCGGGAGACCGCCAAGGCGCTGATCGACGCCATGTGGCAGCACCAGGACGACCTGGGGCTCGGCGTCGAGGAGACCCGTACCGACTACGAGCGCTTCGACGACGAGGTCTACATCCCCTCGGGCTGGAGCGGCACCATGCCCAACGGTGACGAGATCGAGCCCGGCTCCACCTTCCTGTCGATCCGTTCCTTCTACGAGGACGACCCGCAGTTCAACAAGGTGGAGAGCTACCTGAACGGCGGCGAGGCGCCGACGTTCACCTACCACCGCTTCTGGGCGCAGGCGGACGCGGCACTCGCCTACGCGACCTACGCGGACCTCTTCGGCGACGAGTGACGGTCAAGGAGTAACCGAAGAGGAGCACGAGCCGGCCCCCCGGTCCGGTCAGGTCGACGGCGGCCGCACCGGGGGGCCTTCCAACCGAACCACCACAGGGATCCACCACCGACCCGCGCGGTCCGACGGCACGAGCCGGACGACCCGCACCACCGCACGATCCACGCGGTCCGCACCACACGTTCCACCAGTCCCACCAGCCGGTGATGAGCTGGAGCAGCGGTTTTCCTCCCCCGCCTCTCTGCTGCCCGGCCACACCAGACGGCCGCGGTCGTCCCGCGCCGACGCCAGGGGCAGCTCCCCGGCGCCGGTGCGCCGGACGGCCGCGGTCGCGTGCGTCGCGGCCCGCCCGTGGCGGGCACGGCGGGCGGCGATCCGCCCCCGCCCGGGTGACCCCGGCCCGTCCGGCCGGGCCGTACGCGCGGGCCCGGGTGTCCGGAGCCCGTCCGCGCCCCCGCGGCGTCCCCGCGGTGCCGCCCGGTGACGGCCGTGCCCGGCCGGCCTCCCGCGGCCTTCCCACCTCTTTCCCGCCGGGCCCCGCCGGGAGCCCGGCGTGCCGCCGCCCCGGGGGGGGCGTGCCCGGCCGTGGCGGTGCACGAGGCGCCCGGCGGCGGATGCGGGCGGACCGGCCTCACCGGAACGGCGCCGTGGCCGTACCGGAGGCCGGTGAGCCGTACGGCGGCGGGTGACCGGGACGGCGGTGCCGGAGGGACTCCAGGGCCCGCCGGGCGCCCCCGCGGTCCGTGAGGCGCCCAGCGGCTCCCCGGTGCCGGGGGAGCCCGTGGGCATCCCGGGAGGGAAGCCGCAGCCGTCCTTCCCCGCCCGGACGCATCCGGGTGCGCCGGAGAGGGCGCGCGCCGCCGCCGGGCGCCCCGGGCACCGGCACACCGCCCACGGCGAGCCGGGCGGTGCGGTCCGGCACGGCGAAGGCGGCCCCGCGGGGGCGCGGCAGGGGACGGCCGCCGGGCCGGTGCCGCGTGGCGGTGCCCCGGCAGTGGTCCGTACCCGCCGTCAGGAACCTTCCCGTCGTCTCCGCCCGTGCCGCGGCTCCGGAGCCCGCCGCCGGGCGGAGACGCCCGCGGCCGCAACCACCCGGAGGCGCTCGCCCGTTCGGCACGTCCCGGTCACGGCGCCTCCCGGGGCCGCGCGGTCACCGCCGGCGGCGGGACCACCCGCCGGGGTGGTTCAGTCCATTCACCGGTAAGGGGATTGTCGTGCGCCGCCGGGCCGGAGGCCGCAACCGCGCCTCGGGGCACGCCGCTTCACCTCCGCGGCCGGGGGCGGGCGCTACGCCGTTCGGCGGCCCGGCGGGCGGCTCCGGAGATGCGGGAGCGCCTCCGCTGACGTGTCATCACACCGACACGTCGATGGCACCGCCGAACGGGAGGTCAGAAACGATGGCAGCACGGGACGGACGACTGGGCGGACACCGGAACGAACACGGGGACGGAGGCCGGGACGGGGCGCGGTGGACGCCGAGCCGGCGTGGGCTGGTGCTGCGCGCGGCGGCACTGGCGGCGCTGGGAGCGGCCGTACCGGTCGCCGCGGGGGAGCGGCGGGCGACGGCCACCGGCCGCTGGGCCCGTCCGGTGGCGGGGGACCACCGGGTGACGGCGCCCTACGGCATTCCCGGGAGATGGCAGGCGGGCCGTCACACCGGCATCGACTTCGCCATGCCGGTCGGTACGCCGGTGTACTCGGTCGGTTCCGGCACCGTGGTGCTCGCCGGCTGGGCCGGTTCCTACGGGAAGGCGGTGAAGATCCGGATGGACGACGGCCACTACGTGCTCTTCGCCCATCTGTCGGAGGTCGCCACCTCGGCCGGGGCACGGGTGCGGGCCGGCAGCCGGCTGGGCTCCTCCGGCGACACCGGCCGGACCACCGGCCCGCACCTCCATTTCGAGGTGCGCGGCCACCGCGGCTACGGCTCGGACGTCGACCCCGTGGCCTACCTGGCCCGGCGCGGTGTGCAGCTGCTGTGACCCGCCGCCGCGGCCGGTGCGGGGCTGGTACGGGCATCCGGCCTGTGCTGGGGTGGCGGCACGGCCTTCGTCGTCTTCATGACCCTGCCGGGACTGGTGATCCTGCTGACGCTGATCGCGTTCGTCGACCAGCTGCTGCTCCAGCCGGGCCGTGCGGAGGTGCTGCCGTGGCGGAACGCCGGCCGCACCGGGCAGCTCTCCTCGGCCGGTTTCGAGCAGTTGCGCGCGATGTTCTCGGCGGGCAAGCGGAGCGAGCCGGAGGAGCGGCGCAGTGCGCTGATACTGCGCGACGAGGAGGACGACGGCGCGCCGCCGCACCGTACCTCGGTCGACCTGGAGCGGGGGACGGCGGCCGTCCGGCTGCCGGAGCGCTGACGGGAACGCTGAGGGGACGCTGAGGGAAACGCGGCGCACCGACGGCGAAGGCCCCGGCCCGTCTCCCCGGGCCGGGGCCTTTCCACAAGGGTGAGTAACGGGACTCGAACCCGCGACATCCTGGACCACAACCAGGTGCTCTACCAGCTGAGCTATACCCACCACGACCAGTGCTCTTCCGCACCGGCCAAGAAGAGTGTACAGGGTTGCCGCCGGTCCCCGCGCACCCTTATCCGTCGGCGGGCAGTACGTGCCGGGCGGCGATCCTCCGGGCCGTGTCGGAGTCCGGGCCGGGCGGCGGCACGAAGACCGCCTCGCGGTAGTAGCGCAGCTCCGCGATGGACTCCCGGATGTCCGCCAGCGCCCGGTGGTTGCCGCTCTTCTCCGGGCTGTTGTAGTACGCCTTGGGGTACCAGCGCCGGGCCAGCTCCTTGACCGAGGAGACGTCGACGATCCGGTAGTGGAGGTACCCCTCCAGGGTGGGCATGTCGCGCATCAGGAAGCCGCGGTCGGTCCCGACCGAGTTTCCGCACAGCGGTGCCCGGCCGGGTTCCGGCACGTACTTCCTGACGTACTCCAGGACCCGTTGCTCGGCTTCCTGGAGCGTGGTGCCTCCGGCCAGCTCGTCGAGCAGGCCGGAGGCGGTGTGCATGGCGCGCACGACATCGGGCATGGTGTCCAGCGCCTCGGCGGGTGGACGGATCACGATGTCCACCCCGTCACCGAGCACGTTCAGCTCCGAGTCGGTGACCAGGGCGGCCACCTCGACGAGAGCGTCGTCGGACAGCGAGAGCCCGGTCATCTCGCAGTCGATCCACACCATGTGATCGTTCATGTGTCTTAGCCTACGGTGCCCTCCCGGGAGTACGGCCCCGCTGGGCGGGCAGACGGGAGCTGTAGGAGTCGGAGTCCGGCTTGTGCTGCTCGTTCCGTTCCCCCCGCTCGCTCCGGTCTCTGTGGTCTCCGCGGTCCGCCCGGTCGCCGTGGCCCCGGCGCTCGTGCCGCGCCGTGCGCCCCGGACCGTGTCCGGTGCCGGCTCCGACCGGCTCGGCCGCGGTGCCGGAGTCCGCACGGACCTCGGCGCCGCGCTCCTCGCCGCCCGTGCCGCCCCCGCCCTCCGGCCGGGTGCGCGCCCGGTAGGCCGCCCGGTAGGCGGCCGGGGAGGCGCCCAGCTGCCGCCGGAAGTGGCCGCGCAGCGCGACCGGCGAGCGGAAGCCGCAGCGCCCGGCGACCTCGTCGACGGAGTAGTCGGAGGTCTCCAGCAGCCGCTGTGCCTGGAGCACCCGCTGGGTGATCAGCCACTGCAGCGGTGCGCTGCCGGTCAGCGAGCGGAACCGCCGGTCGAAGGTCCGGCGGCTCATGTACGCGCGCGCGGCGAGCGCCTCCACGTCGAACTGCTCGTGGAGGTGCTCCAGGGCCCAGGCGACGACCTCGGCGAGCGGGTCGGTGCCGATCTCCTCCGGTAAAGACCTGTCCAGGTAGCGCTCCTGCCCGCCGTTGCCGCGCCGGGGCGGTACGACGAGGCGGCGGGCCAGGGCTCCCGCCGCCTCGGCGCCGTGGTCGGTGCGCACCACGTGCAGGCACAGGTCGATGCCGGCCGCCGTACCGGCCGAGGTGAGGATGTCGCCGTCGTCCACGAACAGCTCCCGCGGGTCCACGTGGACCGCCGGATAGCGTTTGGCGAGCGTGGGCGCGTACATCCAGTGCGTGGTCGCCGGCCGCCCGTCCAGCAGCCCGGCCGCGGCGAGCACGAAGGCTCCCGTGCACAGGCCGATGATGCGGGCGCCCTCCTCGTGGGCCCGGTGCAGGGCCTCCAGCGCGGCCGAGGGCGGCGGCTGGGTGATGGAACGCCAGGCGGGCACGACGATCGTGCCCGCCCGGGAGAGTGCCTCCAGGCCGTACGGCGCGGTCAGCTCCAGACCGCCGGTGGTGCGCAGGGGCCCGTCCTCGCCCGCGCACACCAGAAGGCGGTAGCGGGGAACGCCGGCGTCCTGCCGGTCGATTCCGAAGACGGACAGCGGGATGGAGCTCTCGAAGATCGGACCGCCGCCGAAGAGCAGTACGGCGACGATCTCGCGGCGGCGGCGCGCGGCCAGTTTGCGCGTCGTCCCAGGGCCGTGCGTTGGCTCCTGGCTCATGGAACTAAGCCCCCCTCAGTCGTCGCGTCCTTCCGGTCCTGCACGATTCCCCCGCCGTGGTCAGTCAAGATCGAATCTACTGTGTTCCACGTGGCTGACGGGACAAGTTCACCACTCACCGCTATGTCGACATGACAACTTGGCGCGAAGCGTTCGATCACGAAGGGTTTCATTCGGTGGCCTCTCTGTGAAGAACGCCTTGCTTCGTCGCCATCTGTCCGTCGAGTGCACCCGTTCCCCCCGCTCGTTCCCGCCCAGGTGGGCGAGTTCACCGATTCGCTCTGGCAAGTTGTGTACCACGGCTGGAACTTGGCCGAAAAGTACAGGAGCTCAGAACGTGGAATCCGGCTTTCCGGAGGTGTGTGTTCCGCGTCGGAAGACTCCTACCGCTGCGGGTCTCCGGGCCGGCGCGCGCCGGGCGCCGGTGCGACTGCGACGGTCCCGGCGCGAGGCGCTCCGGCCGTCCGGCCGGGGCGGGCGGCCGGACGGCGCGGACGGGTGCGGGCCGGGGGCGCCCGAGGCGTGCTGCGGGGCCGGGGTGCACCCGCCGGGAGCCGCCCGGCGCGCGGACGGGGTGCCGGGGCGGGGGCGGGTCGTCCGGGGTGGGGAGTCGTCCGGGGTTGGGAGGTGTCGCCGGGGGTGCCCCGGTAGTCGCCGGGGGAGACCTCCGGTGGCCTCGTGGCGGCCCTCCCGGGGCCCCCTCCCGGCGGGAGGCGGTGCGGCCCCGGCATTGCGCAATGTCCTCCGCTCCGGCATGCTGCACCGGCAGTGACCGCAGCCGTTGGGCAGAAGGGGAGTGCCGACGTACCCTAGGGGGTATGGGCTGAGGAAGATGACTTCTGGTCGCATCCCTAGGCACACGTGAAGTTACCGATGTCTGGACACAAGATGCCCGACCCCGCGGACCGCAGGCGGGTCGCCGATCCGACGGCGACACCCCAGGCGGCTGATGAGACTCGCCACTCCTGCGATCCGGCGTTCCAGCACGGGGTCGTGGTGGGATTCGACGGTTCCATGTCGAGTGAGCGGGCACTGGCCTACGCCACCGGCATGGCGCGGCGTGCCGACTCCGGCCTGATCATCGTCCATGTGGCCAACCGGCTCCCGACGACCGTGTGGGCGGGCTGCGAGCCGCCGGTCTTCGTGGACGTGCCCGATCACCGCACCGAGGTCCTGGGGCTGGAGCTGGCCTGCGCGGACCATCTGTCCGAGGTGCCCTGGATACTCGTCGAGCGCGGCGGGGACATCTGTCACGAGCTGGAGGAGGTCGGCCGGGAGTACGAGGCCGACGCCATCGTGGTCGGCTCCACCCACGGCCTCGTCGGCCGGATCTTCGGCTCGGTCGCCGGCCGTCTCGCCCGCCGGGCGCAGCGCCCGGTCGTCGTCATTCCGTGACTGCGCGGCTCCGCCCCCGGGTCCCGCGCCCGCGGCTCCCGCTTCCCCGAGTCGCCCCGCACCAGCGCGAACCGGGAATCTACTGGCTGGTAGGGGTGGATTGCGCGCTTGTGACGGGCATATAGGGAACAGCGCGCCGCCGCGTGGGAAGTGACGGTCCCACGCAGTGGCCCACCGCCGGTGTAATGGGCGACACCGGTGGTCTGGAGGCGGTCCCCTCGTCCGTCTGGTGGCACGGAGGAGGGGACCGCCGACCTCTGCGGCGTCCGCCGTCACTCCGTGCTCATGAGCTTCGTCCGCGGCCCGGCCCGGTCGGTCGGCGCCGCCGGAGGGCTCAGAAGCGGCGCAGCACCGCCTGCTTGGCCGCGGTGAACTCCTCGTCGGTGAGGACCCCCTCCCGGTGCAGCTCGCCCAGCTCCCGCAGCCGCCGCAGCAGGGCGTCCAGGACCTCCGGGTCGTCCCGGCCGTCCGTCCCGGTGCCGGAGGAGTCACCCTTGGTGAGCGCGGCCGGGGCGTCCCCGCCCTCCGGCGCGGGGGCGGAGGAGGCGGCCGAGGGGTGCGGCAGCCGGGCGGTGACGGCGGCGGCGACCAGGAGCGAGCTGATGTCCTTGGCCTGTCGTACGCCCCACAGCACCAGGCAGTTGGGGTCGTGCTCCGGTTTGAGCACGGCGTGCGCGCCCCTGGGCCGGAACCGCAGGCTGCCGTTCTCCCAGCCGATCGCCGGAGTCCACTCCACGCCCTCCAGCTCGTGCAGGGCGAACGTGCGGGGACCGGCCGAGGACTTGCTCCCCTCGGCCACCCAGTTCCAGTCGAGCCGGACGCGCTCCCCGTCGAAGGAGGCCGTGCCGTCGGTGCCCTGCACCGACAGCGGCACCGGCGGGCCGGGCAGCAGGTAGCGGTCGCAGGGCTCCTCCACGGGCACCTGCTCCAGCAGCAGCGCGTTGCGGAGCTCGGCCACGAAGTACTCGGCGACCCCGGAGCGGTCCGGCTCGACCTCCAGCCGGTACGGGTCGGCCGCGTCGGGCAGCCGCCCGGCGGCGGCCTGCAGCAGCGGATCGGCACCGTGCCGCAGCCTCAGGCGCAGCCATCCGCTCCGGCGCCCCGGCTCGTACGCGATCCCCGCCACCGCCGCCAGCGGAACCACCACCTCGCCGAGCAGCTTCCGCAGCTTGTGCACGCTCTTGTGGTGCCCCGGCACGATGCGCACGGTGTCGCCGTCGAACGTCCAGGTCCCCGCCCGCTGGAGAATCTCGGCCATGGCGTCATTGTCGCAGCCCCCGCCGGGCGCGGACCGAGCCGGACGGGACGGGAGCGGACTCCCTCCCCGGGGCCGGCCCGGGGGGGCGCCGGTCAGCGCCGGTCGGCGGTCTCGCAGGCGTTCGGGTCGAGGAGCGTGCCGGCCCCGGTGACGCCGTTCCAGCCCGCGCTGTGCCGCAGGCGTTCGCGGATGCGGTTGCGCATGCCGTTCATGGAGAAGCCGCGGGGGTCGATCTTGCCGGGCTGCCACTCCAGGTGTCCGATGACGCTGCGTTCGTTCCAGCCGTGCTGGCGGCAGATGGCGGCGGAGACGCGTTCGATGGCTTCGAGCTGGACGGCGGGCCAGGGGTCGCGGCCGTTGCCGAGGTTCTCGCACTCGATGCCGTAGAAGTGGCGGTTGCCGTCGGTGTTGGCCTCGTTGTCGGCGGGGAGGGCGCGTTCGGCGATGACCGCGCGCAGGACGTCGTCGTCGCCGAGTCCGGCGTGGTTGGCGCGGCCGTGGCCGACCATCGTGACGACCCCGTCCTTGGTGATGACGATGTGGCACAGCGGGCCCGGCAGACCGCTGTAGCCGTCGTGGCATATCTGGATCGTGCGTTTGGCACCGGAGGTGACGGTGTGGTGGATCATCACCCCGTACACCGGGCCCCAGGCGCCCGCGCGATTGCGGTTGTGGCGGCGCCAGCCGCTGACGCCGGTGACCCGGGCGCCCTCCTTCCGGAGGGCGGCGACGAGTTTGTTCGCACTCAGAGGAGTAGCCATGCGTGTTCTCCCGACTACAGGAGGTGGGGGGTATTGGTTTACTTCCTACCCACTCGCGCCGGGAAACGATTTGTTTCATCGTGTTTTTAGAAATTCCGCGCTTGTGTGAACAGCGTCCCCGTACGGGGCGTTCTGCCGAGTACCCGACGGGCTCCGGCCGTGTCCCGCGCGCCCCGGGGGCGGCTGCCCGGTCCCCCGGCCCCTGCTCCCGGCCGGCTGCCCGCTCCTAGGGCCAGTACAGGCCGCGCAGCCGGGAGGTGGTGACGGTCACCGGCTCGGTGTCGCCCGGTGCGGCCGGATAGTAGACGGCCTCGAACCGCAGCCGCTCGTCCGCCCGGATGCTGCCGCAGCTGTGGAAGTCCGCGAAGGTGCTGCCCGCCGTGCCGATGCGCTCGCAGATCGGGCTCGTCCAGCGGGTGCCGTCGGCGCGCAGGTGGTAGAAGCGGCCCTGGAGGGTGGATCCCACCGGGATCCGCGCGGTGAGGTGGGCGATCGCCTGGTAGCGCCTCGCCCCTCTGAGGATGTCCACACCCTTGATGTCGAGGGTCGTCCACTTCCCGGGGGTCAGCCGGATGTCGGTGGCCTCGTACTCGCCGATCACCTGGGGCATCTCGTTCTCCTCCTGTTCGTCCTGGCCCGCGCTGTGCCGCAGGCGTTCGCGGATGCGGTTGCGCATGCCGTTCATGGAGAAGCCGCGGGGGTCGATCTTGCCGGGCTGCCACTCCAGGTGTCCGATGACGCTGCGTTCGTTCCAGCCGTGCTGGCGGCAGATGGCGGCGGAGACGCGTTCGATGGCTTCGAGCTGGACGGCGGGCCAGGGGTCGCGGCCGTTGCCGAGGTTCTCGCACTCGATGCCGTAGAAGTGGCGGTTGCCGTCGGTGTTGGCCTCGTTGTCGGCGGGGAGGGCGCGTTCGGCGATGACCGCGCGCAGGACGTCGTCGTCGCCGAGTCCGGCGTGGTTGGCGCGGCCGTGGCCGACCAGGTGGGCGCGGCCGTCCTTGGTGATGACGATGTGGCACAGCGGGCCCGGCAGACCGCTGTAGCCGTTGCGGCAGATCTCCACCGTGCGGGCGGCGCCGGAGGTGACGGTGTGGTGCACCATCACCCCGTGGACGGGCCCCCACGGCCCTTTGTGGTTGCGGTTGTGGCGGCGCCAGTCGCCGACCTCGACGACCGTGACACCCTCTTTCCGCAGCGCGGCGACGAGAGCGCTCGCGCCGATGGGAATAGCCATACGTGTCCTCCTGGGCGCTCTCGGTGACCACTACCGGTTGCTTACCCGGCTGCGGGGCGGAGTCGACGGAGGTATTGCCGCGTTTCGGGTGTCATGTCGGGAGATGCGCGCCGGACCGCGTGGCGGACACGACGGGGCGCCCGCGCCGTCGAACGCGCGGGCGCCCCGTCGTGCGGCGGCCCCGGGGAGGCTTCAGGAAGCCACGCCCAGCTCCCGGGCGATCAGCATGCGCTGGACCTCGCTGGTGCCCTCACCGATCTCCAGGATCTTGGCGTCCCGCCACATACGGGCCACCGGGTACTCGTTCATGAAGCCGTAGCCGCCGTGGATCTGGGTGGCCTCGCGGGCGTTGTCCACCGCGATCTGCGAGGAGTGCAGCTTGGCGATGGCCGCCTCCTTCTTGAACGGCTCGCCCGCCGCCAGCCGGGCCGCCGCGTCGCGCCAGGCCAGCCGGGCGGTGTGGGCGCGCATCTCCATGTCGGCGAGCTTGAACTGGATCGCCTGGTTGGCGCCGATCGGCCGGCCGAAGGCGCGGCGGGTGTTCGCGTAGGCCACGGACTCGTCCACACAGCCCTGCGCCAGCCCGGTGGCCAGCGCCGAGATGGCGATGCGGCCCTCGTCCAGGATGCGCAGGAACTGGGCGTAGCCGCGGCCCTCCTCGCCCAGCAGGTTGGCGAGCGGGACGCGGACGTCGGAGAAGGACAGCTCGCGGGTGTCCGAGGCGTTCCAGCCGACCTTGGAGTACGGCGGGGCGGCGGTGAAGCCCGGGGTGCCGGCGGGGACGATGATCGAGGAGATCTCCGGGCGGCCGTCGGGCTTCCGCCCCGTGACGGCGGTGACCGTGACCAGGCCGGTGAGCTCGGTGCCGGAGTTGGTGATGAAGGACTTGGTGCCGTTGATCACCCATTCGTCGCCGTCGCGGACGGCGGTGGTGCGGGTGCCGCCCGCGTCCGAGCCGCACTCCGGCTCGGTCAGGCCGAACGCGCCGAGCAGCTCGCCCGAGCACAGCCCCGGCAGCCACTGCCGCTTCTGCTCCTCGGTGCCGAAGCGGTGGATCGGCATGGCGCCCAGGGAGACGGCGGCCTCCAGGGTGATGGCGACTGAGGAGTCCACCCGGGCCAGCTCCTCCAGGGCCAGGCACAGGGCGAGGTAGTCGCCGCCCATCCCGCCGTACTCCTCGGGGAAGGGCAGGCCGAACAGGCCCATCCGGCCCATCTCCCGGACGATCTCGTAGGGGAACTCGTGGTTCTCGTAGAACTCCCCGATCTTCGGTGCGACGACCTCGTGCGCGAACTCCTCCACGGTGCGGCGCAGTTCCTCGTGCTCGGGGGAGAGGCGGTGGTCAAGGGACATGGCTTCACTGCTCCTTGTGGGAGTCGCGGGGGGTCCGGGAGGCGCCCTGGCGCGTGTCCCGGGAGGTGTCCTGGCCGGCCAGGGCGCGGACCGTGCGGGACGGGCTCGGCCGCCCCAGCCGGTCGGCCATCCACACGCTGGTGGCGGTGAGACGGCCGAGGTCGATCCCGGTGTCGATGCCGAGGCCGTGCAGCATCCACACCAGGTCCTCGGTGGCGAGGTTGCCGGTGGCGCTCCTCGCGTACGGGCAGCCCCCGAGGCCGCCCGCGGAGGAGTCGACGGTGGCGACGCCGTGCCGGAGCGCGGCGAGGGTGTTGGCCAGGGCCTGGCCGTAGGTGTCGTGGAAGTGGACGGCGAGCCGGCCGGTGGGCACACCCGCCTCGTTCAGGGCGGTCAGCAGGGCGGTGACATGCCCGGGTGTGGCCACCCCGATGGTGTCGCCCAGGCTCAGCTCGTCGCAGCCGAGGTCGAGCAGCCGGCGGCAGACGCCGGCCACCCGGTCGAGGGGCACCGGGCCCTCCCACGGGTCCCCGAAGCACATCGACAGATAGCCGCGCACCCCGGCGCCCGCCTCCCTGGCCCGGGCGACCACCGGTGCGAACATCTCCAGCGACTCGTCGACCGTGCGGTTGAGGTTGGCCCTGGCGAAGGACTCGGTGGCGCTGGCGAAGACGGCGACGTCCCGGGCACCGAGGGCCAGCGCCCGGTCCAGACCGCGCTCGTTCGGCACGAGCACCGGCAGCCGCACGGCGCCGGTCCCCGGGCGGTCGGCGAGACCGGCCACGGCCGGGAAGAGCCGCTCGGCGTCGGCGAGCTGGGGCACCCACTTCGGGTGGACGAAGCTGGTCGCCTCGACGGTGCGCAGCCCGGCTTCGGCGAGCCGGTGGACGAACTCCGCCTTCACCTCGACGGGCACGACCGCCGCCTCGTTCTGCAGGCCGTCGCGCGGCCCGACCTCGTGGACGCGGACCCGGGCGGGCAGTCCCTCGGCGGGGAAGGCCATGGGCAGTCCGGTGGTCATCGGGAAGCCTCCTCTCCGGCGCCCCCGGTGCCGCGGGGCTCGACGACGGCGAGCACCTGGTCCATGGCGACCGTGCTGCCGGGCGCGACGTCCAGTTCGGTGACCGTTCCGTCGTACGGCGCGGCGATGACGTGCTCCATCTTCATCGCCTCCACCACCAGCAGGCTCTGGCCCGCGGTGACCTCCTCGCCGGCGGCCACCTTGACGACGGTGACCGTGCCGGGCATCGGCGCCGTCAGCGCGTCCGCACCGTGCGCCCCGCCGCCCCGCAGGGCCGCCTCGACCGGGTCGTGGCCGGCCAGGTGCCAGCTCTGCCCGTCCCGGCCGAGCCACTGGTCGCCGCCGGCGCGGGCATGGGCGAAGGCGTGGGTCGTCCCGTCCCACTCCAGCAGCACCCGGCCGGGCTCTCCCGGCTCCCCGGGGCCGCCGCCGGTGTCCGGGCCGGTGCGGAGCACGGCCCGCACCGCAGGGGCGTCCCCGATCCGCACCTCGGCCCCGCCGGCCCGGCCGCGCACCCGTACCGCCACCGGATCGCGGCCCGGCGCCCGCAGCCGGTGGACCGTCCAGGCGGGCTCGCCGCCCAGCCGCCAGCCGCTCGGTACGGAGAACGGGTCCGTCCAGCCGGCGGGGGAGGGGGCCGGCTCCAGCGCTGCGTGGCGCAGCAGCGCCGCCGCCCCGTACACCTCGGCGGGGACGGCCGCGGGGAGCAGCGCGGCGGCCTCGCGGTCGACCAGGCCGGTGTCCAGCTCGCCGGAGACCACCGCCGGACGGTTCAGCAGGGCGCGCAGGAACGCGGTGTTGGTCTCCACGCCCAGCACCACCGTCTCCGCCAGGGCGGAACGCAGCCGCCGCAGGGCGGTGGCCCGGTCGGGGCCGTGGGCGATCACCTTGGCGAGCATCGGGTCGTAGCCGGTGCCGACCTCGGTGCCCGGCGCGAGTCCGGAATCCACCCGGACGCCCTCGCCCGACGGCTCGGACAGCAGGTGGACGGTGCCGGCCGACGGCAGGAAGTCCACCCGCCCGCTCCCCGCGCCGCCGCCCTTGGCGCCGTCCGCGAGCCGCGCCGTCTCCGCGCAGATCCGGGCCTCGACGGCATGGCCGGTGAGGGAGACGTCCTCCTGCCCGAAGGGCAGCGGCTCGCCCGCCGCTACCCGGAGCTGCCACTCCACCAGATCCAGGCCGGTGACCAGCTCCGTCACCGGGTGCTCGACCTGGAGACGGGTGTTCATCTCCATGAAGCAGTACGCACGGGGATCGCCGCCGGGGACGATGAACTCCACCGTGCCCGCACCGGTGTAGCCGCAGGAGCGGGCGGCACGGACGGCGGCCTCGCCCATCGCGGCGCGCGTCGTGTCGTCCAGCAGCGGGCTGGGGGCCTCCTCGACGATCTTCTGGTGGCGGCGCTGGAGCGAGCACTCGCGCTCGCCCAGGTGCACGACGCCTCCGTGGCCGTCGGCCAGGACCTGGATCTCGATGTGCCGGGGCCGGTCGATCCACCGCTCCACCAGCAGGGTGTCGTCGCCGAAGGCACCGCGGGCCTCACGCCGCGCGGCGGCGATCTCCTCGGCGAGCCGCGCCTCCTCGCGCACCAGCCGCATGCCCTTGCCGCCACCGCCCGCCGAGGGCTTGAGCAGCACCGGCATACCGATGTCCAGGGCGGCGGCGGCCAGCTCGGCGTCGGTCAGGGAACCGCCGCTGCTGCCCGGCACCACCGGCACCCCGGCCGCCTTCACCGTCTCCTTGGCGCGGATCTTGTCGCCCATCAGCTCGACGGCCCCGGCGGGCGGGCCGACGAAGACCAGCCCGGCCGCCGCCACCGCGCGGGCGAAGGCGGCGTTCTCGGCGAGGAAGCCGTAACCGGGGTGGACGGCCTGCGCGCCGGTCCGTCCGGCGGCCTCCAGCAGCCGCTCGATCGACAGGTAGCTCTCGGCCGCCGGGGCCGGGCCGATCCGCACCGCGGTGTCGGCCTCCCGCACGTGCCGGGCCCCGGCGTCCGCGTCGCTGTACACGGCGACCGAGCGCACCCCCAGCCGCCGCAGCGTGCGGATGACGCGGACGGCGATCTCGCCGCGGTTGGCGACGAGCACCGTGTCGAACATCGCGCCGCTCGCCGGTCCGCTCGCAGAACGTGCCGTGCCTGTCATGGAACGCACCCCCCTCACATCCGGAAGACGCCGTAGCCGGGCGCCGTCGGGTCCTTCTCGGGCAGCGGGGCGTTGGCGCACGCCGTCAGCGCCAGACCGAGCACCGTACGGGTCTGGAGCGGGTCGATCACCCCGTCGTCCCACAGCCGGGCGGTGGCGTAGTAGGCGTTGCCCTGGGTCTCGTACTGCTCGCGGACCGGTGCCTTGAACGCCTCCTCGTCCTCGGCGCTCCACTCCTCGCCGCGCGCCGCCAGCTGGTCGCGCTTGACGGTGGCCAGCACCGAGGCGGCCTGCTCGCCGCCCATCACCGAGATCTTGGCGTTCGGCCACATCCACAGGAAGCGCGGCGAGTAGGCCCGGCCGCACATCGAGTAGTTGCCCGCGCCGTAGGAGCCGCCGATCACCACCGTCAGCTTGGGCACCCGGGCGCAGGCCACGGCCGTCACCATCTTCGCGCCGTGCTTGGCGATGCCGCCCGCCTCGTAGTCGCGGCCCACCATGAAGCCCGAGATGTTCTGCAGGAACAGCAGCGGGATGCCGCGCTGGTCGCACAGTTCGACGAAGTGCGCGCCCTTGAGGGCGGACTCGGAGAACAGGATGCCGTTGTTGGCGACGATCCCCACCGGGTGGCCGTGGACGTGCGCGAAGCCCGTCACCAGCGTCGTGCCGTACTCGGCCTTGAACTCCGCGAACCGCGAGCCGTCCACCACGCGGGCGATGACCTCCCGCACGTCGTAGGGGGTGCGCGAGTCCACCGGGACCGCCGCGTACAGCCCCGCCGGATCGACCGCGGGCTCCTCCACCGGCCGCACCGGCCAGGGCAGGGGCCCGCGCTCCGGCAGGGTGGCCGTGATCTGCCGGACGATGCGCAGGGCGTGCGCGTCGTCCTCGGCGAGGTGGTCGGTCACCCCGGAGACCCGGGAGTGGACCTCGCCGCCGCCCAGCTCCTCGGCCGTGACGACCTCGCCGGTGGCCGCCTTCACCAGCGGCGGGCCACCCAGGAAGATCGTGCCCTGACCCCGCACGATCACCGCCTCGTCGCTCATCGCGGGCACGTACGCCCCGCCCGCCGTGCACGAGCCGAGCACCGCCGCTATCTGCGGGATGCCGGCGCCGGACATCCGCGCCTGGTTGTAGAAGATCCGCCCGAAGTGCTCCCGGTCGGGGAAGACCTCGTCCTGCATGGGGAGGAAGGCGCCGCCGGAGTCCACCAGGTACACGCACGGCAGCCGGTTCTCGTAGGCCACCTCCTGGGCGCGCAGGTGCTTCTTGACCGTCATCGGGTAGTAGGTGCCGCCCTTGACCGTGGCGTCGTTGGCCACGACGACCACCTCGCGGCCCGAGACCCGGCCGATCCCGGCGATCACGCCCGCGGCGGGCGCCTGCCCGCCGTACATCCCGTCCGCCGCGAGCGGTGCCAGCTCCAGGAAGGGCGAGCCCGGATCCAGCAGGGCGTCCACCCGGTCGCGCGGCAGCAGCTTGCCGCGCGAGGTGTGCCGCTCCCGGGCCCGCTCGCCGCCGCCCAGCCGGGCCGCGGCGAGCTTCTCGCGCAGCCGGGCGGCCAGCTCGCGGTGGGCGGCCTCGTTGGCCCGGGCCGCACCGGAGACCGGGTCCACCGCGGTGGACAGCGGCGGTGCCTGCTGCGACGCCTGCTGCGGTGCCTGCATGTCCTGCGAGCCTCCTCGCTCAGTCGGTGAGCCGCCGGTGCCGCCGGCGAGCCGCTGACGGACCGCCGGTGCTGCTCCCGGAGAGCTGTTAGTGGGCGTTAACCTCGCCGCCAGGTTAACGCTCGCTAACGCGGCTGTCTACAATTTCCCCCATGAGCACCAGGACCGACGCCCTCACCCGCCGCGAGCAGATCCTCGGCGAGGCCGCCCGCCTGTTCGCCGAGCGCGGCTTCCACGGCGTCGGCGTGGACGAGATAGGCGCGGCGGTCGGCATCAGCGGTCCCGGGCTCTACCGCCACTTCGCGGGCAAGGACGCGATGCTCGCCGAGCTGCTGGTCGGCATCAGCGAGCGGCTGTACCGGGGCGGGCGCCGCTGTCTGGCGGAGTCCGCCGAGTCGGGGCTCGGCCCGGCGGCCGCCCTGGACGTACTCGTCGGCCGCCACATCGACTTCGCCCTCGACGACCGGGCGCTGATCACCCTCCACGACCGCGAGCTGGACCGGCTGCGCGACAGCGACCGCAAGCTGGTGCGGCAGCTCCAGCGCCAGTACGTGGAGCTGTGGGTGGGGGTCGTCCGCGAGGTCCATCCGGCCCTGCCGGAGAAGGAGGCCCGGGCCGCGGTCCACGCCGTCTTCGGCCTGCTCAACTCCACGCCCCACCTCAGCCGCCCCTCGGCCCTGCCGGACCGGGAGACGACGGCGGCCCTCCTGCACCGGATGGCCCGCGGCGCCCTCGTGGCGGCCGCGGAGGCGGCCGCCGAGCGGGCGGCCGGGCGGTCCGCCGCGGCCATGTGACGTCGCCCGCGTCCGGCCGCGGAAAGCCGCGGTGGCGCCGGGACTCTCTGGACAGTCCGAGTGACCCTTGGGTAGCTTGCGGCTGAGCAAGCGCTTGGTTTCCGGCCCTCAGGAGGCGATGACATGCGGCGCACGGTGTTCAACGAGGACCACGAGGCGTTCCGCGAGACCATCCGCGACTTCATCGCAGCCGAGGTCGTCCCCCACTACGACGAGTGGGAGAAGCAGGGCTACGCCCCCCGCGAGTTCTATCTGAAGCTCGGCGAGCTGGGCGTGTTCGGGATCGGGGTGCCCGAGGAGTACGGCGGCGCCGGCGAGACGAGCTTCAAGTACCAGGCCGTCATCACCGAGGAGACCGCCCGCGCCGGCGTCAGCTTCGGCGGTTCCGGCGTCCACACCGCGCTGTGCCTGCCCTACCTGCTGAAGTACGCCACCGAGGAGCAGAAGCGCCGCTGGCTGCCGCCCTTCGTCACCGGCGAGATGATGACCGCCATCGCCATGACCGAGCCCGGCACCGGTTCCGACCTGGCCGGGATGAAGACCACCGCGAAGCTGTCGGAGGACGGCACGCACTACGTCCTCAACGGCGCCAAGACCTTCATCACCGGTGGCGTGCAGGCCGACCGCGTCCTGGTCTGCTGCCGCACCGCCCCGCCCTCGCCCGAGGACCGGCGCACCGGCATATCCATCCTGGTCGTGGACACGAGGAGCGAGGGCTACGCGGTCGGCCGCAACCTCGACAAGCTGGGCCTGAAGTCCTCCGACACCGCAGAGCTGTCCTTCACCGACGTCCGGGTGCCCGCCGAGGACCTGCTCGGCGAGGAGGGCGAGGCGTTCTCCTACCTCACCCACAACCTCCCGCAGGAGCGGCTGGGCATCGCGATGGGCGCCTACGCCCAGGCCGCGGCCGCCGTGCGCTTCGCGCAGGAGTACGTGACGGACCGCACCGTCTTCGGCAAGCCGGTCGCCGCCTTCCAGAACACCAAGTTCGTGCTCGCCGACTGCAAGGCGGACGTGGACGCCATGCAGGCG
Source organism: Streptomyces rubellus (assembly GCF_036323805.1). Lineage (NCBI taxonomy): Bacteria > Bacillati > Actinomycetota > Actinomycetes > Kitasatosporales > Streptomycetaceae > Streptomyces > Streptomyces rubellus. The sequence goes on from NZ_JAZDCX010000001.1 coordinate 191,542, forward strand.
GTCGTGGACCGGGCACTGGACGCCATGGACGCCGGGGAGCTGACCCCCGCCGACGCCGCCTCCGCCAAGCTGTTCACCACCGAGCTGGCGGCGAAGGTCATCGACAGGTGCCTCCAGCTGCACGGCGGCTACGGCTACATGCGGGAGTACCCGATCTCCCGCCTCTACGCCGACACCCGCGTCACCCGCATCTACGGCGGCACCAGCGAGGTCATGCGCTCCATCGTCGCGAAGTCGATGGGGCTGTGAACCGGCCGCCGGAAGCCGCACGGGGAGCCGCGCCCGGGACGGCGGCCGACGGCACCGGCCCGGCCGGGGCCACCGATCCGGAAGCCGCCCTGGCCGCCCTGCTCGACCTGCTGGACCTGGAGCGGGTGGACCGCGACATCTTCCGCGGCCGGAGCCGCCCCGCCGTCGTCCCCCGGGTCTTCGGCGGACAGGTCGCCGCGCAGGCGCTCGCCGCCGCCTTCCGCACGGTCCCCGGGGACCGGCTCGCGCACTCGCTGCACGCGTACTTCCTGCGGCCCGGCGACCCGGGCGCACCCATCGTCTACACGGTGGACCGCGTCCGCGACGGCCGCTCCTTCACCACCCGCCGGACCGTCGCCGTCCAGCACGGGCAGCCGATCTTCCACCTGTCCGCCTCCTTCCAGACCGCCGAGGAGGGGCTGGAGCACCAGGAGCCGATGCCCGCCGGCATCCCCGATCCGGCGACGCTGCCGTCCGCCGCCGAGCAACTGCCCCGCCACGCCCATCTGTTCAGCGACCCGAGGGTGGCCGATCGGCTGGCCGAGGCCCGCGCGGCGATCGACCTGCGGTACGTCACCGACCCGCCGTACCTGACCGCCGGGGAGCCCCGCGAGCCGCGCTCCCGGGTGTGGTTCCGCACCGCCGGCAAGCTGGCCGGGGAGGCCGACCGGCCGGCCCTCCACCTCTGTCTGGCCACCTATGTCTCCGACATGAGCCTGCTGGAGCCCGTCCTGCTCGCCCACGGCCGCGGCGGCTGGACGACCGGGGACGTGGTGGGCGCCAGCCTGGACCACGCCATGTGGTTCCACCGCCCCTTCCGGGTGGACGAGTGGCTGCTGTACGACCAGTCCAGCCCCACCTCCCAGGCCGGCCGCGGCCTGGGCCACGGCCGGATCTACACCGCCGACGGGCGGCTGGCGGTCACGGTGATGCAGGAGGGCGTGGTGCGGGTGCCGCGCTGACCCGGGTCGGCGGCACCCGGCCGCCCGGGACGCGGCAGCGGGCGCGGGAACGCTCCCGGCCACGGGACGGGATCCGCCGGGGTGTCGCGTCGGCGGTGGGGAGAGGGGGCTCCCCGGACGACCGGCCGCAGGGGTGTCCCCGGCCGCCCGGGCCGGAGACGGCGGCCGGCGCGACTCGGCGGGTGCGGTCCCCGCCCCGGCGGCGTTCTGCGAGCGCGGGCCGGTCCGCTGCCCTCCCCGGCGCCCCCGGGGGAAGGCGCGGTGGAGCGGTCCGGGCGGAGGAACACCGGTCGCCGGGGCAGTTTCCCGTTCCCCGGCCTCCTCACCGGAGCACCCGCCTACGGTAAGCGGGCCGCCGTTCCCGGTGCCCTGCCACGGGGCCACCGCCGGCCGGGAGACCGGGCCCCGGCCCGGCGTACCCCGGCCTTGACGGTGGGACCGCCCGGTCCCGGGGGCCGCCGGACGGCTCCTGAGGGTGCGGCCGCGCGAGTACCGCGCGGACCGGTGCCGCCGACCGTGCCGCCCGTACTCCCCCGTGACCCGTCCCGGGAGGTCCGTATCGTTCGACCGCCGAACCGCCGCAGGGAAAAGGATCCCCCACCATGTCCGAGGCCCCGTCCACCGAGTCCCCCGCCGACGCCCCCGAGGCACCCCGGCTCGAAGTCACCGAGCTGGTGGACGTCCACTTCGAGGACCTCGACGCCAACGGCGTGCTGCACAACTCCCGCTACCCCGTGCTGCTCGAGCACGCCCTCGGGGCGTACTGGTACGCCCGGGGCTGGCACCACGACCCGAAGCGCTCCGCCAGCCCCGACACCCTCCAGGTCGTGCGCGCCATGGCGATCACCTACCACTGGCCCGTCACCGAGGTGGGCAAGGTGGCCGTGCGCTTCTGGATCGACCGGATGGGCCGCACCAGCTACACCTACGGCTTCGAGGTGCGCTCCGCCGACGGTTCCGTGCTCCACGCCGACGGCACCCGCACGCACGTCAACCTGGATCCGGCCACCTTCACCCCCCGGCCGTTCGACGAGCGGTCGCTGACCGAGTTCTCCGACCTGGTGCCCGCGCCCGCCACCGGGGCGGGTGCGTGACAGCCCCGCGGCCGGTTCCGCCGCCGGCGCCGGAACGCACCGTCCTGGCCGGACTGCGCGAACTTCTCGGCAAGGTCCCCGACCGGCGGATGCTGGTGTGGGTGGACGACGAGGGACGGGACGCGCGCTCCCTCACGGTCGCCGAGCTGGCCGCCGACACCGAGCGCGTCAGGACGCTGCTGGCCGGCCGGGGTCTGCGGCCGGGCGACCGCGCGGTCCTGCTGTACCTGCCGTCACTCGACTTCGTCGGCGCCTTCCTCGGCTGCCTGGCGGCGGGGGTGATCCCGGTTCCGCTGGCCCCGCCCAACCCGTTCCGGCCGGGGCACGACATCACCGCGCTCGCCGCCGTCGCCGCCGGTTCCGGGGCCCGCGCACTGCTGACCCACCACGACTACCGGCAGTTGGTCACGCCGGGCGGCGACTGGCCGGACCTGCCGTGGGAGACGACGCACGGCCCGGGCACACCAGTGTCCGGCACCGTCGGCACCGCCGACGACCCCTCTCTCCTCCGGTGGCATGTTCCCGGCGACTTCGACGACCCGGCGTTCCTCCAGTACACCTCCGGCTCGACCGGCTCCCCCAAGGGCGTGATCGTCAGCCACCGCAACATCCACCACGAACTGGCGTCCATTGCGAGCGACCTGCGGCTGGGGGATGACACGGTCGCCGTCACCTGGGTTCCGCATTTCCACGACCTCGGTCTGATCAGCTTCATCCTCAACACGGTCGTCGGCCACTCGGCCCGGACGTACATGCTCTCCCCCCTGGCGTTCCTGCAGAGGCCGACGGTCTGGTTCGACGTGGTGTCCCGGGTGCGCGCGACCCACACGGCCGCACCCGACTTCGCGTTCGGCCTCGTCGCCCGCAAGTCCACACCGGAGCAGCGCGCCGCATGGGACCTCTCCTCCCTGCGGGTCGCCGGGTCCTCGGCCGAGCTGATCCGGCCCGCCACGGTGGAGCGGTTCCTCGCGGCCTTCGAGCCCTCCGGCTTCGACCCGGCGGCGTTCTACCCGACCTACGGACTCGCGGAGCACACGCTCAGCCTGACCATGGGCGGCACCGGTCCCCTGCGCGTCGACCGGCAGCAGTTCGAGAAAGGGCGGGCGGTGCCGGTTCCCGAGGGCGCGTCCGCGCCGACGGTCTCCTACTACGGGTGCGGCACCATCAACAAGCCCGGGGCGAGCCTGCGCATCGTCGACCCGGACACCCGGCTGTCCTGCGGCCCGGGCGAGATCGGCGAGATCTGGGTGGACTCGGTGACGAAGGCCCGCGGCTACTGGGGGCTGCCCGCCGAGACCGCCGAGACCTTCGAGGCGGCCGTCGCCGACGGGGACCCCCGCCGCTATCTCAGGACCGGTGACCTCGGTTTCCTGCACGAGGGCGAACTGTTCGTCACCGGGCGGCTCAAGGACATGATCATCATCCGCGGCCACAACCACTACCCTCAGGACATCGAGGACAGCGTCCGCGGGTGCCATCCCGCGGTCCGGCCCGGCGGTGTGGCCGCGTTCGCCGTCGACACCGGCACCGGGGACGCCGCCGACCCGGCGGAGCGCCTGGTGGTGTTCGCGGAGACCGCTGCCGAGCCCTCGGCGGAGACCACCCGGGACATCGTGCGGGCCGTACGCGCCGCGGTCCGGCGGGACCACGGCGTGGCCTGCGACACCGTGGTGACCGGCCCGCGCGGCCTGGTGCTCAAGACCACCAGCGGCAAGGTCAGGCGTACCGCCTGCCGGGCGGCGTTCCTCGCCGGGACGGCCGCCGTCTGGCCCGGTGCCGGGGGAGTGGGACCGTGAACGCACTGCCCGAGGTCCCCGGCCTGGTCCTCGCGGCCGGGCCGGACGACCCGCGCCTGCACGACACCGACGCCGACTTCCGGCGGCTGCTGGACGACTTCGCCGAGGTCGCCCGGGCGTCCCGGGCGTCCCGGCGGCGCTTCTTCCACGCCCACGCCGCGGTCCTCGGCGGGGAGCTGGAGTGCGTGGCGGCCGACGGTCCGCCGGTGCACCCCTTCCTCGCCGCCGGGCGGCGTCACCCGGTGATCGTCCGCTACAGCAACGGCGAGACCCCCGACGACGCGGCCCCCGCGACCCGCGGACTGTCGCTGCTGGTTCCCGGCTCCGGCGGGGAGGGCGCCCCCGCGCCGTTCAACCTGACGCTCAACACCGGGGAGTGCCTCTTCGCTCCCAACGCCTGGGTCTTCGCCCGGTTCCTGCTGGGGACGGACGCCCAGCGGGAGGCCCTGGTCCACGAGGCGCCCGAGCGGGGCGAGACGCTGTGGCGGCAGATCCGCGGCCCGCTCCCGTACGACCGCTACGTCTACCACTCGCAGGCCCCCCGGCTGCACATCGGCGCCGACGGACGGCCGGGCCTGGTGCGCTACCGCGCAGTGCCGGCCGGGCCCGCGGCGGGCACCTCTCCGGACACCGTCGCGGAGAGCGGTCTGTTCCCCGCGCCCGCGGGCAGCCTCCACCCCCCGCTGCCGCCGCGGTACCTGCCGCGGCCGGCGGGAGAGGACAGGCCGGCGACCTTCCTGCGCGACGACATCCGTGCCCGGGCGGCGGGACCGGGCGTCCATGTGCTGCTCCAGACGCAGTTCCACCCGCTCGGTGCCGACCCCGCCGCCAACCGCGCGGCCCTGGACCCCTCCCGGCCCTGGCCGGTGGAGCACCACCCCTACCTGACGGTGGCCAGGCTGCGGCTCGACACGGTGGAGGAAGAGGCGGCGGCCGAGGAACTGCTGTTCGACCCGGCCGCGGCGCCCGAGGGGCTGGGCATCGCCCTGGCCCGGTCCCCGTTCGAGCCCGCCTCCGTCAACCACCTGCGCGCACTGGTCTACCGCTCGGTACGGGCGGCCAGAACCGGACGCCCCGCGCCTGCTCCCGCTTCCGTTCCCGCCCACGGCACCGGGGCCGTCTCCGGCGGACCGCGCCGCAGCGTGTGTGTCATCGGCGCCGGGGCGAGCGGGCTGACGGCCGCTCACGAGCTGGAGCGTCGCGGGCACCGGGTCGTGGTGCTCGACAGTGCTCCCGAGGTCGCGGGGAAGGCGGCCTCGCTGGAGATCGACGGCCGCCCCTATGACCTCGGTGCGCACATCTGCACCCCTCGCTACACCGGACTGGCGGCGCTGGCGCGGGAGTTCGGTGTGGGCACCGAGGACGTCACCCCTGTCCTGGAGCGGAGCCCCGGCGGTCCGGTGCGGAGCCCGGCCGGCACCGCCTTCTTCGCCCCCGGGACGTACCGGCGCTACCTGCGCCTGCGCGCCGAGGCCTTCCCGCACATCGGTGCCCCCGGCCTCGCCCACAGCGCCGCCGCCCTGGCCCGGCCGGCGGCCGAATGGCTGCGCGAGAACGGCCTGACCGCCATGGCCGAGTCCTTCGCCCCCGGGTACACCGCCTCGGGCTACGGCTTCCTCCACGGCGACCTGCCCGCGCTGTACTTCGTCAAGTACGCCGAACTCACCGGGCTGCTGGACCTCGGTGCCGGTTCCGGAACCGGCGGCCGCACCGGGAGCTTCACCGTCGCGGGAGGATTCGGCCGGCTGTGGAGGCGCGTCGCGGCGGAACTCTCCGATGTGCGCACGGGGGTGCGCATCGAGGCGATCGAGCGGAACCGGGACGGTGTCACCGTGCGTACCGGCACGGGCGAGGTGCGCACGGACGCGCTGCTGCTCACCGTACCCCTCGACCGGCTCGCGGGCGCCCTGGACCTCACCGGGCCGGAGCGGGACATCGCCGCCCGCGTCCGTACCGTCGACTACCGGACCGTGGTGTGCCGGGTGTCCGGGCTGCCCGGCAACGGCTTCCATCTGCTGTCCGGCCCGTACGACACCGCGCCGCCGGGCCGCGGCGGTCTGGTCGCCCACCATCACCGCCACCCGGGCTCGGACGTCTTCACCTGCTACTGCTACGGCACGTCCGGCATGACCGAGGCCGAGCTGTACGAGGCGCTGGGCGAGGATGTGGCACGGCTCGGCGGCAGGCTGACGGAGGTCCTGCACACCGTCTCCTGGCCCTTCATGCCGCACTTCGGCAGCGCCGACCTCGCGGCCGGCGTCCTGGAGCGGATCGAGGCCATGCAGGGCGAGAACCGCACCTACCACGCGGGGAGCCTGCCGGCCTTCGAGCTGATCGAGACCAATGTCGCCTACGTCCGCGATCTCGTCCGGCGCCGTATCGCCCCGCTCCACGGCCCACCGCACGACACCCCCGCCCCGCCGCGTCCCGAGGCCGTCCGGGAAGCGTCGGACGGCCGCCGGGGCGGCCCCGACCCGGCGGAGATACGGGCCTGGCTGGTCGCGAGCACCGCGGCGGTGCTCGGTATCGCGGCGGACGAGGTCGAGCCCGACCGCGACCTGGACGAGTACGGCCTGGACTCCCTGGCGGCGGCCGAGGTACTGGCCGACCTCTCGGACCGGCTCGGCTACCGGGTGCCGCCGACCCTCCTCCACGAGTTCCCGACCCTGGAAGCGGTCGCCGACCGCCTGGCCCGCGGCCGGTGAGCCCGGGCCCGTGCGGACCGCCGCGGTCCGCACGGGCCCGGGCTCACCGAGGGCGGCTCACCGGGGAGGGCGCCGTGTGACGATCGGCCGGGGAGCACGAGTCACCGGGGCGGCTCCCCGCTCCTGCGGGCTCCTCCCGGAACACCCGGGTACGGGAAGAGGCCACCGCCGGCCGGCACCCGGACGCACGTCAACCTGGAGCCGGCCACCCTCCCCGCCGCGTCCCCGGCCGTTCGGCGAGCGTTCGCGGGCCGGGTTCTCCGGGCCGGTGCGCACTCCTGGCGCGGGCTCTGCGCCGGGCCCCTCCTGCGGCTCGGATCACGCCCGGCCGTCGGTCTCGAAGCGGCGGGCGGTCGCGTCCGCCTGGGCGATGCGGCGCAGGGCGGCGATGACCTTGTCGCCCAGGAGCGTGCCGACCACCACGCACTCCGCGATGGCCTCCCGGTCCGTCAGGCCCGCGACGTAGGCCACGTCCGCCTCGGCGATGCGCTCCGCGGCGTCGGCGTAGGCGTCGGCGAGTTCCCGGAAGAGATCCCCGTGCCCGACGCGCGCCATCGCCGCGGCGGCGGTGACGAGCGGCTCGGTGACGGGGCTGCCGGGATCGATCCGCCAGCCGCGCCGGGCGACGAGGTCCGCCACCTCCGCCCGGACGGCCGCCGTCTCCCCGTCCCCCCCGGTCTCCTCTTCGACCTGTCCTTCCTGCTGGCGGCCCCCGTCTGGCTGCTGATGATCTTCGTCCCGGCCTGGGGGCCGACCCGCCGCATCGCCGCCTCCCCGCTGACGGCGGTGCCGGTCCTGCTCGTCTGGACGGCTCTCGTGGTGCCCGTCGCCCCGGACTTCTGGGCGGCGGTCAGCAACCCCGCGGTCGACCGGTTCCGGGAGCTGGCGGCCCTGCCCGGCGGCGCGGGGGCGATCTGGGCGCAGATCATCGCCTGGGACCTGCTCATCGGCCAGTGGATCTACCTGGAGGGACGCCGGCTCGCCGTGCACCCGCTGGCCATGGGTCCCCTGCTGGTGCTGACGGTCTTCCTGTCGCCGCTGGGCCTGCTGCTCTTCCTCGTCCTGCGGGCGCTGCGAACCCGGACCGCCGCATCCGCGCCCGCACCCGTGCCGGCTGCCGCGCCCGGCCCGGACGGACCCGTCCGGGCCGGGTGATCCGGGCGGGTGGTCCGCTATCCGTGCAGCTCCCAGAACAGCGCCAGCCACCGCCCCGGCGGCACCGGCCCGACGGGTACGGCCCGGTCCAGCCCCGCCGCCCGGCACGCGGCCCGCACGGCCCGCCCGCCGTACCGCCGCGTCAGGGTGGCCGCCAGCGAGCCACCGGTCCCGGTGAAGCCGTACGTGACGAACTCCCGCCAGACCGGAAGCCGTTCCACGGGCAGCAGGGGCGCGGGGCGGCGGACGAGGCGCAGCACGGCCGAGTCGGTGCGCGGGACCGGCACGAAGGAGGTGCGCGCCACCCGGGCGCCCAGCCGCCACTCGTACCCCGGCCAGGTGAGCACCGTCAGCCGCGGCCAGCGGCCGTAGTCCCCGGTGTGCTTGCGGGCGTACTCCCGCTGGACGAGCAGCGTCGCCGAGGTCAGCGTGGGGGCGGCCAGACACCACCGCACGATGTCGGTGGTACGCGAGTACGGGATGTTGCCCACCACGGCGAACGGCTCGCCCGGCGGGACGGCCCGCAGGAAGTCGCCCCGGATGACACGGACTCCGTCGTGCCCGGCGAACCGGCGCGCCAGCCGTCCGGCCGGGCGCGGGTCGATCTCGTACGCCACCACCCGGTGGCAGACGCGGGCCAGGGCGACTGTCAGGGCCCCCTCGCCGGCGCCGGGCTCGACCACCAGGTCCCCGGGTCCGGCCCCGGAGGAGCGTACGACGAGGTGAACGGCGCGGTTGTCGTGCAGGAAGTTCTGGGAGAGCGTGATGCGGCGGCGTGCCACGGGCCGGTTCCTCCGGTCCGGGGACAGGCCGGGGGCCGCCCGAAGGCGGGGACGCGGGGCGTCACGGGCGCGGGGCAGCCGGGGCCTGTCCGGGTCTGATACGGACACCGGGGCCCTGGGCATGCACGGAGGGAGGCGCGAGGACACCACAAGGAGACCGCCGCCGACGGGCCGGACGGGATCCGGTGGATCAGCGGAGGAGATGCGCGCGGGCGTGACAGGACGCCCGCGGACGGCGGGTCAGGCGCTCGACGAGTCCGGGCGGACCAGGGCCGGACGCCGGCCGCGCGGGCGGCGGGTCATCGACGGACACCAGCCGGAGCGGCGCGCGTCGGCGTCCGCTCCCCTGATGATCGCCGTGGAGGTCGTGGTACCCATGCCTGCGACGCTAGACGCGCCGCCGTCGGCGGGCAACCGGATTACGCGGGCGTCAGCCCCGCCGCCTCCACCAGATAGGCCGTCATGGGCTCGTAGTAGCGCGGGTTGACCACGTGGTCGTCCAGCGGGACGGCCACCGTGAGGGTGCCCTCCGCCTCCCCGAGGAAGAGCGCCGGGTCGTTGCAGTCCGCGAAACCGACGGTGGTGATGCCGCGCTGGGCCGCGCACCCCGCCCAGCCGTGGTCGGCGAAGACCAGGTCGGGCAGCGGCTCGCCCTCCCGCTCCAGGGCGTCCAGGATCGCCGTCATCGGCTCGGGGGAGTGGGTGTGCCACAGCGACGCCCCGCGCTCGTGCATCGCGATGTCGGCGAGCTGCACCACCACGCCCTGGTCGGCGATCAGCCCCAGCGGCACCCGCACGATCTCGCACCCGGCCAGGCGCAGCGCGTTCGCCACCCGGCTGTGCAGGTCGATCAGCGCCCCCGGGTGGCCGGTGGCGAACAGCACCCGGTGCCCGGCCTCCGCCGACTTGCGCAGCTGCGCCGCGGCCCGGTCCAGGGCGGCCACGGTCAGCTCCGGGTCGATGGTGTCCTGGCCCTCGCGGTGCCGGGGGTCGTCGACGACGCCGCAGCGCTCGGCCATCACCGCCAGCACGTCCTGCTCGTCGGTCCACCGCTCGCCCAGCTCCAGGCCCAGCCAGAAGTGCCGGTCGCCGTTGGCGAGCCTGCGGTAGTGGTCCAGGTTGTTCTCGCGCGGGGTGGCGACATCGCCCGCGATACGGGTGCGGACGAGGTGGTCGATCAGCTCGGCGCGGGTGGGGACGGGAGAGGTTATCGGCATGGTGGCATTCTCCCCCGGGCCACCGGTGGGGGCGATCGGCTTCGGCCGCGGTGTCCCGCCGGCGTTCTGTACGAACCGTCCAAAGCGGCACGGCGGACTGTGGCATCCGGACAGGTGCCCGCCGCCCGGCCGCTTCCTAGGCTCGGCCGCATGAGCAGCCCCCTGGACACCGGCACGAGCACCGGCACCACTGGTACCAGCGCCGATGAGCGCCAGCCCCGAGGCCCCGTCGACTCCTCCCGGGTACCGCGCTTCGCGGGCCCGGCCACCTTCGCCCGGCTGCCGCGCCTGGACGAGGTGGGCGGCCGCGCCGACGTCGCCGTCGTCGGGGTGCCCTTCGACTCCGGCGTCTCCTACCGGCCCGGCGCCCGCTTCGGCGGCAACGCGATCCGGGAGGCGTCCCGGCTGCTGCGCCCGTACAACCCGGCCCAGGACGCCTCGCCCTTCGCCCTCGCACAGGTGGCCGACGCGGGCGACATCGCGGCGAACCCGTTCGACATCCACGAGGCCGTGGAGACGGTCGAGACGGCGGCCGGGGAACTGCTGGACGGCGGCGCCCGGCTGATGACCCTCGGCGGCGACCACACCATCGCCCTGCCCCTGCTGCGCGCGGTCGCCCGGAAGCACGGCCCGGTGGCGCTGGTCCACTTCGACGCGCACCTGGACACCTGGGACACCTACTTCGGCGCCGAGTACACCCACGGCACGCCCTTCCGGCGTGCGGTGGAGGAGGGGATCCTCGACACCGAGGCGCTGTGCCACGTGGGCACGCGCGGCCCGCTGTACGGCAAGCGGGACCTGGACGAGGACGCGCGGCTGGGCTTCGGCATCGTCACCGCCGCCGACGTGCTGCGGCGCGGTGTGGACGAGGTCGCCGACCAGCTGCGGCAGCGCGTCGGCGACCGCCCGGTGTACGTCTCGGTGGACATCGACGTCCTGGACCCGGCCCACGCCCCCGGCACCGGCACCCCGGAGGCGGGCGGCCTCACCTCGCGCGAACTGCTGGAGATCCTGCGCGGGCTGGCCGGCTGCCGGCTGGTCTCCGCCGACCTGGTGGAGGTCGCCCCGGCGTACGACCACGCCGAGATCACCTCGGTGGCCGCCTCCCACACCGCCTACGAGCTGACGACGCTCATGGCCCGGCGGATCGCGGCGGAGGCCGCGGCGGGAACCGCGGGGGCAGGGGAGAACGGGCCGGACCGGGACTGACGGCCCGCGGGCGCGGCGGGCGCCGGGGACCGGGCGTCCCCGGCCCGGCCTGCCCCGCCCCGGGCCCGGCGCCGGAAAACCGGAACGTGGCGGCCGGGCGCGAGCACTACACTGACGGCCAGACCGACACCCACGACTCAGGGAGACACGGGACCGTGACGGCCATCGTCGACGAGCTCAGGTGGCGCGGGCTCCTCGCCCAGTCCACCGACGAGGACGCACTGCGCAAGGCTCTCGAGAACGGCCCCGTCACGTTCTACTGCGGCTTCGACCCGACCGCGGCCAGCCTGCACGTCGGCCACCTGGTGCAGGTGCTCACCGTCCGCCGGCTCCAGCAGGCCGGGCACCGGCCGCTGGCGCTCGTGGGCGGCGCGACCGGCCACATCGGCGACCCCCGGCCGACCGCCGAGCGCACCCTGAACGACCCGGAGACCATCGCCGGGTGGGTGGCCCGGCTGCGCGCGCAGATCGAGCCGTTCCTCTCCTTCGAGGGCGACAACGCGGCGGTCATGGTCAACAACATGGACTGGACCGAGGGTCTGTCCGTGATCGGCTTCCTGCGGGACATCGGCAAGCACTTCCGGGTGAACAAGATGCTCACCAAGGAGTCGGTCGCCCAGCGGCTGGCCTCCGAACAGGGCATCAGCTACACGGAGTTCAGCTACCAGCTCCTCCAGGCCATGGACTTCCTGGAGCTGTACCGGCGGTACGGCTGCACCCTCCAGACGGGCGGCAGCGACCAGTGGGGCAACCTCACGGCCGGCCTGGACCTGATCCACCGCCTGGAGCCGCACGCCGAGGTGCACGCGCTCGCGACACCGCTGATGACGAAGGCGGACGGCACCAAGTTCGGCAAGACGGAGACCGGCACGCTCTGGCTCGACCCGGAGATGACCACGCCGTACGCGTTCTACCAGTTCTGGCTGAACACCGACGACCGGGACGTCTCGCGGTACCTGCGCATCCTCTCCTTCCGCTCCCGCGAGGAGCTGGAGGAGCTGGAGAGGGTGACCGAGGAGCGGCCGCAGGCCCGTACCGCGCAGCGCGCGCTCGCCGAGGAGCTGACCACCCTGGTGCACGGCGCCGACCAGTGCGCCGCCGTGATCGCCGCCTCGAAGGCGCTGTTCGGGCAGGGCGACCTCGCCGCGCTCGACGAGGCCACGCTGGCCGCCGCGGTCGCCGAGCTCCCCAGCGCCCGGGTGAGCGGGCTCGGCCCGGTCACCGACCTGTTCGCGGAGGTCGGCCTGGTGGCGAGCAAGTCGGCCGCCCGCCGCACCGTGAAGGAGGGCGGCGCCTACGTGAACAACGCGAAGGTGACCGCCGAGGACGCGGTGGCCACCCCCGACCAGCTCCTGCACGGCCGCTGGCTGGTGCTGCGCCGGGGCAAGAGGAACCTGGCGGCGGTCGAGGTCACCGGCGCCTGAGCCCGGGGCCGCACACTGTGCGGACCCGGCCCGCGCGTCCGTCCGTCGGCCCGTACCGGCGGCGGTGCCGGTGGTGACGGCCGGCGGTCCGGGCGGCACGGCGTCCGTCACGCCGGGGTGTCCCGCAGTTCGAACCACACGCTCTTGCCGGTCGGACAGGGCCCGCCGTGCCGCACCGTGCCCCAGTCGGAGGCGAGCTCCCGGACGAGGAGAAGGCCGCGGCCGTGCTCGTCCCCGGACGCGGCACCGGCCCGGGGTGACGGGAGTGCGAGGCCCGGCTCGCCGTCCCGGACGGACACCGTCAGACGGCCGTCCCGGACCGCCGCCTTCAGGATGAGCAGTGGCACCCCGGTGTGGAGGTGGACGTTCGAGACGAGCTCGGAGACCAGCAGCCGGGCCATCTCCGTCAGCGCCGGATGGCCGGTGGCGTCGAGCAGCCCGGCCACCATGTCCCGCGCGACCTTGGCGGTCTCGGGAAGGTTCGGAGCCCGCATCGCGTAGGTACGGGCCCGCTGGAACGGGTCGCCGGGGTCGCTGGGCACGGTGGGTGTCGGATCGGTCATGTCGTCCCCTGATCGAGTGAATGTGGTCGCCGCTTCCGCCCGCCACCGTGGCTCTGCCGTTCTCTGGAGGCGCCCGTAGGCACAGGTGGACGACCGCACTGCGGATTTACTGGCTGCGTAGCGGCATGTGACCGAACGTAGGGAGAATGTATTCTCCGGAGCAAGTATGTCGGCGGACTCTCACTCTTATGAGCGGGTCGTGCTATAGGTACGCGACAGGTTCGGAGCCGCCAGAGAGAGGAACGCCGACGCCATGCCACCGAGGGACAACCCGACGGCCCGACAGGCGCGTCTGGGCGCGGAGTTGAGGAAGCTCCGCGAACGGGCGGGCAAGCCGGCCCGTGAGGCGGGTGGATTCCTGGGCGTCGACCAGGCCAAGATCAGTAACATCGAGGCAGGACGCATCGGTGTGAGCGAGGAGCGTATCCGGCGGCTCGCGGTGTTCTATTCCTGTGAGGACGCGAAGCTGATCGACGCGCTGTGTGCGATGGCCCGCGAGCGCCGAGGCCGGTTCTGGTGGGACGAGTACCGGGGCGTCCTGCCCCCGGCGTTCCTGGACATCGCGGAGCTGGAGCACCATGCGGCCGGTATGAGAACCATGCAGACGCTCTGCGTGCCCGGCCTCCTCCAGATCGAGGGCTACGCACGTGCGTTGTTCGACAATGTGGTCCGCAGGTACTCACCCGCCGAGATCGAGGCGCGGGTCGAGCACCGGATGCGGCGGCGGGCCGTCCTTGAGCGGGAGGAGCCCCCGGTGTACGAGGCGATCATCCATGAGGCAGCGCTGCGGATGCGGTTCGGCGGCCGGGATGTGGCCCGGGCGCAGCTCGCGCATCTGCTGGAGGCGTCGGCCTGGCCGTCCGTGGAGGTGCGGGTCATCCCGTTCACCTGCGAGGAGTTCATCGAGGTGACCCAGTCGCTGCTCTATGCGAGGGGTGTCGTCCCGCAGCTGGACACCGTTCAGGTGGACAGTCCTCTTGGCAGCGTGCACCTGGATACGGAGGCTGAGTTGCAGAGGTATCGGACTCTGCTGGACATCGCGGAGGGCTTTTCACTCGGCAGGGAAGAGTCACGGCAGCTCATCGACCACATTGCACGGGAACTGTGAGGAACGGGAACATGGATGCACCGATCCAGTGGCAGAAGTCGTCTTTCTCGGGTGCGGAAGGCCCGAACTGCGTGGAGCTGGCACGGCACGGTGACGCTCTCCTCATACGGGAGAGCGACGAGCCGGAGCTGATCGTCTCCGTCGGCCGGGCGGGCCTCGCGGCCTTCCTCGCGGGCGTCAAGGCGGGGGAGTTCGACCACTTCGTGAGCTGAGCGCCCCGCCGTTCCCCGCCCCGTCCTGCCCGCGGGTCACTCGTCGACGAGGTCGTCCGGGGCGGAGCGGGCGAGGGCGGCGAGGGTGGCGAGGGCGCGGTCGAGGACTTCGGGGGACGGCGACGCCAGGCCGACCCGCACCGCGCCGGGAGCCCGGGCGCCGCCGACGGCGAAGGCCGCCGCCGGAGTGACGGCGATGCCGTGCCGGGCCGCGGCGGCGACGAACATGTCGGCCCGCCACGGGCGGGGCAGCTCCCACCAGCAGGAGTAGGACAGCGGGCCGCCGCGCACCGCGAACTCCCCCAGACGACGGGCGGCGATCTCCTGGCGGTGGGCCGCGTCCCGCTGTTTGGCCCGGACGACGGAGCGGACGGTGCCGTCGGCCGCCCAGCGGACCGCCGCCTCCAGGGCGAACCGCGCGGGTCCCCAGCCGCCCGAGCGCAGCGCGGTGGCGACGCCGGGCGCCAGCGCGCCGGGGACGACGGAGAAACCCACCGTCAGGCCGGGCGCCAGTCGCTTGGAGAGGCTGTCGACGAGGACCGTCCGCTCGGGGGCCAGGGCGGCCAGCGGCGGCAGGTCGTCGCGGAGGAAGGCCCAGACGGCGTCCTCGATCGCGGTCAGTCCCAGTCGGCCGAGGACGTCCGCCAGTTCGGCCCGCCGGTGCTCCGGCATGACCAGGCCCAGCGGGTTGTGCAGGGTCGGCTGTACGTAGACGGCCCGCAGCGGAGCGGTGCGGTGGGCGGCGGTGACGGCTTCGGGGACCAGCCCCGACCCGTCCACGGCCAGCGGGACGACCGTCACACCGAGCCGGGACGCGATGGACCTGATCACCGGGTAGGTCAGTTCCTCGACGCCGAGGCGCCCGCCGGCCGGGACGAGCGTGCTGATCGCGGCCGCGATCGCCTGGCGGCCGTTTCCCGCGAACAGCACCCGCTCCGGCTCCGGCCGCCAGCCGCCGCGGGCCAGCAGCCCGGCCGCGGCGGCGCGCGCGGCGGCCGTACCCGCCGCACCGACGGGCCGCATGGCGGACTCCAGGACATCGGCGCGCAGCAGCGGGCCGAGTCCGGCGGCGAGGAGCGCGGACTGCTCCGGTACCACCGGGTGGTTGAGCTCCAGGTCGATCCGGTGGCCCGCCGGCTCGGCCAGTGCCGGGCCCGGTGTCCGGACGGCCGCCCGGACGAAGGTGCCCCGGCCCACCTCGCCGACCGTCAGGCCGCGGCGCGCCAGCTCGCGGTACACACGGGCGGCCGTGGAGTCGGCGATGCCGTGCCGCCGGGCGAACTCCCGCTGCGGCGGCAGGCGGTCGCCCGGCCTCAGCCGTCCGGTGGTGATGTCCGCCGCCACGGCGTCGGCAACTCCTCGGTAGTCGCTCACCGGTCCCGTCCTCCAGTCGCCGTTCGCGGCCCGGTGCGTGCCGGTCCGCCCTGACCGGATCAGCATATTGCATCGAGTGCAATATAAATATTGCACTCGGTATCCGGAGGGTAATATCGTGACGCCGTCACGGGGAGCGGCATGCGGGTCGAGCGGGGGTCTCTCGAACATGGTCCAGTCGGGAACAGGGAGCTGCGATCCACTGCTGGCGAACTGCGTGATCTGCGGATTCGACCTGTCGGGCCCCGGGCGTGCGGACCTCTCGGGATTGCTTCGCAGGGCGTCGGCGCAATGGCGGCGCGTCCTCCTCGGGGACTGCGGCCCGGGCACCGTACACGGACGTTCGGCGGTGAGCGGCCGGCTGCTCCTGGAGCACGGCTGCCGTGTCCGGGACCTGTGCGCCGCCTTCCGGCGCAAGCTGCCGACGGCTCCGGGGCGCGGGGAGCGGGGCGGGGTGGACGGTGCCCGCGGGGCGTGGCCGGTTCCCTACCGGCACGAGGAGCCGCGGCGCGTCGCGCTGGAGGTGGTGGACGCGGCCGAGTCCCTGGCCGCGGAGTTCGACCGCCTCTCGGACGCGGACTGGGAGCGGGAGTGCTCCGGAGGCGCCGCCCCGCGCCTCACCGTCGAGGTCGCCGCCCGTCACCTGGTGCACGATGCCGTGCACGACCTGCCCGCCGGGCGGCCCCTCCCCGGCGGGGCGGCAGGGCGTCGGGGAGACGGAGGCCGGCTGTGATCGGGCCGGAGGCCGTGATCGGTGTCGCGGTGGTCTCCCTGGGCATGGTCCTCACCCCCGGGCCGAACATGATCTACCTCGTGTCGAGGAGCGTCACCCAGGGGCGGCGGGCCGGCCTCGTCTCCCTGTGCGGGGTGGTGACGGGTTTCCTGGTGTACCTGGTGGCCGTGAACTCGGGACTGTCGGTGGTGTTCCTGGCCGTGCCGGAGCTGTACACGGCGGTCAGGCTCGCCGGCGCCGGATATCTGGCCTGGCTTGCCTGGAAGGCGCTCGGGCCCGGTGGCGTGTCCGTCTTCGCCCCGCAGGAACTCGCCGGTGACCCGCCGCGCCGGCTCTTCGCCATGGGATTGGTGACGAATCTGCTCAATCCCAAGATCGCCGTCATGTACCTCTCGCTCATTCCCCAGTTCGTCGACCTGCGGGCCGGACACGTCCTGCTCCAGGGCTTCGTGCTCGGCGGGATCCAGATCGCCGTGAGCGTGGCGGTGAACCTGGCCATCGTCCTGGCGGCCGGTGCGGTCGCGGCGTTCCTCGCCAGGCGGCCCCGCTGGATGCGCGTCCAGCGGTACGTGACGGGATCCGCTCTGGGCGGGCTGGCCGTCGCCCTGGCCCTCGACGGATCGCGGCCCGCGTCGGCTGTCTGAGGGCGCTCCGCGTACGCCTCCGATCGCGGCCGGGGGTTGTTGCTTCTGCAATTCCGAACCGGTCGGGGGGTCGTCGAACGGGTTCGAAACCCGCCATGCGGCGGCTCCGGCGTACGGGTTTCGGCCGTCTTCGATGCGGGACGTATCGGACTGGTTGCGAGGAGTGCCGGGCACTCCCGGCCTCACCAGCCGCAACATCGCTGGTGATCAGGGTGTGTGTCCCGCTGTCCCGAGAGTCTGGGGCGTCACGTGAAGCAACTGGTTTAACACACAACGTTACTTAAAATGATCGCTCAAGATGCATTCGGCGCCGGTTCTCGACAGACTCACGTTCGCGATCCGTTACACCCGACGGAGAACGGAAGGACGTGTCATGCGGTACGCGGTGAGGTGTGCCCTCGTGGGCGGCGCGCTGACGGCAGGGGCCCTGGTCCCGCTGTACGGCGCGGTGCTCGCGGTACGGCCGCTGCCCGCGCCGCCGGCACCGGAGTTCACCGCCGTGGCGGAGCGCCCGGCGGGCGCGGGACACGCGGAACGCGCGGCCGGACCGGGAGAGATCGTCTGTGCCGGTCCGGACGCCGGGCGTGCCGTGGACACCGTGGGGACCGCCCGCCGGACGCTTCACGTCACGATGGCCAGTACTGCCGGGCGCGGCGCCGGACACCCGGCCGCCGCCCCCGGCCGAGCTCCCGACGGGTTCTGTGGGGAGAGCCCGGAGGGCTTCGGGAGCAAGGAGGTCCTCGCCTTCTGAGACCTCTCAGGTCCCGGGGCCGGCCTCTCCCGGGACCTCTCCCGAACGGCCGGTACGCCGTGCACCCCGGACGGGTGGTGCGAGCGCCCCGGCGGTCCCGCGGCAACCCTCCTCGCCGCGGGGCGGGGCCGAACGAGCGAGCGGGTCAGGAAAGCCGGTCCTGTGGGGGGTACTGGCCACCGTCACCCGTGACGCCGCGGCCCGATGCGGCGCGGTCCGGAGAGAATGCCTGGCTCTCCGGACCGCGCCTTTCCCGCATCGCTTCTTGTGTCGGCCCTGTGGTGCGGATCAGAGCGCGACGACATGCAGTGAGCGATCGAGTCCTTTGAAGTCGTCGGCGTTGCGCGTGAACAGAGGCAGACCGCGAGAAGAAGCGATTGCGGCGATCATGAGGTCCATGCGCCGTGGTCGTGGGTCACGGCCTGTGTCGATGACGAGTGACACGAGTGTGCCGTAGCGTGCCGCCGCGTCGCTGTCGAAGGGCAGGGGCTCGAAGTCGGCGACTGCCGCGGCCAGCTTTTCCGTCCGCGCGGCCCGGGTCGTCGGGGTCTTGGCCATGGCGACTCCCTGATGCAGTTCGGCCAGGGTGATGGCAGTGAGTTCCGGAACGACCGGGAGCCGTTCGGCCGGGAGCAGGCCGAGATCAATGTAGGTGCAGGTGTCGAGCACTCCGGACTGGTGGCGTTCAGCCACGGTGACGCTCCCAGGGGTCCTCGTCGCCGACGCGGTCGTCGCCGAAGAAGTCGTTTGCCTCCTGCCGCATGGCGGAGTGATCGACCTGCGGTAGTCCTCTGTGCTTGGCGACCAGTTCCTCCGCCGTCAGTCGGCGCCTGCGGGGAAGGGGGCGAATCTCGGCGATCTCCACCCCGTTCCGGGTGACGTGATAGGTCTCTCCGGCCTCGACCGCGTTCATGACGGCGGCGGAGTTGTTGCGGAACTCGCGCTGGTTTATCACCTTCATGGAAGGAATATAGCACCATGTAGCTCACGGTGCTACATGGTGCGGTCGCAGTCGGCCCGCCTGCTCTCATCACTTCCGTCCGGGCCGGGATGAAATCCCCCTCCGGACACGTTGGAGCATTCTGGATCACTGCGGCGGTGTGGCCGCGGGACCACAGGCGGGCACAGAAGGTGACGGCATGCGTGCGGGAGGGAGCCACGTGGCGGCGGGTACGGAGACGGGGGAGAGCCGGGAGGCCGGGGAGGGCCGGGAGGCCGGGGGCGAACGGCGGGCGGGGTGGGTGCGGCGGCTGACCGCGTACTGCTGGCGCTACCGCCGCAACGTCCTGCTGTCCCTGGGCGCCTCGCTCGCCGGGATGGGCGTGATGGCGCTCGTCCCGCTGGTCGTCAAGCAGATCATCGACGATGTCGTCGTCGCCGGGGGCGGCGGCCTCGGACTGTGGATCGGCCTGCTGATCGCCGCCGCGGTGGTGGTCTACGCGCTGACGTTCGTGCGCCGCTACTACGGCGGCAGACTCGCGCTCGACGTCCAGCACGACCTGCGCACCGAGATGTACGGCTCCCTGGTCCGCCTCGACGGGCGCAGGCAGGACGAGCTGTCCACCGGACAGGTCGTCGGGCGGGCCACCAGCGACCTCCAGCTCATCCAGGGCCTGCTGTTCATGACGCCGATGATGATCGGCAACATCCTGCTCTTCGCCGTCTCGCTGGTGGTGATGGTCACCCTCTCCCCGCTGCTGACGCTGGTGGCGCTGGCCGTCGCGCCCGCCCTGTGGTTCATCGCGCAGCGCAGCCGGATCCGGCTGTTCCCCGCCACCTGGTACGCCCAGAGCCAGGCCGGAGTGGTGGCCGGGGTGGTGGACGGCGCCGTGACCGGTGTGCGGGTGGTCAAGGGCTTCGGACAGGAGGAGCAGGAGACCGGCAAGCTGCGCGACGCGAGCCGCGAACTGTTCGCCGCGCGGCTGCGGACGGTGAAGCTCAACGCCCGCTACACCCCCGCCCTGCAGGCCGTCCCCGCGCTCGGCCAGGTCGCGATGCTCGCCGTCGGCGGCTGGATGGCCACCCGCGGCCAGATCACCCTGGGCACCTTCGTCGCCTTCTCCACCTACCTCGCCCAGCTCGTCGGGCCGGTGCGGATGCTGACCATGATCCTCACGGTCGGCCAGCAGGCGCGGGCGGGCGTCGAGCGCGTCCTGGAGCTGATCGACACCGAGCCGGCCATCCGGGAGCGGCCGGACGCGCACGAGCTGCCCGCCGACGCGCCCGCCACCGTCGAGTTCGACCGGGCGGGCTTCGCCTACGACACCCGGCCCGACGCCCGGCCGGTGCTGCGGGACTTCTCGCTGCGGATCTCACCGGGCGAGACCGTCGCCGTCGTCGGCACCTCCGGCAGCGGCAAGTCCACCGTCTCGCTGCTGCTGCCGCGCTTCTACGACGTCACCGAGGGCGCGGTACGGGTCGGCGGCCACGACGTGCGCGACCTGACCTTCGACTCGCTGCGCGCGGCCATCGGCCTGGTCCCGGAGAACAGCTTCCTGTTCTCCGACACCGTCCGCGCCAACATCGCCTACGGCCGCCCCGACGCCACCGACGAGCAGGTGCGGGCCGCGGCGCGCGCCGCCCAGGCCGACGGCTTCATCGCCGACCTGCCCGACGGCTACGACACCGAGATCGGCGAGCAGGGCCTGACCCTCTCCGGCGGCCAGCGGCAGCGCATCGCCCTGGCCCGGGCCATCCTCACCGACCCGCGGCTGCTGGTGCTGGACGACGCCACCTCCGCCGTGGACGCCCGGGTGGAGCACGAGATCCACGAGGCGCTGCGCGGGGTGATGGCCGGCCGCACCACCCTGCTGATCGCCCACCGCCGCTCCACCCTCTCGCTGGCCGACCGCATCGCCGTCCTGGACGGCGGGCGGCTGGTGGACGCCGGCACCCACGAGGAGCTCCAGGAGCGCTGCGAGCTGTACCGGCGGCTGCTGAGCGACCCGGACGAGCTGGGCGGCATCGAGCACGACCCGGCCGGGCTGGCGGCGCCGGCCGCCCCGGACGGGGACGCCGCCGGGGACCGTACCGCCGCCCCGGACGGGGGTGTCACCCCCGAGCTGTGGCGGCGCGAGGAGGAGGGGACCGGGGAGACCGGGACCACCGGCGCCGCCCCCGCCGGAGCGCGCCCCGGCGCGTCCGCGCCCGCCTCCGGCGGCGGCCCCGGCATCGCGGGCGCGCTGGCCGGCAGCCCGGCCACCCCCGAACTGCTGGAGAGGGTCGCGGCCCTGCCGCCCGCCACCGACACCCCCGACATCGACGAGGAGCGCGCCGCCCGCCCCGAGTCCGCCTACGGACTGCGGCACCTGCTGCGCGGCTTCCGCGCCCCGCTGCTGGTGGCCCTGCTGCTGGTGGTGACCGACGCCACCGCCGGGCTGGCGCTGCCCGTCCTGGTCCGGCACGGCATCGACGAGGGCGTCCAGCAGGCGGCGCTGGGTGCGGTGTGGGTCGCCTCCGCGCTGGCGCTGCTGGTGGTGATCGTGCAGTGGGCCGCGCAGACCGGGGAGACCCGGGCCATCGGCCGTACCGGCGAGCGGATCCTCTACACCCTGCGGGTCAAGAGCTTCGCCCAGCTCCAGCGGCTCGGGCTCGACTACTACGAGCGCGAGCTGACCGGGCGGATCATGACCCGGATGACCACCGACGTCGACGCGCTGACGACCTTCCTGCAGACCGGCCTGGTGCAGGCGGTCGTGGCGCTGCTGACCTTCTTCGGCATCATGGTCGTCCTCGTCGCCATCGACGCCGGGCTGGCGCTGGTGGTCCTGGCCACCCTGCCGCCGCTGGTCATCGGCACGATCGTGTTCCGGCGCAGGAGCCTGGCGGCGTACGAACTGGCGCGCGACCGCGTCAGCGGCGTCAACGCCGCGCTCCAGGAGGGCGTGGCGGGGCTGCGGATCGTGCAGGCGTTCCGCCGCGAGGAGCGGGACGCCCGCGCCTTCGCCGAGGCCAGCGACGGCTACCGGCGGGCCCGGGTGCGCGGCCAGTGGCTGATCTCGGTCTACTTCCCCTTCATCCAGCTGCTGGCCTCGCTGGCGACCGCCGCCGTGCTGGTCGTCGGCACGGCCCGGGTGGGCGACGGCACGCTGACGGCCGGCGCGCTGGTGGCGTACCTGCTCTACATCGAGCTGTTCTTCGCCCCCGTGCAGCAGCTCTCCCAGGTCTTCGACGGCTACCAGCAGGCGGTCGTCTCGCTGCGCCGCGTCCAGGAACTGCTGCGCGAGCCGACGACGACACCGCCGCCCGCGAAGCCGCGCGAGGTGGACGGGCTGCGCGGCGAGATCGTCTTCGAGGACGTCCACTTCCGCTACGACACCCAGGGCGCCGGGGACGGCGCGGCGGACGGTGCCGGAGGGGGCGAGAACGCGCTGTCCGGCATCGACCTGGTGATCCCGGCCGGGCAGACGGTCGCCTTCGTCGGCGAGACCGGCGCGGGCAAGTCCACGCTGGTCAAGCTGGTCGCCCGGTTCTACGACCCGACCTCGGGCACCGTCCGGGTGGACGGGCGGGACCTGCGCGAGCTGGACCCGGCCGGTTACCGGCACCGGCTCGGGGTGGTCCCGCAGGAGCCGTACCTGTTCCCCGGCACGGTGCGCGACGCCATCGCCTACGGCCGCCCGGAGGCCTCGGACGCCGAGGTGGAGGCGGCGGCCCGGGCGGTGGGCGCGCACGACATGATCGCCACCCTCTCCGGCGGCTATCTGCACCCGGTGGCCGAACGCGGCCGCAACCTCTCCGCCGGACAGCGGCAGCTCGTCGCCCTGGCCCGGGCCGAGCTGGTGCGGCCCGACATCCTGCTGCTGGACGAGGCCACCGCCGCGCTCGACCTGGCCACCGAGGCGGTGGTCAACGAGGCCACCGAGAAGCTGGCGGGCCGCCGTACCACCCTGGTCGTCGCCCACCGCCTGACCACGGCCGCCCGCGCCGACCGGGTGGTGGTGCTGGACCACGGCCGGGTGGTGGAGGACGGCACGCACGAGGAGCTGCTGGCGCGCGACGACCGGTACGCGCGGCTGTGGCGGACGTACACGGGGGTGCCCCAGGCCGCGGGGGCGGTGTGAGGGCGCCCGGTCCGCTCAGCGGCGGTTGCGCGGGTGGTCGCGGGCGGTGCGCTCGTTGCCGCGCCGGTGGTTCCCGGTCCGGCGGGCCATCACCTGCTGCGGGTCGCCCGCGGCGGCCTCCGCCAGGAAGCGCCGGGCGTGCTCGCCGCGCAGGGTGCCGGCCGGGCGGCCGTGGTGGGTGACGGTGACCGTGCCGTCCCGGTGCCGCCGGTACGCGAAGCCCCGGGGTGCCGGCACACCGGTGACGGTACGGCTCACAGGCGGCAGAGCGCAGCCAGGTATTCGTCCACCGTCTGCACCCGGCCGCCCTCCAGCGGCTCGTCGCCGTCCCGCCAGTGGACGGCGGCGATCTCCTCGTTGGGGGTGAACGGTTCCGCCCGGCTGACCTCGGCGGTGTAGAGGGCGCCGTACAGCACCCGGCGCCGCGGTTCGTCCCCGGTGGGGAGCGCCGTCCTGGCGAAGCCGACGAACCGCAGGCCCTCCTCGGACACCGGCTGGCCGCTCTCCTCCCACAGCTCCCGCACGGCCGCCTGCCGGGGGGTCTCCCCGGGGTCGATGCCGCCGCCGGGCAGCTCCCAGCAGTCCCGGCCGCGCACCCGCACCATCAGCAGCCGGCCCTCGTGCCACAGGGCCACCAGCACGTAGGCCACGGCCGCGTCGGCGAAGCGAGCGGTCTCCGGCTCCCGGTGGAAGCCCAGCAGTTCCATTCCCAGCGGTCCGTGGGCGAGCGGCACCGGCACTTCGTCATCGGCGGTGCCGGCGGTGCCGGCGGTGCCGGCGGCGGACGAGAGTCGGAGGGACGAGACGTCTTTCATGGCGGGAGAGAGTACGCCCGCACATGCGCCGGTGGTACGCGAAGACCGGCCACTGGTGGCCGAGGATGACCGGATCACGCTCTTTACACTCCCTTTCCGTCTGCCCGGTCCGACACGGCGGAGCGCCGGGGTGTCCGGCCGGGCGCGCTCGGTGACGGAGGGTGTGTCGATGCGGGTCGTGGCCGTGCCGTCACCGGGAGATTCCCGTCCGGCGAGGTCCGGACGGACACGCGCTGTTCCCGCGCACCGGATCTGAGCCAGCCACTGTGAAACGGACAGCGTGGGCCGGACGCAGCCTGGTGGTTGACGGATTGGCCGGATAAGTTCGCGACGACCACGGTCATCCCCCCACACAGGAGAGTCGTCGATGAAGAAGGCACTCAGGGCGTTACTGGCCCTGCTGGTGCTCGCCGGCGCGGCCGTCGCCGGCGGTGCGCCGGCGACGGCCGACGGCGGGCCCCGCGGCGAGCGGTCCACCGACATCGCGGACCGCCTGCGCGCGGTACCGGGCCTGCGTCTGGTCGAGGAGGAGCCGGTCGACGGCCACCGCTTCCTCGTCCTGGAGTACCGCCAGCCGGTCGACCACCGCAGGCCCTGGAAGGGCACCTTCCAGCAGCGGCTGACGGTGCTGCACAAGGGCGAGAACCGGCCCACCGTCTTCCACACCTCCGGCTACGGGCTCGGCACCGGCCCGGCGCGCAGTGAACCGGCCCGGCTGCTGGACGGCAACCAGGTCTCCATGGAGTACCGTTTCTTCGCCTCGTCCCGGCCCCGGCCCGCCGACTGGTCGAAGCTCGACATCTGGCAGGGCGCCAGCGACCAGCACCGGATCTTCCGGGCCCTGCGCCGGGTCTACGGCGGGACGTGGATCTCCACGGGCACCAGCAAGGGCGGCATGGCGGCCGTCTACTACCGGCGCTTCTACCCGCGCGACATGGACGGCACCGTCGCCTACGTCGCGCCCAACGACGTGATCGACGCCGAGGACTCCGCCTACGACGACTTCTTCGCGAACGTCGGCCCCGAGGAGTGCCGGGACCGGCTGAACGCCGTGCAGCGCGAGGTGTTCCTGCGCCGCGAGGAGCTGGTGGCGCGCTACGAGGAGCGGACGCGCGCGGCGGGCGGCACCTTCGAGGTGGTCGGCGGCGCCGACCGGGCGTTCGAGAGCGCCGGGCTGGACCTGGTGTGGGCCTGGTGGCAGTACAACGGGGAGTGGCAGTGCCCCTGGATCCCCGAGCCCTCGGCGGACACCGGGGAACTGTACGACTTCCTCGACGAGACGGCGGACCTGTCCTTCTACACCGACCAGGGCCTGGATTACTACACGCCGTACCACTACCAGGCGGGCACCGAGCTCGGCTCGCCCAGCTTCGGCACCCCGCACCTGGCCGGGCTGCTGCGCCACCCGGACGTCCACCGGCCGCGTTCCCGGGTGCCGCGCGAGATACCGATGCGGTTCCACAAGTGGGCGATGGACGACATCGACTGGTGGGTGCGCACCCGCGCCGAGCGGATGCTGTTCGTCTACGGCGAGAACGACCCGTGGTCGGCGGAGCGCTTCCGGACGGACCCGGGCTGCGCGGACTGCCATGTCCTCGTGGCGCCCGCCGCCCACCACGGCGCGAACATCGGCATGCTGGCGGAGGACGACCGGGCCACCGCCACCGGCGCCCTGCTGGAGTGGGCGGGCCTGGGGACCGGGGACACCGGAAGGCCGGGCACGCAGCGGGCGGAACCGTACGCGCCGCTCGCGCCGTACGACGCGCGGCTGGACCGTCCGGACCCGGCCGAACGGCGGATGATGCGGCCGTAGGGCCGCCCGGCCCCGCCCCCCGG
The DNA here is from genome assembly GCF_036323805.1 of Streptomyces rubellus. Lineage (NCBI taxonomy): Bacteria > Bacillati > Actinomycetota > Actinomycetes > Kitasatosporales > Streptomycetaceae > Streptomyces > Streptomyces rubellus. The sequence continues at coordinate 217,234 of NZ_JAZDCX010000001.1, forward strand.
GAGCCGGGGCCCGGCGCGCTCAGCGCGCCGGGCGGCGCGGGAGGACGGCGAACTCCGCGCCCCGGCCGTAGGCGCCCGGGGTGAAGACCCCGGCCCCGGGCAGCAGCAGGAACGGGATCGTGGTGTCCCGGGGCAGTTCCCGGGGCCGTCCGGTGTCCAGCGGCACGGTGACGGGCACGGGCTCCTCCCCGCCGCCGTCCTCCCCGGTGAAGCCGTAGGCGGTGCCGTCGTCGCCGACGGACAGCAGCCGGGCTCCGGGCCGGCCGTCCCGCCCGTCCAGGCAGTGCGCCTTCCCGCGCTCGAAGTCGAAGGCGAGGGGACCCACGACGGCGTACCGGCCGTTCGCCGACAGGCTCCCGGGGGAGGAGAGGTTCTCCGGGCCCTCCAGCGCGTCGCAGGGCACGGACATCTCCAGCTTTCCGGAGGCCAGGTCGTGCACGGCCCACACCTCCTCGTCGAGGGGCCGTCCGCTCTCGGCGTCGATCCACGCCCACCAGGAGACGACGTGGTCCCCGGCGACCGTCTGGACCACGCCGTCCCGGTACCACCGGTCGTGGTCCGGGTGGAAACCCGGCGGGGCGTGGTCCTTGGAATGCCAGCCGCCGGGGATGCCGAAGCCGCCGCGGGCCAGGGCGACCACCGGGCCGTGCGGGGAGAGCCCGGCCACCTCGCCGTCGCCGGGGCAGCCGGTCCGGTCGCAGGAGGCCGGCAGCCACTGCCGGTCGTCGTACGTCCGGACCCGTCCGGTGGCGATGTCCACCGTCGCGGTCATGGGCCGCAGCTCCAGGCCCGTCCAGCGGAGCAGCAGTCCCGTCCCGCCGTTCCGGAGGGCCACCCGGCCGGCGTCGGACGGGACCGGGACGGTGAGGGTGCGGCTGGGGACGATGTCCTTGCCGGCGGAGTCCGCCAGGTAGAGGTCGAGAAGCGCCTTCCGGTCGGGCCCGGTGCCCTCCACCTGGAGGGTGACGACGTACTCGTGCCCGTCCCGGTCGGTCGTCACCAGGATGTCGGCCGGCGGTGTCGGGCCCATGTCCACGGGCGCCGGGGTGTGCCACCGCCGGCTGATCCAGCGCAGGTCCCCGGTGACCGCGTCGCGGGCCTCGGCGATGTGGCTGCCGCCGTCCATCTGGAGGAGGAGGACCAGGCCCGCCTTGGGCGCGACGTCCATCGGGATGTCCGCGCTGTGCTCCGACAGCCAGGTGAGGGGCTGCCGCCAGCCCCGGGAGCCGTCGAAGCCGTCCGGTGCGCTGAAACGCTTCTCCAGGGGGCGTGCCGACTCCTCGCCGACCACCTGGCCGCCGCCTCCGCAGGCCGTCAGCAGCCAGGCGGTCGACAGGGCCAGTAAGGCGGCCACCGTTGCGCGTGCGGTTCTCACCCGTGGACCTCCCGTGCGCCGTCCGGACGGGCCCTGCCGGGCCGTCGGACCGCTCGTGGGGAAGGACCCTAACGCGTCGGGCCGCCGGAGGGTACCGGGGCCCGTCCGGTGCGCGGGGGAGCGGTGGAGGCGCGGGCCATCAGCTCGGTGCGCACGGTGGCCAGCCCGCCGGGCGGGGCCGCCTCGCGGCCCAGCGCCAGCCGCCCGGCGCGGGCGCCCGCCTCGTGGAGCGGGATGCGGACGGTGGTCAGGGCGGGGGCGGCGTCCGCGCTGAACGGGAGGTCGTCGAAGCCCGCCACGGACACGTCCCCGGGGATGCGCAGCCCCCGGTCGCGCAGGGCGGCGCAGACGCCGAGGGCGGCGGTGTCGTTGGCGGCCAGCACGGCCGTCAGGTCCGGTGCGCGGCGCAGCAGTTCCAGGGCGCCGTCGTAGCCGGAGGAGCGGTCGTACGCGCCGTGCACGGTGAGGCGGCCGGCGTCGGCGAGCAGGGCGGGGTCGTGGGCGGCCAGCGCCGCCCGGTGGCCCTCCAGCCGGTGCCGGGTGGTGGTGCGTTCGACCGGTCCCGCGACACAGCCGATGCGGCGGTGGCCGAGGGCGAGGAGGTGCTCGGTGAGGCGGCGGGCGCCGCCCCGGTTGTCGAAGGCCACGGTGACCGGCCCGGCGGCGGTGCCGTTCGCGCCCTCGGCCCCGTCCGCCCCGTCCGCGCCGTCCGGCCCGCCGGGCGCCGGCAGCGGCGGCCTGCCGCACAGGACGACCCGGGTGCCGGCCCCGGCCATCCGGTGCAGGCGGGCGGCCAGGGCCGCGGTGTGCTCCGGGTCCTCCACCGCGCTGCCGGTGAGGACGACGGCGGCGGCGCGCTGGCGCTGGAGGAGGGTGAGGTAGGTCAGCTCGCGCTCGGGGGAGCCGCCGGTGTTGCAGACGACCGCCAGTTTCCGTCCCGCCTTCCCCGGCTCCAGCTCGGACTGGACGGCGCTTGCCATGATCCCGAAGAACGGGTCGGCGATGTCGTTGACGAGGACGCCGACGAGGTCGGAGGTCGCGGCGGCCAGTGCGCTGGCGGGCCCGTTGACCACGTACTCCAGCTCCTCGACCGCGCGCAGCACCCGGCTGCGGGTCGCTCCCGCCACCGGATAGTTCCCGCTGAGCACCCGCGAGACGGTCGCGGCCGAGACCCCGGCCCGGGCCGCCACGTCCGCCAGCGTCACTGCCATTCCGTCCTCCGTGCGGGTCTTGTCGGCGGGTCTTGTCGGGGGTGTTGTGAGCAGGCTAGCTTGCTGGGGCGTAGAAAGCGCTTTCTAAGGCAAGAGGCGAGAGGGAACCGCTCATGAGACGCAGGGTCGTACGGATCGCCATGAACGGCGTCACCGGCCGGATGGGTTACCGCCAGCACCTGGTCCGCTCCATCCTGGCCATCCGTGAGCAGGGCGGTCTGGAGCTGGGCGGCGGCGAGGTGCTGTGGCCCGAGCCGGTCCTCGTCGGACGCCGCGAGCACGCGCTGCGGGCCCTCGCCGAGCGGCACGGCCTCGACCCGGCCGCCGTGAGCTGCGACCTCGACGCCGTCCTGGCCGACGCGAGCGTGGACGTCTACTTCGACGCCCAGCTCACCTCCGCCCGCGAGACCGCCCTCCGCAAGGCCATCGCGGCGGGCAAGCACGTCTACACCGAGAAGCCCACCGCCACCGGTCTGGACGGCGCCCTGGAACTGGCCCGGCTCGCCCGCGACGCGGGCGTGCGGCACGGGGTGGTGCAGGACAAGCTCTTCCTGCCGGGCCTGCGCAAACTGCGGCGGCTGGTCGACGGCGGCTTCTTCGGGCGGATCCTGTCGGTGCGCGGCGAGTTCGGCTACTGGGTCTTCGAGGGCGACTGGCAGCCCGCGCAGCGCCCCTCGTGGAACTACCGCGCCGAGGACGGCGGCGGCATCGTCACCGACATGTTCCCGCACTGGGAGTACGTGCTCCGCGAGCTGTTCGGCCCGGTGCGCACCGTCCAGGCGGCCACCGCCACCCACCTGCCGCGGCGCTGGGACGAGGAGGGCAAGCCCTACGAGGCGACCGCCGACGACGCCGCCTACGGCATCTTCCGGCTGGAGGGCGGGATCGTCGCCCAGATCAACTCCTCCTGGGCCGTGCGGGTGAACCGCGACGAGCTGGTGGAGTTCCAGGTCGACGGCACCGAGGGCTCGGCCGTCGCCGGGCTGCGCTCCTGCCGCGTCCAGCACCGCTCGGCCACCCCCAGACCGGTGTGGAACCCGGACCTGCCGGTCGCCGAGTCCTTCCGCGACCAGTGGCAGGAGGTGCCCGACAACCTCGGGGAGGGCGAGGGCTTCGACAACGGCTTCAAGGCCCAGTGGGAGCTGTTCCTGCGCCATGTCGTCCTGGACGAGCCGTACACCTGGGACCTGCTGGCCGGCGCCCGCGGCGTCCAGCTCGCCGAACTGGGCCTGGCCTCGGCCGCCGAGGGCCGCCGCCTGGACGTGCCGGAGCTGGTGCTGTGATCCGCCTGCCCGACGCCTCCGGCACCCTGCGCGCGTACACCCCCCGCGCGGCGCCCCGGGTGCCCGTCGTCCCGGCCGCCGGGGGGCCGCCGGTCTCCCGCACGGTCTTCGCCGCCGCCCATGTGGTCGCCGACCCCTTCGCGGACGTTCCCCCGGACGGTCCGGCCGCCGTGGACTGGGACGCCACCCTCGCCTTCCGCCGCCATCTGTGGTCCCACGGGCTGGCCGTCGCCGAGGCCATGGACACCGCCCAGCGCGGCATGGGCCTGGACTGGACGGCCGCCGCCGAACTGATCCGCCGCTCGGCCGCCGAGGCCGCCGCCTGCGGGGGCCGGGTCGCCTGCGGGGCGGGCACCGACCAGCTCACCGGGCCCGCCGGCCTGGACGAGATCCGCGCCGCCTACGAGGAGCAGCTCGCCGTGGTGGAGGAGGCCGGCGCCCAGGCGGTCGTGATGGCCTCCCGCGCCCTGGCCGCCGCCGCCCGCGGTCCCGAGGACTACGCCGAGCTCTACGGGCATCTGCTGCGCCAGGCGTCCGAGCCGGTCGTCCTGCACTGGCTCGGCCCGATGTTCGACCCGGCGCTGGCCGGCTACTGGGGCAGCACGGACCTGGACGCCGCCACCGAGACCCTCCTCGCCGTCGTCGCCGGGCATCCCGGCAAGGTGGACGGCGTCAAGGTCTCGCTGCTGGACGCGGACCGCGAGAGAGAGCTGCGCCGCCGTCTGCCGGACGGGGTGCGCTGCTACACCGGCGACGACTTCCACTACCCCGAGCTGATCGCGGGCGACGGACCCGCGGCGGGCGGCCGCTTCAGCCACGCCCTGCTGGGGATCTTCGACCCGCTGGGTCCGCTGGCCGCCGAGGCCGTACGGGTGCTGGACACCGGCGACACCGACGGCTTCCGCGAACTGCTGGACCCCACCGTCGAACTCTCCCGCCACCTGTTCCGGGCGCCCACCCGCCACTACAAGACCGGGGTGGTCTTCCTGGCCTGGCTGGCCGGTCACCAGGACCACTTCGCCATGGTCGGCGGACTCCAGTCGGCGCGCCCGCTGCCCCACCTGGCCAGGGCGTACGAACTGGCCGACGCCCTCGGGCTGTTCCCCGACCCGGCGCTCGCCGAGGAGCGGATGCGGCAGCTCCTGGCGGTGTACGGGGTGACGGCGTGAGCGCGGGGAGCGCACCGGGCGGGGACACGGGCGGGTCGGTCCGCTTCGCCGTCAACCAGGAGACCGTCCGGCAGCTCTCCCTGCCCGAGCTGGCGGCGGCCTGCGGCGACCTGGGAGTGGCGGGCGTCGGCCTGTGGCGCGCCCCCGTCCAGGAGTACGGCGTGACCGAGACGGCCCGGCTGGTGCGGGACGCGGGGCTGACGGTCACCAGCCTGTGCCGGGGCGGTTTCCTCACCGCCGCCGACCCCGCCGGGCGGCGCAGGGCACTGGACGACAACCGGGCGGCCGTCGACGAGGCGGCCGGGATCGGCACCGGCACCCTGGTGCTGGTCTGCGGCGGGCTGCCGCCCGGCGACCGCGACCTGTACGGCGCCCGGGAGCGGATCGCCGACGCGCTGGCCGAGCTGGTGCCCTACGCGGCCGGGTGCGGGGTGCGGCTGGCCGTCGAGCCGCTGCACCCGATGTTCGCCGCGGACCGCTGTGTGGTCTCCACCCTCGGCCAGGCCCTCGACCTGGCCGAGCGCTTCCCGGCCGACCGGGTCGGCGTGGTCGTGGACACCTACCACCTGTGGTGGGACGACCGGGCGCCGGCGGAGATCGAGCGGGCGGGCCGGACGGGCCGGATCGCCGCCTTCCAGCTCGCCGACTGGTGCACCCCGCTCCCGGCGGGCGTGCTGCTGGGCCGCGGGCAGCTCGGGGACGGCTCGGTCGACTTCCGGTTCTGGCGGGAGCTGGTGACCGCGGCCGGGTACACCGGCTGGATGGAGGTGGAGATCTTCAACGAGGCGCTCTGGGCCCGGGACGGCCGCGAGGTGCTGGCGGAGACGCTGGAGCGTTTCCGCGCCCACGTGCTCTGAACCGTGCGTCGCGGACGGCTCCGCACCCCACGCCCGCGCCCGTGTCCGCGCCCGCCGCCGTCGCCTCCCGCGCGCCCGCCGGGCGCGCGGGAGGCGACGGCGTGCTCACCGCTCGCCGCGGTCCTGCTCGGCGCCCTCCGCGTCGCCGCGGCCGCCCTCGGCCTGGGAGGGCCGGCCGGACTGCGCGGACGCCGGAGCCGAGCCGCCGCCCCGCGCGCTCCGCTCCGCGGAGTGCCGCTCGCTCAGCCCCCGGGACTGGTCGACACCCTCCTCGTCGTCCCGCTCGCCCTCGGCCTGTGATGGCGTCCAGCCGCTCATGCCCCGTCTCCTCTCGCTCCGGTCCGTCACGGCGGTCCGGTGGGACGCGCCGTGGACATCCGCCGGGTACCCCGGCGCTCCGGATCCACTCGGAGCACCGGACCGGTCCGAGCAGCGGGAACGCGCTGGGGGCGGGAGGACGGCAGCGGGGGCGGGGCGGAGGGCACGGCTCGGAAGACGGCGAAAAAAACTACGTCCCGCTGTGCAACCCTTCCGGAGCGTTGTGGGTCATAGCTGGTGTCGGTCGCACCAGGGGGGAGCGACGGGGGAGACCGGCGGGGGGACACGAGGGGCTCGGCCGTACCGGCGGAGCCCCTCGTAACGTTCCCGGCGGCCCCGGCCCGCCGGCCGGTGACCGCCGGATCCGCACCGGGCTGTCTCCCTGTCAGTGTCCGGGGTTACCGTCTGTGACATGTCGTTCCAACCCGCCGTGCTCGAGGGCGTCCTCGAGCGCATCACCTACGCCAACGAGGAAAACGGCTACACGGTGGCCCGTGTCGACACCGGGCGCGGCGCCGGTGAGCTGCTCACCGTCGTCGGCTCGCTGCTCGGCGCGCAGGTCGGGGAGTCGCTGCGGATGGAGGGCCGCTGGGGCTCGCACCCGCAGTACGGCCGCCAGTTCCACGTGGACAACTACACGACGGTGCTGCCCGCCACCGTCCAGGGCATCCGGCGCTATCTGGGCTCCGGTCTGATCAAGGGCATCGGGCCGAAGATCGCCGAGCGGATCGTGGACCACTTCGGCCTGGAGACCCTGGAGGTCATCGAGACCGAGCCGGAACGGCTGATCGAGGTCCCCGGCCTCGGCCCGAAGCGCACGAAGCTGATCGGGGCGGCCTGGGAGGAGCAGAAGGCGATCAAGGAGGTGATGGTCTTCCTCCAGGGCGTGGAGGTGTCCACCTCGATCGCGGTGCGGATCTACAAGAAGTACGGCGACGCCTCGATCTCGGTGGTGAAGAACCAGCCCTACCGGCTGGCCGCCGACGTGTGGGGCATCGGCTTCCTCACCGCCGACCGCATCGCGAAGGCCGTCGGCATCCCGCACGACAGCCCCGACCGGGTCAAGGCCGGACTGCAGTACGCGCTGTCGCAGTCCGCCGACCAGGGGCACTGCTACCTGCCGGAGGAGCGGCTGATCGCCGAAACCGTCAAGCTGCTCCAGGTGGACACCGGCCTGGTCATCGACTGCCTGGGGGAGCTGGCGGCGGAGGAGGAGGGGGTGGTGCGCGAGCAGGTCCCCGATCCGCAGCATCCCGAGGAGAGGATCTCGGCGGTGTACCTGGTGCCCTTCCACCGGGCCGAGCTGTCCCTGTCGGGACAGCTGCTGCGGCTGCTGCGCACCGGGGAGGACCGCCTGCCGGCCTTCCGGGACGTCGACTGGGAGACGGCCCTTTCCTGGCTGGCGAAGCGCACCGGTGCCGAGCTGGCCCCCGAGCAGAAGGACGCGGTGCGCCTCGCGCTCACCGAGAAGGTCGCGGTGCTCACCGGCGGCCCCGGCTGCGGCAAGTCCTTCACCGTGCGGTCGGTGGTGGAGCTGGCCCGGGCGAAGAAGGCGAAGGTGCTGCTGGCCGCGCCCACCGGCCGGGCGGCCAAACGGCTGTCGGAGCTGACGGGCGCGGACGCCTCCACCGTCCACCGGCTGCTGGAGCTCAAGCCCGGCGGGGACGCCGCGTACGACCGGGAGCGGCCGCTGGACGCCGACCTGGTGGTGGTCGACGAGGCGTCGATGCTCGACCTGCTGCTGGCCAACAAGCTGATCAAGGCGGTGGCGCCCGGCGCCCATCTGCTGCTGGTGGGCGACGTGGACCAGCTGCCGTCGGTGGGCGCGGGCGAGGTGCTGCGCGATCTGCTGGCCGAGGGCGGCCCGATCCCGGCGGTACGGCTGACGCGGATCTTCCGGCAGGCCCAGCAGTCCGGTGTGGTGACCAACGCGCACCGGATCAACTCCGGGGCGCCGCCGATCACCCAGGGCCTGCCGGACTTCTTCCTGTTCGTCGAGGAGGACACCGAGGAGGCCGGGAAGCTCACCGTGGACGTGGCGGCCCGGCGCGTTCCCGCGAAGTTCGGCCTCGATCCCCGCCGGGACGTGCAGGTGCTGGCCCCGATGCACCGCGGCCCGGCCGGCGCGGGCACGTTGAACGGCCTGCTCCAGCAGGTCATCACCCCCGCCCGTCCCGACCTTCCGGAAAAGCGTTTCGGTGGACGGGTTTTCCGGGTGGGTGACAAGGTGACTCAGATTCGGAACAACTACGAGAAGGGCGCCAACGGCGTCTTCAACGGCACAGTGGGTGTGGTCACCGCCCTCAGCCCGGAGGAGCAGCGGCTGACCGTGCGCACCGACGAGGACGAGGAGGTCGGCTACGACTTCGACGAACTGGACGAACTGGCGCACGCGTACGCGGTGACCATCCACCGCTCACAGGGCAGCGAGTATCCGGCGGTGGTCATCCCGGTCACCACCGGGGCCTGGATGATGTTGCAGCGCAACCTGCTCTACACCGCTGTGACGAGGGCGAAACGCCTCGTGGTGCTGGTGGGTTCGCGCCGGGCCCTGGGGCAGGCCGTGCGGACGGTCTCCGCCGGGCGGCGCTGCACCGCTCTGGACTACCGATTGCGTGGAGCGTCGCACTCCGCGTAGCTTTCCGGAGGCACTCCGTGCCATGAGGAGGCCTGCTGGCCGACCCCTAGTGCACCGCACGGCACCGGGTGGGAGAGAGTGGACACAAGTCAGGGCACCTCGAAGAAGAGGCACTACGTCGGTGAGGGATGACGTGAGCGACAACTCTGTAGTACTGCGGTATGGGGACGGCGAATACGACTTTCCGCTGGTGAACAGCACTGTCGGGGACAGTGGGTTCGACATCTCCAAACTGCGCGCCCAGACCGGTCTGGTGACCCTGGACTCCGGCTACGGCAACACCGCCGCGTACAAATCGGCGGTCACCTACCTCGACGGTGAGAAGGGCATCCTCCGGTACCGCGGTTATCCGATCGAGCAGCTCGCCGAGCGCGGCACGTTCCTCGAGACGGCCTATCTGCTGATCCACGGGGAGCTGCCCACGGTCGACGAGCTGGCGGCGTTCAGGAACGAGATCACCCAGCACACCCTGCTGCACGAGGACGTCAAGCGGTTCTACGACGGCTTCCCCCGGGACGCGCACCCGATGGCGATGCTGTCCTCCGTGGTCAGCGCGCTGTCCGCGTTCTACCAGGACAGCCACAACCCCTTCGACGAGGAGCAGCGGCACCTCTCCACCATCCGGCTGCTGGCCAAGCTGCCCACCATCGCGGCCTACGCGTACAAGAAGTCGATCGGCCACCCCCCGGTCTACCCGCGCAACGACCTGGGCTACGTCGAGAACTTCCTGCGCATGACCTTCTCGGTCCCCGCCGAGGAGTACGAGATCAACCCGGTGGTCGCCGACGCGCTGGACAAGCTCCTCATCCTGCACGCGGACCACGAGCAGAACTGCTCCACCTCCACGGTGCGCCTGGTGGGCTCCTCGCAGGCCAACATGTTCGTCTCCATCTCCGCGGGCATCAGCGCCCTGTGGGGCCCGCTGCACGGCGGCGCCAACCAGGCGGTCCTGGAGATGCTGGAGCGCATCCAGGCCGAGGGCGGTGACGTCGACTCCTTCATCCGCCGGGTGAAGAACAAGGAGCAGGGCGTCCGGCTGATGGGCTTCGGGCACCGCGTCTACAAGAGCTTCGACCCCCGGGCGAAGATCATCAAGGCGGCGGCGCACGATGTCCTCTCGGCGCTCGGCAAGAGCGACGAACTGCTGGACATCGCGCTGCGGCTGGAGGAGCACGCGCTGGCCGACGACTACTTCGTCGAGCGCAACCTCTACCCGAACGTCGACTTCTACACCGGTCTGATCTACCGGGCCATGGGCTTCCCGACCAGCATGTTCACCGTGCTGTTCGCGCTGGGCCGGCTGCCCGGCTGGATCGCCCAGTGGCACGAGATGATCAAGGAGCCGGGCTCCCGCATCGGCCGTCCGCGGCAGATCTACACGGGCGTCGTCGAGCGCGACTACGTCCCGGTCGAGCAGCGCTGAGGAGGCGCCCGCGCGCACGGTGCGCACCCCCTGCGCCCCGGGCCCCGTTCCGCACTCCGACGAGCGGAACGGGGCCTTCCGTATGCGTCCGGCGGGAGGGGAGGGGGTGGAGGGGGCGTGGACCGGGAGTGACGCATGTCACATGAGATTCGGGGTAACCATCCGAGCATCCAGTGTGTCTATACGTGTGGCGGTCGGTACTCCGGCGGAGCCCACTGCCACCAACCGTGTTCGTCTGTGGGGGACGGAGACGGTGGTCCGCAGGCGACACACATCGGGGGAGCTTGAGCGGCCCTCCCGCCCGTGTGCCGCCCGAGACACCCGGCCAGGATCCCGTGGGGGGAGTCCATGACCGGGAGAAGGGAAGCACCCCGTAGACGGGCCCGTGGGGGGACTCGTCGCGGGGTGCTTCTTGTTGTGCGGGGGCTCTCCGCGCGGACGCCGGGTGCGTCCGGCGCGCCGGGCCGGCGCGGGATCGCGTGCCGGGAACCGCGGGCCTGTGACCGCCCGCCCTCACCCCGGGCCGGGGGCGCCCTCCGCGGCCCGGGCGGGCGCCGTCCGGGCGGGCCGGGCGGGCCGGTCCGTTCCGTCCGCCACGAGCTGGGTGGCGGCGAGCCCGGCGTACAGCGCGTCCGAGCCCAGCAGGTCGTCGTGGCGGCCCGTCGCACGCACCCGGCCGTTCTCCATGACCACGATGCGGTCGGCCCGCACCACCGTGGAGAGCCGGTGCGCGATGGCCAGGACGGTGGTCTCGGCCGCGAGCTCCACGACGACCTCCCGCAGGGCGGCCTCGTTGACCGCGTCCAGCTGTGAGGTGACCTCGTCGAGCAGCAGCAGCCGGGGCCTGCGCAGCAGCGCCCTGGCGATGGCGATCCGCTGGCGCTCACCGCCCGACAGTGTCACCCCCCGGTGTCCGACCTGGGTGTCCAGACCCTCGGGCAGCCGCTCGACGAGGGCGTCGAGCCGGGCGCGCGACACCGCGCGCCGCACCTCCTCCCCGGTGGCCCGCGGGGCGGCGAGGAGGAGGTTCTCCCGCAGGGTGCCGGCCAGCACGGGCGCGTCCTGCTCGACATAGGCGATCGCCGACCGCAGTTCGGCCAGCGGCCAGTCCCGGATGTCGCGGCCGCCGACGGACACGGTGCCCGCGTCGTGGTCGTAGAAGCGTTCCAGCAGGGCGAACACCGTGGACTTGCCGGCGCCGGAGGGGCCCACGAGCGCCGTCAGCCCGCCGGCGGGCACCTCGAAGGTCACCCCCCGGTGCGCCGGGGCGCGCTCGCCGCCGTACCCGAAGACCACGTCCTCGAACGCGACGCCGACCGGTGCCGGCCGCCCGCGGGGCGGGACACCGCCGGCGGCGTCGGTGCCACCGGTGTCACTGCCGCTGTCGGTGCCGTCGGGGAACTCCCGCGGCAGCGACTCGACCTCCTGGATGCGCCGTACCGCGGCCAGGCCGCTGTTCAGCCCCGTCCAGCCGTCGGTGAGCTGGCCGAGCGGGCCCATCAGCGCGAAGAGGTAGAGCAGGAAGGCGATCAGCGAGGAGATCTCCATCGCCCCGGAAACGGCCCGGGCACCGCCGACCCCCAGCACGGCGAGGAAGGCGAACTGCACCGCCACGGACGTGGTGACCTCGGACACCGAGGTCCACCCGGCCACCGCCACCCCGCGGTCGTGGGCCCGCCGCGCCGCCTCGGCGACGGCCGCGGTCTCGCGCTCCTCGGCCCCGCTCGCCTTGACCGTGCGGAACGCCTGGAGCGAGCGGTCCAGCAGCGACCCCATCGCGCCGACCGCCTCCTGCGCCTGGAGCTGCGCCCGCTGGATCCTCGGCATGAGCAGCGCGAGCAGCCCCAGGGCGAGGAGCACCGCCAGCAGGGTGACGCCCAGGAGCACCAGGTCCACGACGGCCATCAGCACGATCGTGCCCAGCAGCATCAGCAGCCCGGTGACCGCTTCCACGATGCTGCGGGAGAGCACGGTGCGCAGCAGTGAGGTGTCGCCGGTGGCGCGGGAGAGCAGGTCGCCGGGGGTGAGCCGGTCGACGGCCGCGACCCGCAGCCGCAGCATCCGGCCGACGAGCCGCCGCCGGGCGTGCAGGACGACGGTCTCGCCGGTGCGCGCCAGCAGGTATCTGCCGCCCGCCGCGAGGAACGCCCCGACGAGCACGACGAGGGTGAGGGCGATCAGCGGGCCGACCGGCGAGCGCCCCTGGGCGAAGGCGTCCACGGCGTACTTCGCCATCATCGGCATGGCGAGGTCCGCCCCGGAGCCGGCCAGGGTCAGCAGCGCGCCGCCGAGCAGCGCTCCCCGGTGCGGCCGCACCCGGTCCCGGAGCAGCCGCAGCGGGGAGGGGCTACCGGCCGGTCCGGGCGCCGCCGTCCCCGCCGCGGCCGCCGGATCCTTCTCCGCTCCCGGTCCCGTGCCCTTCCCTGTGCTCGCCTCCGTGCTCGCCTCCGCGCCCGTCCCCGGAGCCGCCGTCGCCGTCACCGCCGCCCCCTTCGCACACCGTGACCGTCATGAGCGGCCGGAGGTCCTCCGCCGACTGCTCGCCGACCGCCCTGCCCCCGGCCCGCACCCAGGCGTGCGGCGAGAAGGGCGGCGCGCCGCGCACTCCCACGCACCAGTCGGGCCACACGCCCGACATCCGGCAGGCCAGCGCGATCGCGATGGAGCGGGGCAGACAGCCGTACCAGCCGGCGCATCTGCGGCTGGTGGCCACGACCGCCTCGTACACCCGGAGGGTCTCCTCGTACCCGGCGGGACGGGCACCGCGGCTGACCCGGGCCAGCACCCGGCGCAGCCTTCCCGGGCGCAGCCGGCTCAGGACGAGGGCCGCGGCGACGGCGGCGCGCAGCCGGAGCCCGCCGGAGCCCGAACCCCGGCGGGGCATGGTCATCTCGGTGGTCATGGGCTGACGATCTCCGCCTCGACCAGCTGCCGGGTCAGCTCCTCGACGTCGGCCTCCGCCTCGGCCCGTCCGACGTCGAACTCCGCCAGCAGCCGCTCGACGGCGGCCTCCCGGCCCCGCCCCTCGGCCAGCGCGTTCACCACGACGGCGCCGCACTCGTTGAGCTGCCAGTAGGTGCCGCTGCGCTCGTCGAGCAGTACGGCGCCGTACTCGGTGGTGGTGAGGGCCACGCCCTGTCTGAGCTTCAAGAGACCGCCTCGCTCTTCGCCGACTTCCCGGGACCGTTGCCGGGATCGTTTCCGGGGGTGTGCTCGGGACCGCCCTTGGGGCCGCGGCCGGGTTCTCCGGCCGGCCAGGCGTCCCGGGCCGTCCGCAGCCAGGTCTCGCAGGACACCGGCGCGTCGATCGGGTACTGCTGGAGGAGGGGCGAGAACGGGTCGTCGGCCAGCCGGCCCAGCTGCCGGGCGTCGACCAGCCCGCGCCCGCCCAGGAGGGAACCGCTCCACAGCGCGCGCAGCTCGCCGGAGTGCTCGCGCAGCCCCCGCACGTCGTCGGCCGCCATGTGGTCCTTGGTGGTCCTGGCCAGCAGCCGGTCGGGCACCACCTCGCGCATGGCGGCCACCAGCAGCGGCTTGTACCGCCAGGGGACCACCCGGTCCTCGGTCCGGACGGCGAGGACGGCCTCGACGACCCGGTCGTCGTAGAAGGGCGCCGCCACCGGCAGGCCGACGGTGACGCCCACGTCCTCCAGCGCCTGGAAGACGCGGGCCCCCAGCCGCACCGCGTCGAGGTCCGCGTGCCGCCCGGGGCGGGGGCTCAGCGGCTCGGCGTGCCCGGCGGCCGTACGGAGTTCGTCCAGGATCAGCGTCCGGGCGTCGTCGGTGAACCAGGGCGGCATCGACTGCCGCACCCCCCAGGAGAGCAGCGGGGTGCGGCCGGCGGACGGCGGCTCGCACGTCACGGCGCCCGCCAGCCAGCCGGCGTACGAGGGGCGCGCGAGCAGGCCGCGCAGGGTGGGCAGCAGCGGCCAGCCGAGCTGGTGGCGCAGCGCGCCGATCCGGCGCCACGCCTTCAGCGGGCTGCCCGGGAGCAGGTCGAGACAGGCCGCCGGGAGGCCGTTGAAGAGTTCGTCCCCGCCGTAGCCGGTGAGGTGGTACTGGGACCCGGTGGCGGCGGCGTGGCCGGTCAGCAGCTGTGCCCGGGCCCGCGCGGGGGCGACGGGGAAGGGCTCGTCGAGCAGTTCCGCGGCGTTCCCCCGCAGGTCCGCGTAGAACAGCGGCACCTCGTCGGCCGGAACGACGCGGTGTTCGAGCGGAAGGGCGCTGATCCGGCGGGCGTCCTCCGCGCCGCGGCGGGCCCACGTCTCGTCCTCGGCGTGGCCGTCCCGTGCGGCGGCGGTCAGCAGCGTCGTCTCCCGGTCGCCCGTCCGCAGGGCGAGGAAGGTGACGGAGGTGGAGTCCAGTCCGCCGGAGAGCTCGCAGCTGATCCGGGTGCGCCCCGCGAGATGGGCGCGGACGGACTCGGTGAGCGCGGCGGCGAGCAGCGGGGCGCCCCGGGCGGTGTCGAGCTCCGGCTCCGGGGGGTGCCACCAGCGCCACACGGTGTGCCCGGCGCCGGAGCCGCCGGGGCCGTCGCGCAGGCTGAGCGCGTGGGCCGGGTCGAGCTCCTCCAGACCGCGCCACACCGGACGGTGCCGCAGCGGGTGCGGGACGACGTCCAGCAGGCGCAGGGCGAGCGCGCCGTCGTCGAGCTCCGCCCCGGTCAGGTGCGCCAGGACCGCCGGGCGGTCGGAGACGAGGCGGGTGCGGCCGTGCCGGGCGTGGTAGACGCGCCGGTGTCCGGACGCGGTGCCCCGGACGCAGACCTCCCCGCCGACCCGGGAGACGACATGGTGGATGCCGGGCAGCCGGGTCAGCCGGCGGTGGAGGTCGGCGGTGTCGCGGGCCGGTTCCAGGATCCCGGCGAGCACGTCCTCGGGGACGGGGGCCGGGCCGATCAGCACGAGGGAGTCCTCGCCGCGGGTGACCCGGCTGACCTGCCGGAAGGGGAGGCGGAAGACGATCCAGGGGCGTCCGGAGGGATGGGGCACGGAGCGCAGGTCCTCCGCCGCCGAGCGAAGATGCCCGGCCACGGCCTGCCCTTCGGCAGTGTCCGGGAGGACCGCGAAGAAGTCACGCAGGTGACCGGGCATCTTCATCTCCTACGGGATCTCCTGCGGGTCAGACGATCCGGCGGGAGAGGAACTCCTTGTAGGAGCCGTAGAAGTAACCTGCGGTCTTCTTGCCGAAGCTGCCCTGGTTGAACAGGGCGGGCTTCACGTAGGTCTTCTTCTGCGTCTTCTTCACTTCTTGTGCACTCTCCTCTGGTGGCGGAACAGCCGTGTACTGCTGCGAACGACCGCGCAGCATCCGGACTGTTGCTGGAGTGGCGAACGGGATCACATTCACAACCAGCCAGAGGCACGTGCAACGCACTTTTGCGCCAACCTCGGCCGGCGGGCGAGGTGCGCTGTTTGCCAAAGGAACGTATTCACGCTCATATGATCATCCGACTGCCCCGCCCGTCCGCCGGGGCGTCGGCAGACGGGCGGGACGGCCGGAGCCGCCGGGGACGGTCAGCGGAAGGTGCGCAGCCGCAGGCTGTTGGTGACCACGAAGACCGAGGAGAAGGCCATGGCGGCACCGGCGATCATGGGGTTGAGCAGACCGGCGGCGGCCAGCGGCAGGGCGGCGACGTTGTAACCGAAGGCCCAGAAGAGGTTGCCCTTGATGGTGCCCAGGGTGCGGCGGGACAGCCGGATGGCGTCGGCGGCGACGCGCAGGTCGCCGCGGACCAGGGTGAGGTCGCCGGCCTCGATGGCGGCGTCGGTGCCGGTGCCCATGGCCAGACCGAGGTCGGCCTGGGCGAGGGCGGCGGCGTCGTTGACGCCGTCGCCGACCATCGCGACGGTGCGGCCCCGGTCCTGGAGGCGCTTGACGGCCTCGACCTTGTCCTCGGGCATGACCTCGGCGATCACGGTCTCGGGGGAGGGGTCGATGCCCACCTCGCGGGCGACGGCCTCGGCCACGGCGCGGTTGTCGCCGGTGAGCAGGACGGGGGTCAGGCCCAGGGCGCGCAACTGGTCGATGGCCTCGGCGCTGGTGGGCTTGACCGCGTCGGCCACCGTCAGCACCCCGCGTACCGCCCCGTCCCAGGCGACCAGGACCGCGGTACGGCCCGCCGCCTCCGCGGCGCCCCGGGCCCCGGCCAGTTCCCGGGGGAGCTCCGGGGCGGCAGCGCCGCCCCCGGCGAGCAGCCGCTCGCGGCCGACGAGCACCTCACGGCCCTCGACGGTGCCCCGCACGCCCAGTCCGGGGAGGTTGGCGAAGCCCTCGGGGACGGGCAGGGTGCCGAACCTCTCGGCCGCCCCGGCGGCGATCGCCTGGGCGATGGGGTGCTCGGAGGCGTTCTCCAGCGCCCCGGCCAGCCGCAGCACCTCGTCCTCGGCGGTGCCGTCCGCGGCGACGACGTCCCGCAGCTCCATCTGCCCGGTGGTGACGGTGCCGGTCTTGTCCAGCACGATGGTGTCCGCGCGCCGGGTGTTCTCCAGGACCTCGGGCCCCTTGATGAGGATGCCGAGCTGGGCGCCGCGCCCGGTGCCGACCAGCAGCGCGGTGGGGGTGGCCAGGCCCAGGGCGCAGGGGCAGGCGATGATCAGTACGGCGACGGCGGCGGTGAACGCGGCGGTCGCCCCGCCGCCGGTGGCGAGCCAGAAGCCCAGGGTGCCCAGGGCCAGCAGGATGACGACGGGCACGAAGACCGCCGAGACGCGGTCGGCCAGCCGCTGCACCTCCGCCTTGCCGTTCTGCGCGTCCTCCACCAGCTTCGCCATCCGCGCCAGCCGGGTGTCGGCGCCGACCCGGGTGGCCTCCACGACCAGCCGTCCGGAGGTGTTGACGGTCGCCCCGGTCACCGTGTCGCCCACGGTGACGTCCACCGGGACCGACTCGCCGGTCAGCATGGCGGTGTCCACGGCCGAGGAACCCTCCACGACGGTGCCGTCGGTGGCGATCTTCTCGCCGGGGCGGACGAGGAAGCGGTCGCCGACCGCCAGCGAGTCGGCCGGAACCCGCTCCTCGCGGCCGTCCCGCAGGACGGTGACCTCCTTGGCGCCCAGTTCCAGCAGGGCGCGCAGGGCGGCGCCCGCGTTCCGTTTGGAACGCGCCTCCAGATAGCGGCCGAGCAGGATGAACGTGGTCACCCCGGCCGCCACCTCCAGATAGAGGGCGGAGGAGGCGTCCGTCCGGGAGACGGTGAACTCGAAGCCGTGCCGCATCCCGGGCATTCCGGCGTGGCCGAAGAACAGCGCCCACAGCGACCAGCCGAGGGCGGCGAGCGTGCCCATGGAGATCAGGGTGTCCATGGTGGCCGCGCCGTGCCGGGCGTTGGTCCAGGCCGCGCGGTGGAAGGGCAGGGCGCCCCAGACCACCACGGGCGCGGCCAGCGTCAGGGACAGCCACTGCCAGTTGTCGAACTGCAGCGCGGGGACCATCGACAGCAGCACCACCGGCGCCGACAGCACCAGTGAGACCCAGAAGCGCTGCCGCAGCGCCTCCGTCTCCCCGCCGCCGTCCGCACCCGTGTCCGTGTCCGTGTCCGTGCCGCCGTCCGGGCCGCCGTCCGGCCGCCGGGCCGCGGGCGGCTCGGGGAGGGCGGCGGTGTAGCCGGTCCGCTCGACCGTGGCGATGAGGTCGTCCACGGTGACCCCGTCGGGGTAGGAGACGCGGGCCTTCTCCGTGGCGAAGTTGACGGTGGCGCTCACCCCGTCCATCCGGTTGAGCTTCTTCTCGACGCGGGCGGCGCACGAGGCGCAGGTCATCCCGCCGACGGCGAGCTCGACCTCGAAGGCCGCCGCCGGCTGTCCGGCGGCCGTGGCCGTACTGGTCATGGTGTCGGTCGTACTGGTCATGGCGTCTCCCGGGAGGACCGGGCCGTACCGTCCGCGCGGCTGCGCGGCGGCGGTACGGCCCGGGCGGTGGGGTCGTGGTGTGACGGTGGTCAGGCCCGGCCGGCGAGCTCGTAACCCGCCTCGTCCACGGCGGCGCGTACCGCCTCGTCGTCCAGCTCGCGGGTGGACGTGACGGTCACCAGGCCGGTCGAGGCGGCGGCCTCGACCCCGGTGACGCCGTCGATCCCGGAGACCTCCTCGGTGACCGCGCCCTCGCAGTGGCCGCAGGTCATGCCGGTGACCTTGTAGGTGGTGGTGACGGTGCTCATGGCTGTTGCTCCCTCGAACGGTCTCTCGGCGGCACTCCTGTTGGCGGACGCGCCTTCCGACGATGACAACACTATACCCCTAGGGGGTATTAGGCAAAGGTGTGCCGCCGCCGCTCGCCGGACCCGCCGCCGGGGCTCGTCCCGCCGGCCGGGTAGGGTGCCGCCGGTCCGGTACCGGGACGGAAGAACGACCGACAGCGGGGAGCGGCTCAGGTGGTACTCGTCATCGTGTTCGGAGTGGCGCTGCTGGTGGCGGTGCTGCTGTCCGGGCTGGCCGCCCGGTCGGTGCTCTCCACCTCACTGCTGTTCCTGGTGGGCGGCGCGATCGTCAGCGACGGCTTCCTCGGACTGATCCACATCACCCCGGACAGCGAGATCGTGGCGGTCACCGCCGATCTCGCGCTCTTCGCGGTGCTGTTCACCGACGGCATGCACGTCTCCTTCCCGGCGCTGCGCCGGGCCTGGCGCAATCCGGCCCGCGCCCTCGGGCTGGGCATGCCGCTGGCCTTCCTCGGGGTCGCCCTGCTCACCCACTTCCTGGTGGGCCTGGACTGGACGACGTCCTTCCTGATCGGCGCGGTGCTGGCGCCCACCGACCCGGTGTTCGCCTCGGCCATCGTGGGCCGCAAGGAGGTGCCCGCCAGGCTCCGGCAGCTGCTCAACATCGAGAGCGGCGTCAACGACGGCCTTGCGCTGCCCTTCGTCCTGATCCTCATCGCGGCCGCCGCGCCCTCCGGACACGCCGAGAACGCCGACTTCGCCGCGATCGCCACCGAGCTGGCGCTGGGCCTGTTCTTCGGCGTGGCCCTGCCGCTGCTGGTGCACTGGCTCGTCCGGTTCCGGCTGCTGGGTGCCGAGCCGAAGCTGCAGCCGCTGCTGCCGCTGGCCACCGGGGTGATCCTGTACGCGGCCTGCCACCTCACCCACGCCAATCCCTATCTGGCCGCCTTCTCCGCGGGCGCGGTGATCGTCTCCGTGGCGCCGGAGTCCCAGAAGGCCTTCGAGCCGCTGGGGGAGTCCCTGGCGGAGCTGGCGAAGTTCGCCGCGCTGCTGGTCTTCGGCGCGCTGCTCACCCCGCAGCTGTTCGGGGAGCTGTCGGTCGGCGGCTACGCGGTCGCGGTCCTGGCCATCGTGCTCATCCGTCCGGCCTCGATGCTGCTGTCGCTGGCGGGCACCGACTTCGACCGGAGGGAGAAGCTGACGGCGGCCTGGTTCGGCCCCAAGGGCTTCGCCTCGGTGGTCTACGGCCTGCTGGTGCTCCAGTCCGGCATCCCCCAGGCCGAGGACGCCTTCACCCTGATCGCCGTCACCATCGCCTTCTCGATCGTCGCGCACAGCAGCACGGACGTGCCGATCGCACGGGTCTTCGACGTCGAGGAGCTGGCCGGCATCCCGGACGACGGCAAGGGGCCGCGGCTGCCGTCGTCCGGGCGTGGCGGCGGGAGGAGCGGCGGGGGGACCGGCCGGGACGCCGGTACGGGCGGGGGCGCGGACGGCGGCGGGGCCGCCGGCCCGGCCGACCCCGTCAGCCCTCGCGGTTGACGGAGTCGGGCCGCTCGCCGGCGCCCTCTCCCGGGGCGGCGGGGTCGGCGGTGACGGCGGCTTCCTCACCCACCGGGTCCTCGCCCGCCCGCTGGTAGACGTCCGGGACGCCGTCGTGGTCCTCGTCCCGGTTCTCCTCCTCCCACAGCCGCCGGTACTTGGCGTTGCGGGCCCGCAGGAGGACGCAGGCGACGAGCGCCGAGCCGAGCGAGCCGATCAGGACCGCCGCCTTGACGCGCTCGGTGAGCGCGTCGTCACCGGCGAAGGCCAGCTCGCCCACCAGCAGCGAGACGGTGAAGCCGATGCCGGCCAGCATCGAGACCCCGGCCACGTCCGCCCAGGCGAGATCCTTGCTGAGCTGGGCCCGGGTGAAGCGGGCGATCAGATAGGTGCCGCCGAAGATGCCCAGGATCTTGCCCAGGAACAGGCCGAGCATCACACCCAGGGCCTCGGGCTGGCGGAAGGTCTCGCCCAGCGCGTCGCCGGAGACGCTGACCCCGGCCGCGAAGAGGGCGAACACCGGCACCGCGAAGCCCGCCGACAGCGGCCGCACCCGGTGCTCGATCCGCTCGGCCGGGGACTCCTTCTCGGCCGCCCAGCCGCCGCTGCCCTTGAGGGGGACCACCCGCAGCAGCATGCCCATCGCCACTCCGGCGATGGTGGCGTGCACCCCGCTGGCGTGCATCAGCGCCCAGATCACGATGCCCAGCGGCACGTACACGTACCAGCCGCCCACCCGCAGCCGGTGGTGGAGGAACCAGAACACCACCAGCCCGGCCAGCGCCCCGGCCAGGGCGACGAGGTTCAGGGAGGAGGTGAAGAAGACGGCGATGACGATGATCGCGCCGAGGTCGTCGACGATGGCGAGGGTGAGCAGGAAGGCCCGGATGCCCGAGGGCAGGTTGGTGCCGATCACGGCGAGCACCCCGAGCGCGAAGGCGATGTCGGTGGCCATCGGCACGGCCCAGCCGTCCATCTGCCCGCCGCCCGCGGCGTTGACGGCGACGTAGAACAGGGCGGGGACCACCATGCCGCAGAGCGCGGCGACGATCGGGAGCGCCGCGGCGGCCGGCCGCCGCAGTTCGCCCAGGACGAGCTCGCGTTTCAGCTCGATGCCGGCGACGAAGAAGAAGATCGTCAGGAGGCCGTCGGAGGCCCAGTGGCCGATCGACAGGTCCAGATGGAGCTCCGGGATGCCGAAGTGGAAGTCCCGGACGGACTCGTAGACGTTCCCCCACGGTGAGTTCGCCCACACCAGCGCCACCAGGGCCGCGGCGAGCAGCACCATTCCGCCGACCGTCTCGGTGCGCAGCGCGTCCAGCAGGAAGCGGCGCTCCTGGAAGGACGGCAGGCCGAAGAGGGAGGTGCGCTCCTGCGGCTCCTTGGAGGGGCTGGACGACATGGGTGGGCCTCCCGGGGGGTCGGTTGCGGGCAACGGGACAACGGGGAAATCGGAAAAACGGGTGAAACGTCGCCGACCAGACTTCCCGGCACACCTATGAAGTTCTGTAGGGGATTTTCTACGTGAGGGGATCGCCGCGCCGCGATGCCTCCCTGGTCACGTCCTGATCACATCTCGTGTCTTGATCATGGAGCGACTTATCCCACCGTACCCGCTCCCTTGTCCGCTCATACATTCGGAGCAGGAGGCCGGGCGCGAACGCCCCGGGTCCGTGCGCCGCTGCCCGTGTGCTCCCCTACGCTGTGCCCGTGACCCGGGCCGTCCGGCTCCCCGCGCGAGGACGCGGGGGAGAGGTCCGCGGCCGGGCGAGGGCTGGAGGTGGCGACCGGTGAGGCGCGGCGGGATACCCGACTCCTATCTCGACGGCTACTCGGAACTGCTCACCGAGGTGTCCGAGACCGGGCGGCTGCCGCGCCGCGCCGAGCTGGACGCCTTCCGGACCACGGGGGAGCGCGCCGCCGAGAGCGGTTACGGGCTGCGCGAGCTGGTCGGCCTCTACCTCGCCGCGACCCGGCGGCTGTGGGGCACCCTGCCCGGGATCGCCCGGTCCGCCACCGGCGCGGAGCGGGCCCGCACCGGGGACGCCCTGCTGGCCGCCCTGGAGGCCGCGGTCGCCGCGCTCGGCGAGGGGCACGAGCGGGCCCAGCGGCTGGCGGTGCGGCAGGAGGAGGCCGAGCGCCGCGAGTTCGTGGACGACCTGCTCTACGGCCGCAGCGATCTGGGCCGCCTCGCCGAGCGCGCCCAGCGCTTCGGCCTGCGGCTGGCCCGCTCGCACGCGGTGGCGGTGGCCGAGGGCACCGAGAAGTACGACGACGTGCACCCCGCCGTCCGCCGCATCGACCGCGAGCTGGTGGACCGCTTCCGCGAGCGCGACGTACTGCTGGCCACCAAGGACGGGCGGCTGGTGTGCATCGCCGCCACCGCCGAGCGGCCGGTGCTGGACGCCTTCGCCCGGCTGGCGGAGAGCCCCGGCCCCGGCTACCCGCCCGCCCGGCGGGTGGCGGTCGGCCGTGACCACAGCGGCCCCGGCGGTGTGGTGCGCTCCTACGAGGAGGCGCTCGGCGCGCTGGACCTGGCCGACCGGCTCGACCTGGACGGCGTCCGCTTCAACGCCTCCGAGCTGCTGGTCTTCCCCGTCCTGCTGCGCGACCGCGCGGCGATGGCCGATCTGGTCCGCACCGTCCTGGGCCCGCTCACCCGGGCCCGGGGCGGGGCCGCGCCGCTGCTGGAGACCCTGTCGGTGTGCGCGGCGGCCGGCTATGTGAACGCGGAGGCCGCCCGGCGGCTGGGCGTGAGCGTGCGGACCCTGTCCTACCGCCTGGCCCGTATCCGCTCCCTGACCGGCTACGACCCCGGCGACGGCCTCCAGCGCTACACCCTGGAGACCGCCGCGATGGGCGCCCGGCTGCTGGGCTGGCCGGAGAAGCAGCTCTGAGCCCGGTCCGGGCACTCGGGCGCCCCTCGCCGGTGACGGCCGCCGCACCGCCGCGGCGGGTCCTCCCCGCGCGGGCGCGGCGGCCCCGGCGGCCGTTCCGCTGCCGGACGTAAACAGCGCATAAAGATTGCCGGATCCTGGCAATGTGCGGCTGACGACGGATTGTCATCATGAGGAACGCAACGCAACCGGGACGGGGGAGAGTCATGGGCGAGTTCATACGGGTGGCCATGGTCTTCCCCGCCAGCCTGTTCGGTTTCGGACTGCTGCTGGTGTTCCTCTACTGGCTCTTCGCGCTGGTGGGAGGGGTCGGCGCCGATGCCCTCGACGGGGGTGAGGGCATCGACGCCGACGCCCCGGGCCTCGGGCCCGCCGGGGTGCTGGCCGCCGCCGGGCTCGGCGGCGCACCCGCCCCGGTGACCCTGACGGTCTTCATCGCCGTTGCCTGGTTCGCGTCACTGAGCGGTACCGCACTGGTCGGCGGCCCCGCCGCGGCCCCCCTGCCGCGGCTGCTGGTCCTGCCCGCCGCGCTGTGCGCGGCCTGGCTCGGCACCCGGCTGCTCGTCCGCCCGCTGGGCCGGCTGGTGCCCCGTGAGACGGGGACCGGACGGCGGGACCTGGTCGGCCGGGTCTGCACCATCCGCACCGGGCACGTCAGCCACCGCTTCGGGCAGGCCGAGATCACCACGGACGACGGGTCGGCGGTGCTGGTCCAGGTCCGCGCCCAGGGCGCGGACGCCGCCGGGCTCGCCGCCGGACACACCGCCCTGGTCTTCGACTACGACCCCGCGGGCGAGTTCTTCCGCGTCACCCCCTGGGACCCCGCCCTGGACCCGGAACGCCCGGCGCGCTGAGCGCGCCGCCCCCGTACCGGCCCGCCTCCCGCACACCCGATCCCGCACACCCGGTCCCCGGGTGCCCCGCCGCGCCGCCGCGCGCCCGCCCGGGCCCGCGGACCCGCGAACTCCCACCACCTCACAAGGGAACCCACCGCCATGGACGCCATTTCCACCGGCCTCGGCGTACTCCTCGCCGTGCTCCTGCTCATGGGGATCGCCCTCCTCCTCGCCGTCAGCCGGCTGTTCCGCAAGGTCGAACAGGGCAAGGCGCTGATCGTCTCCAAGATGCGCAAGGTCGACGTGACCTTCACCGGCACCGTCGTGCTGCCCGTGCTGCACCGGGCCGAGGTCATGGACATCTCGGTGAAGACGATCGAGATCGCCCGCACCGGCGGCGAGGGGTTGATCTGCCGGGACAACATCCGCGCCGACATCCGCATCTCGTTCTTCGTCCGCGTCAACAAGACCGTCGAGGACGTCGTCAAGGTCGCCCAGGCCATCGGCACCGAGCGGGCCAGCGACCGGACCACCCTCCAGGAACTGTTCAACGCCAAGTTCTCCGAGGCGCTCAAGACCGTCGGCAAGCAACTCGACTTCGCCGACCTCTACACCAAGCGCGACGAGTTCCGGGACCGGATCATCGCCGTCGTCGGCACCGACCTCAACGGCTACAGCCTGGAGGACGCGGCGATCGACCACCTGGAGCAGACCCCGCTGTCCCAGCTCGACAGCGACAACATCCTCGACGCCCAGGGCATCCGGAAGATCACCGAGCTGACGGCCGCCGAGCACATCCGCACCAACGAGCTCCAGCGCAACGAGGAGAAGGAGATCACCCGGCAGGACGTCGACGCCAAGGAGGCCGTCCTGGAACTGGAGCGCCGCCGGGCCGACGCCGAGATCCGCCAGCAGCGCGAGATCGAGACCGTACGCGCCCGCGAGGAGGCCGAGACCGCCCGCGTCCAGGCCGAGGAGCGGCTGCGCGCCCACACCGCGCACCTGAAGACCGAGGAGTCCCTCGGCATCCAGAGCGAGAACCGCGAGCGCGAGATCGCCGTCGCCCGGCTCAACCGCGACCGGGTGGTGGCCGTCGAGAACGAGCGCATCGAGAAGGACCGCCTGCTGGAGGTCATCGCCCGCGAGCGCGAGACCCAGCTGCGCCGCATCGCCGCCGACAAGGAGATCGAGGCCGAGAAGCGGGAGATCGCCGACGTGGTCCGGGAGCGGATCGCGGTGGAGAAGACCGTCGCGCAGCAGGAGGAGGAGATCAAGAAGCTGCGCACCGTCGAGGAGGCCGAGCGGGAGCGCCAGGCCCTGGTCATCGCCGCCGAGGCGCAGGCGCAGGAGCGGCTGGTCAAGGACATCAAGGCGGCCGAGGCCGCCGAGCAGGCCGCCGGGCACCGGGCCGCCGAGGAGCTGACGATGGCCGAGGCGCGCCGCAAGGCCGCCGAGCTGGACTCCCAGGCCGCCGTCCGCCTCGCCGAGGGGAGGAAGGCCGAGGCCGCCGCGGCCGGGCTCGCCGAGGCCGAGGTCCAGGAGCGGATGGCCGACGCGGTCGCCAGGACCCGGCAGGTCGAGGCCGTCGCCGAACGGGAGCTGGCCGTCGCGAAGGCCGAGGGCCTGCGCGAGAAGCTGAAGGCGGAGGCCGAGGGGCTCACCGAGAAGGCCGCCGCCATGGCCCGCCTGGACGAGGCGAGCCGGGAGCACGAGGAGTACCGGCTGCGGCTGGAGGCGGAGAAGGAGGTCCGCATCGCCGGCATCGACGTCCAGCGGCAGATCGCCGAGGCCCAGGCGACCATGATCGCCACCGGTCTGGAGAACGCCGACATCGACATCGTCGGCGGGGACTCGGTCTTCTTCGACAAGCTCGTCGGCTCGATCACGGCCGGGAAGAGCGTCGACGGCTTCGTGAACCACAGCGGGACCGTCCAGGCCATGGCGGGCCCCTGGCTCGACGGGGAGAAGTCCACCTTCACCGCCGACCTCACCTCACTGGCCGCCGGACTGGGCGCCGGCGGGCTGCGCGACGCGACCCTGGCCGGCCTGCTGGCGAAGCTGGCCGCCGCGGGCGGCCCCGAGGCGCCGAAGCTGTCCGCCCTGCTGGCGGCGGTACGCGACTCGGGCGCGGCCGACCTGCCGCTGTCGGCCCTGACGGGCCCGCACCCGGCCGGCGCCAACGGGTCACCGGCCGGCCGGTGACCCGCGGTGGCCGGCGGGCCCGCGCCCGCCGGCCACCAGCCCGGCACCCCTCCCGAAGAACCGGCAGTGGACGAGGAGTTGGACGACGTGGAGAACCGGACCGCCGACCGGCCCGCCGACCGTGCTGTGGAGAACCGGCGGGAACCGCGGCCGGACGAGGGCACCCACGAGGTGCTGCGCGCCCGGACGGCCGCCGCGGCCGCCGAGCTGGCGGCCCGCGCCAAGGCCCTGGAGGCCCGCCGCACCGAGACCTTCGGCGGCGCCGGGATGGAGCTGGCGGGCGCCGACCGGCTGCGCACCGGACACCCCCTGGAGCCGTGCGACGTCGTGCAGGTCGGTGGCGCGCTGCTGCTGGGCGGCCACTCCCAGGGCCGCGGGACCGGGCCGGGGGAGACGGCCGGGGCCGCCGACGTGTTCGCCCTGTACCGCCCGGCCGGCCGCGACGGCGGCGGACCGCCGTTCTTCACGGCCGCCGGCCACGACGCCGTCCCCGGCCTGCTCGACGACCCCCGCTTCCGGCGCGACGTCGAGGAGCTGCACCGCTACTACCGCCAGGCCCGGCTGCTGCGGCTGCGCCGCACCGGCCCGCTGCTGCTGGCCGTCTTCCGCACCGGCGAGCGACTGACCGACATCCGGGTCCTGCGCTGGCGCGTCGCGCCCGACGGGACGGTGGCGTACCTCGACGACAAGGGGGAGCGCGACCACCGCGACCAGGGAGTCCTGCCGGCCTCCGACCTCGACTGGACCGCGGCCACCCGCGAGGACCACCTCACCGGACGGCACCCGCACGTGGCGGTCGCCGGCGGGGCGCTGTACGTCTCCACCGTCGGCGGCTCCCTCACCGTCAAGACCGAGAACGACACCGAGACCGCCGACGGCATCCACTCCGAGCCGGTCGAGGACCCCCTGCAGTCCCTGGCCGACGCCGAGATCGCCCACGCCCGGGTCGGCCCGCTCGTCCTGCTGCGCGTCCTGCCGTACAACGAGACCGCCCACCGCCACCTGGTGTTCAACACCCGCACCCGGGAGGTCGTACGGCTGGACGGCATCGGGCAGTCCTGCCGCCGGCTCCCCGGCGGCCAGGGGCTGGTCTTCCCCGGCGGCTGCTGCCTGGCCGACGCCCCGGCCGGGTCCGCCGTCCGCGTCTTCGACACCGGGGCCGCCGGGAGCACCGCGGGCTTCGCGTACGAGACCGAGGTGCGCTCCCCGGGCGGCGAGGAGGTGCTGTACGTCTTCCGCGCCCCGGCCCTGGGCCGCACCCTGCTGATGCCGTACAACCTGATCCGCAAGGAGGCCGCGGCCCCCGTCACCGCCCTGGGCCACGCCCTGTTCGAGGACGGCACCCTGGCCGTCCTGCGGGAGCCCGGCGGGGCGGGCGCCCCCCACCCGGACGGGACGGGCGCGGCGCGCACCCACCCCGTCCAGGTGTGGCGCACCCCGTACGTCTCCGAGGCACACGCCGCCGCGCGGCCGGCCGGGGACGGCCCGCTCGCCCGGGTCGGCAACGCCGAGCTGGTGAGCGGCCTCGCCGACTGCCTGTCCGTCGTACGGCTGACCGAGCCCCTCACCACCGGGGAACGGGAGGTGCCCGCCGCGGCCCTGGAGGCGGTGGCCGCCGCCTGCGCGCGCGTCGCCGACCGGCACCACTGGCTGTCCGCGCCCGAACTGGCCGGCGCACTGGAGGGACTGGGCGAGCCGCTGCGCGCGCTGCGCGAGAGCGCCGAGCAGGCGCTGGCCGAACACGAGCGGACGGCCGAACTGCGCGAGAGGGACGCCGCCGCCGTGGCGGCGGCCGGCGAGCGGACGACCGCGCTGGTGCGCCGGGCCCGCGGCGAGGCCCCGGCCGACGCGGCCGGCTGGGCCGCCCTGCTCACCGGACTGCGCCGGGCCCGCGGCGAGGCGGAGGCGCTGCGCGAGCTGCGCCACGCCGACCCCGGCCGGATCGACGCGCTCGCCGCGGAGCTGGACGCGGTCCTGGAGGCCACCGGGCGCCGGGCGCTGACCCGGCTGGCCCGTCCCGGCGCCTTCGACGGCATCACCGCGGCCGTCGGCGGACTGGCCGACCGCGCCCGCGCCGCCGGCACGGCCGCCGCCACCGAACCGCTCGACGGGGAACTCACCGGGCACGCCGACGGGCTGGCCGCCGTCACCGACGTGATCGGTTCCCTGGAGGCGGCCGACACCACCGTGCGCACCGCCGTACTGGAACGGATCGGCGAGGCCACCGCCGCCGTCAACCGCGCCCGCGCCGTGCTGGCGGGACGCCGCCGGGAGCTGCTGGAGGCGGAGGGGCGGGCGGCGTTCGCCGCCGAGACCGCCCTGCTGGGCCAGACGGTGGCCGCCGCGGTGGCCGCCGCGGCCACCCCCGAGGAGTGCGACGGGCAGCTCGCCCGGCTGCTGGCCCGGCTGGAGGACCTGGAGTCCCGCTTCGGCGCCTTCGACGACTTCCTCGACCGGCTGGCCGAGCGGCGCGAGGAGATCGACCGGGCCTTCACCGCCCGCCGCCAGGCGCTGCTGGACGAGCGCACCCGCCGCGCCGAGCGCCTGGCGCGCTCCGCGGCACGGGTGCTGGACACCGTCGCCCGCCGCTGCGCGGCCCTGGCCTCCGCCGAGGAGGTGGCCGCCCACTTCGCCACCGACCCGCTCGTCGCCCGGGCCCGCGCCGCCGCCGGGGAACTGCGCGGTCTCGGCGCGGTCGCCCGCGCCGAGGAACTGGCCGGGCGGCTCAAGGCCGCCCGGCAGGAGGCGCTGCGCGCCCTGCGCGACCGCGCCGACCTGTACGGCGCCGACGGTGCCGTACGGCTGGGCCGGCACCGCTTCGCCGTCACCGCCCGCCCGCTGGAGGCGGCCCTGGTCCCGGCGGACGGCGGGCTGCTGCTGACGGTGTCCGGCACCGGCTACCGGGCCGCCGTCCACGACGCGGAGCTGACCGCCGCCCGCGAGTTCTGGGACCAGCCGCTGGCCTCGGAGTCGCCGGCGGTCTACCGCGCCGAGCACCTGGCCGCGTGCGTGCTCGCCGACCGCGGCCCGGCCGCGCTGCTCGCCGCCACCGCCGGTCCCCCCACCGCCGGTGACGGGAACCTCCCCGGCCCCGGGGACCTCCTCCCGGCCGTCCGCGCCGCCGCCGAGGCGGCGTACGACGAGGGGTACGACCGGGGCGTCCACGACCACGACGCCGCCGCGATCCTGGCCGCGCTGCTGCGGCTGCGCGCCGGGGCCGGACTGCTGCGCTTCACTCCCGAAGCGCGGGCCGCGGCCCGGCTGTTCTGGGCGTACGGCACCGGCGGCACCGGCGGCACCGGCGGCACCGGCGGCACCGGCGGTACGGACGGCGCCACCGCCCGTACCGTCTGGACGGCCCGCGCCCAGTCCCTGGTCCGGGCCCGCGACACCTTCGCCACCGAGGCCGCCCGGGGCGCGGTGGACGAGCTGGCCGCCGAACTCGGGGCCGCCGCCGACGCCTTCCTGACCGGGGCCGGGCTGCCCCGTCCGCCGAGCCCGGCGGCCGTGGGCGCCTATCTGGTCGAGGAACTGGCCGAGGGCCGGGGCCGGTTCGTCACCGGACCCGGCGCCCGCGTCCTGCTGGACGGCTTCCACGCCGCGCTCGGCGGCCCGGAGGGTGCCGCCGCCAAGGAGCTCGCCGAGGACCTGCGGGCGCTCGGCGACAGCGTCTCCGGCGGCACCCCCGGCGGGCCGGAGCACCTCGCCGCCCGCCACCAGCTCGCGGCGGCCTGGCTCGGCTCCTGGGCGGCGTCCGGCGATCCCGCGTCCGGCGACCCCGCGCCCGGCGGCGCGGAGAACCCGGACCTGCCCGAGGCCGTCGCCCTGCTGCTGTGCGACGGCGCCGTGCCCGGCCGGGACGCCGACGCCCCGCTGACCGCCGCCGTCACCGGCCTGCTGGGCACCCACCCGAGGATCACCGGCGGCACCCTGCCGCTGCGGCTGGACGAGTTCCTGGCGCGTACCGGCGAGTTCCGCGCCCACCGCGTCCCGGCGCACCGCGCGTACACCCGGCGCCGCGCCGAGGTGCTGGCCGGGCAGCGCGAGCGGCTGCGGCTGGACGCGCACACGCCCCGGGTGCTGCCCACCTTCGTGCGCAACCGCCTGGTCGACGAGGTGTACCTGCCGCTGGTCGGCGACAACCTCGCCAAGCAGCTCGGCACCGCGGGCGAGGACCGCCGCACCGACAGCCAGGGCCTGCTGATGCTGCTGTCCCCGCCCGGCTACGGCAAGACGACGCTGATGGAGTACGTCGCCGCCCGGCTCGGCCTGGCCTTCGTCCGCGTCGACGGACCGGCGCTGGGCCATCGCACCACCTCCCTGGACCCGGCGGCGGCGCCGGACGCCGGCGCGCGGCGCGAGGTCGAGAAGATCAACCTCGCGCTGGAGCTGGGCGACGACGTGCTGCTCCACCTCGACGACATCCAGCACACCTCGCCGGAGCTGCTCCAGCGGTTCATCCCGCTGTGCGACGCCCAGCGCCGCATCGACGGCGTGCGGTTCTCGGACGGGCGGCAGGCCACGTACGATCTGCGCGCCCGGCGGTTCGCGGTGTGCATGACGGGCAACCCCTTCACCGAGTCCGGCGCCCGCTTCCGGGTCCCGGACATGCTGGCCAACCGGGCGGACGTGTGGAACCTGGGCGACGTCCTGGCCGGCCGCCGGGAACTGTTCGCGCTCAGCCACGTCGAGAACGCCCTCACCGCCAACCCGGTGCTCGCCCCGCTGGCCGCCCGCGAGCGCGGCGACGTCGAACTGCTGGTGCGGCTGGCCGCCGGCGACCCCGCCGCCCGCGCCGACCGCCTCGCCCACCCCTGCTCCCCGGCCGAACTGGAGCCGGTGCTGGGCGTGCTGCGCGGCCTGCTGCGGGTACGGCGCACGGTCCTGGCCGTCAACGCCGCCTACATCGCCTCCGCCGCCCAGGACGAGGACACCCGCACCGAGCCGCCGTTCCGGCTCCAGGGCTCCTACCGCGACACGGCCGCGCTCGCCGGACGGCTCGTCCCGGTGATGACGGACGAGGAGGTGGAGGCGCTGCTCGACGACCACTACACCGCGCAGGCCCGGACCCTGGGCCGGGACGCGGAGGCGAACCTGCTCCGGCTCGCCGGGCTGCGCGGCCGGCTGACGGGGGAGCGGGCGCGCCGGTGGGCCGAGGTGACGGAGGCGTTCCGGGAGCGGGCCCGGGCACGGTGACCGCCGGCGCCCGCCGTGCGGGGCGAGGGCCCGGGAGACCCCGAACTCCCGGGCCCCGCGCCGGCGGGCCGGCGAACCCGTGACCGAGGCGTTCCGGGAACCGCTCGACCCGCGGTCGGGCGGCGGCGGCGGAGGGCGATTCCGGGGCTCCGGGCGGTCATCCGGGCGGCTGGACTGCCGACTTCCGTGAGGACGGCGGAAGTTATGATGAGGCGGCGGTTTCCGGCGGTCCGGCTGCGGTGGAGGTGGAGGCGTGTCCGATCTCCAGGGGCGCCGGGCGCTGGCCGAGAACCTCGACCGGCTCTTCGACGCCATCCGCCCCGAGGGTCCCAGGGGCCGCCGGTACACCAACGAAGAGGTCGCCACCGCCGTCAAGGCGGCGCACCCCGGGCTCCGGGTGGGCGGCGCCTATCTGTCGGCCCTGCGCAAGGGCACCAAACGCAACCCCTCCACCGAACTGCTGAACGCCCTGGCCCGCTTCTTCGGCGTCCCCGCCTCCTACTTCCTGGACGAGCGCACGGCCGCGCGGACCGACGCGGAGATCGAACTCGCCAGGGTCGCCCACAACCTGGGCGTCAGAAGGCTCGCCCTGCGCGCCCTGGAACTCTCCCCCGAGGGGCTCGCGGCCGTGACGAGGATCGTCGAGCACGTGCTGGAGAGCGACCCGGGCGCCCGTACGCGGTCCGCCCACCCGGCCCCCGGCGCCGCACTGCCGGACGTGCCGGACGCCCGGTCCGCGGAGCGCTGACCCGACGGGCAGGAAGGCCGTGCGCGCCGTGCGCCGCGGCGGCCGCCACCGGCACCCGGACGCCCCGGCAGAGCCCTCCGGTGACGACTGCCCGCCGGAACGCCTCCCACTCGGAGGCCGTGCGACACGGCCCCGTCCAGCCGTGGGGGACCGCCGCCGCTGTCCTACGCTGTCGGTCGGCCGGCCCCCGCCGGGGCCGGGCGGGGGCCGGAGACGGGGAGGGGCACGGCAGTGGTGGAAACGGTACGGACGGCTTCGCTGGTGGCGGCGACGGTCACCATGGGACTGGTCGGCGGCTTGTTCTACGCGTACGCCTGCTCGGTCATGCGCGCGCTGCGCGGTGTGGAGGACAGGACCTTCGTCGAGGTGATGCAGCGCGTCAACGTGGCGATCCTCAACGGCTGGTTCCTCTTCGGCTACCTCGGCGCGCTACTCTTCACCGGCCTGGCGGCGGCCCTGCACCTGCCGGGCGGGGAGCGGGACGTCCTGCCCCCCGTCCTGGCCGCCCTGGTGCTCTACCTGGCGGCGATGGGCGTCACCGCCCGGGTCAGCATTCCGCTCAACAACGCCCTCGAAGCGGCCGGGGACCCCGCCCGGATCGCCGATCCGGGCGGGGTGCGCGGAAACTTCGAGGCGGCCTGGAACCGCTGGAACACCGTGCGCGCGGTGCTGTGCTGCCTCGCGCTGGGCTGTCTGTGCTGGGCCCTGCTGCTGAGCGGCGCCGCGGGCTGACCCGGGCGACGGTCAGGGCAGGAGCTCGACGTACCCGTCGGTTCCGTGCACGCGGACCCGCTGCCCGTCCCGGATCAGCCGGGTGGCCCGCTCCACGCCCACGACGGCCGGCAGGCCGTACTCCCGGGCGATCACCGCGCCGTGGGTCATCAGGCCGCCCACCTCCGTCACCAGGCCCGTGATGCCGACGAACAGGGGCGACCAGCTGGGGTCCGTGCAGGCCGTGACCAGGATGTCGCCCGCCTCCAGACAGGCCTCCGCCATGTCGAGGACGACGCGGGCCCTCCCCTCGACGGTCCCGGCGGAGACCGGCAGGCCGGCCAGGGCACCGGCCGGCAGGTCGTCGCGCCGGTACGCCCCGGCGACGGCCCCGCCGTCCGAGGTGAGCACCCGGGGCGGGGTGAGCGCGTGGTACGACCGGAACGCGTCCTTGCGCCGCCGGATGAGCCCGTCGTCCGCCCGGTTCGAGCGGACGACCTCGCGGAGCTCCTGGAACGTGAGGTGGAAGACGTCCTCCCGCTCGGGGAGCACACCGGCCCGCACGAGGCGTTCGGCCTCCTCGAGCAGGGCCCGCTTGTAGACGAGGAAGCGGCTGACGATGTCGTACTTCGGATACTCCCGGTAACCGATGAAGGTCCGGACCCGGTCGATCATCCGCTTGGTCTCGGCGGCCTTCCGCTCCCCGTCCGGCAGGGCCCGCAGCCGCGACAGCACCTCCCGTTCCTTCTCCCGCGCCTTCCGCAGCCCCTGCTCGAAGCGCCGCGCGGCGGCGCCCGGCCCGAACTTCCCGACGTTGTCGAGGATCAGCGGCACGAGCGTGGCGGGGCGCTCGCGCCAGCGCGGCCTGGTGATGTCGATCTCGCCGACGCAGCGCATGCCGTACCGGTCGAGGTAGCCCTCGATGGCGCCGCGCGCCTCGGCACCGCCCGGGAGTCCCACCAGCTCGTCCAGGAAGCCGGCGTCCCCGGAGTCCTTGACGTCCCGCAGGAACGCCACCACCTCCGGATGCGGGCGGACCGCGTCGGCGACGTCGAGCAGCGCCAGCCCCATCTCCGAGGTGACGTTGCCGGGGGCGGACAGGGTGAGCGTGTCGGCCGCGTTCTTCTCGCCCAGCCACTCCCGCAGTCTGTCGTTGAGCCACCAGGTGGCCTCCATCCCCGCCGTGATCACCTGAAGGTTCAGCGGATCGGTGAGGACCCGCTTGTGCTCCTCGACGGCCTCCAGCAGGAAGTCGAACAGCGCCGGCCCGGTCTTCGTCCGGATGTCGCGCTCCAGGGCGGCGAGGGACGCCCGGCTGCGCTCGATCAGCCCGGTGACGACGACCGGGTCGGTCTCGACCGGGGCGGCCCCCGGCCCCGGCGCTCCCAGCAGCCGGCCGGGACCCGCGTCCGGGGACGAGGGGACGAAGTCGCCGCGCTCCAGGACGGTCACCAGCGCGTCCCTGATCAGCGGATCGGACCTCTCCATGGCCTCCAGGAGGGCGGCGCGGCTCGCGGGCGAGGCCAGGTGCCGGGTGACGTCGACGAACAGCCGCCCGCCGGCCTCGTGCATCGGCACCATGGCGGTCAGCTGCCACATGGAGATTCCCAGCGGCCGCATGGGGTCGGTCATCATCTGCTGGTGACCGACCGAGACGTAGACGTGGTTCTCCGCGTCGCCGGTCTCGGGCACGGGGAACAGCGTGGTGATCGGCCGGCTCTGGACGATCTCGAAGCCGTCGTCGGCCAGGCACCACTCGATGTCCTGCGGGCGGCCGAAGTGCGCCTCGATCCGTCGCCCGAGCGCCACGAGCCGCACGGCCTGCTCGTCCGTCAGCGCCGGCTGCTCGCGGCGCTCCGGGTCGACGGCCACCTCCCGCGTGCCGCCGCCGGGCAGGGCCTGGACGGCACGCTGCTTGACGGCGACCGTCCTGGCGGTGATCCCGCCGTCGCGCACCGCGAAGACGTCCGGGTTCAACAGGCCGGAGACCAGGGCCTCGCCGAGGCCGAAGCCGGCCTCCACGGTGGCGGTCCTCCGGTCGCCCGTCACGGGGTCGGCCGTGAACAGGACCCCGGCCGCGTACGGGAGGACCATCCGCTGCACGACCACGGCCATACGGGCCGCGCGGTGGTCGAAGCCGTTCCGCAGGCGGTAGGTCACGGCCCGCTCGGTGAACAGCGACGCCCAGCACCGGCCGATGTGCCGCAGGACCGCCTCCGTCCCCACGACGTTGAGGTACGTGTCCTGCTGGCCCGCGAAGGAAGCCGTCGGCGAGTCCTCCGCCGTCGCGCTGGACCGGACGGCGCAGGCGGCCCGCCCGCCGAGCCGGTCGAGCGCCCGGGTGATCTCCGCCGCGAGATCGCCGGGGACGGCGATCTGCTCGATGCTCCGGCGGATCTCCGCGCTGAGCGCGCGGATCCCCTCCCGGTCGTCCGGGCCCAGGCGCGACAGCTCGTCGAGCCGGCCGTCGACCGACGGCGCCTGCGCCATGATCCGCCGGAAGGCGTCCGTCGTCACGCAGAACCCGTCCGGCACGCGGACGCCCTCGATCCGCGACAGCTCCCCCAGGTGCGCGCCCTTGCCGCCGACGACCGCGGCCCGCGTCCCGTCCACCTCTCGAAGATCCAGCACATACTGTTCGGTCATCGCGACACCCTCCATGGCGGCCGTGCTCCGTCGCACCGCACCGATCGGCCGGTTTCCCGGCACCTCAAGCTCCGCCGGATTTCCTGTCGGCCCTTCTCCGTCCCCGATCGGCATTGCCGCCGACGAGCGGCACCCGGCCGGCCCGCCCCCCTGTTTCCGCAGGTTGTGGCCTCGGCGGAGGATTCTGCGCCATGCCCCGGGTCTTGCCGCAAGCCCCCCGATGCGCTATACGTTGAGAGTGGCAAGGAGAGGTCTCCTTGCCTTTTCTCTTTCCTTTCCGCCGTCTGCCGGAGCCGACAGGCTTCCGCGAGACGGCGTCCCGTCCGGCGCTCGCCGACGAGCACTCCTCCAGCCGGACCATGGGCGGCCACCCCGGCCGTCGCCCCGGCCCGCGCGATCGAGTCCGAACTCGCCGGGACGGCGAAGAAGTCAGCGGAAAGAACATCGAGAACTTCGACGGCCATGAGAGGCAGCCGGAGGCCATCACCGCAGAGTGGGCCAGGGGCAATCCGAACCACGACCTGGCAGACGGCACTTACCTGCCGTACGAAAGGGCCGGTGGCGCCGCGTACGACGGCAACGACCGCGCCAAGGGAGTGGCGGGAGACCAGCGAAGGCCGGTGCAGACCTCAGACTGAGGGCATGAGTGCCGCTTGCCCGGCATCCGCGTTCCGGAGAGCACGGCCGACCGCCTCGACACGGTCGAGCCTGCCGGCCGGCGGGCAGAGCTCGAGCGCTTCGCGAAGGCGCACCCGCCGCTGGGCATGAGCGAGACGGGCTGCGAGTAGTCCGGCACGTCGGGACGGTGTTCGCACGCCATCCCGACGGCTCTCGGCTTCAGAGGCGCGAGTTCGTAGTGTGGGTGGTGAAGGCTGTCCAGGCGGTGGGGGACACGGTCAGTGGTTGCCGCCGGGTGTCCTTGGAGTCGCGGACGAGGACGGCTTCGGGCTGTACGGCGACCTCGACACAGTTGCCACCCCCGCCGCCGCTGTGGCTGCTCTTGAACCAGTCCAGTTCC
This sequence comes from Streptomyces rubellus, assembly GCF_036323805.1. Taxonomy (NCBI): domain Bacteria; kingdom Bacillati; phylum Actinomycetota; class Actinomycetes; order Kitasatosporales; family Streptomycetaceae; genus Streptomyces; species Streptomyces rubellus. The sequence goes on from NZ_JAZDCX010000001.1 coordinate 253,462, forward strand.
GTGGTGGTCATAGCTCCCCTCGCATCCGCTCCAGCAGGTCCCTGGTGGCCTGGTGACTCAGGGCTTGTGCGCGCATCCTGCCATAGCGCTGGAGCATGTTGCTGACCACTTTCGAGTCGGATACCAGCATGGTGGTGTCGTGCGCCTCGACGTAGCCGACCCATCGGTTGTCCGGCAGTTCGGCCAGGCAAATCGGTCCCTCGAAGCCCGAGTGGTCCTCCTGCCGCAGCGGCATCGTCTGGATCTCCACATTGCGGAGTTTCCCGACCTCAAGGAGGTGGTCGATGAGTTCCCGTGTCACCTCGGCGCCGCCCAGGCGGCGTTCCAGCAGGGCCTGCTCGATGATGAAGGAGAAGGTGGTGTTCGGGCGTTCGAGCAGGAGTTGCTGCCGGGCCAGGCGGCCCGCCACCTGGCGCTCCATGGTCTCCTCGGTCAGGGGCGGCAGGCGGCGCTCGAAGACGGCGCGGATGTACGCCTCCGGCTGGAGCAGCCCCGGGATGACGCTCGGGTCGTACGTGAACAGCGACAGCGCCTCCTCCTCGATGCCCGCCCACTGGTGGAACCAGGACGCCAGCCCCGCCCGGCGGATCAGGGTGCGGGCGGCGGCGGCCAGGACGCGGGAGGCGGCCGGTCCCAGGGCCTCCTCCGAGCGGTCGAGCAGGCCCCTGGGCGGGAACCGCTTGCCCTGCTCGATCTTGGCGATGTAGTGCGCCGAGTACCGGGCCTTCGAGGCGAGCTGCTCCTGCGTCAGCCGCGCCTCCTCCCGCAGCGCCTTCAGGACCGCGCCGAAGGTCCGCAGGCTGTCCGACAGCTCCGGCTCACTGCTCGTACCGCCGCCCGCACCGCCGTTCACGCCGCCGTGCCCGGCCTTCCGGTTCTGCCGGCTCTCCTGGTCCTGCTGGTCCTTGTCGTCCGTCACGGCAGTCCGCCTCCCCGTACTCGCTGTGTCTTTCTCATCTCCCAACGTGACAATCGGTTCATGGTCACACCGGGTGACAGACCCAGTTCACAGTGCCCACCGGCACAGTTGGTCCTGTACCAGGGGAGCCCCTGACGAACTGCGCTTTCACCCCGGAACGCTGGCCGCCATGACGAAATCGCACCCCCCGACTTCCGTCACCGTACGTATGTTCGCGCAGCGTTTCTCGCCCACCCCGCGCGGTGCGCGGCTGGCGCGGCTGCTGGCGGAGCACCAGTTCGCCGTGTGGGGCGTCCCGCGCGGCACGGCCGTGCACGACGCCGCCGTGCTCGTCGTCGCCGAGCTGGCCGCCAACGCCGTGCTGCACGGACGCGTGCCCGGCCGGGACTTCGAGCTGGCGCTCGGGCACGAACCGGCAGGCGGTGTCCTGCGCGTGGAGGTGTCCGACACGCACCCGTCCCGCCCGCTGCCGCTCGTCCGGCCCGCCGCCCGGGAGCCGGAGGGGGAGCGGGGCCGGGGGCTGCCGCTGGTGGCGGCGGTCGCGGACCGCTGGGGGGTGCGGGAGCGGTGCGGGCCGGGCAAGACGGTGTGGGCGGAGCTTAGGACGGGCGGCCCGGCACTCGCCCGGGCCTTCGGCGGTCCGACCGCTTCGGCGGGTGGGCCGGCCGGGAGTGACGGCGACGGGACCGAGGCGGGACGTACGCGCCATGAGAGTCGGCCCCGCCAGAACGATCCTGGCGGGACCGGTGGAGCATGTCCGGTAGACGCCGGTTCACAGCAGGCCGCGCTCCAGGAAGTCGTGCGCTTCGGCCCAGGTGAGGAAGCGGCAGGAGCCGGTGCTCAGCTCGACGCGAACCGGTAGGTTCCCGCCCAGTTGCATGTCCTCACGGCCGTGGTCGAGGTACTCGACGTGGTCGTAAGGGGCGACGAACCACCCCTGGTCGGTGAAGCAGTACTCAGGGATGATCCGTACGTCGGACGAGGGACCCCAGGTCCTGCTCCTCTCCGCCAGGAACTCCGCGGCCCTGCGCTCGGCTTCTTCCCGGTCGAGCATCTCGGTCCTTCCTCGTGAGGCGGCGGCAGCGGTACGTGGGTTTCGCCGGATCGGACCTGCTCCGGTGGGGCCGGCTCGCCGGGAGCGCCTCGCGCCGGTCCGGGTGGCCGGGCGGGCGGTGCGCCCGCCCGGCCGCGTGTCGGTTCACGGATCACTTCAGTGACCGTTCCTCCTCTTCCTCCTCGTCCATGCTTTCTTCATCATCTTCGAACAGACCCATCTGGACCGACTCGACGGCCCCGAGCAGACGGCAGGCGCCTGTCTCCAAGTCCACGCACACGTACCCGGTGCCGATGGCCATGTCGGACAAGTCCCCGCTCTCCAGGTAGGCGGCCGACTGGCAGTCGAAGAAGAGTTCCTTCCCGATCCGGGCGTGCTCGTCCCTGACGAGAGCCATGGGAAAATCCGGGCTCCCCACTTCCTCGTCCAGGAACTTCTGGGCCAGCTCGGCCGCCTGCTCGAATTCCAGCATCAGTCCGTCCTCAGTGGGGAGAACCTTCTCTACGCCGTTGGCCTGCGTGTCCTCGCAGAGGAGCCTCATTCACCCCTCACCACAACAACGAGCCCGACCCCGCCGCGCACGTGACAGGGTCAGAACCCGGTGTCTTCTTCGGAGCTCTGCTCGGACAAGGTCAGTTGTCCCGCCGTCTCGATTCCCGCCGCCTTTGCTGCCGCACGGCAGAACTCCTCGGGCGGGCGGTACTGGTGCTCTGTGATGTAATGGGTGGTCAGATCCGGTGCGGCGTAGATTGTGTTGTTCCCTCTCACCCGAATCTCCGTCGAACCAAGCCGCACCTTGGTGTCCCCGGTCGTTCCACCCAGAACGAAGGGCCGGTCGGCGTCACAGAACTCGCAGTGGTGGACGCCACGCGTCTGGTTGTCGTAGGCGGCGTTCAGGACTCTCGATGCATGCACCACACGCTCGTCCACGATCCCTTTGCAATAGTCGTGTTCCGGCGCCAGCCACCCGGCATTGAGCATCTCCCGGTCCGACTCGTCGTAGGAGTAGGGCGCCAGGTCGGGGTAGTAGGCCACTCATTGCTCCTCAGCGCCGTGGGTCGCGGTGCTTTCGGCAGATCGCCAGGTGAACCGGCCCCATGTTGGGTTCGATGATCTCGCCGAGCAAGGTGTCCTCGGCGGGGCCGGTGATCCGCCGACTCCGACGGCACTGACCGTGCCGGACGCGGGGCCGCCGCCGGTGCGGTTCGCCCTCGACGGCGACCGGGGCGCCTGACCCGCCCGGCGGTGCCCCGGCCCCCCGCCGCACGGGCGAGGGGGGGAAGCCGGGGGCCGTGCCGGTGCGGCCCGGGGGTCCGGCCCCGCGGCGCGGGGTGCCGCGGGGCCGGGTGTCTCATCGAGGGTGCGGTCCGGATTCCCGGAAACGGGTCACCAGGGGTACATGACCACTCAGTTGCCCTGCTGCACACAGGTGAACCCCGTCAGCTGCCCCTGCTGGGCGAACTTGTTGTCCAGGGTCTGGCACTCCAGGAACGAGCCGGTGTAGTGCGGGCCGAGGCGGGTCTCGGCGGCGGCGCTGGAGGCGGTGGCGAGGGGCAGGGCGAGGGCGGGGTGACGGTGGCGGCCGCGGCGAACAGCCTGCGCCTGGTCCTGGTCCTGGCCACGGTGGGCTCCGTCCGGTCTTTTGGGCGTCTTCCTCGAACGGGCCGGCCGCGGGCGCCGGCCCGTTCGCTGCCACGGAGCGGTGGTCGGCACGGTTTGACGGAGCGGCGGAGTGTGACGCGCGACACAGCCGGCGGGAGGCGTCCCCAAGGGCGGCCGGGACGGATGGTTGCCCGGAAGATCACACTCTTATACGGTTCCCGGAGAAAAATCCCGTATGAGGCGTTCCAGGCCGTGGACGCGTGGATCCACCGGACACGACAGGACTCTGACGACGGGTCACCACAACGGCGCTCCCCAAACCCGGGCCCGGACGGCGGCCCGCAGGGGACGACGGCGGGAACGGAAGGTGCGAGAGATGACGCTGCTGATGGGCGCGGTGGCCTACGACCCCAAGGTCGTCACCATCTGGGAGGGCTTCCGCTCCTGGCTGCGCGGCCAGGGCCTGCCCTTCGACTACGTCCTGTACTCCCACTACGAGCGGCAGGTCGAGGACCTGGTCGCGGGCCGGCTGGACGCCGCGTGGAACTCGCCGCTGGCCTGGCTCCGGGCCGAACGGCTTGCCCGGGCGGAGGGCCGGACGGTCCGCACGCTGGTGATGCGGGACACCGACCAGGACCTGACCTCCCTCGTCCTCGTCCGCGCCGACTCGCCGATCGACTCGCCCGCCGACCTCAAGGGCCGCACCGTCGCCGTCGGCGCGGTGGACTCGCCGCAGGCCACCCTGCTGCCGCTGGGGCTGCTGCGCCGGGCCGGGCTGCGCCCCGGCGAGGACTTCGCGGTGCGCCGCTTCGACATCGGCACCGGGCTGCACGGCGACCACGTCGGCGGGGAGCGGGAGGCGGCCCGCGCCCTGGCCGCGGGCGAGGTGGACGCCGCGTGCGTCATCGACGCCAACCACCTGCTGTTCGGCCGGGAGGGCGTCCTGCCGCCGGGCGGCACCCGGGTGCTGGCGCAGACCGAGCCGTACGACCACTGCAACATGACCGTCTCCGACAGCGCGCCGCTGGAGACGGCCGAGGAGTTCGGCAGGCTGCTGCTGTCGATGTCCTACGCCGATCCCGAGGTGCGCCCGCTGCTGGACCTGGAGGGGCTCACCGAGTGGCTGCCGGGGCGCACCGGCGGTTACGCCTCGCTGGCGCAGGCGGTCGACGAGAGCGGCTTCTACACCGCGGACGGCCGGATCACCGCCGCGGAGTACACACCGTGACGGCGCCCGCGCCCGGAGACGCCCCCGAAGACGTCCCCGGGGAGGCACCCGGGCCGACCCCGCCGGCGGTACGGCTCGGGACGCTGGGCTTCGAGCGGGGCGCCCATATGCTGGTGCAGCGCGCGCTGCGCGACCTGCGCCCGGGCCAGGAGCTGGCGGTGGCCGGGGACGACCCGATGCTGCCCGTCCATCTGCGGGCCTGGTGCCGCGAGCGGGGCCACCGGGTGCGGATACCGGGGCCCGGCGAGCACTGGCCCGACGGGATACGCGCCCGCGTCGTCCGCGGGCGCGCGGACCTGGACCGCTGGGCGGGCGCTGTCCGGGCGGGCGGTCCCGGCCCGGACGGGCTCGTCGCCCGCCCTCCGGCCGCCTGGGGCCTGGCGGCGCGCGGTGCGCTGGTGGAGGACGGCGGACCGGCCGGGCCCTTCGACCTGGCCGACCGCGACCACGTCTGGGCGGATGTCGCGCCCGCCCTGTACGCCCGCGCGGCGGCCGAGCAGTGGGATCCGGCGCGGGCGGTGGACTGGGACGCCGGCTTCACCCTGCCCGGCGAGGTCGAGCGGGCCGTCGTCCAGGTGATGACGTACCTGGTGGAGAACGAGCAGGCCGCCCTCGTCGTCCCCGCCCGGCTGCTGGCCCGTATCCACCCGCACTTCCGGGAGGTGCAGCAACTGCTGGCCGTCCAGGCCGCCGACGAGGCGAGGCACATGGAGGTCTTCACCCGCCGCGCCCTGCTGCGCGGCGGTGAGCTGGGCACCTCCTCGGCCGGCGGGCGGGAGTCGCTGCACGCCCTGCTGACCGAGCCGGACTTCTCGCTGGCCTCGTTCCTGCTGTCGGTGCTCGGCGAGGGCAGCTTCCTGAACCTGCTGGGCTTCCTGGAGCGGCACGCCCCGGACCCGCTCACCCGCCGGATCACCGCCCTGGCCCGCCGCGACGAGGCCCGGCACGTCGCCTTCGGCGTCGCCCACCTCCACCACCGCGGCACCCTCGACCCGGCGCTGCGCGGCGGGCTCCGGGCCGCCGTCGAGCGCCGCCACGACGCGCTGGTGGACACCGCCGGGCTCAACCAGGACGTCTTCGACTCCCTGGTGGTGCTGGCCGCGGGGGAGTGGACGCCGGAGGCGGTCGGCCGGGGCTTCGACGCGGTCTTGCGGCTCCAGGCCGAGATGGACGAGGGTCGGCAGCGGCGCCTGGTCCACCTCGGCTTCCCCGCCGACGAGGCGGCCGAGCTCTCCGCGCTGCACACCCGCAACTTCATGTGACGCGCGGTGGGCCCGGGAGCGTCCGGAAGGAACGCCCCCGGGTGACGTTCCCGGCGCGAGGCAACCCGCCGGTTCCAGGTGTCGGTCAGGAGAAGTGGAAGCCCCCGGGGAGCGACGAGGCACCGGGACCGGCCCGGTGCCGGTCCAGAAAGCGAGGAACGTCGATGCGTGTCCCGCGTGTGACAGCCGCCCTGGCGGCCCTGGCCGCCTTGTGCACGGTGGCGGCGGGGGCGCCGGGCGTGGCCCGGGCCCAGCCGGCCGAGCCCGTGCCACCACCGCCGTCGTCGTCGGCGCCGCCCGGAGGTGAACTCCCGGAAGGCTGGGGATTATCGGGTGAGGGCCCGGGCAGGCAGCTGGTCTGGCGCTCGGCCGGCCCGGTGCCCCTGACCGACGCCGCCGTCGGGTTCTACTCCGGGGACCGGCTCCTCGGCCATCCGGTGGCGGACGCCGACGGGCGCACCTTCCGCCTCGCTCTGCGCCAGGCCCGCCCGGAGCGGCTGGAGCACCTGGAGGTGCGGGCGGGCGGCCTGCGCCTGGACCGGCCCGGCCCGGTCGGAGGACAGCAGCCCCGGCGCCCCGTGCCCTCGGCGAAACCGGGAGCCGTGCTTCCGGTGAACTCCGTCGATCCCGGCACCCCCGGTGAGTACGGGACGGTCACCGGCGAGTACGAGCTGCCGCCGGTGGCGCTGCCCGGGTTCGACACCCCGGTGGAGATGCGTGCGGTGGTCGTCGCGCCGGCCGGCGCCGAGGGCCGCCGTCCGCTGGCGCTCTTCCTGCACGGCCGCCACGGCACCTGCTACGGCGGTGAGGAGGCGCTGACCGGGGAGTGGCCCTGCCCCTCCGGCGCCAAGCCGGTGCCGAGCCACCGCGGTTACCTGAAGGACCAGGAACTCCTGGCCTCCCAGGGGTATGTGACGGTGTCCGTCTCCGCCAACGGCGTCAACAGCCAGGACCATCTGGCGAAGGACGGCGGGGCGCAGGCCCGCTCCTCCCTGGTGCGGCTGCATCTGGCCCGCTGGGCGGACTGGTCGGCCGACCCGGCCACGGCACCGGCGGCCGTGCGGTCGGCGCCGACCGCCGATCTGTCGAAGGTGCTGCTGGTCGGCCACTCGCGGGGCGGGGAGGGCGTGAACCGGGCCGCCATGGACAGCCTCTACCCCCCGCCGGCCGAGGAGGACGGCTACCGCGGCGAGACGCGCTGGACCATACGCGGCACCGCCCACATCGCCCCCACCGCCTTCGGGCAGAACCCCGTCCCCGATGTGCCGTCGGTGACGATCCTGCCGGGCTGCGACGGGGACGTCTCCGACCTGCAGGGCCAGGTGTACGCGGACGCCACCCGGGGCGTCAGCCGGGGCGCCGCCCTGCACAGCGTGGTGTACATGGTCGGCGCCAACCACAACTTCTTCAACAGCGAGTGGACGCCGGGCGAGGCCGAGGCACCCGCTGACGACGACTTCCAGGACTGGGGCGAGAACGATCCGGATCCGGTCTGCTCGCCGGACGCCGCCACCGGGACACGGCTGACCGCCGCCCAGCAGCACACCGCCGGGGCGACGTACCTCGCCGCCGCGGCCCGGCTGTTCGTGCAGGGCGACGACCGGGTGCGCCCGCTGCTGGACGGTTCCGGCGTACGGGCCCCCTCGGCCGGTCCCGCGCAGGTCCTGACGCACGCCGTGGGCGCCCACCGCACCCCCGCTTTCCTGCCCGACGACGAACCCGCCGTGACCGGCGGGCGGCTGTGCCGGCAGGTCCACCCCGACCCCGCCACCGCCTGCCTGGACCCGGCGGAGGACGGGAGATCACCGCACTTCCTCTGGATGCTGACGAACGACGAACCGGGGCGGTACGCCGTGGCGCTGGAGTGGTCGGCACCGGGATCCGCGGCCGCGGTGCGGGTGACCCCGGCCGAACCGGTCTCCGTGGCCGGGTCGGAGGAGCTGGCCCTCCGGCTGATGGTGCCGCCCAACACCACCGGCACCCGGTTCGACGTGGCCCTCACCGACACCTCCGGACGGCGGGCCGAACTCGGCCGGGTGAGCGTCGACGGGCTGCCCGGCAGCGATCGGACCGTCTCGCACTGGGCCCGTGAGGTCCGGGTGCCGCTGGCGGCCGTCTCCGAGGCCGGTCTCGACCCGGAGCGGATCGAGAGCCTGGAGCTGGTCCCGCGCGGTGACTCGGGGCGGGCGTGGCTGGTGGACTCCTGGGGCTGGCGCCCCGGCACCCCCGAGGCCGAGCCGGCCGCGCTGACCCGCATCGACCTCGGCCATCTGACGGTCGACGAGGGCGACTCCGGCGTCCGCACCCACCGGGTACCGGTGCGGATCTCCGGCCAGGGCGGCGGCCAGGTGCGGCTGTTCGTCCCGGAACCGGGCTCGGGCGACATCGCGGTCCGGACGGTGACGGTGCGGCCCGGCGACAGCCCCGAGATGCCCGTCGGTGTGGAGGGCAACACCCGCTACGGGAACGACCTCTCCCAGTACGCGGCCGCGAAGGCGGTCCGCGGCACGGTGATCGGCTCCGCCACCGGCACGGTCACCGCGCGGAACGACGACCCCCTGCCCGAGATCACCGTGACCCCGGTCGCCGACCGGGTCGCCGAGGGGCAGGAACTGACCTGGCGGGTGTCCCTGGACGAGGAGATCGACACCTACGTCTTCGGCTGGTTCCGGCCGGTGCCGGTGGACGGCGGAACGGAGCTGTCCACCGCGGACCTCGACCGGACCTGGCTGGAGGACTACCACGACGTCCCGGCGCTCCCGGAGCGGCCGCTGTCGGAGGTGGGGGACGATCTCCGCGTGTATCTGACGCTTCCACCGGACGAGCCGAGCGTCGAGGTGAGCGTGCCCGTCGCCGTGGACGGGGCGGCCGAGCCGGAGGAGTCACTGCGGCTCCGGCTGGTCGTCGAGGACGGCTCCGGGGACCCGGTGGAGGGCCCGTTGGCCACCGGCAGGGTGCGGGACGCCCCGTAGCGTCCGGCGCCTGCCTGCCTGCCTGCCTGCCTGCCTGTCCGGCCGCCGGCGGCGGGGCCTCCCGTTCTCCGGGAGTCCCCGCCGCCGCGCGGAGTTCCTGCCCGCCCGGCCGTGGGAGCACCGTGCGCGGACGGGAGCCGGGGTCAGTCCGCCTCCGGCGCCGAGTACCGCACCGCCTGCCGGGCGGCCCGCAGGCCCGACTCGACGGCCCCGTCGATGCAGCCGGCCCAGCCGTCCGCGAGGTCGCCGCCCGCGAAGACGACCCTGCCGTGGGGTTTTCCGAGCGCCCGGTGCCAGTTGATCAGATGCCCCGGCCGCCGGTTGCCCCAGCCACCCCGCGAGAACGGGTCCCGGCCCCAGTCGTGCGCCCGGTAGTCGATGAGTTCGGCATCCGGGACGAGCCGCCGTACCGCCTTCTCGACCTCCCCGAAGCCTGCCGCGTCGAACGACGGGTCGACGCTGAAGCCGGTCATCAGGTGCACACCGTCCTCGGACTCGGAGTGCGGCATCAGCAGGGAGATCGGGGCGTCCGGCGCGCCCTGGGCGATGAACCTCCCCAGACCGCTGCGGAACCGCAGCCACAGTTTGACGCTGTCGGCCACCCCCATCCCCGCCCCGGCCACGGCGGTGTGCGCCGCGGGCAGCCCGGGGGAGAAGTCGATGGCCGGCCACATGTTGACGGGCACCGCCACCACCGCCGTCCGCGCGGAGAACCGTTCGCCCGCCCGGGTCGTCACCACGACGCGCCCACCCTCGTCGGCGACCGCGGCGACCGGTGAGCCCAGACGCAGTTCGGGGGGCGAGTCGGCCAGCATCGCCTCCAGCACCGCGAGCGTGCCGGGCTCGGGGCGGATACTGACGATGGAGTGGTAGCCGTGCCGGTCGAGGCTCCCCAGGGACCACCACTGGGCCGGCATCGAGACCGCGCTCCGGTCGGCCCGGCCGCCCAGCTCGGTGGCGAGCACCCCGGTGACCAGGTTCCGCTCCTCGGCGGTGAGGTCGGTGCGGGCCAGGTGCTCGGTCAGCGAGAGCTGGTCGTACCCGTCGAGCAGATCCGCGCGGAACAGTGGGTCGTAGGGGCGCGGGAAGTAGTCGGCCGCGTCCCGGAAGACCCGGTTGAGCAGCTCGGTGACGGACATGAGGACATCGTCGGCCGGCAGCGGGAGGGGCTCCTCCTCGGTGGCGAGCAGGATCTCCTCCGGTTCCTCGTCCGCCACCACCGGTATGCCGTAGCGGGTGAGCTCCGCCCAGATGTGCGGCTGGTTCCAGTGGATCCACGCGCCGCCCAGTTCGATCCGCCGTCCGGCGAACTCTTCGGTCCAGGTGCGCCCGCCGATCCGGTCGCGGGCCTCCAGCAGCAGCGTCCGCCGTCCGGCGGCCCGTAGTCCGCGGGCGGCGGTGACGCCCGCGAACCCGGCGCCGACGACGATCGCGTCGTAGTCGGTGGTCATGCTCTTCCTCCTGTGGACGTGGTGGCGGGGGCCGGGCCGGTCAGCACTGCTCCGGACGGGTGAAGGCGAGGACGACGTTGTGTCCGCCGAAGGCGAAGGAGTCGGACAGCACCGCGGTCACCTCGGTCTCGCGCGGCTGCCCGCCGACGAGGTCGAGTCCCGTCTCCGGGTCCGGCACGTCCAGGTTGGCCGTCGGCGGCAGGACGCCGTGGACTACGGCCTGGACACTGGCCACGGCCTCGATCGCGCCCGCCGCGCCCAGGGTGTGACCGGTCACCGACTTGGTGGCCGAGACCGGGATCCGCGCGGCGTCCGGCCCCAGCGCGGTGTGCAGGGCCCGGGCCTCGGCGGCGTCGTTGAGGACGGTGCCCGTGCCGTGCGCGTTGACGTGGGAGACGTCCGCCGGGGTGAGACCGGCCGAGCGCAGCGCCCCGGTCACCGCCCGCGCGGCGGCGGAACCGTCCGGCCGGGGGGCGACGACGTGGTGGGCGTCGGCGGAGCGCCCGTAGCCGCGGAACTCCGCCAGGGGCACGGCCCCGCGCGCCGCCGCGTGCCCCGCCTCCTCCAGGACCAGGAGGGCCGCGCCCTCGCCGATCACGAAGCCGTCCCGGTCGGCGTCGAACGGGCGGCTGGCCCGCTCCGGTTCGCCGTTCCGCGTGGACAGCGCCCGCATCCGGGCGAAGCCGCCGACGATCACCGGGGTGACGGGTGCCTCCGCCCCGCCGGCGAGCACCACGTCGGCCTCGCCCGTGACGATCATCTGGTGGGCCGCCACCAGCGCGTCGGCGCCGCTGGCGCAGGCCGTCACGGTCGTGGCGCACGGGCCGGTCAGGCCGTACCGGATGGAGAGCCATGCGGCCGTGCTGTTGGCCATGGACATGGGGATGAAGCGCGCCGGCAGCCCCTGGGGGCCGCGCCCGGTGAAGGCGAGGTGGCCGCGTTCGATGCTCTCCGCGCCCCCGCAGCCGGTGCCGACGGCCACGGCCACCCGGTCGCGGTCCACCGCGGCCAGGTCGAGGCCGCTGTCCTCCAGGGCCAGATGCGCCGCCGCGGCGGCGAGCTGGACGCACCGGTCGGTGGAGACCGCGTCCCGCCGCGGCGGCGTGAGGTGCTCTGGCAGATCCACCTCGGCCGCGATCCGCACCGGCAGGTCCGCCGGGTCGAAGCGGGTGATGGTCCGTACGGCGCTGACGCCGTCGAGCAGACCGCGGTGGAACTCCTTGGCGCCGACGCCCGCCGACGTCACCGGCCCCACCCCGGTGACGACGACCCGGCAGGCACTCACGCCGGGCTCCGGTCGGGCGTGCCGCGGGACTCGGCGAACGCGACGACGTCGCCGAGCGTGGCCAGGGACTCGAGGGCGGAGTCGTCCAGCTGGGTGCCCAGCTCCTCGTCCAGGATGGTGGCCAGCTCGACCATGTCCAGCGAGTCGAGTTCCAGGTCCTCCCTGAACCGGGTGGTGTCGGTGATCTCGTCGGGCTCCAGGCCCAGCCGCTCCACCATGTAGCCGATGACCCGCTGCCTGGTGTCCTCGGTGCTCATCTCGTGTCTCTCCTCCTGCCGGCCGGCGCGCGGTCGGTGTGCTCGGTGTGTACTCGATGTGCTCGGTGTCTGCTCTGTGCGTGGTCGGTGTCGTGGCCGGTGCGCGCCCCGGGGCGGTGCGCGGGGCGAGGGGCCGTCAGCGGCCCGGCGGCAGCCAGGCGTCCAGGTCGGAGTGGAGTGCCAGATCGCGGCAGACGGCCTCCACCCCGGCGACGAAACGGTCCGCTTCGGCCGTGGTGAGGACGAGCGGCGGCTGGATCCGCATGACCCGGTTGTGGTTGGCGGTGACGAAGGTGAGGATGCGGTGGTCGCGGGCCAGACCGTTGACGAAGCGCAGGCACATCAGGTCGCCGAGGGTGGACTCCAGCGCGGAGCCGGCCCGGGAGAGCGCGGAGCGCAGGTCCCCGGGCAGCCAGTCGACCACGGTGTGCAGATCGCCGGGCAGCCGGGTGAGCAGCTCGTCCGTCAGCGACCGGACCGCGCCGGAGAAGTCGCCGTCGAACTCGATCGCCGTCATCAGCCCGATGCCGCGCACCTCCTTGACGAAGTGGTACGGCTCGCACGCCTTGCGCAGCGACCGGCGCAGGTACTCGCCGACCTCGCGGGCGTGCCGCGGCAGGTCCTCCGCCACCAGCACGTCCAGAGTGGCCAGCCCGGCCGCCGCGGCGAAGTTGCCGCCGCCGAAGGTCGAGGAGTGCAGCATCGAGCGGTCGGTGCTGCCGTACGCGGCGTCCCACAGGTCGCCGCGGCAGAGCGTCGCCGCGATGGGCACCAGGCCTCCGGAGAGCGACTTGGCCAGGCACAGCACGTCCGGGTCCAGACCGTCGTGGTCGGCGGCGAACAGCGCGCCGGTGCGGCCCAGACCGGTCTGGATCTCGTCCAGGACGAACGCCGCCCCGGCCCGGCGGCACAGCTCGCGCGCCTGGCGCAGATAGCCGTCGGGCGGCAGGACGACACCGCCCTCGCCCTGGACGGGCTCGACGATGAAGGCCGCCGCCCCGTCGATCACCGCCCGCAGTGCGTCGAGGTCGCCGTACGGGACCGCGACGGTGTCGGGCAGCAGCGGGCCGAACGGCGTCCGGTGCCGGTCGCGGCCGGTCACCGACAGCGCGCCCAGCGTCTTGCCGTGGTAGCTGTTGTCGGCGTGGACCAGCCGGGTGCGGCCGGTCCCGGCCCGGGCGACCTTGAGCGCCGCCTCCACCGCCTCCGTACCGGAGTTGCTGAAGAAGACCCGCTCCGGCCGGCCGGGGGCCAGGGAGCTGAGGTGCTCGGCCAGTTCGGCGGTGTGGACGGGCATGGAGATGTACTGGACGAACGTGGGGGTGCCCCGGTCGAGGAAGTCCCGCAGCCGTCCGGTGACCCGGGGATGGTTGTGGCCGAGGTTGAGGCAGCCGTAGCCGGCGACGAAGTCCAGGTACTCGGTGCCGTCGGCGGTGGTGAGGGTGCAGCCGCTGCCGCCGGTGAACACCCGGTCCATGCCGTGCGCCTCGAACAGCCGGGCCATCGGGGGGTTCATCCGGCTGCGGAAGCGCCGCGCGGTGGCCGAGGCGAGCTGTTCGGCGGTCCCGGCGTCCGCCGGGCGGTCCGTGCCCTCCCCGGTGTCCTCCCCGGTGTTCTTCGGGCCGGACGGCGGGCGCCGGAGGTGCCGGGCGAGCCGGAGGATCTGCTCGTCCGCCACCGGCCGCCCGAAGGAGGCGAGCGGGGTGGGGAGGAAACCGTGCCGGGCCGCCAGCGCCCCGATGGTGCGCACCCGCTCCAGGTCCAGTTCACGGCCCAGCGAGAAGGATTCGGCACGGCCCTCCAGCGCCAGCACCAGCGTCTCGGCCAGACAGCCGTTGAGCTGCTGCGTCGGACTGGGCAGGGAGCCGTCCCCGACGGTGACGCCGTCGCCCGCGCTGACCAGCCCGCCGTCGACGACCAGCACCTCGTGGCCGTCGCGCGGCGGCGTGGCGACATCGCGGGGCAGCGCCACGTCGACCACCACCGAACCGGGCCGGATCCGGTCGGGGTCCACCAGACCGCCGACGGAGGAGGCGCAGACGAACAGCCGGGTCTCCGGCGAGCACTGCCGGATGTCGTCGACGAGCCGCACCCGGTCGTGGTGGGCCGGATCCAGATGCCGCAGCAGCGCCTTCGGGGAGCGGTTGCCGCGGCGGCACACCAGGTCGAGCGGGAAGCCGTCCGCCAGCAGCAGCCGGGTGACGGCCAGACCGATCGAGCCGGGGTAGCCCACCACCGCCACCCGGGTCCGCTCCGGGGCCAGTTCCAGCAGCCGCACGATGTGCAGCAGCTCCTGGTGGGCGGCGTACACGGTCAGGGAGTTGCCGCTGGTGACGGGGATGCCCACCTCGCGGGCCGTCCACAGGCCGCGGTCGCCGACGATGGAGGTGGCGCCGCCGAGGCCCACCAGCCGCGCCCCGGAGTCCCGCAGCTTCGCGGCCTCCGCGGCGACCATGTTCCGGGCGGTGGTGGGGCGGCGCAGCAACTGGTCGGCGGTGTACGGCAGATAGCGCACCTCGCCGGTGCAGCGCGCCCCGGCGGCCGAGGTCACCGTCTCGAACAGCGGGACCGGGAGGCTGTGGCGCGGCTCCGGCGGGCGCGGGACGCCGCGGTGCTCGTCCAGCAGACGGGAGAAGAGGTCGAGCCCGCGTATCTGGTTGCGGTGCCCGGCGCTGATCGGATGGGCGAGGAAGCCGAACGCCGTGCCGGTGGGCTGCGCGGTGGACTGGGGGCCGCCGGTGCGGTGCGGGGTGTCGGGGGACAAGAGGATGCCTCCGTGGGAAGGTCCGGGCGCGGGCGCGCGGGGCGCGCCGCGCTCCGGTCTGCGGATCGAAGCCGGTGAGGGAGCGGGCGTGAGGTGCGGGCGGGTCAGGAACCGGGGAGACCGGCGCGGTTGCGCGCGGTCCGGATCATCGCCGCGGTCAGGTCGGACAGCTCGTCGCGCTGCCAGCCGTGCGAGGACAGCAGACTCAGCCCGTCGCCCTCGTTGTTGTGGGACAGCGGGACCGAGCAGAGGTTGACGGTGGCCGGCTGCCGCAGCAGGTCGCGCAGCTCGGCTCCGGACGGGTCGGCCAGGTGCCGGTGGTGGACGGTCAGCGGGCCGAAGGACCGCGACCACTCCGGTTCCGGCAGGCTCACCACCTGGTTCTGGCGGCTCAGCTCCGCGTCGGCACGGCCCTCGTGGTAGGTGCGGATGACCGAGTGCCCGCCGTCGACCAGCCGGAAGACCGTGACGTTGCGCCGCAGCCGGTGCCCGTAGAGGCACACCTGCTGGACGAGGGCGGGCACGATGTCGGGCACCAGCGCCGCGGCGCCGTCGCCGATGAAGGCGAGCACGTTGTCGTCGCGGGTGAGCGCGACGGCGGGGACGGCCTGGAGGGCGTCGCCCATCAGCGCCCGACCGTACCAGCCGGAGAAGCCCGGTCCGGTACGGGGCAGGTTGCGGACGGCGGACAGGCCGCCGCGGCCCACGTCGTACACGCCGGTGTAGGTGTAGCCCTCGGTGGTGATGAGCTCGTCGAGCACCTGCCGGAGCCGGCCGAAGAAGTGGTTGGCGCTCATCGGCAGCACCGGCAGCTCGTGCACCGCGTCGGAGGCGCTCTCCCGGGCGTCGGCGAGGGCCGCGGCGCGGGCCGCGAGGACCTCCGGGGCCACGTCCAGCCGTTCGCGCAGGGCGTGCAGGAAGCCGCGGGCGTCGGCGAGCACGGGATGGTCGGTGAACGGGGCGAGGTGCGCCGGTTCCCGGGTGACCTGGGCGATGCGCAGGGAGCGCCGCAGCACGCGGGGCGAGAAGGGGGTGGCCGCCTCGGCGATCCGGCTCTTGAGGAAGAGCAGGCACTGCTCGGAGCGGGGGCGCAGCCGGCCCCGGCTGTGCAGATAGGAGTGGACTCGCCAGGAGAAGCCGTACAGTCCCAGGGTCCCCAGGTACTCGGGCACCACGCGGCCGTCGCGGTACCGGGAGACCTGGCCCGGCCGGGTCAGCGAGTCGGCCAGGGCCACGCCCGCCCGCCGGGCGATGTCATGCACCAGGCCGGCCTCCTCGTGGTCCAGTCGGCCGACCTGCCACAGCAGCCGGCCGGGGCCGTGGTTGACGAGGTCCGCGACCGGCGCCAGCTGGTCCTCCCGGACCGTGAGCGAGGCGGCCGGGCGGCGGCCCGGCACCGCACCCGCACCCGCACCGGCGGGCAACGGACCGGTGGCCCGCAGGACGGCGGGGGTGGCGAGCAGGACGACGGGACCGCGGTCCTCGTGGTACGCCGCGTACGCCGCACCGAGGTCCGCGGGCAGCCGGTCCGGGTCGTCCAGGTACACATGGGGCACGCCCCGGGCCGCGAGCACCGCGCGGGAGTCCTCGGCGCCGTGGACGGTCCCCTGGAAGGGGTACCAGGCGGTGGACGGGGAGTCGGCGCAGACGACGAAGCCGCGGGCGCGGGCCTCCCGGAGGTTGGCCAGGGTGCCGCGGAACTCGTCGACCATCCCACTGGTCACCACGGTGAGGAAGGGCGCCTCGTCCAGCTGCCAGCGCGCCAGCGCGCCGCAGGCCAGGCTGTGCTCGCTCGGTCCGCGCAGCACGGGGTTGCCGGACTCCCCGGCCAGGCGGTCGAGGTCCTCGATGAGGCCGGAGACGACCGAGCCGGTGTAGTAGTGCAGGCCCCAGGCGGAGCCGGCCTGCCCGGTGAGGAAGCCGTGGAGCGCGTCCGCCAGGGTCGTCACGCCGTCCCGGGCGGCGACCCGCGCCGCGGAGTCGTTGAGCCACCGCTGCACGTGGTCGCCGAAGAGGCGGACGACGTCGGCGGCCAGGGTCCACGGGTCCGCGGGGAGTAGGTGCAGCGGATACGGCCGCGCCACCTGGACCGCCGCCCCGTCCCCGGTGGTCCCGGGGATGCCGGCGGTCTCGGGGTTCTCGGTGTAGACGGCGGTGTGGCGCGCGCCCAGTCCGGTGCCCAGTCCGCCGGGCAGTCCGTCGGCCAGCTCCCGTAACGCCTCGGCGACGGCTGTCTCGAACGGCGCGGTGCTCAGGCCCGCGCCCGCCGCGTCGACCAGGACGAGGGGGACCGGCCCGGCGGCTCCGGCGGCGGGCAGCCCGCGCACCGCACGGGCCGCCCGGTCCGGGTTGTCGGCGGTGACCAGACACAGCTCGGCCGTGGGGAGGGCGCTGTCGAGGAAGGCGCGTGCCTTGCCGAGGATCCGGGTGTAGACGGGTGTCCGGGCGGTCTCCGGGGACTCGGAGGAGGGGAGTTCGACACCGGGGTGGACGCCGGTCAGCGGACGCTCCGATCCGTCGGCGAGGTCGGTGAGGGCGCGGAGGACGGCGTCGTGGAAGGAGGCGCGCTTGCCGATGGACAGGACGAGGAAACGGCATGGGGAGCCGGCCGGTGCAGCAGTGCTCACGTTCGGAACTCCGTTCGGCCTTTCGGCGCGTGAGGGTGTCCTCCGTGTCCGCGCCCGTGCGGGCGCGGACACGGAGGAGAGCTGAGGGGTGCGGAAGAGGGCTTCTCTTCCGGTCTTCCGGGTGCGGCCCGCTCCGGCCCCGGACGGACCCGCGGCGCGTACCCGCCCGGCTGTGGTGGACCGTCCGCCGGACCCGTCACCGGGGCACGGCGGTGTGTTCCGGACGGGGGACGTGCGGGGACGGCCGGCACCGCTTCGGCGGGACCGGTGCCCGCTCCGCCGTTCGCCGCGCCGTCGAGGCGGGCGGGGCGGACCGGGGAGGAGGAGTCAGGCGCGGTGGACGAGAGGGCGTGGCAGCCGCCGCCCGCCGGACACGGCACGGTCGCGGGGGCGGGGCCGGAGGGCGTGCCGGGCGGTGGCCCGGTACGCCGTCCCGAACAGGGCGCGTGTGGTGCGAGAGAAGTCTCTTGAGTCAGGCAATCGTATCCCCCCGTTGGTCAGCGACGGCGGGCTGCGTGCCCGGCCTCTCGCGATGACACATGAATCGATTGTCTCCGCGGGGGACGGCCGGCACGGTTGCCGAAGCGGTCGCGCGACCTGGTCCCTCCGCCGGAATCCCGGGAGGGGCGACCCCCTTCGCTCCCGTCGCGAGCAGGTCATCCGCGCTCGGGAGAACTTGCTATATGTCTACTCTAGCCCTTCACTCTAGTCAAGTTGGGCCGACGGGCCCGCCCCGGCCCGTGGGGGAGGCGGGCCGGGGCGGGAGCGTGGGGAGGCGGGCCGGTCAACCCTCGTGCAGTCCGGCCTTCTCGTGAAGTTTCCGCAGCGGACGCGGTGCCCACCAGTTGACGCGCCCGAGCAGCTTCATTCCGGCCGGCACGAGGATGCCGCGCACCAGGGTGGCGTCCACGAGCACCGCCAGGGCCAGTCCCGCGCCCAGCAGTTTGAGCAGGCTCAGCTGCGAGGTGGCGAGCGCGGCCAGGACCGTGGCGACGACCAGGGCGGCCGCGGTGATCAGCCGGCCGGTGTGGTCGATCCCGAACACCACCGCCCGGGTGTTGTCCCCGGTCGCCAGGTACTCCTCGCGGATGCGGGAGAGCAGGAAGACGCTGTAGTCCATGGACAGACCGAACGCCACACAGAACATCAGCAGCGGAACGGTCACCTCCAGTTGCCCGGTGTGGGTGAAGTCGCCGACCAGCCACTTGAGGTGGCCGTCCTGGAAGACGTAGACCATCGCTCCGAAGGAGGCGGTGAGGCTCAGCACGTTGAGCAGCAGGGCCTTCAGCGGGACGACCAGGCTGCCGGAGAACAGGAAGAGCAGGACGAACATGCTCAGCGTGATCACCGCGGCGGCCCAGGGGATGCGCTCGCCCAGCGCGCTCTTGGTGTCCACCAGGGACGCCGCCTCCCCGCCGACCAGCGGGCGCGACGGCGCGTCCACCGCCCGTACGGCACGCACGTGCTCCTCGCCCGCCGCCGAGTTGGGGTTGACGGCGGGGACGACCGACAGCCAGGTGCCGCCGTCCTCCGAGTCGGCCGTGTAGGCGGCCGAGCCCGGCCCGGGCGGCGCGACCCGGCGGCCCTCGGCCCAGCTCCCGGCCGCCCCGTCCACCCGCGCCGTGCCCCCGACGAGGGAGAGTTCGCGGGCGTACCGCTCCAGGTCCGCCTGCCGCTCCCCGGGGTCCAGGCCCGGCAGGACCACCGTCGCCGGGGAGGTGGAGGCCCCCGGGAACTCCTCCCGGATGGTGTCGGCGGCGGCCCGGGCGCTGCTGCCCTCCGGGAGGATCCGGTCGTCGGTGAGACCGAACCGGGCGTGGCCGAAGGGCAGCGCGAGGATGATCAGCAGCGCGGCCACGGCTCCGCCGAGCAGCACCGGGCGGCGCATCACCCTGCTCACCAGCCAGTGCCAGAAGCCCTGCCCGTCCTGCCGGGACCCCGGCAGGCGGCGGCGCAGGCCCGCGAATACGTCGAACCGGTCGATCCGCCGGCCGATCAGCGCGAACACCGCGGGCAGGATCAGCAGGGAGGCCGCCGCGGCGAGGACCACCACCGCGATCCCGGCGTAGGCCAGGGACTGCAGGAAGTACACGGGGAAGACCAGCATCGCGGCGAGCGAGAGCGCCACGGTGAGCGCGGAGAACAGCACCGTCCGGCCGGCGGTGCGCAGGCTCTCGGCGATCGCCTCGCCCACCTCCCGGCCCCGGGCCAGCTCCTCGCGGTAGCGGGTGACGATGAACAGGCTGTAGTCGACGGCGAGTCCGAAGCCGAGGGCCGTGGTGATGTTCATCGCGAACAGGGAGACCTCGGTGAACTCCGCCATCAGGCGCAGCACCGCGAGGGTGCCCAGGACCGACACGACGCCCACCAGCATCGGCAGGAGGGCGGCGACCAGGGAGCCGAAGGCGGCCAGCAGGATGAGCAGGGTCAGCGGCGCGGCGATCAGCTCCGCCCGGGTCAGGTCCTCCTGGCTCTGTTTCTCCAACTGGTTGTTGACCGGGGCGTCGCCGGTGGCCGTCACGGTGAACGGGCCCTGCTCGCCGGTGAGTTCCGGTACGAGGTCCTGGGCCGTGCGGGTGGCCCGGTCCTCGTCGCCGGCGAGTTTCACCAGGACCAGGGCGGAGCGCCCGTCCTCGGAGCGCAGCGACGGGTCGCCGGTGGTCCAGAACGACTCCGCGAACACCACGGAGGACTCCGCGCGGAGCCGCTCGGTGAACTCCCGGCCGGCCCGGGCGGGTTCCGGCCGGTCCACCGGGGCGTCGGCCTCCAGCAGCAGGACCATGTTGGGGGACCCGGCCCCGAAGCGCTCGGTGAGCAGCCGCTCGGCGCGGGCGGACTCGGAGTCCTCGGGGGTGTAGCCGCCGCTGGACAGATGTCCGGCGACTCCGCTCCCGAACAGGGCGGCCGCCACGGAGAAGGCGGCCACCAGCAGGAAGACCGGCGTCCGGCGCCGGATCAGGGCGCGGGCGAGAGCCGCGAGCCGGCTGTGCGGCGGGGACGGCTGCGGGGCGTCCCGGCCGGTGTGTGGCCGTGTCGTCAGAGCCACGGGTTCTCCCAGGGGTTCTCGGGGCGGTGCGGGCACGTCACCGCCCCGCCGCGGTCGGAACGCGCCGGGTGTCGGGCCACCGGGCGCCACGGATGTCGTACGGGGGCCCGACCCCGGGCCCTCCCGAACCTCAGCTCCCGCCGACGAGGTGGTGGTACAGGGCGGAGTGGACCCAGTCGGCCCACTGCTGCGAGGTCCAGCCCCGTTCGGTGACCAGCAGGTGGTACATCTCGGGCCCCAGCAGGCCGTAGCTGATGTCCACGGCGCGGTCGAGGGTGAGGGAGCCGGGCAGCGGGTGCTTGTCCGCCAGTGCCTTCACCAGGTGCCGCTGCACCTCCAGGCGCTGCCGCTTGTTGCGCTCCCACAGCGGGGCCACGTCCTCGTTCGAGGCGGCCGCGTTGCGCAGCACCTCCAGCAGCTCGCCGACCCGCTCGTAGATCTCCCGGGCGCCCGCCACCTGGTGGCGCAGCTGGGCCTCCGGGGACTCGGCGGTGACGGCGTCCCTCACCCACCGGCGCTCCAGCGTCGGGATCGGCTCGTCGTCCCCGGCGACGCGTACGTCGACGAGTTCCTTGAGGATCGTCTGCTTGTTCCCGAAGCTGAAGTAAATGGTCTGGACCGCGACCTTGGCCTCCCGGGCGATGGAGTCGATCGTCGTTCCGTCGTAGCCGTTGGCGATGAAGAGCCGGAGCGCCCCGTCGAGCATGCGCCTCCTGGTTTCCTGTGCCTTCTGCTGCCGGACGCCGGACTTGGCCTTCATCCTCGCACCGTCCGTTCTACTCGTTGGAGTTAGTATCTAGAGTAAGACTACATAGAAGTTATCCGCATACGGAATGCTCGGTACAGGAAGAGGGGGGACCGCGTATGACCGCACAGTCCGCACCACGGGCGGACGATCGGACGTCGGACACGCCCGGAGGACTGCTGCCGCTGCTCACGGCGGGCATGGGGCTGGCGATGTTCGTGCTCTTCGCGCTCGGCGCGCTGGGACCGCGGCTCCTCGGCGAGCTGGAGATCTCGCGCTCCCAGCTCGGCACGCTGACGGCGCTGGCCTTCGGCACCGCCTCCGTGCTGTCGCTCTACACCGGCCACCTCACCGACATCCTGGGAGGCCGCCGCACCCTGACGGCGCTCCTGGTGACGGTGGCGGCGGCCTTCACCGTCCTCTCGCTGGGCGGCGAGTACGGCTGGCTGCTGCTCGCGCTGCTGCTCGCCGGAATCGCCCAGGCGTTCGCCAACCCCGCGACCAACCGGCTGATCGCCGTCCATCTGCCGCCCCCGCGGCGGGCCGCGGCCGTGGGCGTCAAGCAGTCCGGGGTGCAGATCGGCGCGTTCGCCGCCGGTCTGCTGCTCCCCTCGCTGGCGGCGGCGCTCTCCTGGCGTACGGCACTCGCCCTGGTCGTTCCGGTGGCGCTGGCCGCGGCGGCCCTGGCCCTGCGCCTGCCGCCCGACCATCCGCCGGCCGAGCGGCGAGCGGGCGGTCTGCTGCCCGCGGCGCCCAACGCCCCCGCCCGCTGGCTCATCGGCTACTCGTTCGGTGTCGGCACCGGTCTGGCCGCCCTCAACACCTATCTCCCGCTCTACGCCCACGAGGAGCTCGGCATGGGCGAACGGGCCTCCGGCGGGCTCATCGCGGCGCTCGGCGTGGCGGGCATCGCGGCCCGTGTGCTGTGGACCCGCCACAGCGGGCGCGTCGCCGACATCTCCGTCCCGCTGCTCGTCCTGGCGGGGGTGTCGGTGTGCCTGGTGCTCCTGCTGCCGGCCGCCACCGCGCTGACCCCGCTGGTGTGGCTCGGCGCCGTCGGCCTGGGCGGGACGGCGGTGGCGGCCAACGCGGTCTCGATGGTCGCGGTGGTGCGCAGCCCGGCGTTCGGCGCCACCGGGCACGCCTCGGCCCTGGTCTCGATGGGCTTCTTCGGCGGCTTCGTCGCCGGGCCGCTCGCCTTCGGACTCCTGGCGGACGGCCCGGGCGGTTACCAGACCGGCTGGGGACTGGTGGGCGCCGCCTTCCTCGCCTCCGTGCTGTGCGGAGCGCGGCTGCGCCAGGTGATGCGCCGATGACGACGGAGGCCGGAGAGACGACGGGGAGGACCGTGCGGAGCGAAGGAGAGAGAGCCGGGCGGCCGGTGGCGGCCCGAAAGCGGGCGGAGGGGAGGAGCCCCGGCGCGCTCTTCCGGACCGGGGGCGGCCGCCACCTGCCGTCCCCGAGCGCCACCGGCCCCCGGGGGCCAGGGCATCTCCACGGCGGTGCCGTCGCCGCGCTGGTGGCCGCCCGGGCCCTGGAGGTCCTGGGGGAGGAACGGCCGCCGGCCCGCCTCACCGTCGACTTCCTCGGCCCCGTACCGGCGGCGCCGCTGGAGGTCACCGCGGAGCGGGTTCGGGCCGGGCGCAGCTTCGACGTGGTGGACGTGTGTGTCCGGGCCGGCGGCGTCCCGGTCGCCCGGGGCGGCGTCGTGGGGGTCCGCCGGGCGCGGACCGCCCTGCCCCGGCACCTGCCGCGGGAGCCGCGGCCGCCGTCCCGGGAGGAGGGCTGGGCGCTGCCCGACACGGCGGGACGCCCCTCGTTCAACCGGGACGCCGCCGAACTCGTCCTCGTGGACGACCCGGCCAACCCGTACGGCGGGACCGGGTGGGCCAGACTGCGCCGCGCCGTCGTCGAGGGCGGGCCCCGCCACGGCTGTCTCGCAGCCGTGGCGCTGGCCGACCTCGCCCACGGTGTCGGCGCCGTGCTGCCGCCGCACCGCTACCACTGGACGAACCTTGATCTGACGGTCCACCTCGAACGGCCGCCCGAGGGCGAGTGGATCGCCCTGCGGGCCCGCACCCGGGCCGGAACCGGCGGACTGGGCACGGCCGAGGCGGTCCTGCTGGACAGCGCCGGAGCCTTCGGCTCGGCCGCCCAGACCCTGCTGATCGACGGAACACGAGACGGTGAACAGGATGACGGGTGAGATGACGGCCGACACCGACCTGCCCCCGGCCCGGCCGTTCCCCGGCGCCCGGGAAGCGGCGGAACTGCTCCTCGGACGCGTCACGGCCACCGCCGGCGAGCTCGGGGAGCTCTTCCCGCTGTACGCCGACCCGGCCACCGGCCGCTGGCGGACCAGCCGCCGGGGATCGTGGGCCGGGGGCTTCTGGGCCGGACTGCTGTGGCTGGCCGCCGCCCGTTCCGGCGACCCCGCCGACCGCGGGCGCGCGGCGGCGTGCACCGCCCGGCTGCGGCCCAGGGCGGCGGACGACACCGACGCCCGGGCCATGATCTTCTGGTACGGAGCCGCGGCGGGCCACCGGCTGTGCGGCGACGACGGCGCCGCGGCGATCGCACTGGAAGGGGCGGCGGCGCTGGCGGACTCCCGCCGGGAACTCGGGCCGGGGGCGTTCGTCCCGGCCGGGACCGCCCTGGGCCGCGGCCCGCGCGGCGCCGTCACGCTCACCGTGGATGCGGCCGCCGCCGTGACCGCCCTACTCGGCTGGGCCGGCCGGACCGCGGGGCGCGCCGACTGGACGGCGCTGGCCCGGCAGCACGCCGCCGCCGTCGCCGAGCACTGCGTGGACGGCGACGGCGCGGTACGGGCGAGCGCCGTGCCGCGGGAGGGCGCGGCCGGGCACCCGCCCGCCGGCCGGTGGTCGCGCGGGCAGGCGTGGGGCATGCTCGCCCTCGCCACGGCGGCCGCCGTCCCGGACCCGGGACCGGACTTCGGCGCGGCGGCGTGCCGCACCGCCGACTGGTGGCTGGACCGTACGGCCGGCGGCGTGCCGCCGTGGAGCTTCGCCGACCCGGACGGCCTCCGGGACACCTCCGCGGCGGCCATCGCCGCCGAGGCGCTGCTGGTGCTCGCCGAAGTCCTGGGGGAGCCGCGGGGCGCCGGCTACCGCGAGGCGGCGGCGGACCTCCTGCGCACCCTGGCCGAACGCCATCTGACGCGCCCGGCCGCGGGTGCCGGAGGCGCCGCGGCACCGCCCGCCGGGATGCTGCTGGACGGCTGCTACGACCGGGAGTCCGGCACGGCCGTGGCGCACGAACTGGTCTGGGGCGACCACTTCCTCCTCGCCGCGCTGCTGCGCCCGGCGGGCGGCTGAGCCCGGCGGTTCCCGAGGCTCCGGACGATCCCGGGGACGACGGACGGCGCCGCCCGCCGCGATCCCTGTCGCGGCGGGCGGCGCCCGGCTGGCGCACCGGAGGGCGCCGGTTGCGGTCGGCGCGCTCCGGTGCGGGTCAGAACACGTCCACCGGGGTGTCGGACCCCGGCGCGTAGCGCCTGAGGATCCGCTTGGCCACCGTGTGGGCGTGCAGTTCGTCCGGACCGTCGTAGATGCGGGTCGCCCGGGCCCGGCGGAACATCCGGCTCAGCGGGGTGTCGTCGATCAGCCCCTCCGCGCCGTACACCTGCACCGCCCGGTCCAGCACCCGGCACAGCGTCCGCGACGCCAGCACCTTGGCGGTGGCGACCTCCGGGTACGCCTGCCGGTCGCTGGCGTCCACCGCGGCGGCGGCCCGCAGCACCTGCGACCGGGCGGCCTGGATCTCGGTGTAGGAGTCGAAGACGTGCTGCTGCATCAGCTGCTTGGCCGCCAGCCGCTCCCCGAACGCCGTCCGCGTGGTCAGCCGGCGGCACATCAGGTCGAAGGCGCGTCTGGCCTGCCCCAGCCACTGGACCGCGCGCAGGGTGCGGCCCAGGTCGAGCCGTTCGCCCGCCACGGGGAAGCCGTCGCCGCGGACGCCGATCCGGTACGCGTCGGGCACCCGGACGCCGTCGAGGCGGACCTCGCGGTGGGCGTCGTCGGTGCCCAGCACGGGCAGTTCGCGGACGATCTCGAAGCCGGGGGTGTCCGTGGGGACGACGAACATCGTGAACGCCTGCCGGTTGGGGATGCCCAGCGGCTCGGTCCGGCACATGACGGTGATGAAGTCCGCGCCGGCCGCCCGGCAGAACCACTTGGCGCCGCGGATCGTCCAGCCGCCCTCGTGCGGCTCGGCCCTGGTCGTCAGCAGGGAGGGGTCCGAACCGGAGCGCCCCGGCTCGGACATGCCGTAGCACGGCACCACCTCGCCGTCGACGAGCCCGGACAGGTAGCGCTCGCGCACCTCGGGCCCGGCGTGCCGGTGCAGCATCAGGGCGTCCAGCAGATGCTCGGAGCCCAGGACGGCCGGGCCGTACTCGGACTCGCCCTCCACCTCCCCGAGGTGCACGAACTCGCTCAGGGAGAGTCCCCGGCCGCCGAGCTCCGCCGGGTGGGACAGCGCCCACAGGCCGTTGGCCCGGGCCTTGTCCCGCAGGGTGCGCAGCGTCTCGCGGGCCGTCTCGCCGCCGGAGGCCAGCTCGGACTCGGCGGGGATCACCTCGCCGCGTACGAAGTCCCGCACCCGGTCCCGCAGGTCCCGCACGCTGTCCGGGGGCGAGAAGGAGGCGCGTGCGCCGTCCACCGGACCCGCCGCCGTGCCGCGCGACCTGTCGCTCATCGCCGGAGTGCTCATCGGGCGGCCCCGCTCTCCGGGCCGTCCGAGAGGACCACCGAGGCGCGCAGGGCCTGCCGGTCGACCTTCCCGGCCGGATTGACCGGCAGTTCGTCGACGACCTTCAGCAGCTCGGGCAGTTTCGCCCGCTCCAGACCGCGCTCCTCGTACAGATGGCGGCGCAGCTCCTCCAGGTCCGGTGCGGACCGCCCCGGCACCGGCACCACCCACACGCAGACCCGCTCGCCCAGCTTCCGGTCCGGGACGCCCAGGCAGGCGGCGTGCCGGACCGCGGGGTGGGTGTTCACCAGCGACTCGACCTCGGCCGGGCTGATGTTGAGACCGGCCCGGATGATGATCTCCTTCTTGCGGCCGACGATGACCAGCCGCCCGCCGTCGTCGATCCGGCCGAGGTCGCCGGTGCGGACCCAGCCGTCCTCGGTGCGGTAACGGGCGTCCAGCTCGGGGGCGTTGACGTAGCACAGCGGACTCATGGGACCGCGCGACCAGATCTCGCCCACCTCGCCCCGCGGCAGCTCGCGGCCGTCGTCGCCGGCGATGCGGATGGTCGTCACCCGGGGGTTGGGGCGGCCCGCGGTGGTCTGCACGGTGACCAGGTCGTCCTCGATCTGGGTGTGGCAGTTGACGCCGTCGGCGGAGCCGTAGAGGTTGACGAAGGCGCAGCCGAAGACCCGCACGCACTCCGCCACGGTCTCCGGGTCCACACCCGCGCCGCCGCACACCAGCGCGGTGAGGGAGGAGGTGTCGACCCGGTCCGCGGCGTCCGGGGCCAGCCGCGGATCGGCGAGCATCTCCTGGAACATCGTCGGCACGCCCATGAGGTGCGTGGGCCGGTGTTCCCCGATCAGCCGTACGGCCTCGGCGGCGTCGAACCGGGGCATCAGCACCAGGGTTCCGCCGAGTACCGCGATGGTGACGGAGGTCCCGGTGGAGCCGAAGGAGGAGGCCAGGGGGACCAGGAACATGATGCGCGGCGGCCCGTCCCCGCGCGTCAGCGACCGCACGAACTCGCCCCGGCCGCCGACCAGCGCGTTGTGCGAGTAGGCGACCATCTTCGGCTCCGCCTCCGAGCCGGAGGAGACCAGGATGCGCGCGGCCGAGTCGGGATCGGGCTCGGCCGGCCGCTCCAGCGGCTCGGGCGGGTCGGCGAGCAGGGCGTCGAGGGAGCGCGTGCCCTCCAGCGGCTCGCCCAGTACGAAGATCTCGCGCAGGCCGGGGAGTTCGGGGGCCAGCTCGCGCAGCAGCCCGCCGTAGTCGGTCGCGCCGACCTGACGGGTGACCACCGCGGTGGTCGCCCCGGAACGGCGGAGCATGGCGAGGGTGTCCTGACGGCGGCGGCCGACGGGGTAGGGCAGGCAGATCGCCCCGAGGGCGGCCACGGCGAGGTCGACGGCGCAGGCGAGGTGTCCGTTGGCCAGGTTCACCGCCACCACGTCCCCGGGTTCCACGCCGGCGTCGGCGAAGGCCCGGGCCAGACCGAGCGCGGTGCGCCGCAGCTCGGCGTAGGTGACGGTGCCCGTGCTGTCCAGGACGGCCGGTGCGTCCGGGTGGCGCGCGGCGTTCTCCTCGAAGAGGGTGAACAGCGGCTTCCCCGGGTAGCGGCCCTCCGCGGTCCAGCTCTTGCGCAGGGAGACGGGTATCAGGTCGTGGAAGACGGTGGTCATGCGTCGAACCTCCAGGGGGCGGTGACGAGCACGCACTCGTCACGGGCGAGGGCGGGGCGGGCGGCGGGCGACCGGTCCAGCAGCCGCAGGTCGGTGGCGACGACCGCCGAGGAGACTCCGGCGGCGGCCAGTACGCCGGTCCACTCGTCGGCGGGCCGTTCCGCGAGCCGGGCGGCCACCTCCTTGCGCAGGACGGACTCGGACGCCGAGGGGACCAGACCGAGCAGTCGGCACAGCCGCCCGACGGAGGTGTGCGAACGGGCGGAGAGGGCCAGCCACCCCCGGGCGGTCTCCCACGGCCCGTCGAGCACGGGCGCGCCGGCCGTGCCGCAGCCGTGGGCGGACCGGTTCCGCGGGCGCTCGATCTCCTGGTACTGCAGGACGGTGGAGGCGGAGAGCAGCGAGGAGTCCACGCGCAGCCCCCGGCCGGTGCGCTCACGCCGCAGCAGCCCGGCGAGCAGGCCCTCGGCGGCGACCAGTCCGCCCAGCACGTCGATCATCGTCATCAGGGAGGGCCGGGGGGAGCCGTCGACGGCCATCATGTCGGCGAGGCCGGAGTGGGCCTGTGCCATGAAGTCGGTGCCCAGCGGCGGGTGTTCGCCGAGCGCGTCGCCCCAGCCGGAGGAGTGGGCGTACACCAGGCGGGGGTTGACCGCCAGCAGGTCGTCCGAGTCCAGTCCGAAGACCGCGGCCTTCCCCGGGGCCCAGTTGTGCAGGAAGGCGTCTGCCTCCCGGGCCAGGTCGAGCACGGCGGCGCGGCCCGCGGGGGACTTCAGGTCGGCGTGCACCACCTCCTTGCCCTTGTTCAGGGCGGTGAAGCGCGCCGAGCAGTCGCCCGCCATCGGGGGCATGCCGCGCAGCGGGTCGCCGTCGAGCGGCTCGATCCGCACCACCCGGGCCCCCAGCAGGCTCGTGACGCGCGTGGCCATCGGGGCCTGGATGCGGCGCCCGGCCTCCACCACGGTCAGACCCCGCAGCGGCGCGTCCGGCGTGGGGGACGCCCCGGCACCGGACCCGGCGGGCACGGCCGCCGCCGGGTCCCCGTACGGGGTGAACCGCCACGGCGGGAGCACCCGCCCGCCGAGCACGGCGTCGCTGTCGCCGCGCCGCTCGTCGAGCGTGCGCACCCGGCACACGCTCATGCCCGTCCGGTCCGCGAGCGCGGCGAGGCCGGCGAAGTCCCGGCTGCGGACGGCGGCCGACAGCGACGGCGGCAGCGGGCAGACGGCCTTGGGGTAGCGCAGCACGAAGGGCCGCCAGGCGCGCCGGATGTCGTCGCGGGGGACGCCCAGCTCGGTCCAGAACGACTGCCAGGGGACCGGGTCCAGGGCCTCCACCTCGAACCACACCCCGTCCCGGCTGCGGAACGGCGGCCCCGCCTCGGGCGAGTCCGCGGGCAGGAACTCCTCCTCGTCGGCGGTGGCCGCCGCCAGGTACTGGCAGACGGTCAGCAGTGCCGCGTGGGTCACCGAGGTGCCGGTCCGGGAGATGTCGGCGCCCCGCTCGCGGGCGATGAGGGAGGCGAGCACGCCGTGGACGGCCAGCACCCCGGCGCAGGCGGACGCGTAGTCGACCGGCAGCCGGGTGGGGACGCCGCGGCGGCGGCCGTGCACGGCCATCATGCCGGTGACGGCCTGGACGGTGGTCTCGTCGGCGGCCTCCCGTCCGCCCTGGCAGGACCAGGTGAGGCGGCAGGTGAGAGAGGGTTCCCCGGCGCCGGGAGGTGTCAGCCGCAGCGTTCCGCCGTCGGCCTCCTCCGCCGGCTGCCGGAGCGGGGTGGCGCCCAGACAGGACAGGTGGCGCAGGGCCACGTCGGCCGCGGGTATTCGGCCGGTGTACAGGACGGTGTGGCCGGCCAGGGGACCGGAGTCCTCCCGGACCGGGCACTCCGCCTCCGGCACGGGTGTGCCGGACGCGGTCTCCGAGTTGATCGGGACAGTGGTGCGCAAGGTGTTCTCCTCCAGGATGCGCCGTCTGTCGGCGGGTGTACGGGCAGCCCGGGACCGGCCCCGGAAGATCGAGGGACAGCAGGAGGGCGCGGCCGGGCGCACCGGGACTCCGACCGCCGCTGCACGGCGGTGCGAACCCGGGCGATATGGGCGTTGCGGATGAGCCGGTGGTACGGAGGTGGCGCGCGGGGAGGGGCGGAGGGGTGGGGGCGGGGCCGCCTCGGCGGGGCCCGCCCTCCGCTCCGGTAGGAGGTCAGACGCCGGTGCCGCAGGCGGGCAGGAACGCGGCGCCGGGGGGTTCGGGCGCGGGGGCCGCGCCGCCGGACGTACCGCGGACCGGGGCGTCGGCGGGGAGGTCCGCCAGTTCCACCGAGCCGTCCGCGCGCAGCATGCCCCGGCGGCCGGAGCGCAGCAGAGGACCGTTTCCGGACGCCGCGCCGTCCCGGGCCGCACCGCCGCAGGGCAGCGCGCTGCCCTCGGCGCACAGTTCACCGGGGAGGCCGTAGGGCAGCGCGTGCCCCGCCGCGTCCAGGACCCGTACCCGGACGTTGGGCGAGGGGCGGCCCACCTGCGGTGGGAGGCCGTGCCCGCAGTCGTCCGGGCCGATCTCGCGGACCGTCCAGGGCAGTGGCCCGCCGTCGGCGCCGAACTCGGTGAGGAGCCGGGCGGCCGGGACACGGGTGAAGTGCAGCTTCGCCAGCTCCGGTGGACAGGGGCCACCGGTCAGCACGACGCTGCGTGGCCCGGGGCCGGGGACCGTGTCCGACGCGTCCAGCATCCGCCGGTAGCGTCCGGGGGACAGCAGGAGGTCGGTCTCCGTGCCGCGGGCTAGGCGGCGGAAGCCCCGGTCGGCCGGGTCGTGCGGGCGGAGCGTGCCGCCGCTGAGGAAGGCCCACCACATCGCGGACACGTAGGTCTGCTCCCAGGGTGCGGCATGGACCACCACCTCGCGGGCGGGCCGGCCGACGCGGTGGATCCGGGAGGTCGCCGCGGAGACCCACGCCTCATGGGCGGAGAGCCGGGCCCGGCACGGGTCCCCGCCGGGCGGTCCGCCCAGCAGGTAGGCCAGGTCGGTGAAGCCGGAGCGCGGCAGCGAGGGGTCGGGCCGGACCGCCCTGGCCCGGCGTTCCGCCTCCTCGAGGGTGACGGTCCTGCAGTGGGCGCCCCACAGCGGGGCGGACGGGCGGTCGACCACCGCGTGACGCGCCTGGCAGGCGCCGGCGGTCCGCCGTACCCGGTCGGCAGGCAGCCGTCCGACGGGTACGCACACCCCGCCCGCCATCAGCACGGCCAGCTGTCCGACGACCGCCCGCAGGGGGTGGTCGGACAGGACCACCACGGGCTCGCCGAGCTGGAGGTCGTGGCCGAGCAGGAGGGAGGCCAGCAGGCCGGCCCGGGCATGCGCCTCCGCGTAGGTGAGCCGCTCACCGTCGGCGACCACGGCGTCCCGGCCGGGTGCCGTCCGGGCCACCCGGGAGAACAGGCCGTCGAGGGTGGAGGCCGGGACGGGGGCGAGGTTCCGCTCCCACACCGCCAGGTCCGTCTCGTCGGCCGGAGCGTGCAGGGGGACCTCGGAGACGAGAGCCGAGGGCTCGTAGCCGTGGCGTAAGGCCGTGATCAGTCGCGCCGTCTGGCGCTCGGTGCAGTCGCCGCGGATCGCGAACGTTCCGTCCGCCCGGTCGGCGATCTCCAGCCGGACCTCCTCGGGCAGCGCCGATCCGCAGCCCGGTGTGGTGACGAGGACCGCGGTGGCGTCACCCACGAGGTCCCCGACGGTCCGGACAGCCTCCCGCAGCGGGAGTTCGGCGGCGAACGCCATCCGGTCCCGGCGGGTCCCGCCGGGACCGGTACCGACACGCGCGATGCCGTCGCCCGCCTGCCGCGCCAGGACCACCAGGGCGATGGCCAGGACGACGTGGTGGCGCGGTCTCTCCCACAGCGCGGACAGCTCCGCGAGTCTGCGTGCGCACTCCCCGGAGGTGTCCGGTTCGTGCTCCGTGCCCTCTCCCCACTTCATAAGACTCCCCCGTTGCACTCTCGACGCCGTTCAGGGCGTGCGGTGGTGCGAGTGGCGCGGTGCTGCGCCTGTCGCGTCCGCCGTGCCGTGTCTTCCGTGACGTGAAGTGCTTATATCTCTAATCTAGTGTGCAACTCTAGTCAAGTTAAATCTTTCGCACCGCCCTGAGCAGGGAGGATGGTTGAATCAGCCATAACTGTAGTTAGATTCTAGAGCGATACTCTAGTTCTTGGGCATGGTCATGATGAGAGTAGGGGAGGGAAGGCATGGCCGGTGTACTGCGAGGGAAGCGGGCGGCTCTGCTGCTGCTCACCTCGGTGGAACTCGTGGTGTTCCTCGATGTGTCGATCGTCAACGTGGCGCTGCCCGCCATGGGGGCAGCACTGGGGCTGACGGTCGTGGGGCTGGCCTGGGTCGGTACGGCCTACCAGGTGACCTTCGGCGGCTTCCAGCTGGGAGCCGGCCGGGCGACCGACGTGCTGGGCCGGCGCCGGATGTTCCGGATCGGCCTGGTGGTCTTCACGCTGGGCTCGCTGTTCGCCGGAATCGCCACCGAACCGTGGGTGCTGGTCACGGCACGGGCGCTCCAGGGAGTGGGCGCGGCGATCCTGGTCCCCGCCGAGCTGTCCCTGCTGACCGTGATGTTCACCGAACCCGCCGCGTACCGGCGGGCGTTCGGCTGGTGGAGTGCCATGGGGGCGGTGGGGGCGGCCGGCGGCGTGGTGCTCGGCGGCCTCATTGTCGAGCTGTTCAGCTGGCCCTGGATCTTCCTGATCAACGTGCCGATCGGACTTGTCGGGCTGCTGCTGAGCGGCCGGCTGCTGCCGCCGGACGCCGGGTCCGCCGGGGTGCGGGTGCGCGAGCGGCTCGATCTGCCCGGCATCGTCTCCGGCACGGCGGCGCTGCTGCTGCTGGTCTATGCGGTCACCGTCGCGGCCGAGGGCGAACTCGACCCGTTCACCGGCCTGCTGGCAGTGGTGGGGCTGGCGTTCGGCGCCGTGTTCGTCAGGGTGGAGCTGCGCTCCGCCGACCCCCTGCTGCCCTTCCGCTTCTTCCGGAACCCCGACATCACCGGCTGCACCGTGGCCAGTGTGCTCGTCGGCGCGGCCCACGTGCCGGCCTTCGTCTTCCTGGCCCTGTACTTCCAGGAGGTGCAGGACTACACGCCGCTGGAGAGCGGACTGGCCGTGCTGCCGGTCGCGGCCGTCAACCTGGTGGTGTCCCGGACCGTCGTCCCGCCGGTGCTGGCCGCCTGGGGACCGCGGATGGTGCTCACGTTGGGCATGGCGTTCCTGGCCGCCGGGCTGCTGATGCTGAGCCGGCTGCCGGTCGGCCTCGACTTCATGACGGACTACCTGCCCGGCGCGCTGATCTTCGCCGTGGGGCTGCCCGCCGTGTTCGTCGGCGCGACACTGCCGGCGGTGAAGGCGGTGGCGGAGAGCGAGACCGGTGTCGTCTCCGCCGTCGTCAACACCGCGCAGCGCATCGGCGCCGGGCTGGGTGTCGCCGTCCTGGCCGCGCTGGCCGAGGCCCGTACCGGTCCGGCCGGCGGCGGGGATGTCACGGCGCTGAACGAGGGGTACCGGCTCACCTTCCTGGGCGCCGCCCTGCTCGCCGCGGCGGGTGTGGCGGTCGGCCTGTGGCTGGTCCGGCGCGGCCGGTCCGCCGACGCGGAGGACGGCCGGGACCGGGTCCGGGCGGAGCCGGAGGGGCCGGACGCGCCGGCCGCCGGGCAGGACCGCCCGGCGAAGGCGGCGGACGTGTGAGACCGGCCGCGCCCGGCCCGCGCCGAGAACGCACGGGCCGGGCGCGGAGCGGCGGCCGCCGCGGTGTCACCGCTCGCCGTCCTCCCGGTCCGCGGTCCGCGGCGCGGGGTGCGCCCCCCGCACCTCCGGAGCCGCCGGGAGGGCGGCGAGCCGCGGCAGCAGCTGGGCGGTCAGCAGGGTGGACAGCGCCGAGGTGTCGCCGCCCTCCGCCCCGTCGGTGCGGACCACCACCGGCCGCGGCGCGCTGCCCGCCAGGGCCGCCCCGACCTCCAGCCGCCGGCGGGCCAGCTCGTACTGGAGCACCGCCCGGTTGTCGCGGTACGCCTGGGCCAGCCGGCGCTGGGCGCGGGCCTCGTTCTCCGCGGCGATCAGCCCGCTGCGCCCGCGGGTCTCGATCTCGAACCGCACCCGCTGCGCGTTGGTCTCCTGCTCCTCCAGCAGCTGGGCGACCTCCTCACGGGCCTTGTTCAGGGCGGCCTTCACCTCGACGATGCGCGCGTCGCGCACCTTCTTCGCCCGCTCGATGTCCATCTGGAGACTGTCGATGCGGCGCTTGCGGGTCAGGCCCCACTCCTGGTCGTACGCGGCGCGCTCCTTGGCGACCCGCTCCCGGGTGGCCAGGTGCTGCTGGTACTGGGCGGGCAGCTGCACCTCCGGGATGTTGGAGCCGGTGATGCGCACCCCGTAGCGGGACAGCTGGCGGTTGAGCAGCTCCTGCATGTCGGCCACGTCCGAGCCGCGCAGGTCGTAGGCCCGCTCGGTGCGCACCCTGCGGGCCCGCTGCCGGATGGCGTCCTGCACCGCGCTGGACAGCACCAGGTCGAAGTTGCCCGCGCCGATGGTGCGCACGAACATCACCGCGTCGATGATGCGGAACTTCAGGAAGAACTCGATCGACCGCAGCGGCACGTTCTCCTGCGTAGGGCAGGCCATCACCGGGGCGGAGTAGGGGATCTCGGTGGCGGTGTCCACCACGAAGTCCACCCGCGACCACGGGTGCCACAGGTAGTGGCGGCCCGGGTCCAGGGTGCGGACGACCGCGCCGTAGCGGGTCAGGACCCCGTTGGTGCCCTGCTCGATCTCCACGATCGAGGAACGCCACCACCACAACCCGCCGGCCAGCAGGGACACCACGCCGAGGGTGTACGCGAGCCCGGCCAGGGCGTCGCTCACGTCACCGGACAGGCCCTCGGCGTCCCCCGCGGACAGCATCACCCCGGTCAGCAGGGAGAACACCCCGAACCAAAGCGGCAGCAGCCACCACAGCCGGCGCCGGTGACGGGGGATGATGACCGGCACCAGGGTGCCCGCCTCGCCGCCGCGCAGCAGCCGGGCGACCTCGGTCCAGGGGGCCACCGCCTCGGAGATGACCGACCTGCGGCTCATGGGTACGGTGCTCACTCCGCGGCCTCCTCGGACGTTCCGGTGGTTCCGGTGGCTTCAGTGGTCTCACTGCTTCCGGCCGCGTCGGACGGCACGGGCGCTCCGGTCGCCCCGGGCGCCTCCGACGGCACGGTCGGCCGCTCCTCGGCCTCCGCCAGCAGGGCCCGGATCTCCTCCTGGCGTCCGGCGATGCGGTCGGACACCTCTCCCAGCCGGGCCCGCACGGCCTCCATGTCGACCTCGGTGAACAGCTCCGCGCCCCGCTCGCCGACCATCTCCCGGGCCAGCCGCAGGAAGTCGACCCCCGCCGCGCCGCCGGGCTCCCCGCCCCCGACCCGCACCAGCTGCGGCAGGTGGTCGGCCACCTGCTCCAGGGTGTCCAGGATCTGCTGCTGGTAGCGGTACTCCAGGATCTCCGGTGCCTCGGCGGCGGTCACCGCGCGGATGTCCAGGGACTGCGCCTCCAGCAGCGCCGCGTTGGCCTTCGCCTCCGACTCGGCCTGCACGTAGCGCTGCCGGGCGAGCGCCCGGGCCCGGTTGGTCTCCCGCTCCACGGCGGTGTCCATCTGCGCCTGGTACTGGGCGATCTCCGCCTGGATCCCGGAGAGCGTCTCCCGCAGGGAGGCCAGCTCCCTGGTGAGGTCGCCCTCGTCCTGCTCCTTGCGGAGCTGGAGGGCGTACTCGTGGGTGTACGCCTCCTTGGCGACCCGCACCATCTCCGGCGCCGCCAGGTCCATGCGGTAGTTGCGGTCGGAGGGCTCGGCGTGCGTGATGTTGGCGTTGGTCAGCTCCACCGCCGGCTGGAACTGCTGGTTGAGCTGCTCCAGCAGCCGCCCGGTGTCCTCACCCACCATGTCGTAGATCCCGGCCGCCTCCTGCTCGTAGATCAGGCTGCGGATCGTCTCGCTGACGGCGTTGCTCAGCTTCTCCTCGAAGCCGCGGACCGCGCCGAGGGTGTAGACGAACTCCACCGGGTCGTTGATCCGGAACTGGATGAACAGGTCGATGGACGCCTTCACTCCGCTGCGGGTGGGCGCCTCGCGCACCGGCGCGTTGAACGGGTACTCGCGGGTGGTGTTCAGGATGTACGACACCCGCTTCCACGGGTTCAGCAGGATCACCCGGCCGGGGCCGACCACCTGCTCCAGCTTCCCGAACCGGGTGATCAGCGCCTGGCAGCCCTCCGGCACCATCACCATGCCCTGCCGCCACCAGACGAAGGCCACCGCCAGCAGCGCCAGCACCCAGTAGTGGGCGCCGAAGAAGGGGTTGGTCAGCACACCGCCCCCGGCGGCCACGGCGACCGAGGTGCCCACCGCGCCCACCACGAGCAGCAGCAGCACCGGCAGCATGCTCAGCAGGGAGCGTCCGCGCGGCAGCACCATCGGACAGATGGCGTGCACCGGCTCCCCGCCCTCGCGCCGCTGCTCGCTGCGGTTGAGCGTCTCGCCGGCCTCCGCCAGCGGGACGCTCTCCTGCGTCATGACGGTGGCGATGGAGCCGCCCTGCTCCCGGGCCGCCGGGAAGTCGGACGGGTCCATGCCGTCCTGCTGCGGCTCCGCCCGCTCCCCCCGCGGGCGGTCCGCTCCGCCGGAGGACTCCTGGCCGCCGCCTCCGCCGCGCACCCGGCGGCGCAGCTCCTCCTCGGCGACCTCGCGCGGGGAGGCTCCCCCGGCGACCGTCTGCGCGACTCTCCTTATGTTCTCTGTCCGTGCCACGTCTGCCCTTCGCCGTCATCAATCGCGGTCGTGCCGCGTCGGACGTGTCAGGCCCATCACAACATGCGGAGCGGGCGAAGGCACGGCGGGGGAGGCGAGTTGGGGAACGGGGCGCGGGAGGGAGCCGGCGGAGCGGACGCGGCGGTGACGGCGTCGGGCTTCCGCGGGAGCTCCCAGGGCCTCGTGACCGGATCGGGAGCGCGGGGACGGATCGGCCTGAACGCGCCACCGGCGGAGGAGTTTTCGCCAATCTTGCCGCTGGGGCGTGTGCCGACGCTCGGACGGTGATTCAGTCGGCTGGGATTTTCGAGCTGATCAGTCTGCTGAGATCGTTGAGCCGACCATTTGTGATCTTTGCGTCCAGGCGGCCGACTGTTAGACGGGGGAGCGGGGTATGGGTGCTGTACGAGCATGTCCTGCGTCACTGCGATTTGTGCGGTCCCCGTGAGGAACCTCTGAACACATCCGAGGCGGACGCCGGAAAGTGCCGCCCAGGAGATCCTGGACATCCGCACTTTCCATTCATTTCTCATCGCGAGCGTGTCCGCTTCGCCGGCTACTGGAAAATCCCGGCTTCCCGATTTCAGAGGGTGGCCCCCGGGGTCTTTTGAAGACGTTAATTGCGCTGCCGTTGACCACTGAGCCTTTTCGGCGTTGCCTCTCCAGGGTGAGGACGGCGGCTGCGATTGCGGTGAGGCGGGTGGGGCTGCAGCGGGCGTGTCGGAGGATTCGCCAGGATTTCAGGCGGGCGACTCCGCGTTCGACGGGTGCCCGGGCGGTGGACAGAGCCCGGCTGGCCGTCCGCCCGGTGGGTGTGAGGTCGCCGTTCGACGGGCGGCGTTTGGCGGTGGTGACCCAGTCACCGGCACCGGTGTAGGCCATGTAGGCGAGGACCGGAACGCCCTGGCGTTCGCGGATCCGGATGATCTTGTGGGCGCGGGCGGCTGTCAGGTCGTGGCTCCGGCCCGGCAGCGCGGGCGACAGCCACAGGATCTCCCCGGCCGGGTCCGTGACGACCTGCACGTTCACACCGTGCCGCTTGTGCTTGGAGGAGTAGTCGGCCCGTCCGTCGCCGACCCGGTCGCACTCGGCGAGGGTGCCGTCCACCAGGGCGTAGTCGGGGTCCGCCTCCCGCAGCACCTTGAGCGGTCCCGGCGCCTTGTCCGCCAGGTGCTGGACGACGGTGGTGACGCAGGCGTGGGCGGTGCCGACGGACACCTGGGACCCGGCCGCCAACTGCGCGAGGGTGTCGTGCCGGCGCAGGCAGGCCAGAGCGATCAGCGCCCGTCCGGAAGGGCTCGGCTCGCAGCGGCGGTCACCCTCCCGGGAGATGATCAGCATCGTGACCCACTCAACCAGCGCACGCGGGAGGTCGAGTGCGGCAGGATAGGGAACCAACAGGGCTCCCGGACTGTCGAGTTGAGACGTCGAACACCTCACTCAACGGCGCGGGAGCTCTGTGCGTTGCGGCCGGCCCGCCCGTCACCCACACGGGGCCCAGACTGAAAGGGCTCACGCACCGCAGAGCAACCCGCTTTCCCCGGGGAAGTGGGGCGGTCCCGGCGGCGGACCACCGAGGTCCGCGGCGGCCGGGGCCGGACAGAGCCGCCTCAGAGGCCGCGTCCTCGGCGCCGACGTTGCCATCCGGACACATCCATGCGTGAGAGGCACCACCCCGGTCGTCCCGGCTGTGGCCGGGACCGCGTCAGGGGCCTCCGCGGATGTCGGTACAGCTCACCCTTGCTGGCCAGGGCGACGCTGGACTGACCGACAGCCGGACGGGCCGACAGCACGCCGCCCCTTCTTCGCCCGGCCGGGATCTGCCGTGGGCCGCTCGGTGCTCGCCCGGGGCCGGCCGTCCACCAGCCGGTGGTTTCCGCCCGGGTGGCAGGCACGGTGGGTGACGGACCGCCAGCTACGCTCCACGGCGGAGATCCTGTCATCGGTCGCCTCGAAAGGGCTGGGAGCGCCGTACCTGGGCGGTGAACCCGCTGCAGGAGGACGCCGCCTGGTTCTGGGCCGGGCGGAGGCCGTACGCTTGCCGCCCGCGTCCCTCCGTCGCCGTGGGCTGTCCGCCCGGCGCTCGCTTCGTGTGATCCGCGTTGCGGGGCTGGGCATGGGGCGGTGTGCCGCCCTGGTGAGCGGCGCCGGGGCCGGTGGGAGAGGCGAACAGGACGGAGCCCGCCTCCGCGGGTGTGCGAGGGCAGGCTCCGTCGGCCGTCGGTGATATGAGAGGTCCGGGCGGCTGGCGCCGCGGTCGGCGGAGGTCAGCCGGCCGGGATCTGCCCGGCCTCATCGACGACGTCGACGTCGAGGAGCGCGACCTCCTCGGAGCCGAGGTAGTTCAGATCCTTCTCTCCGAAGACCCAGACGTCGCGCTCCTCGCCGTCACCGAAGGCGAGTCCGACACCTGCCCGGCCGGCGGCGTCCTCGGCGTGGTCCACGACCGTCACGCCCGGGATCCGGGCGGCGGCGCGGTAGAGGGCCGCTTCCACCTCGGGCAGCAGCGCGGCGCTCTCGAGCATGGAGCCGATCATCTCCAGTGCGGCCTCCTCGTGCGTGGGGCCCTGACCCTCCGTGGCGGACCAGACGTGGTCGTGCAGCGCCTCGGTGTCGGTGGGCAGGGCTTCCAGCTCTCGGTAGGTGGTCGCGTTGGGGTCGGCATTCAGTTTCATGTCCGTGGTGCCCTTGCCGGAGGGGCCGGACAGCACGGTGATACGGGCCAGTCCGTCCCGCTTGCCGTCGACGGCGTGCCAGTCCGAGCGCCGGAAGGTGTCCTGGCCCTTGTCCGTGATCTGCTCGGTGCCCTGGACCAGGGTGTAGACGTACTGGTCGTCCCGGACCTGCGGGGCGTCCTGGGCGGCGGCGACCTTGGCGATGCGGTTCAGCAGGCGGACCGCTTCCGGGTCGGTGGACGGCCCGCCGGTTCCGCCGCTGCCGACGGTGAGCAGCGTCGCGCCGACCGCGGCGGCGACGCCGACGGGGACGGCGATCGCGGCGAAACGCCGGAACGGGGACCGGCCTTCGCCGGCCGGCCGAGCGCTCGCAACGGGCGCTCCGGCGGTGATCTCTCGCATGATATGGGCCTCCAACTGGTTCAGACGGTCGCTCGGCAGGACCGGGTCACCCGGGCTCGGCAGCAGGCCGGCCAGCTCTTCACGTTCGGCGGGATTCATCGGTGTCTCTCCTGTGTCGACCGGGCCGCCACGGCGCGGTCACCCGGTTCCTGTCCGCGGACGGGGAGGCGTCTCGTTCCATCTTCGGCCGCCGGCTGTCCGGCTCCCCGCCTGTCCGGCCGGAACGGTCCGCGAGTTCGCTCTCGGCCAGCCGCCGCAACCGCTGCCGGGCACGGGAGAGCCGGGACCGCACCGTGCTGACCGGCACCTCCAGGGCCGCGGCGGCGTCGGCGTAGCTCAGGCCCGACCAGACGCACAGAGCGAACACCTCCCGCTCGCGCGGCCGGAGCCTCCCCAGGGCCGCCCGGGCGGCCGCGAGGCGTTCGGCGTCCTCCATGCGGCCCACCAGTGCGTCGGTGAAGTCGGGCACCGTCTCGGCGTCCGCGCGACGCTCCGGAAGCCGGCCGAGTGCGGCCCTGTGCCGCCGCGCGGCGCGGCGGGTGTTGCGCAGCACGTTGGTGGAGATGCCGAACAACCAGGCCCGCAGGCCGTCACCGGCGTCGGCCTCGTAGCCGGCCCGCGCGGCGACGTCGTCGTCCAGCAGCCTCTCCCGCAGGCGCCAGGCCTCCAGGAAGGTCAGCGACACCACGTCCTCGGCCATGTCCGGATCACCGAGCCACCGTGCCGCGTGACCGTGCACGGCTTGCGCGTGTTCCCGGAAGAGCCGCGCGAACGCCTGCGCGTCACCGGCCCGTATACGGGCGCGTAGAGAAAGATCCACGCTCCGTCCTGTCCGCCCGCCGCGGGCCGTCTCGGTGATGTGCGTCACGCCGGGGGCCGGGGAGGCCCTGTCGTACCCGAGAGCCGGCGACTTCCTTGCGGAGTGACGGGAGCGGCGACGGGATGGCACCGCTTCGGGTGATTGCTGGTAACGCCTCTTCAGGGAGGCGGAAAGCAGCATCTCCGGTGAAACCAAGAGAAGGAGCAACCGCGCATGAACGCCAGGGCGATCCTGCTGTCTCGGTCGTTGCCGTGGTCGCCGGAAGCGCTCTGGGAACGGCCGGCACGGCGTCCGCCGACGATCCCGCCACTTCGCCCACTGCTCCGCGCGGGGTGCCGACCGAGCGGTGCGCCGCCGGCGTCGGCAGCCCCGTACGGGTGCGCTGCCGAGTCCGTACGCGGCGGACCCGGCGTCGTCGATCCAGTCCGCGCCGGCCGGACGGGCCTGGAGGCCGGTGAGACCGAAGGTGTCGCGGGCGTGGCGGCGGCCGAACTCCTTGAGGTCGGCGTGACTCAGCAGTCTGTTGCGGCCCGGACGTCGATCAGATCCCGGGCCAGACCTCGGTCGGCCGACGCGCGGACCCTGGTACCGATGACGTCCTCAAGGGAGAGCACGAGGCGTGCTCGGTGCGCACGGGAGGGCGCCAGAGCGTTTCCTCGAGGATGCCGGTCTCGCGCTCCTCGCCGTCGGAGGGGTCGGTGACGATCAGCCGTGCGGAAAGCGGATCGGTTTCCAGCGCCCGGTCGGTCAGGCCATGGACCTGGACGGCGTAGCCGCCCGTGAGGACCAGCGGGTAGGCGTCCCGACGGCGAGGACGTCGGAGAGAAGTCTGTGGTGCGGTGGGACTCGCGCGGCGGCCCGGGCTCCGGGGCCAGCTCGGTGAAGGAGCCCTCCCAGACCTCACGGATGTCACGGCTGACGAGAGTGCGCGGGGAGCCGCCGCGCGGACCTGTCACGGCGGACCTCGAGGGCGCTGGGCGTAAGGGCCACACCTCCACCACGGGGCCGATGACGTGGCCGGTGACGTCGAGCGGCGCGCCCTCCGCGGTGACCGCGGAGCACAGCAAGACCTACAAGAAGAAGGCGGTGGCCGACGACGAGCGCGCCAGGCTGATGGCCGCGCACCGGAAGCGTGAGCCGTTCGACATCGAGACGGGGCGGCCACTCTCCCGGATGTCCAAGGCGGCCGAGGTGAACTGGTACGACTTCGCTGTCGAGTACGTCGACTGGAAGTGGCCCCGTGCGTCCGGCAACACCCGGAAGAACATGGCCAAGACGCTCACCTCCGTGACCATGGCCATGCTGCGCACACCTGTGCCGGCGCACTTCGAGCCGGTGGAGGTCCGCAGGGCCCCGCGGGAGTACGCCTTCAACGTCAACCGGCGCACCGACCCGGACAAGCCGGTGCCGGCCGAGGTGCGGACGATCCTCGGCTGGGCCCAGCGCAACGCCCTGCCGATGAGCGCGTGGGAGAAGACCGGGACGGCCGACAAGGTCGTCACGGCCCTTGGCACCCTTCTGGACGGCACCGCGGCAGCCGCCGGCTCGGTCACACGCAACGACCGGATCATGAATCTGGTCACGGGCTACGCCATCAGGCACAACTACCTGAAGGCCAGCCCTCTCCCGAAGGGCAAGGGGGAGCACACGGCGCCGAAGGTGGCACAGGCCATCGACAAGCGATGCCTGCTCAACCGCGACCTGGTCGCGCAGATGCTCGACTGGACAGGCGGACGTCCGCGGCGCGGGCATCTCTACCGGGCCTTCTTCGCCACCCTCTACTACGCCGGGCTCCGCCCGGAGGAAGCCGTCGCCCTCCGCGTGAGCGACGCCACTCTGCCGGAGACCGGGTGGGGTGAGTTCCTCGTCCACGAGGCCCGGCCGGAAGTCGGCAGCCAGTGGACCGACACCGGTGAGGTCCACGAGGAGCGGGGTCTCAAGGGGCGCGCGGAGGACGACACCCGTCTCGTCCCGATCCGCCCGTTGCTCGTCGTGCTCATCCGCGAGGTCGTCAAGGAGTACGACCTCAAGCCGGCCGGCCTCCTCTTCCCGGGCGAGAAGGGCGGCACGCTGGCGGGCTCGGTGTTCCGGCGCGTCTGGGCGAAGGCGCGCAAGGAGGTCCTGCCCGAACGCGAGTTCAAGTCGCCGACCGGCAAGCGGGTGTATGACCTGCGCCACACCTGTCTGACGACCTGATGAACAAGGGTGTGCCGCACGAGCAGGCAGCCGAGTGGACCGGTAACAGCGTGCCGGTCCTGCAGGCCGTCTACGCACGCTGCATCGTCGGCCGGCGGGACCTCTGCCTGAGGCAGGTCGAGGACGAACAGGCGCTGCCGAAGGTGGTGGCGTGAGGAGCGGCCTCGGAGTCCCTGGAGGGGGGCCCGGGGCCGCTTCGCTGTGTGCTCGGAGCGGGGGCGGGGCTGCTCCCGGGCTCCGGTTTCTGTGGGACGTATGTGGGACGGACACCCGTAGGGGCCCGGTTTCGGCCGGTGCCGACCGGACTCCCGGGCCTGGCGGAGCAGCGGGATCCGGTGGCTCCGGAAGACCGGGACACCCTGTCTGACCTGCAAGAGTACGGCCCAGCCGAAGCTGGGCCGGTGGCGCCCCCGGCAGGACTCGAACCTGCGGCCAAGCGCTTAGAAGGCGCCTGCTCTATCCACTGAGCTACGGGGGCCTGGTGATCGCGGACGGGCAGCGCCCCGGTCCGACCTTGCCGCGACAAGGATAGAGGGCCGGGTGCTTCCTCTCCGTTGCTTCACGTCCACGACACCCTGTGGAGGTTCCGTGAAGCGGTCCGATACTCGCAGGCGCGTACGAATCATGCATCGGTTTGCGCGCTTCCCGGGAGCGGGTGTTGTGCACTCGTTATGCCTCTCGGCGCGCGCGTCTCGCGGGCCACAGGGGTCAAAACCGCCTGTTCCTGCCCGAAAGCACTTCAAAAACCATTCGAAATTGGGCATTCTGCGCATGTGGCGATCATGGAGGCCAGGACCGAACTGCTCGACGCGCTCAACACGCTGCGTGACCGCGTCGCCGCAGCGCGCTTTCCCCTGCCGCTGCCCGGCGCCGAACGCGCCCGCCGCTCCCGCACCGAGCTGCTCGCCCAGCTCGACGACTACCTGGTGCCGCGGCTGCGCAGCCCCGAGGCACCGCTGCTGGCCGTGGTGGGCGGCTCCACCGGAGCCGGGAAGTCCACCCTGGTCAACTCGCTCGTCGGCCGCCGGGTCAGCGACGCGGGCGTCCTGCGGCCCACGACGCGCACCCCCGTGCTCGTCTGCCATCCCGGCGACCAGCACTGGTTCGCCGGGCCGCGGGTGCTGCCCCGGCTGCGGCGGGTGTGGGCACCGCGGCCGGAGCTCCCGGCCGACGGGGACGAGCCGGTCCGGGGCGCCGAGGACGATCCGGGGGAGGCCGCCGACGGGCCGCCCGCACTCGTCATGGAGGCCACCGAGGCCGTACCCGCCGGGATCGCCCTCCTCGACTCGCCCGACATCGACTCGCTGGTGGTCCGCAACCGCGAGCTGGCCGCCGGGCTGATCTGCGCCGCCGACGTCTGGATCCTGGTGACCACCGCGGCCCGGTACACCGACGCCGTCCCCTGGCACCTGCTGCGCGCCGCCCGGGAGTACGACGTCACCCTGGCCACCGTGCTGGACCGGGTGCCCCACCAGGTCACCGCCGAGGTCTCCCGCCAGTACGCGGCCCTGCTGGAGCGCGCCGGACTCGGCGACGTGCCCCGCTTCACCGTCCCGGAGCTGCCCGAGTCGGCCCGCGGCGGTTCCGGTCTGCTGCCCGAGACGGCC
This sequence comes from Streptomyces rubellus, assembly GCF_036323805.1. Classification (NCBI taxonomy): domain Bacteria; kingdom Bacillati; phylum Actinomycetota; class Actinomycetes; order Kitasatosporales; family Streptomycetaceae; genus Streptomyces; species Streptomyces rubellus. The sequence continues at coordinate 297,602 of NZ_JAZDCX010000001.1, forward strand.
GTGGCCGGACTGCGCGAGTGGCTGCTCCACCGCGCCCGGGACCCCGCCGCCCGCGCGGTCGCCGCCGGCCGCACGGCGGCCGGGGCCGTCGGTTCGCTGCGCTCCCGGATCCCCGAGCTGGCCGGTGCCGCGGCGGCCCAGCACGCCACCGCGCTGCGGCTGACGCGGCACATCGACACCGCCTACGAGGCGGCCGGCACCCGGGTGCGGCGGCAGCTCGCCGACGGCGAACCACTGGCGGGCGAGGCGCTGGCCCGCTGGCGCGGCTTCCCCCGGGACAGCGGGGGAGACGAACTGCTCGACGCCCTCACCGAGGGCCTGTCGGCCCTGCTGCGCGGCGCCGTCGGCGACGCCGACGAGCAGGCGGCCGGCGCCTGGCGCACCGAGCCCGGGGCTCCGGAGTACGGCCGCGCGGACGAACCGGTGGCGGAGCGGATCGAGGTCCTCGTACGGCGCTGGCGGCGCTGCGCGGAGGAACTGGCCGAGGAGGGGCTGTGCGCCGTCGACGGCTGCCCGCTGACCGGTGAGGAGGTCGCGGCCCTGCTCGCGGTCGCCCTGCTGGGCGGCCGCCGTGCCCGGAGCGCGGGCGGCGCCCTCACCGGGGCGCTGGGCGCCGCCGTCGCGGGCCGGCTGCGCGAGCGCGGCGGGAGGCTGCTGGAGAACTGCCTGGACCGGGTGTTGCGGGGCGAGCGGGACCACCGGCTGGCGCCCCTGCGGGACCTCGACGCCACCCCCGGGCAGCAGGTGTCCCTGATCGCCGCGCTGTCCGTACTGCAGAGGGAGAGGTGACCGCGGTGACCGCGGAAGTCCACACGGATGACCGGGCCTGGGACGACGGGCTGATCGCCCGCCGCGCCCGGCCGGAGGGCGGCGCACCGGCCGCGGACCCGTGGCGGGGGCCGGGGGAGCACTGGTGGGGGGAGCCGTGGGAGGGCGCCGGCGGCGGACCGCCGGCCGCCGGACCGGTTCCGGACGGCGGCCGGGAGGACGGGGGAGGCGGCTGGGACGGCGGGGTGCCGTACCGCGCGCCGGTCCGTACCCCGCCGCACCACCACCGGTACGAGGAGTCGCTGCGGGCGCGGCTGCACGCGCTGCGGGAGCTGGTCGGACTCTCCCGCACCCGGCTGGACGGCGAGGTGCTCGGCGAGGCGGGCCGGATCCTGGACGAGGTCGCGGCCCGGCGCCGGCTGTCCGGGGCGTACACCGTGGTGGCCGTCGCCGGGGCCACCGGAAGCGGCAAGTCGACGCTGTTCAACACCCTCGCGGGCGCCCAGCTCTCCGAGACCGGGATCCGCCGCCCCACCACCGGGGTGCCCGTCGCCTGCGTCTGGGAGGGCGGCCGGGACGGCTGGGACGGCTGGGACGGCGGGGCCGACGGCCTGCTGGAACGGCTCGGGGTGCCGCCCCGGGCGCGGCGCCGGGTGCCGCCGCGCGACCCCGCGCTGCACGGCCTCGTCCTGGTCGACCTGCCCGACCACGACTCCGCCGTCCCCGGCCACCGCGAACAGGTGGACCGGCTGCTGCGGCTGGTGGACGCGGTGATCTGGGTGGCCGACCCGGAGAAGTACGCGGACGCCGTGCTGCACGAGCGGTATCTGCGCCCGCTGGCGGGGCACGCCGAGGTGACGTTCGTGGTGCTCAACCAGACCGACCGGCTGCCCGCCGAGGACGTCGGCACCGTCATGGACGATCTGCGCCGGCTGCTGGACGAGGACGGCATGGCGCTCGGCGAGCACGGCGAGCCCGGCGCGACCGTACTGGCACTGTCCGCCCTGACGGGCGAGGGGGTCGACGAGCTGCGGCGCTCCCTGGGCGGGCTGGTCTCGGGCCGGCGGGCGGCCGGGCTGCGGCTGGCCGCGGACGTGGACGGCGCGGTCGCCCGGCTCCGCCCGGTCTACGTGGTCGACTCCCCGCACGGCCCGGCCGGGCTGACGGAGCTGGCGCGCGAGGAGTTCGAGGACCGGCTGGCGGCGTCGGTGGGCGCCGCGGCGGCCGGGCAGACCGCCGAACGCCTGTGGCTGCGGCACGCCGAACAGGCCTGCGGCACCCCCTGGGCCCGGTTGTTGCGGTGGTCCGAGGAGCGGCGCGGGTACGGGGGGCGGCGCGGGGAGTCGCTCGCGGCGGGTACGGAAGGGACGGCGGGACCGGCGGTGGCGGTGGCCCGGCCCGTCCTGGCGCAGGCGGTGCGCACTCTCGCCGAGGAGGCGTCGGCCGGGCTGCCCCAGCCGTGGGCGAGGTCGGTGCGGGAGGCGGCCTGGCGCGGCGCCAGAGGGCTCCCGGAGGCGCTGGAGGCGGCGATCGCCGGAGCCGGGGACCAACTGGGGGAGCCGGTGGGGGATCCGGACCGCGCGCCGTACGGGGCACCGGGCGGCGGTGCCCGGCACCGGAGCGGGCGGGGCGGCGGGCGGGAGGCGCACGGGGAACGCCCGTTCCCGCGACCGCGCTGGTGGACGGTGGCGGCGGTCGGCCAGGTGCTGCTGCTGGCCGCGCAGCTGCTGGGCGGCTGGCTGCTGGTGGACCTGCTGGTCGACGGGCCGGGCCCGGCCGGGGTGTGGCCGCCGGTCTCGCTGCTGGTCGGCGGTGCGCTGGGCGGCCCGCTGCTCGCCTGGTGCTGCCGCCTGGCGGCCCGGGGACCGGCACGGGCCTACGGGCTGGAACGGGAGCACGGACTGCGGCGGCTGGCCACCGGCTGGGGTCAGGCGTGGGTGCTGGAGCCGGTGGCCGCCGAACTGCTGCGGTACCGCGAGGTGCGCGAGCAGTACGCCGTCGCGACGGGCGGCACGGTCCGGACCTGACGGGCTCCGCCACCCCCGGGAGTGACGGAGTTGTCCACAACCCGCCGGTACTCCACAGGGCCCGGCGGCCACCGGCTCCGACGGGCAGCATGGCGTCCGCGAGGCCCCGGCGGACGGGGCGGTGGATACAGCCCCGGCAGGCGGGGCGGTGGTCGCGGGTGAACACGGGGGCGGTCCGGATGAACGAGACCATGGTGACGGTGGTCGGCAACGCCGCGTCGGAGGTGGAGGCGAGGACGACGGCGGCGGGCCATCCGGTGGCCCGGCTGCGGCTGGCCACGACGGTGCGGCGCTACGACGAGCGGCGGGGCGGCTGGACGGACGCCCACACCAGCTTCTACACGGTGTGGGCGTTCCGGGCGCTCGCGGAGAACGTGGCGGCCTCCGTCACCGTCGGCGAACCCCTGGTCGTCACCGGACGGCTGAGGGTCCAGCAGGGCGAACGGGACGGCAGACGCTGGACGTCGGCGGACATCGAGGCGACGGCCGTCGGCCACGATCTGGCGCGCGGCACCTCGGTGTTCCACCGTGTCTCCCGCGCCCAGGTGACGCCGGATCAGGTGGTTGGCGCATGACGCTCCTTACCCACGAACCCTCGCCAACTCCACATATGAGGGGTGAAGTCCGACAACACGGCATTCCCTGATAACGATTGGGACTCGGTACGTGTGACGTTTGGTATTCGTGGGGAACCGGGTGCGGTTGCTCCCTACGATCCCCTGCAGAGCACGGGGGTTGACGAGGGGACGACCAACACGATGATTTCCGTACGCAGGCGCGGTATGGCCCGCCTCACCGCCACCGCCGTCGCCACGGGCATGCTGGCGGCCGGGGCGATAGTCGGCGCGGGCACCGCCGTCGCCGACGAGAACGAGCAGCCGGGCGGCGCGATCGCCACCCTGAACGGCCTGAAGACCGCCGACCTCGCCCGGATCGGCGGCAAGAAGTTCGGCGCGGGTCTCTTCGAGATGACCGTCGAGGGCGGCGGCACCCTGCAGACCTACTGCATCGACATCGGCACCAACACGGTCTCCGAGGCCAAGTACCAGGAGGCCTCCTGGGACCAGACCAAGCTCCACGACAACAAGCAGGCGGGCAAGATCCTCTGGATCCTGAAGAACTCCTACCCGCAGGTGAACGACCTGGCCGCGCTCGCCGAGAAGGCCGGCGCCGGACAGCTCACCGAGAAGACCGCCGCCGCGGGCACCCAGGTCGCCATCTGGCGCTTCTCCGACAACGCCAAGGTCGAGGCGGTCAACCCGGACGCCGAGAAGCTCGCCGACTACCTGGAGAAGAGCGCCCAGGACCTCCAGGAGCCCACGCCGTCCCTCACCCTCGACTCGCCCGCCGTGTCGGGCAAGCCCGGTGAGAAGCTCGGCCCGGTCACCGTCCGCACCAACGCGCAGAGCGTGACCATCACGCCCGACGCCGAGGCCGAGGCCAAGGGCGTGAAGGTCGTCACCAAGGACGGCCAGGCGGCGGTCTCCGCGAAGGACGGCGACGAGCTCTTCTTCGACGTCCCGAAGGAAGCCGAGGACGGCACCGCCTCGCTGACCGCGCACGCCAGCACCGAGGTCTCGGTGGGCCGCGCGTTCACCAGCCTCAAGGTGCGCAGCCAGACCCAGATCCTGGCCGGCTCCAGCCAGTCCACCGTGACCGCGAACGCGACCGCGAACTGGGCGGCCGGCAAGGGCCCGATCCCGGCGGTGTCCGCCGAGAAGAACTGCGTCAAGGGCGGCGTGGACGTCACCGCCACCAACGAGGGCGACGAGCCGTTCACCTTCACCCTCGCGGGCAAGGAGCACGAGATCCCGGCCGGCGGGTCCGAGACCATCACCGTCCCGGTGAAGGAGGACCAGCCCTACGAGATCACGATCACCGGTCCGGACGGCTTCAAGGAGACCTTCACCGGCACCCTCGACTGCGAGGCGGGCAGCACCGGCGGCAACGGCGGCAAGGTGGAGACCCCCGAGGAGACCCCGGAGAAGCCCGAGACCGAGCCCAGCCCGGCCACGGTCGGCGGTGACACCGGCGACAAGGGTGACGACGAGGGCAACCTCGCCGCGACCGGCGGCAGCAGCGCCACCCCGATCATCGCGGGTGTCGCCATCGCGCTGGTGATCGCCGGCGGTGCCGCGGTGTTCTTCCTGCGGAAGCGGAAGCCCGCCACCGGCGCCGAGAGCTGAACCACGGGATCCGGGCGTGATCCCCTGACGCCCCGACCCACCCGGCCGTGTGCCGCCGCACCCCGTGCGGCGGCACACGGCCCTTTTCGCCGTCCCGTCGTCCCGGTGCTTTCGCTGCCGCCGCCGCTGCCCCCGTCGTCCCGGCGCGATCGCAGGTCAGCGGCGTGACACAGGCCGCCCGAGTGCTCGTTTTCGCCCCCGGCACCGGGTGCGGCAAGATGGGTGTATCCGCCTACTCCCTGACTGCCGGACGGTTTCTCTTGGCTGAGTACATCTACACCATGCGCAAGGCGCGTAAGGCGCACGGCGACAAGGTGATTCTCGACGACGTCACACTGAGCTTCCTGCCGGGCGCGAAGATCGGCGTCGTGGGTCCCAACGGCGCGGGCAAGTCCACGGTGCTGAAGATCATGGCGGGCCTGGAGCAGCCGTCCAACGGCGACGCCTTCCTCTCTCCCGGCCACAGCGTCGGCATCCTCCTCCAGGAGCCCCCGCTGGACGAGTCGAAGACCGTGCTGGAGAACGTCCAGGACGGCGTGGCGGAGATCAAGGGCAAGCTCGACCGGTTCAACGAGATCGCCGAGCAGATGGCGACCGACTACTCCGACGCGCTGCTGGAGGAGATGGGCAAGCTCCAGGAGCAGCTCGACCACGCGAACGCCTGGGACCTCGACGCCCAGCTGGAGCAGGCCATGGACGCCCTGGGCTGCCCGCCCGGCGACTGGCCCGTCACCAACCTCTCCGGCGGCGAGAAGCGCCGCGTCGCGCTGTGCAAGCTCCTGCTGGAGCAGCCCGACCTGCTGCTGCTGGACGAACCCACCAACCACCTGGACGCCGAGTCCGTGCAGTGGCTGGAGCAGCACCTCGCCAAGTACGAGGGCACCGTCGTGGCCATCACCCACGACCGGTACTTCCTGGACAACGTCGCCGAGTGGATCCTGGAGCTCGACCGCGGCCGCGCCCACCCCTACGAGGGCAACTACTCCACCTACCTGGAGAAGAAGGCCTCCCGGCTGAAGGTCGAGGGGCAGAAGGACGCCAAGCGCCAGAAGCGCCTCAAGGAGGAGCTGGAGTGGGTCCGCTCCAACGCCAAGGGCCGCCAGGCGAAGTCCAAGGCGCGACTGGCCCGCTACGAGGAGATGGCGGCCGAGGCCGACAAGATGCGGAAGCTGGACTTCGAGGAGATCCAGATCCCGCCGGGGCCGCGGCTGGGCAACGTCGTGGTCGAGGTGGAGAACCTGCACAAGGCGTTCGGTGACAAGGTCCTCATCGACGACCTGTCCTTCACCCTCCCGCGCAACGGCATCGTCGGCGTCATCGGTCCCAACGGCGCGGGCAAGACCACGCTGTTCAAGATGATCCAGGGCCTGGAGCAGCCGGACTCCGGCAACATCCGGGTCGGCGACACGGTCAAGATCTCCTACGTCGACCAGACCCGCGAGAACATCGACCCCAAGAAGACCCTGTGGGCCGTGGTCTCCGACGAGCTCGACTACATCAACGTCGGCCAGGTCGAGATGCCCTCGCGCGCCTACGTCTCCGCGTTCGGCTTCAAGGGCCCGGACCAGCAGAAGCCCGCCGGCGTCCTGTCCGGCGGCGAGCGCAACCGCCTCAACCTGGCGCTCACCCTCAAGCAGGGCGGCAACCTGCTGCTGCTGGACGAGCCGACCAACGACCTCGACGTCGAGACGCTGTCCTCGCTGGAGAACGCGCTGCTGGAGTTCCCCGGCTGCGCCGTGGTCGTCTCCCACGACCGCTGGTTCCTGGACCGGGTCGCCACGCACATCCTCGCCTACGAGGGCGAGAGCAAGTGGTTCTGGTTCGAGGGCAACTTCGAGTCGTACGAGAAGAACAAGATCGAGCGGCTCGGCCCGGACGCCGCCCGTCCGCACCGCACCACCTACAAGAAGCTGACCCGGGGCTGAGGGGCCAAGTGCGACACGTGTACCCCTGTCCGCTGCGCTGGTCGGACATGGACGCCTTCGGGCACGTCAACAACGTCGTCTTCCTCCGCTACCTGGAGGAGGCGCGGATCGACTTCATGTTCCGGCTGGCGCGGCAGGCGGCGTCGGGGGCCTTCACCGGCGGTTCGGTGGTGGCCCGGCACGAGATCTCCTATCTCAGGCCGCTGACGCACCGGCACGAGCCGGTCGTGGTCGAGCTGTGGGTCACGAAGGTCGGCGCGGCCTCGGTGACGGTCTCCTACGAGGTCAAGGACGGCCCCGGGGCGGCGGACGGCGAGGGCGCGGAGACCGTCTACGCGCGGGCCTCCACGGTCGTGGTCCCCTACGACCTCGAGCGGGAGCGGCCCCGCCGGCTCAGCGACGAGGAGAAGGCGTTCCTCAAGGAGTACCTGGACGACAGCGCGACGGGGACCGTCGCCGCATGAGCGGAGGACAGCCACAGCCCCGCCGTCTGGTGTTCGCCGATCCCGGGGAGGCGGCGGAGCTCGCCGCCCTCCTGGAGCGGCTGCTGCGCTGGGAGCGGAACGCGGTGGTGCGGCTGCGGGCACGCCGGCCGCACCAGGAGGAGGGCGTCCTGGGCCTCTTCGCCCGCCCGGCCCGGTTCGAGGTGCTGGCCGTGCGCACGGCACGGCTGGTGGCACCGGAGGGGACCGGGGGGTCGGCGGCGGGACCGGTGGGACCGGTGGAACTGGACACCACCGTCTCGGCCGGGGAACTGCTCGAGGGCGTGGCCGAGAAGGACGCCTCGGTGTCCGTCCCCGCCGCGGTGACCGGCCCGCCCTGGGCCGGGCTGCTGCCGCCGCTCGGCGGCTGGCGCCCGGTGGGTGTGCTGCCCTACGAGTCGGTCCGCGCGGCCGCCGACTCCGTGGTGGCCGAGTTCCGGCGGCGCAGCGAGGCGCTGCCGCCCGGGGAGCGCACCCGTGAGGCGCTGGACGCGCTGGCCGAGGAGATCTGGTCCCGGCCGCTGGGCGGCGGCACCGGGCTGCCGCTGCGCGCCGTGCACGCCGCCCGGTCGCTCGGAATGCTGCGGCCGCTCGGCCCGGCCCCGGCGGCCGGGCCACAGGGCCCGCCGCCTCCCGGGCGGCCGGGTGGCGCGGGGCCGGAGGCCGCCGTGCTCGCCGCCGGCACCTGGCTGCGGCTGCGCACCCCGTACGGCTCGGTCGCGGTGCGCCGCGGCGGCGGTACGGGGCTGGGCGTCATCCCCGTCCGGGGCGGCTGACCCCGCCCCGGACGGCCCCGGGACGGCCGGGGCCGTCCGGCCCGGGGGCGGGGACGGCTCAGTCCGGGGAGTTGATCAGCGAGCCGGCCGCGTAGACCAGGTAGTCCCACAGCTGCCGCTCGTGCTCGGGGGTCAGACCGAGGCTGTCCACCGCGTCCCGCATGTGCCGCAGCCAGGCGTCGTGCGCGGCGCGGTCGACGGTGAAGGGCATGTGGCGCATCCGCAGCCGGGGGTGCCCCCGCCGCTCGCTGTACGTCTTCGGCCCGCCCCAGTACTGCATGAGGAACAGCGTCAGACGCTCCTCGGCCGGACCGAGGTCCTCCTCCGGGTACATCGGCCGCAGCAGCGGGTCCTCGGCGACGCCCTCGTAGAACCGGCGCACCAGCCGCCGGAACGTCTCCTCGCCCCCGACCTGCTCGAAGAAGGTCTGCGCCTGCAGGCTGCCGTGCGGAATCTCCATCAGTCTCCTAGCGAAGGGACCGCCGGTCGCGGCCGGCGGGGGAATCGCGTCCTGCTCGGTGGCGCCCCTCCGGTCCCGCGGGGGACCGGCCCGGGCCGGACCGCGGTCTCCCGGCCGCAGACCCCCGTCTCCCGGTGGGGAGCGGAGCCGCCACCCACCCATGGTCGCAGACGCGCCGGTCCACGCCGCCGGGCCGTCCGTCCAGGCGGCCCCGCGGCGCGGACCGGCGCCGGATCACGCGTCGTCCCAGCGGAAGAACCTGGCGGCGACGGCCGTCAGGACCACCGCGAACAGCAGCAGCCCGCCCATCACGGGCAGGGCGGCGTCCCAGCCCTGGCCGCGGGAGAGGACGTCCTGCATCGCCTCGGTGAGGTGCTTGAGGGGGAAGATCTCGGAGAGCGTGCGCACCCAGGCCGGGGTGCCCTCCAGGGGGAAGAAGGCCCCGGAGAGGAAGGCCATCGGCAGGACGACGAGCTGGGAGACGCCGTTGGCGGCCTCCTCGGTCTTCGCCCAGGCGCCGACGACCAGCCCCATGGACATGAAGGCCAGTGTGCCGCAGACCACCAGCGGCAGGGACAGCCACCAGTGGCCGGACAGCTCCAGCCCGTAGTACGGGAGCGTGGCCACCCCGATGAAGACCAGCGTCTGGACCAGGGCCAGGGCTACGGTCACCCCGACCCGGGCGGCGATGACCGAGCCCGCGCTCACCGGGGCGAGCCACAGCCTGCGCAGGATGCGCTTCTTGCGCCAGTTGACCAGGACCAGGGCCGAGCCCATGACCGCGCTCATCGACACCGCCCAGCCGAGCAGGCCGGGGGTGAGGAACTGGATCGCCTTCATCGACTCGTCCTCCGCCTGCGCGGAGGTCAGCTCGTACGCGGGCGGCTGCCCGGTGGCGGCGATGTTGGCCTGCTGGACGAGCGAGTTGACGACCGCGCGCACATTGCCGGCCCGGGTGGGGTCGGCCGCCGAGTAGCGCAGCCGCACCTCGTCGCCGTGCTGCCAGAGCACGGCGTCCACATCGCCCGCGCGGACCTCCTCCAGTGCCTTCTCGCGGTCGCCGGACCTCCGCAGCTCCAGGAAGTCGTCCAGCTCCTCCCGCGTCCCGGCCGGCAGCGCGTCCAGCACCTCGACCCGGCCGATCTGGACGATCTCCACCCGCGGCGTCGAGTCGCCCTTGAGCAGGGCGCCGAGGAAGACCAGGAACATCAGCGGGAAGAGCAGCATGAAGAAGACGGCGGCCCGGTCCCGCAGCAGGCCCAGGGCCATCGCCTTCGACAGACCGGCGAACACCCGCAGGTCCGGGCCCCGGCCCGTCCTTCCCGGCCGGCCGCCTCCCCCGGTCCCGCCCGGGGTCTGCCCGCCGCCGCCCGCCGCGGTGCGCGCCTCGGTGCCGCTCACTGGCGGTACTCCCGTCCGGTCAGCTGGAGGAAGACGTCCTCCAGCGATCTCACACCCAGCTCCGCGACCAGATCGGCGGGGGCGCCCACCCGCAGCACGCGGCCGTGGTCCATCACCGCCACCCGGTCGCACAGCGTCTCGGCCTCGTCCATGTAGTGGGTGGTCAGCACCACCGTGCGGCCCTCCTCGTTGATGTCCCGCAGCAGGTCCCACAGGTTGCGGCGCGCCTGCGGGTCCAGGCCGGTGGTCGGCTCGTCGAGGAAGACCAGCTCCGGATCGTGGACCAGGGCGCAGGCGATGGACAGCCGCTGGGCCTGGCCGCCGGAGAGCTTGTTCTCGCGGGTGCCCGCCTTCTCGGTCAGGCCGACCCGCTCCAGCATCGCGTCGGCCCGTTCGGCCGGTACGCCGTAGAAGGAGGCGAAGGTGTGGATCTGCTCGCGGGCGGTCAGCCGCTCGAAGAACGCCGACGCCTGGAGCTGCACTCCCATGCGGCGCAGCAGTGCCGGGTCACGGGGGAAGGGGGAGCGGCCCAGCAGCCGCACCTCGCCCTCGTCGGGTCTGCGCAGGCCCTCGGTGATCTCCAGGGTGGTCGTCTTGCCCGCGCCGTTGGGTCCGAGGATGCCGTAGAACTCGCCGCTCTCGACCGTGAAGGACACCCCGTCGACGGCCCGCACATCCCCGTACCGCTTGCGCAGCCCCTCGACTGTGATCGCGGCTTCGCTCATGAGGCGGATGGTAGTGGCGGAACATCACCTTCCGAGCGGTCCCGGACGGACATGTTCGATCACCTCCCGGGACGGGAGTGGAAGTATGGGGAGCATGACCGACGAAGCGGACGGAAGGGGCGAGTGGGACGGCCGGGCCGCCCGGGCCGCCCATGACGGGGAGTTCCGGGACCGGGCCCGGACACTGGCCCGGGCGCTGGTGCGCGGCATCGAGGCGGAGGGCCTGCTGGCCGACCCGGCGTGGCGGGCGGCGTTCGAGGCCGTGCCGCGGCACTTGTTCGTGCCCTGCTACTACCTGCCCCTGGTGGGCGGCTACGAGCGGCTCGGCCGCGACGACCCCGACCCGTCGGTGCGGGAGCGCTGGCTGACGGGCGTCTACGAGGACGTGCCGCTGGCGACCCGGGTGCGGGACGGCGAGCCGCGGTCCTCCTCCAGCCAGCCGTCCCTGATGGCGATGATGCTCCGGGACCTGCGGGTGGCGGACGGGATGGACGTGCTGGAGATCGGCACCGGCACCGGCTGGAACGCCGCCCTGCTGGCCCACCGGCTGGGCGACGCCCGCGTGACCACCGTCGACGTGGATCCGGAGATCACCGGGGAGGCCCGGACGCGGCTGGCGGCGGCCGGCCGCCACCCCGAGGTGGTCACCGGGGACGGGGCCCTCGGCTGCCCGGAGCGGGGGCCGTACGACCGGATCATCGGGACCTGCGCGGTGGACGCCGTACCGCCGGCCTGGCCGGCGCAGTGCAGGCCGGGGGCGGTCATCCTGACCCCGGTGGCCACCGGGCTGCTCGCCCTGCGGGTGACGGAGCCCGGCCGTGCCGAGGGCCGCTTCCTGCCGGAGCCCGCCTACTTCGTCCCGCTGCGCGGCGACCGCCCGCCGCGCCCGCGGATCGATCCGTCGGACCTGCCGAGCGAGGCGCTGCGGACCGAGTCGTTCGGTTTCCTGCTGTCGCTGACCGGGGGCGGCCCGGCCGGCCCGGACCCGGGCACCGCCTACGAACGGTGGCGGCGCGCCGGGCGGCCGGACCGCACCCGGTACGGCGTGACGGTGCGCGGCGCGGACCAGTGGGTCTGGCTGGACGACCCGGACGGGCCGGACCGCTGGCCGCTGCCGGCGGGGCCCGGCACGGGATCAGCCGCCGGGGTCAGCCCCGGTACAGGGTGATCGTGGTCCAGGCCCCGACGTGCACCCGGTCGCCCTCCTGGAGCGGCACCGGCACGAACGGCTGGATCGGGTCCTCGGCGCCGTTGACGGTGGTGCCGTTGGTGGAGTCCTGGTCGACCACGGCCCAGTTCCCGTCGGGCTGCCGCACCAGCACCGCGTGCTGGTGCGAGACCCCCGGATCCTCCGGCGGACGGGCCAGGTCGATGTCGGGGGACTCGCCGGTGGAGTGGCGGCGGCGGCCGATGGTCACCTGGGGGCCGGTCAGCTGGACGCGCTGCTCGGGGGAGTAGGCGGGCAGGTTCAGGCCGGCGGCCTCCGGGCCGCTGCGCTGCATCATCGCCGCGAAGTACTCGCGGTCCGGCCCGATCGTCACCATCCAGTTCGCCGGCTGCTGCGGCTGCTGGTGCTGCTGTTGGTGGGGCGGCTGCTGCTGATGCTGGTGCGGGGGCTGCTGGTGCTGCTGCTGCGGATATCCGTAGCCGGGCTGCTGCCCGTAGTCCGGCTGGGCGGGCCGGCCGGCCGGCGGCAGCGTCCAGTCGTCACCCCCGCCGCCGGGCTGCTGCCCCGGCTGGTGGTGCGGGGGCTGGGGCGGCTGGGGGTAGCCGTAGCCGGGCTGTGCGGGCGGGGCCCCCACGGCGGACTGCTGCCCGTAGTCGGCCGGCCGGCCGTAGCCGGGCTGCTGCGCGTAGTCGGGCGGGCCCTGCTGCTGGTGCTGCGGCTGCGACTGGTGCTGCTGCTGGTGCTGTTGCCGGTGGGGCGGCGGCCCCTGCGGCTCCGGGGCGAGCGGCTCGGCCGGGCGGTTCACCTGGGACGGCCGGGAGCGCTCGTAGTCCAGGGGCTGCCCGGGCTGCGGCGGCTGCGGTCCGGGCGGGCCCGTCTGGAAGCCGGGCGGCAGGTTCAGCCCCGTACTGCCGCCGGGCGCCTGCGAGGGCGGGGACGGCGGCGGGGGCGAGGTGAAGGTGGTGGGAGTGTTGGTCAGGAAGTTGTACCGGCACTCCTCGCAGAACGGCGAGAGCCCCTCGCGGGGGGTGCGGCACTGCGGGCAGAGCTGGGCCTGCATCGTGCTGTCGTTCTCCGGCGCGGGGTAGCCGTAGCCTCCCCCCGGCCGGGCCGGGGGGACTCCCAGGCCGGGCATCTGCGGGGGCGGGACGGCGCCGGCGGGCGCACCCTGAGCGGAGGTCATGCGCTGGCCGCACACCTCGCACCAGTCGTCGGCCGCCGACTGGTGACCGTTCGGGCAAGTCGGCATGTCGGTCCTTCCCCTCCGTGCAGCTCCGCGTCGATCGGTTGCTCACTTCTTCACGTCCACACGGACCGTTCCGGTTGCCCCGTGTGCGCGGCGCCGTCTCGTCGGCCTCGGAGACGCTCGCCCTCAGCGGAACAGTACCGGTCCCGGCGCCGGCCTCGCCCACCACCGTGGCGAGTGGTCCGGCGGTCCCCGTACCGCCGGGGAGGCGGACCGGCCGCGGGGCACGGACCGGTCCCTCGGCCGGGGCGGCCGGGCCCCCGGCACGGTGTCAGCCGGACACCGTCCGGCCGTCCGGGGCGGGGAACGGCACCACCGCCACCGTCACGTTGTCGTGCCCGCCGCCGTCGAGCGCGTGCCCCACGAGCTGGCGGGCACAGCGCAGCGGCTCGGTACGGGCGTCGGGCGCGACCACCGAGGTCATCTCCTCGGCGGACTCGGCGTAGTTCCACAGCCCGTCGGTGCACACCACCACCACGCCCGGCCGGTCCGGGGTGAAGGACGCGGTGTGCGGGTCGATCTCGTGGGCGTCCGCGCCCAGCCAGCCGGTGATGGCGTGGGCCCGCGGGTCGGCGTACGCCTCGGCCTCCTCCAGCAGGCCGGCCGCGACCATCTGGGCCGCCCAGGAGTCGTCCTCGGTGAGCCGGGCGGGCTGGGTGGAGCGGTCCTCGGGCACCCAGTAGGCGCGGCTGTCGCCGACCCAGCCGACGGTGAGGACCTCGCCCGTGACCACCGCGCCGACGATGGTGCAGGCCGGGGCGTTGCGCGCCGGGTCCGCCGGGGTCCTCGCGGCCAGGTCGCCGACCGCCCCGGCGGCGGCCAGCAGGGCGGCGCGCATCGCCTCCCGGGGATCGGTGCCGTGCGGCAGCGCGGCGAGCAGCGAGGCGCAGGCGGCCTCGGCGGCGGCGGCCGACGCCTCGTCGGGGCGGATCGCCGACGACACCCCGTCGCAGACGACGGCGACCGGGGCCGCCGAGCCGTCCGGCAGCCCGGCGGAGGCGACGGCGAAGGAGTCCTCGTTGCGGTGGTGGCGCAGCCCGCGGTCGCTGACCGCCGCCGCTCCCGGCACCGTGCGCTCCAGGTGGTCGCGTTCGTGCGGGCGGCGGTGGCCGCAGTGCTCGCAGTGGCCGTCCCGGCCGACGGCGCCCGTGCCACAGGCGACGCACGGCTCTTCCGCGCCCCCGCCCGGGCCGCCGTCCGCCTCCCCGTCCGCGTCTCCGCCCGGGCCGTCGTGCGGTTCCCCGTGGGAGTGGCCGCGGGACTCCCCGTGCCGCTCCTCACGCGGGGACTCGTGCTGCTCCTCGCGCGGGTCGGGGCCGTCCGGCGCCGGTGCGGGCGGCGTGAGCGGGAAGTCCTCCCGCTCCGGCGCGGGGCCGGCCTGGTGCCGCCCGTCCGGGGCGGCTGCGGGCGGCGGCAATACGAAGTCGGCCCCGTCCGCCCCGCCCGGTCCGTCCGCGCCGGTGGGCGCGTGCGGCGGGACGGGGGGCGCGGCCGGGGCGGGCGGGTACGGGGGAGGCGGCGGCGCGGACGGCGGTACCGCGGGCGGCGCGGCGGACGCGGGTGGCGGTACCGAGGGCCGCGCGCCGTCCGTACCGGCGGACGCGGCGGTGCCGCCGCCCTCCGCTGTCCGGCGCGCGGCGGCCAGGTCGGCGCCGCACGCGCCGCAGAAGAGGTCCCCCTCCTCCAGCGGCTCCGCACAGCGGGGGCATACGGAGAGTTGGTCGAGCTGCGGCATGGTCACACCCACGTTCTGGGGCGGAGACGGTTGGCCCGTTCCACCAGTTCGATCCTTTCGGTGCCGGACTGCGCGAGCCGGGCGAGCCGCCGGAAGGAGCGTTCCAGCCCCAGGCGGAGCCCGGTCTCGTCCAGTTCGCAGCCCAGCAGGTCCGGGGGGCGCCCCGGAGAGGCGGGCGCGGGCTCGCCCGGTCGGCCCGCAAGCACCCAGTCCAACGCACTTCCCAGTACCTCGGCGGTCAACCGTTCACGGCGCAACGCGTCCAGCCCCGCCTCCCGCAGCCGCTCCACCTGGCGGGCGGCGGCGCGCAGGTCCGCCGACAGCGGTTCCCCGGGGGAACGCCGCCGCAGTCTGGCCCGCACGGCGGCGACCCGCGCGGCCGTGTGATGGACGGAGGACTCCGGTACGGATTCCAGCGCCCGCACCGCACCTTGGCGATCATCGATGGCCAACCGTACCCGGGCCAGGCCGAACGCGGCGCCCACCTGACCGTGATCGGTCGACCACACCAGGCGGTAGTACGCCGCGGCGTCCTCCCACCGCCCCAGCGCCTCGGCGCAGACGCCCAGCGCCAGCTTGGGGGCGAGCTCGCCCGGGAAGGCGTCGCGGACCGCCTCGAAGGCCGCCGCCGCCGTCCCCGGATCGCCGCCCACCAGGGCGTACAGCCCCCGGTACCAGACGACACGCCAGTCACCGCCGTGCCGCTCCTCCAGACCGGCCAGCGTCCCGGCCGCGGCCCGGCGGTCCCGCTCCTCGCCCGACTCCAGCCGGGCGCGCAGCTCCCGCAGTCGCACCTCGGCGGAGTCGGCGGGCGCGGACCGCAGCGCGGCGAGGAGTTCGGCGGGGGCGGCGGCCAGCAGCCCGGCGAGGAACCCGGCGCTCGGGTCGGCCGGGTCCACCAGCGGGACGGGCAGGGCCAGCGCGGCGGCCCGCGTGTCCAGCGGCACCAGCGTCGGCGCACCGCCTGCCGGGCGCGGCGCGGGGCCGTCCACCGGGACCGGCGCGCGCCCCGGGCGCGTCCGTCGCGGCGTCCGGACCGGACGGAGTCCCAGCAGCGAGACGTCGCCGCCGACGGGCGGCAGCAGCCGGGTGTCCACCACCTTCGTCTCCGGACCGAACAGCGTGGACACCACCGGCCGCGGGCGGCCCGTCCGGAGCGCCACGATCTCCCGCAGCACCCCGGTGAGCTGTTCGGACATCTCCTCGGCCGAGGCGAACCGGAGCCGTGGATCGGGGTCGGTGGCCCGTACCAGCAGCCGGTGGAAGGACTCGTGCCGCCGGAAGACCTCGATGTGCTCCGGGCCCGGCATGTCGTGCGCGAACACGGTGGTGTAGCCCTGGAAGTCGAAGGTCAGCACGGCCAGGGTGCGCGCGACCGTGTACAGGTCGGAGGCGATCGACGGGCCGGTGCGGGCCACCTCGGGCGCCTGGTAGCCGATCGTGCCGTAGACCGCGCTGGTGTGGTCGTCCGTCCGCCGGACCGCGCCCATGTCGATCAGCTTGAGCCGGTCGCCCTGCTGGATGGCGTTGTCCACCTTGAAGTCGCAGTACAGCAGGCCGCGTCCGTGCAGATGGCCCAGCGCCTCCAGCGCCTCGATGCCGTAGGCGCACGCCTGCGCCACCGGCAGCGGGTCGCGGCGGCCGGCGGGCGTGCGGCGGGAGTTGGCGATCTCCTTGAGAGACCTGCCCCCGACGTACTCCATCACGATGTAGCCGTCGAGGCTGCCGGTGCGCCGGTCGGGATGCTCGACGAAGTTGTAGATCCGCACGATCGAGGGATGCTCGATCTCCGCGAGGAACCGCCGCTCGGAGATCGCCGCCGCCATGGCGTCCTCGTCACCGGTGTCCAGCAGCCCCTTGAGCACCACCCAGCGGTCGGAGACGGCGCGGTCCACCGCCAGGTAGATCCAGCCCAGCCCGCCGTGCGCCAGGCAGCCCGCCACCTCGTACTGGCCGTGCACCACCTCGCCCGGCCGCAGTTTCGGGACGAAGGAGTACGGGCGGCCGCACCGGGTGCAGAAGCCCTCGGGACGGGCCGTCCGGCCGCCGCGCGAGCGGCCCACCGGCGCGCCGCACCCGCCGTTGCCGCAGAACCGCTTCCCCTCGGGCACCTCCGGGTCCGCCAGCACCGCCGACCGGGGGTCCGGGCGCGGCACCGGGGGAACCGTCACCAGCCCGGCACCCAGCGCGGCGCGGCCGGACGACGAGGACGCCGCGGACGCCGCCGCGGACGGCGGGCCCGAGCCCCGCACGGAGACCGGCCGCCCGGCGGGGCGCCCGGCCGAGGGGAGGGCGAGGGTCCTCGTCGGCGGCGAGGTCACCGTGCCGTCGGTGGCCGGGTGCGCTGCCGTCCCGCCGTCGGCGTCCTCGTACGCGCCCCGGCCGGCCGGGGGCCCGGCGCCTTCCGCGCCCCCCGTTCTCCTCTCCTTCTCCGTGCTCTCCGCGTCCTCCGGGGGCTCCGGGGGCTCCGGGTGCCCGGCCCCCTCCGCGTTCCGCGGGTGCTCCGTACTCACCGGACGCCCCCCTCGCCGTCCGGTGCCAGGACCTCCAGCGCCGCCCGCTGGTAGCGCAGCACCGCGCGTTCGGCGGCCCGCAGATCACACGGCGCGCTCCACAGCAGCCGCCGGGCGGCGTCGTACCGCTCCGCCAGCAGCGGGTCGTCCGCCATCCGCCGCCGTGCCAGCCGTGCCCGGTACGCGTCCAGCCGGCCGCGCAGCTCCGCGCGGACGGCCAGCGGCGCGGTCACCGCGGACAGGGAGTCCCGGGCCCGCTCCAGCTCCTCCTCCGCCCGTTCCTCCAGGCTCTCCAGCAGCGGGGACAGCCGGTGCCACCGGGCGTGCCGCCGGTGCTCCGCGGCGAGGGAGAGCTGCTCGTACAGGGCGGTCGGCGGCCCGCTCACCGCGGGCACCTCGGAGGCGGCGATCTTCGCCAGCACCTCGCCGCGCGCCGTGCGCGCCTCCGCCAGGGTGCGGTCCGCGCGGGAGAGCACGTCGCGCAGCCGCATCAGCCGCTGCTCGGCGTCCTGCCGCACCTGGAGCACGGCCTCGATCTCGCGCCGCACGTCCTCCAGGGCACGTGCCGCCCGGTCGTACCGCACGGTGTCGGGACGGCCGCCGCCCGGCGCCGAACTCCCGCCCGCCGAGACCCAGAAGGCCAGCGGATCGGCGACGACCTCGGCGCGCAGCGAGGTCAGCTCGGCGGTGATGTCCTCCAGCTCGTCACCGGCCGGATGCTCCCCGGGGCGTACGCCGACGGAGTGCGCCAGGGAGCGGACCCGCTGCAACTCGGCGGAGAGCATGTCTATCCGGGCGGGCAGCGCGGACCAGACGGACTCGGCGGCGGCCACCACATCGAGGGCCTGGGCGTACCAGCGGTTCATCCGGCGGACCAGCTCCGCCAGACCGACCCGCTCCCCGCCTTCGCCGCCGTCCGTGCCGCCCGGGAGGGCCACCACCGGGCCCCGCAGCCGCGCGGTCAGCTCGGCCAGCTCCTCCGGACCCGGCCGGCGGCACCCGGCCCGCAGCTCGTGCACCGAGCGCAGGGCCGCGGTGAAGGTGTCGAAGCACGTCCACAGCAGTGCGATCGACTCCTCGGCCCGGGCCCACCGCTCCTTGGTGACACCGGTCAGTTCCGCGTTCTCCAGCAGTCCGCGCCCCGCGTGGTCCTGAAGGGCGTACAGGGAGGTCTCGACCGCCTCGTGCTCCGCGCCCAGCCGGGCCAGCGCGCGGTCCACCTCCTCGGGGCCCAGCACCGGCCCGCCCGCAGTGCCGCCCGCCGGGCCGCCGGGGCCCGCTGTCCCGCCCGCAGTGCCGCCGTCCCCCATCCGTCACCTCGCCGCTCTCGTCGCCGTCGCCGACGCCTCGTCCGATGTGCCTTCAGTCCCTGTAGGCCGGGGCCGGGGGTGCCGGCTCCGCCGTCTCCATCCTGTCTGCCAGCCACCGTTCGTATGCGGTCGTCCACGCGCTGTCCGCACCGCCCCGACGGTAGTCCTCCAGCACCTTGTTCACCCGGCGGACGAGATCCTCGTCGCCGAGATTCATCGCCACGCCGTACGGTTCGACGGTCAGCGGGTCGCCGACGAGGCGGACCGAGGGGTCCTGGGCGGCCTGCCCGGCGGCCAGGGCGCTGTCGGTCATCACCGCGTCCACCTCGCCCAGTTGCAGCCGCACCAGGCAGTCGAGCTGGTTGTCGGCGTACACCGGCCGGGCACCCCGGGAGTCCTTCTCCAGCAGCGTCTGCGCGGTCGAACCGGCCGCGGTGCACAGCCGCCTGCCGCGCAGCGAGGCGTCGAACCCGGTGATCCGCGAGTCCTCCGGGGCGAGGATCTGCTGCCCGGCCTCGAAGTACGCGGTGGAGAACGCCACTTGGCGGATCCGGTCGCAGGTGATGGACATGGTCCGCACCACCATGTCCACCTGACGCCGCCGGAGCGCGGGGATGCGCTGGTCGGTCGGGATGGTCTTGTAGACGATCTCGGGGTCGGGGCCGAGCAGATCGGTGGCTATCGCCTTCACCAGTTCGATGTCGAAGCCGGTGAACTCCCTGGAGAAGGGGTCGAAGTAGCCCCACAGATAGCTGTTCTGGTCGACGCCGACCACCAGCCGTCCCGCCCGCCGGACGCGTTCGACGGCGGGGCCCGCGGCCCTGGACGGCCGCAGGCTCGCCGCCGGGTCGCTCCCGTCGGCGCAGCGCTCCCGCCCGGCGGCGGGCCGTACCGGGCCCGGTACGGCGTCCGGCTCATCGTCCGATCCGCCGTCCGATCCGCCGTCCGGTCCGGCGGACGGCCCGGACCCCACGGTCGGCCGCGCGGCCACCCCGCCGGACAGCGCCGCCTGTACGGCCGCGCCGAGCAGGGCCCCGGCGGCCAGCACGGCCACCAGGAGGACCACCGGCACGGGCAGGCCCGCCACCGTCCGGGCACCGCCGGTCCGCGTCATCCGCATCCCCCGTCCCACCTCCTCGTCCCCCGTACCGCCCGCACCGCTCACCGGTACTCCGACAGTCTGCGGCCGACGCCCGCCGCCACGCCCGCCGCGGCGAGGACGGACAGCGCCCCGGCCCCGGCGGGCAGTCCGGCCAGGGCGTCCCGGCCCCGCCCGGCCGCCCGCCCGAACTCCCGCCGCTCGTGCCGTACGGCCTCGGCCAGCGCGGTGTCCACCTCGTCGAAGGCGCTGCGCGCGGTGTCCTCGCCGGGCCGGATCACCAGGCCCACGGCGGCCTCGTACCGGCCGCCGTTCTCCAGCTCACGGGCCGCCGCGTGGCGTTCGCGCCAGACGGCCGCGGCCCGTACGGCGCGCTCGACCGGTGCGCGCCCCGCCTCGTCGTCGGCCAGCTCCAGGGCCCTCGCCAACTGCCCGCCGTTCTGCCGGTCCGGGCCCGCGCCCCCGCTCGAGCGGCTGCCCGCCAGCGTGCGCATGCCCGCGCGGTAGCTCCTCTCGTACGCGGTGCCGCCGCCGCGCGCCACCAGCGTCAGGTTCTCGTCGCCGCGCGCCTGCAGCGCGGTCGTCCACGCCGCGCTGAGCACCTGGAGCGACCGGGCGCCGTGCCGGTCGGATTCGTCCAGGGCGGACCGGGCCAGCCAGTGCCCGGCGGCCAGCCACAGCAGCAGTACGGCCGTCGCCGCGGTCGCGGCCAGCAGCCCGGGGCTGAACACCCGGTTCGTGCGCAGGTAGTGACGCCGCTGGGCCCAGCCGAGCGCGGCCAGCGCGGCCACTCCGGTGAGCAGCGCCGCAAGGGGCCAGGCCCGGGCCCGGTGGCGGTCCTCGCCGAGCCGGGCGGTCTCGGACCGGTAGAGGGCGTCGGCGGCGGGCAGCATGTGCTCGCGCATCCGCTCGCTGGCGTGGCGCAGATAGGCGCCGCCCAGCGGCAGTCCCTGCCGGTCGTTGGCGCGGGCGGTCTCCACCAGGCCGGTGTAGACGGTGAGCTGCTCGTTCAGCTCGGTGATCTCCTCGCGGCCGCGCCCCGAGACACCGGCGTTCGCCGCCGCCTCGGTCAGCAGCCGGGAGGCGGTCCGGATGTCCCTCTCGTACCGCTCGCGCAGCGCGGGCGAGCCGCCGTCCCCGGTCAGGAAGGCGCCGGCGGCGGTGGTGTCGGCGTCGGCGAGCGAACGGTAGATGCTCGCCGCGTCGTCGCTCAGCGGCCGGCCGCGGTCCACCACGGCGTCGGCCGCGGCGGCCCGGTTGGCGGTCTGGCAGACGGTCACGGTCCCGAACACCAGCACCAGAAGGGCCAGCACGGCCCCGATGATCCGCAGCCGGCCGGGCTCGGTCACCGCCGCCGCGCGCAGCCGGGCCAGGGTGTCGGCGCGGATCGTGCGGCGCGCCGGTCCCGGGGCGGCGGGGGACGGGGGCGGGCTCGCCGGCTGTGCCACTGTCGGGACCTCCCCCTCGGACGCTGAGCACCGGGCTCCCCGGTGTGTGCCGCGTCCTGCGCGCGGCCCGGCGGAGGAGGCCCGGTCAGCAGTATGGCGGCCCGGCCCCCGGCGGTGACACCCGTACCGCCGGGATCCCGCCCCGGTCGCGGGCCGTTCGGCATGCGCCGTTCCGCGCGCCCCTCCCGTGCCCCCGTGCTCCCCCGGGGGCTCACGGCTCCTCCGGTGCGCCTCCGTCCGTGTCCCGTCACGCGGCGGTGCGGGTGTCCGGTTCCCGGGGCGGGCGGGCGGTCAGCGGGGCGTGTCCGGCCTGCCGTAGTGGGCGCGCAGCCGGGCGTGGGCGGCGGGCGGGGTCCCGAGGTGGTCCAGGGCGCGCAGCCCGGCACCGAGCACCGGAGGGGCGGTGACCACCTCGGCGGTGGCCCGGGGGGCGCGCGCGGCCAGCAGTTCCAGGAGACGGTCGTGCAGGAGCCGGTGGCGGGCCGCGACGACACCGCCGCCCAGCAGCACCGGGGTGGGGACGGCGAGCAGGTCCAGCCGGTCCAGGGCGACCACCGCCATGCTGACGATCTCCGCCGCCTGCCGCCGTACCAGCGAGCGGGCCACCCGGTCGCCGCCGTCGGCCACCGCGAAGAGGACGGGGACGAGCTCGTACCGCCGCTCACCCGGCAACTCGCCCAGGTGGAACGCCTCGATCAGCGCGTACATGCCGGCCAGGCCGTAGTGGGCGGGCAGTGCCCGGGCCAGTTCGGTGTCCGGGCCGCGGCCGTCCTCGGCGCGGGCCGCGTGCCACAGCGCCGCCTCGGCCAGTCCTCCGCCGCCGCCCCAGTCGCCGGAGAGCCGGCCGACGGCGGGGAAGCGGTGGGTGCGGCCGTCCCCGGCGACCCCGACGCAGTTGACGCCCGCGCCGCAGACGACGGCGACCCCGTGCCGTACCGAGCCGTCGTCCGGCAGCCCGGCGCGCAGCACGGCGAAGGTGTCGTTGGCGACCGCGCTGGTGAGGCCCCAGCCCCGCGCGTCGATCCGGCTCGCCAGCTCCCGCTCCTCGCGCGGCAGGTCGGCGTTGGCCAGACAGGCCGAGACGTGTTCGGCCAGCGGGACGGGGATGCCCGTGCCGGGCTCCGGGCCACCGGACTCCGGTCCCGGCCGGGCGCCCAGCCCCGCGTCCGCCGCCGCCCGGGCCACGGTTCCGCCCAGCGCGGTGAGCGCCGCCACGGCCCCGGTCACCGGCGGCTGGAAGCCGCCGCCCCGCGCGGTGCCCAGCACGCTCCCGTCCCCGGCGAGCAGTGCCACGTCGGTCTTGCTGTTGCCCGCGTCGATCGCCAGGGCGGCGGCGGGCGGTGCGGCCGCGGCGGGGGGCGCGGGGGCCGCGGGGGAGGGGAGGGGTGTCAGGCCCATGCGAGGTGTTCCCGGTTGTGCGCGATCAGCAGATCGGTCAGCCGTTCGGCGAGCGCGTACTGCCCGATGAGGGGGTGGGCCAGCAGCGCGGCGAACACCCGGTCCCGGCCGCCGTGCAGGGCGGCCTCCAGGGCCAGCTCCTCGTACGCCGCCACGGCCGCGATCAGACCGGTGTACTGCGGGCCCGGCGGTGTCACCGGCAGCGGTCTCGCACCCGCCGGGGACACCGCGGCGGGCACCTCGACCACCGCGTCGCCGGGCAGGAAGGGCAGGGTGCCGCCGTTGCGGGTGTTCACCACCTGCACACCGCCGCCGTTCGTGCCGTCCTTGCCGCCCAGCAGTGCGGCGGTCAGGGCGACGGCGGCCTCCGAGTAGTGGGCGCCGCCGCGCCGCGCCAGCAGCTCCGGCTTGGTGTCCAGCGCCGGGTCGGCGTACATCGCCAGCAGCTCCCGCTCCATTCCGGCGACCTCGGCCGCCCGCGAGGGTTTTCCGCGCAGCCCGGCCACCACCTCGTCGTGCGCGTAGAAGTAGCGCAGGTAGTACGAGGGAACGCTGCCCAGCCGGTCCAGCAGCGCCCTGGGCAGCCGCAGGTCGGCGGCGACGGCCCCGCCGTGGTCGGCCAGCAGCCCGGGCAGCACGTCGGGACCGTCCGGGCCGCCCAGCCGTACGCCCAGCTCCCAGGTGAGGTGGTTGAGCCCGACGTGGTCCAGGTGCAGCTCCGCCGGCCGTACGTCCAGCAGCGCGGCGAACTTCCGCTGGAGGCCGATGGCCACGTTGCACAGCCCCACCGCCCGGTGGCCGGCGTCCAGCAGCGCGCGGGTGACGATGCCGACCGGGTTGGTGAAGTCGACGATCCAGGCGTCCGGAGCGGCCCGGCGCACCCGTTCGGCGATGTCCAGGACGACGGGGACGGTGCGCAGCGCCTTGGCCAGTCCGCCCGCGCCCGTGGTCTCCTGCCCGACGCAGCCGCACTCCAGCGGCCAGGACTCGTCCCGTTCGCGTGCCGCCTGCCCGCCGACCCGGAGCTGGAGCAGCACGGCGCCGGCGTCCGCCACGGCCGTCTCCAGATCGGAGGTGCAGGTCACGGTGGCCGGGTGGCCGGCCCGGGCGAGGATGCGCCGGGCGAGTCCGCCCACCGTCGCCAGCCGGTCCGCGGCCGGGTCCAGCAGGGCCAGCTCGGTGACGGGCAGGACGTCCCGCAACCGGGCGAGGCCGTCGACGAGTTCGGGGGTGTAGGTCGATCCGCCGCCTACCACTGCGAGCTTCACGGGGTGCCGCGCCTCCTCGGTACGGGATGCAGGGGGTGTACGGGGAACAGGACGAAGGACGAGCGGGGGACGAGGGGGTCAGCGGGAGGTGTCGAACACCTCGTCGCGGGTGGCGGCCAGGGCGCTCTCCAGCGCTCCGCTCAGCACCGGGTGCCCGGTGACGGCGCCGAGCACCAGCCGCGGCCGCGGTGCGGCCAGTTCGGCCAGCTCCCGCTGGACCAGCGCGCGCAGCGGTTCGCCCCCGGCGGTGAGCACCCCGCCGGAGAGGATGACGAGTTCGGGGTCGAGGACGGCGACCAGCGCGGCGAGCCCGGTCGCCAGCGAGGTGGCCGTGTGCCGCAGCAGCTCCCCGTACGGGCCCCCGGTCCCGGCCCCGGTCCCGGCGTCGTACCCGTCGCCGTCCCCGCCCGTGGCGTCCCCGGCGTGCTCCGCGGCCCGGGCGAGCAGGTCCGCCGCCGCCTCCTCGTCCGGGCCGGGCGGCGGTTCGAGTCCCAGTTCGCGGCCCAGCCGGACCAGGGTGTGGGCGCCCGCCAGTTCCTGGAACCCGCCGCCGCCCGCGCGGGCGACCCCGCGCACCAGCGGGGCGCCGGGCACCGGAAGGAAGCCGACCTCGCCCGCGCCGCCGGTCCAGCCGCGGTGCAGCCGCCCGCCCAGCACCAGGGCGGCACCGAGGCCCTGCTCGTTCCAGAGCAGCACGAAGTCCTCGTGGCCGCGGGCGGCTCCCAGCCGCTGCTCGGCGACGGCGGCGAGGTTGACGTCGTTGTCGTACTCCAGCGGCATCGGCAGCGCGGCGGCCAGTTCCTCCAGCAGGGTGGGGGAGTGCCAGCCGGGCAGGTGGGAGGCGTAGCGCAGCCGTCCGGTGCGGGGGTCGAAGGCGCCGGGGGTGCCGATGACGACGCGGTCCAGGGCGTCGCGGGTGAGACCGGCGGCCTTGGCGGCGCCGTCCACGGCGGCCACCACCCGCTGGACGGCGTCCCCGGTCTCCCCGGCGTCCCCGGTCTCCCCGGCGTCCCCGGGACCGCCGGGCTCCCCGGGGTGCCGGCGGGCCTTCCCTCCGGTGGGGGCGGGCAGCTCGAAGGTGCCGACGGTGCGGCCGGTGACATCGGCGACCGCCGCGCGGATCCGGGCGGTGGTGACGTCCAGCCCGGCGACGTGCGCGGCGGCCGGGTTGAGGGCGTAGAGCTGGGCGTTCGGGCCGGGGCGCCCCTGACTGGTGCCGGTGACGACGACCAGGCCGGCGGCCTGCAGCCGGGCCAGGAGCTGGGAGGCGGTCGGCTTGGACAGCCCGGTCAGCCTGCCGATGCGGCTGCGGGACAGCGGGCCGTGCGTGAGGAGCAGTTCGAGCGCCGCGCGGTCGTTCATGGCGCGCAGCACCCGGGGGGTCCCCGGTGTCGTCCCGGCCATCGCCTCTCCCGAACTGTCCGTCTCACTGACAGGAAGGTTTCCTGTTGTGTGTGGTCAGGACAGTAGGACCGCCTCCGGTCTGCGTCAACGGGGCGCCCGGCCGGCTCACTCGTACGGACCAGGGGTGAGCGCGGCCCGGAACTGAGGTGTGCCGGGGCGCGACGGGGCACGCCGCAGAGCGCTTCCGGCGGCGTGCGCTCCTACCCCGGTTCCTCGGCGCCCTCCTGCGCGCGCCGGGCGGGCTTCCGGGCCGGGTCCCCGGCCGCGGTGCCCCTCGCCGCACCCCCGGCGGTGTTTCCGGCGGCGTCCCCCGGGAGCTTCCGCGCGGGGTCCGCCGGGGTGTTCCGGAGGACCTCCGCAGAGGCCTTCACGGGGGTCTCCCGCGCCGGGCCCTTCACCAGACCCCTGCCGAGATCCCGCTCCAGGTCCTCGTCCAGCTTGCGCAGGGTGGCCAGCGAGTCCTCGTCCACCATCCGGATGCCCCGGGCGTCCAGCGCCCGCTTGATCCGCCATCGCAGCTCGCGCTCCACCGGGAGCGCCTTGCCCGGCATGGTCTTCGCCGCCACCCGGATCACCATGGTGTCCAGCGTCACCGAGTCCAGGCCCAGCACCTCCACCGGCGCCCACAGCTGCTCGTCCCACGGCGCGGAGGTCGACATCTCCTCCCCGGCCGAGGCGACGGCGGACCGCACCTCCTCCAGGTCCTCGTCGGAGCGGACCTCGACGTCCAGGGAGGCCGTCGCCCAGCCCTGACTGAGGTTGCCCACCCGCTTGATCTCACCGTTGCGCACGTACCAGATCTCGCCGTCGTCGCCGCGCAGCTTGGTGACCCGGAGCCCGATCTCCAGCACCGTGCCGGTGGCCTCGCCCGCGTCGATCCGGTCACCGACCCCGTACTGGTCCTCCAGCAGCACGAACACCCCGGTCAGCATGTCCGTGACCAGGTTGCGGGCGCCGAAGCCGATCGCCACACCGGCCACACCGGCGCTGGCCAGCAGCGGAGCGAGGTCGATGCCCAGGGTGGAGAGCACGATCAGGAACGCCGTGCCCATGATCAGGAAGGTGGAGACGCTGCGCAGCACCGAGCCGATGGCCTCCGTGCGCTGGCGCCGCCGTTCGGCGTTGACCAGCAGGCCGCGCAGCGCGTTGCCGCTCGCCTCGGCCTCGGAGTTGCGGGTCATCCGGGCGATCAGCCGGGTGATGGCCCGCCTGACCACCGCGCGCAGCACGGTGGCAACCACCACGATCAGCAGGATGCGCAGGCCGGCGGCGAGCCAGTCCCCCCAGTTCGCCTCGATCCAGCCCGCCGTGTCGGTGGCCGTCCTGTGTGCCTCGCTCATCGGTTCCACGTCCCACACACTAACGGTGGATAACCGACCGGACCGGGCGTCGCGGTGCCGGGGGCGGGACGCGGGCTTCCGCACCAGGTGAGGGGGGAAAGGATGTGGTCGAGAACACGCCCGGTGCGTTACGCGATCGTGGTGGCGCCGCCACCAGGCCACAGGACACACTGGGGGAGATCGTCCCGGCGCGAGCCACGCGCCGCCGACGTACAAGGAGGCACCGTGCCGCACGTCCTGGTCCTCAACGCGTCGTACGAGCCGCTCGGCGTCGTACCGCTCCGCCGCGCGCTCATCCTCGTCCTCAACGGAAAGGCGATAAGCCTGGAGGACTCCGGCGCCCTGATGCACAGCGCGACCCAGGCCATACCCGCCCCCAGCGTCGTACGCCTGAAACGCTTCGTCCGCGTGCCCTTCCGCGGCACCGTGCCGCTCACCCGTCGCGCCCTGTTCGCCCGGGACGGCGGCCGGTGCGCGTACTGCGGTGGCGTCGCCACCAGCGTCGACCACGTCGTCCCGCGCAGCCGCGGCGGGCAGCACGCCTGGGAGAACGTCGTGGCGGCCTGCCGCCGCTGCAACCATCTCAAGGCCGACCGCCATGTCTCCGAGCTGGGCTGGCGGATGCGGCACCAACCCGCGCCGCCGTCGGGCCTGGCCTGGCGGATCATCGGCACGGGGCACCGGGATCCGCGCTGGCTGCCGTACTTGCGGCCATACGGCGCGGACGACGCCCTCGCCCGGATCGAAGGCAGAACACCTGTCTGAGATCCGGGTTTCGTCGTTCCGAGGGGTGTCCCGGTGGGTCCGCGGGGCGCCCCGGCGGCGGACGGGGGCCGCGAGCTCCGTCCGCACCCGCCGCCCGTCCTCGGCGGAAGCGCCGACGAGGGTGTGCGCCGCATGACCAACTCATTACGCTGCGAGAAATCCTTGGGGGGGATGCCCGTTTTGCCATAATGTTCTATGCTCGGGAGGGCGCCGCACCGTTAAATCATTTGTCCAGAAGCTGAAGTGACCTGGATCACGTTCTTCTCGCCATGAGGTCTGGGCTCTGTTTCAGTGGGTAAGGCGACCTTGTCCGACGAGAACGAACGGAGGCCCCCCGTGGCCGCGTCCGCCGAACTGCTCACCCCCCTTCCGCTCCTCCCCAAACAGGGGCGGGGGCCGATCGATCTGTCCGGTGTCTCCGACCCCGACTCCGGACTGGACGGCTCCTGCACCTCCGACACCATCGAAGCCCCACTGACCAGTGAACCCCCGCTCGCGGACACCTCTCCGCTGACCAGCGAGCCGCCCCTGACCGCCGAGCTTCCGCTGACCAGCGAGCCGGCCGGAGTGGGATACGGCACGGAGGACGCGGGCATCTAGTCCCCCGGGGGCCGACGGAGAGCCGAGGGAGATCCAGATGAGCCGACTGGCACGGCTCGCCGCGGCATACGGCGTCTGCACCTCCTACGACCCCGCCCCGGGCCGCACCGTCCAGGTGCCCGACGGGACGATCGTCGAAGTCCTCGCCGCCCTCGGCGTGGACGCCTCCACACCCCAGGCGCTCGACAGGGCCCTGGAACGGCACGCGGAGGAGGAGGCCACCAGGCTTCTCCCGCCCACCGTCGTCGTACGCGCCCGGCAGGCCCCCTCGTCCGCCGGTCCGGCCACCGCCTCGCCCGCCGCCGTCCGCGGCGGCCTGCCTCCGCTGCCCGAGGGCACGGCGGTGCACGCCGAGACCGAGGACGGCCGCACCCTGGAGTGCGGCCCCGCCGGGAGTGCCGGCGCCCCGGACGGCCACGGGGGCGCGGAGACCGCGGAGACCCTGCTCCCCGGCTTCCACACCCTGCGCGCCGAGGCTCCCGACGGCCGCCGGTCCCGCGCCACCCTGATCGTGGCGCCGGACCGCTTCCCGCCCCTGGCGGACCGCTCCTTCGGCCTCCTCGTCCAGCTCTACTCGCTGCTGTCCTCCCGCTCCTGGGGCATGGGCGACCTGGCCGACCTCGCCGATCTGGCGGCCTGGGCCGGGCGCGCCACCGGCGCCGGGTTCATCCAGCTCAACCCGCTGCACTCGGCGGTGCCCGCCGCCGAGGGGGAAGGCGTCGACCCCTCCCCGTACCGCCCCTCCTCACGGCGCTTCGCCGACCCGGTGCACCTGCGCGTCGAGGAGATCCCCGAGTACGCCTACCTGAGCGGCACGGCCCGCGAGCGGGCCGCGGAGCTGGCGGCCCGCGCCGCCGAACTGCGCGAGGCCACCCTCACCAAGGACGGGCGGATCGACCGCGACGCGGTGTGGTCGCTCAAGGGGCAGGCCCTGGAACTGGTCCGCACCCTCCCGCTGAGCCCCGGCCGCCGCGTCGCCTACTGCGACTTCCTCGCCCGCCAGGGCCAGCCCCTGGAGGACCACGCCACCTGGTGCGCCCTCGCGGAGATCCACGGCCCCGACTGGCGCTCCTGGCCCGGCGGTCTGTCCGACCCGCGCTCGGCCGCCACCGCCCGCGCCCGCAACGAACTGCTGGACCGGGTGGACTTCCACTGCTGGCTGGCCTGGCTCACCGACGCCCAGCTCGCCCGTGCCCAGCGCACCGCCTGCGACGCGGGCATGTCCATCGGCCTGGTGCACGACCTGGCGGTGGGCGTCCATCCCTCCGGCGCGGAGGCCTGGGCCCAGCAGGAGTTCCTCGCCGCCGGCATGTCCGTCGGCGCCCCGCCGGACGCCTTCAGCCCGCACGGCCAGGACTGGGGCCTGCCCCCGTGGCGCCCGGACGCGCTGGCGGCCTCCGGCTATGCCCCGTACCGCGCGCTGCTGTCCGGGCTGCTGCGGCACACCGGCGGGCTGCGCATCGACCATGTCATGGGCCAGTTCCGACTGTGGTGGATCCCCGAGGGGCGTCCGCCGACCGAGGGCACCTACGTCCGCTACGACGCCGAGGCGATGCTCGGTGTGCTCGCCCTGGAGGCGCACCGCGCGAACGCCGTCGTCATCGGCGAGGACCTGGGCACCGTCGAGCCGGGCGTACGCGACGAGCTGGCCGGACGCGGGGTGCTGGGCACCTCCGTGCTGTGGTTCGAGCGCGACTACGAGCACCGGCACACCCCGCCCGGCTCCGGGAGCCCCGGCGGCTCCGGCAACGATGCCCCGCCCCAGCCGCTGGACCCGCACCACTGGCGTGCCGACTGCCTGGCCACCGCCACCACCCACGACCTGCCCAGCACCGCCGCCCGGCTCAGCGGCGAGCACGTCGAACTGCGCCACCGCCTCGGCCTGCTGACCGGTTCGCTGGCCGCCGAGCAGACCCAGGACACGATGGAGACCGCCGAGTGGATCGCCCATCTGGTCCGGCTGGGCCTGCTGGACGGTGCGGGGGACGAGGAGCCGGAGATCAGGGCGGTCTACCGCTTCCTGGCCCGCACCCCCGCGAAGATGGTCGGCGTCTGGCTGCCGGACGGGGTGGGCGACCGGCGTCCGCAGAACGTCCCCGGCACCTGGGACCAGTACCCCAACTGGCGGCTGCCCATCGCCGACGGCGACGGCAGGCCGGTCACCCTGGAGGAGCTGGTCACCTCGTCCCGGCTGCACGGCCTGCTGGAGACGGTCCGCGAGGAACTGCACGGTCCGGACCCGAAGGGCCCGAGGACGGGGGTGTCGGGTTCGGGGGCGCCGGGTCCGGAGGTGCCGGGTCCGGAGGTGCCGGGTCCGCATGTGCCCCGCGGACCGCGGGAACACCCGTAGGCACCCGCGAACCCCACCCTGGACGCGTGACCGCGAAGCGGGTTCGCTAGCGTTGAAGTGTGGACATCAAGGTCAACAAGAACATCAGGAGCGCCGGCCACGCCGCGCGCGCCGGAGCCGTCGCCGCCCTCACGGCGCTGACGCTCCTGGTCGCCTCTCCCACTGCCTCCGCCCTCTACCGCGACGACGGCGACGACCCGGGCACCGGTCTGAGCGTGGCCGAGACCCTGGGCCTGTACGTGGTGACGCCCCTCGTGCTGTTCCTGGTCATCGCCGGACTGGTGATCGTGGCCGACCGCTCCTCCCGCAAGAGCGGTCAGGTGGGCGGCCGCCAGGAGCCCAACCGCGGCTGACGCCGTCACCGGGTCGCGCGGCCCGCACGGACCGCCCACCGCCTCGCGGTCGGGCCGGTCCGGCGCGCCTGCGTGCGGGGGTACGTCCGCGGGTGCGGGTGCGGTGCGTGCTGGGGTCGGGGCCGGTCCGGGGCGACCGTTCCGGACGGCATGATTTACGGCCGTGCCGTGACACGCTTCCTTGCCCGCTCATTGGCCGCAAATAACGCTTGAGTGTCCGGAACGGCCGCCCCTCCCCGTCCCCTCCCGCTCGCTGCCGTCTGCGGGACCGACGGGCGCCGCGTATCCGGCGCGCTGTGGGCGGACGGGCTCGCTGTCGTCTGCGGGTCCGATACGTATCGCGCGGTCCGGCGCGCTGCTGGGGATGGGCTCGCTGCTGTCTGCGGGACCGACGGGCGCCGCGTATCCGGCGCGCTGCGGCGTGGGACCGCTCTCAGGCGGCACCGCCGTTGACGTAGACCGTCTGGCCGTTGATCCAGCGGGCCGGGCCCGCCAGGGACGACACCACCTCGGCGATGTCCTCGGGGGTACCCAGCCGCCCCATCGGGTTCTGAGCGGCTGTCTGCTCGATCTGTTCTTCGCTCTTTCCGTCCAGGAACAGCTCGGTGGCGGTCGGGCCGGGAGCGACGGCGTTGACCGTGATGTCCTGGCCGCGCAGCTCCTTGGCCAGGATGGGGCCGATCGCCTCGACGGCCGCCTTGCTCGCCGCGTAGGCGGCGTAGGCGGGAAGGCTCAGCCTGGTCACCGTGGTGGAGAAGTTGATGATTGCCCCTCCGGGCCGGACGCGGCGGGCCGCCTCCCGGTTGACGACGAACGTGCCCCGGACGTTGGTGCGGTGGATCCGGTCCAGAACGTCCAGGTCCAGCTCAGCCAGCGGGGAGAGCCGCATGATCCCTGCCGCGTTGACGACGACGTCCACCCCGCCGTGCTGGTGTTCCGTGGTGTCGAACAGGGCCCGGACGGCCTCCTCGTCGGCGATGTCGGCCCGGACGGCGAAGGCCTCGCCGCCCTCCTTCTCGATCGCCAGGACCGCCTCCCGGGCGGCGGTGTCGTCGCCCGCGTAGGCGATGGCGACGGCCTGTCCGTCGGCGGCCAGCCGCTCGGCGACTGCGCGGCCGATGCCGCGGGACCCGCCGGTGACGACGGCGACACGCTTGTTCCCGTGCATCTGTCTCTCCTTGACTCGTGTTTCCGGTGATAACGGAATCATGTTTTCGATGATGAGTCAAGGTGATAGCGGTGTTCTGTTATCGTCGATAGCGAGAATGCTTCTGTTCTGCTGTCGTGATGAGCCGGGAGGCTGTCCGCGGCCGGATTGCCGGGTCGGGCGGGCCTTGTGTGTGGGGTGGGCGAGGTGTGTTGCCGGGTTCCGCCCTCAGTTCTGCCCGCGCACCGCCGCGACGGCCTCGTCGTACAGGGCGAGGGCGTCGGCTGTGCCGCCGCTCGCGACCCAGGCGCCGACCGCGGCGTCCATGCAGGCGAACACGGTCCCGGTCACGGCGAGGGCCCCCGCCCGCGGGACGGGTTCGCCGTCGAGTGCCATTCGCCGCTCCACCTCGGGGAGGAGCAGTTCCTGCCAGCGCAGCCGCTTCTCCGTCTGCCGGGCGCGCAGCGAGGGTGTGGTGTAGATGAGCCGGGAGATCTCCAGGGCGCGCTCGGGCGGGTGCTCGGGGGCGGTGGCGGCGATGAGCCCCGTGCGCAGCGCCTCCCATACGGACACGTCGTCCGGCTGGGCCGCCACGGTCTCCTTCAGCAGGACGCCGCGGGCGTCCTGCTCCCCGCAGACGAGGTCCTCCTTGGAGCCGAAGTAGCGGAACAGGGAGCGCTGGGAGATGCCCGCCTCCCGGGCGATCCGGGCGGTGGTCGTCGCCTCGTAGCCCTCTTCGGCGAACAGGCGCAGCGCCGTGTCCAGGATGCTCTCGATCGCCGCCTGCCGAGAGCGGTCCCACAGTGTCGGCGCCTCATTCCTGCCCATGGGCCCAGCTTAGAGGTCCGCCTTCCGTATCTCGTCGCCCGGAGACTGTCGGTCACTTGATGTCTACCTGTCATCGACTGCCACATTCGGCTATGGTGAGAGAGCGGCCGGTCCGGGCCGCCGTTCCGAGGGGAGCTCTTCATGAACGCGGTCGACTACCGGGGGCAGACCACGCTGATCACCGGAGCCAGTGCCGGTCTGGGCGTGGAGTTCGCCCGCCGGCTCGCCGAACGGGGATCGGACCTCGTGCTGGTGGCCCGCCGTGCCGACCGCCTGGAGAAGCTGGCCGCCGAGCTCACCGCCGCGCACGGCATACGGGCCACGGCCCTCCCCATGGACCTGGCCGCGGAGGGGGCGGGCCGGCGTCTGGCGGACGAGACCGCCGCCCGGGGCCTCGACGTCACGAGCCTGGTCAACAACGCGGGCTTCGGCACCCACGGCCGCTTCCACCAGATCGATCCCGGCCGGCTGAGCCGGGAGGTGGCCCTGGACGTCGGCGCCGTGGTCGACATCAGCCGTGTCTTCATCGAGCAGCTGCGTGTCCACGGGCGGGGCGTCCTGGTCAACGTGGCGAGTACGGCCGCCTACCAGTCCACCCCGAACCTGGCCGTCTACGGCGCCGCGAAGGCGTTCGTGCTGCACTTCACCGAGGCCCTGTGGCAGGAGTCCCGGGGCAGCGGCCTGCGCGTCCTCGCGCTGTCGCCCGGCGCGACCCGCACGGAGTTCTTCGACGTGGCGGGCTCGGAGGCCGCCGCGGGCGGCAGCCCGCTCCGGCCACCCGCCGACGTCGTCCGCACGGCACTGCGGACCCTGGACCGCCGGAACCCGCCGCCCAGCGTGATCGCGGGCCGGATGAACCGCACCATGATCTTCGCGAGCCGGTTCCTCGGCCGCCGCCTGGCGCTCCGGGTCGTCGACCGCATGACCACCCACTCCGAGCCGGCCGGTGCGGCGGCGCGGTAGCGCCCTGCCCGGGCCCCGTTGTCCCGGGCGGCAGGGAGGGATGGTGAGCAGCCGTCCGGCAGCGGTGTCGGCGTCCTGTGGTCACGCCCGCTCGTGGGCCTCTGCGCCTTGGGCGGAGGGAGCGACGGAAGCCCCGCCGCTCCTGGAGGGGGTGGAGGAACGGCGGGGCCGGTCCGGGGGGCAGAGCACGTTGCCCTTGACCGCCGTCACGAAGCCGGGAGATCGGTGAGGAGCGGGCCGGGGCGCTCGGCGCGGCGGCTGTGCCGGGACGCGGGCGCGTACCGTCAGGGTGCCCGCGTCCCATGGGTTCGCGGCGGAAGCGCACCGCTTCGCCCGGGTGCGGAACGCCGCCGGGCCCGGACCCGTCTACCGCTCGGCGGCGCGGGTGGCGAGGTCCTCGTCCGTGATGGGGCGGACCACCCGGCAGGGGGTGCCGAACGCCACGGTCATCGGGGGGATGCTGCGGCTGACGACGCTGCCGGCGCCGATGACCGACCCGTACCCGGTGCGGACGCCGGGCAGGACCACCGCGTTGCTGCCGATCCACACCTTGTCCTCGATCACGATCGGCTCCGAGGACCGCCCGAAGTCGGTGCGGCGCGCGGGGTGCACCGGGTGGCCCGTCGTGGTCAGCGTCACGCTGGGGGCGATCATGACGCCGTCGCCCATGCGGATCTCGACGTCGTCGACGAACGTGAGGTTCACGTTCCCGAAGAAGTCGTCGCCGATGTGGACGTTGCTGCCGAACGCGGCGTGGAACGGCGGCAGCAGCTCGGTGCGCTTACCGACCGAGCCGAGGATCGAGGTGAGCAGCGAACGGCGCTTCTCCGCCTCGCCCGGCGGGGTGTGGTTGTACTCGAAGATCTGCTCGGCGCGGCGCCGGAAGGCGAGGAAGGCGGCTTCCGACTCGGTGTAGACGAGCCCCTTGGCGATCCGGGCCAGGACTTCTTCCTCGTGCGCACGCGTCACAGCGGGACGCTCCCTCCGCTCACCCCACGGGCATGGGCTCGGCGCGCCCCGGCCTGCCGCGCGCCCCCAGAGCCTATGCGCGCCGCGCGGACCCCGGGGGGCGGTTTCCGGACGGCGGACCCGGGCCCGCTGCCCGGGGGTCAGCGGCGCGGGCGGCGGCCGGGGCCGGGGTCGGGGGTGCCGCGCAGGGAGGAGAGCACCAGGCGGCCGTAGCGGGTGGTGAGCGCGGCGGCCGTCACCGCCACCGCCAGGCCGAGGGCGGCCAGCAGGTGCGTGGGGGATTCGTCGCCGAGGACCTGGAGGATGCCCAGGGCGGTGCCCAGCGGCAGGCCGAGGATGGTCAGCACGCCGAGCGCACCGCTGATCTGCTGGCTCTCCTGGGTCTGGACGAGGCGGCTGTAGTCGGCAGCCTCGGCCAGGATCCCGGTGAAGCGCTCCGGCAGCCGGTGCTGGTTCTGGAAGGCGAGCAGCAGGCCGTTGGCGGGGCCGTGGGCGGTGAGGTGCTGGCGCCAGTAGGTGCTGCGGAAGCGCGCGATGTTCCGTTCCAGGGCGGCGACCCGGGGCGCCAGGCGCGGGGTGTCGAAGACGGCGGCCAGTTCGTCGGTCAGCTCGTCGATGTGGTCGCGCTGGAGGGAGCCGAGCAGCAGGGCGTCGAGGTAGACGGTGCGGGCGTGCAGGGCGGCGAAGGCGTGGAAGTCCTCGTCCCCGCCGGGGTCGGGGCGGTGGCCGAGGAAGGCGGCGCCGTGGCGCAGGACCAGGGCGCTCCAGTCGGCGGAGATCCGTACCGCCCGGGACAGCTCCTCGGCGGCGGTCTCCGGGGCCAGGGGGTAGTCGGAGGGCTGGGAGCGGGAGGCGAGCTGCCACAGCCAGCGGTCGGCGCCGGGCGGCACGGGGGTCTGCGGGGTGGAGCGCAGGGCCGGGGCGTGGCCGGGGCCGGGCCCGGGGGTGAGGAAGGCGACGGTGTAGGGGCGGGCGATGGCGAACGTGCCGACGGGGTCGCGCACCTCGGCGACGTCCCCCAGCAGGCGCCCGGGATCGAGGGGACCGGTGAGCGGGTCGGGGTCGGCCCCGGGGCGGTGGCCGATGGCCCGCAGCACCGGCAGCAGGGGGCGGGCGACGGTGAAGTGCAGGACGGCCAGGGCGCAGTCGGGCCCGCGCACGGTGGCGGTGCGCAGCAGCTCCAGGCCCTCCAGGAGCAGCCCGCCGTGCTCGACGGACGCCGGCCGGTGCCAGCGGCGGGGGCGGTCCGGGGTGCCGTACAGCACCCGGGCGGAGGCCGGGGCGAAGTGGACGGCGCGGGTCGCGGCGTCGGTGCGCCGCTCGCCCAGCGAGAAGGGAAGCGGGCCCGTCTCCCAGCCGCCCGCCTCCGGGCCGGGGCCGTGTTCACCGGGTTCGCGCAGCAGCCGTACCGGCAGGACCACGGCCAGCACCTGCCGCACGCCGGTGACGGCGGTCAGGGGCGGCTCGGCGGCGGCTGCCGGCGGTGTACGGCTCGCCGGTACCGTCCCGGTGCGGGTGCGTGTCCCGTCCGGCGTGTCCGCCTCCGCCGTACGCGGTGGCGGGTTCTCCGCGGTGCCGCCGTCCCTCATGCCGGTTCACCTTCTCCTGGTCCGCCGTGCGGACGTCCGTTCAGCATCGCCCGGCCGCCGCAGGCGGCGAAGGCGAAGCCGGCCGACACGGTCACGGCCGCACCCCCGTGGTCCAGAAGGCGTTGCAGGCCGCGAGCAGGACGGAGGCGGCGACGATCGCGCTGTTGACCGTGGCCAGGCTTCGGGGGGAGGTGCGGCGGGAGAGCCTGCTTCCCGTGAGGATGCCGACCAGTTGCATCGGGAGGCAGACCAGCGCCAGCAGCATCGCGCTCGCGATGCCGTCGCCCACGGCGAGGAAGGTGGCCACCCGGACCACCGCGGATATGAGCAGGACGCGGGTCACCACGATCCTGAGGTCGTGCGGGGTCAGGACGCGCTGGAGGTAGATGACGAGCGGAGGGCCGCTGATCCCGGTGACGCCGCCGGTGAAGCCGGCCAGCAGACCGACCGCCCCGCCCCGGGGGCCGGTCTTCCGGGACTGCTCCACCGGGCCCTTCAGCTGGGCCGCGACCACCGACGCCAGGCCGACGAGGATCGCGAGGACGAGCATGGCCGCGGAGGCCGGTCCCGGAACGAGGCTCAGGACCACGACGCCGACCGCGGTCCCGACCGCCATGGTGGTGCCGATCAGGAGTCCCTCCCGGCCCCGGCGGATCCGCGCGTCGGCGGCGGTGAGCGCCGCTCCGGAGGTGGCGTCCAGGACACCGGAGGCGGCCACCGCGAGCGGCTGGTTGAACAGCACCGACGCCACCGGGACGAACAGCAGCGCGGGTCCGAAGCCGGTCAGCCCCTTGAGACCGTAGGCGAAGAAGGCCAGGACGGAGATGATCACCAGATGCTCCGCGCCGAGGGTCATGGTGTCCTCTCCGGTCTCCGGCTCCCGATGAGACGCGGCGTCCCGGTGAAGAAGCGTAGCCGCCCCCGCACAGCGGGCAACCACGAACATGTTGCGCGCGGGCGCGGCGGCGCGCGGTCCATCGGCGTCCCGCGGGAGCACCGGCCCGGCGTACCGCGGTCCGGGGGGAGACGAGCAGGGGACTCCCGCCGTCACGGCCGGCAGGGCTGCCTCGGCGGGTACTTGCCCGGCGCGGGGTCGGCCGGATCGGCCTGGGTCGCGCGGCCACACCTGGCCGTCGCGGGTGACGGTCGGGCCGGACTCGTCCTGTTCCGGGCGGCCTTCGGCCTCGAAGGCGTACCAGGCGGCCTCCGCCCGGTCCCACAGGACGGCCGGGCCGGTACTGCCGGACCTCGAACGGGCCGCCGTCGTCCCCGGCGCCGTGTGCGGCGGCCCGGTGGGTCCGCCACCGGCGGCCGGCCGGGGCGATCGGCTGTGAGCCGCCCGTGAGGCCGTACGGGCCGGACCCGCCACCGCGGGTGGTGCGGCGGTGGCGGGCCCGGCGGGGGACCGGAGCCCGGGAGCTCGGGTCACCCGCCGCGGGAGCCGCGGCGGGCGGGCGGGCTCAGTGGCGCCGCCAGTCCTTCTTCCACTCCTTCTTCCAGTCCTTCCAGGCCTTCTCCCACGCCTCCTTCCAGGCGGTCCTCTTGGCCTCCTTCAGGGTGGACTGGAGGGCGTAGTAGGCGGGCTTGCGCTCGAAGTCCTCGGTCATGATCGTGGCCGAGCCCTCGCCCTCGAAGAACACCGGGACCCAGGAGTACTTGTCGGTGAAGCCCCAGA
The DNA here is from genome assembly GCF_036323805.1 of Streptomyces rubellus. Classification (NCBI taxonomy): domain Bacteria; kingdom Bacillati; phylum Actinomycetota; class Actinomycetes; order Kitasatosporales; family Streptomycetaceae; genus Streptomyces; species Streptomyces rubellus. The sequence continues at coordinate 335,520 of NZ_JAZDCX010000001.1, forward strand.
TGGTGAAGGAGTTGCAGTCCTCGACGGCGAGGCAGGCGGCCAGCGTCCGCTGGTACCAGTCGGCCTGCTGCTCGAGCTGCGCCTCGGTGGGCACGCCGCTCTCCGGCAGGTCCATGCGCACGTCCAGCTCGGTGACCGCGGTCTCCAGGCCGAGCTCGTCGAACCGCTCCAGGTTCTGCTGGAGGTCGCCCGGGAAGCCGTAGCGCATGCTCAGGTGCGCCTGCACGGAGAAGCCGTGCACGGGCACGCCCTGCTCCATCAGCTCCTGGGAGAGCGCGTAGTAGGCGTCGCTCTTGGCGTTGTCGCTCTCCACGCCGTAGTCGTTGAAGAACAGCTTGGCCTTCGGGTCGGCCTCGTGGGCCCAGCGGAAGGCGTCGGCGATGATCTCCGGGCCGAGCTCACGGAGCCAGATGTTGTCCTGGGTACGGAGGTTGCCCTGCTCGTCGAAGATCTCGTTGGCCACGTCCCACTGCTGGATCTTGCCTTTGTAGCGGCCGACGACAGTGGTGATGTGGTCGTGCAGGATCTCGCGCAGCTCCTCCTTGGAGAAGTCGCCCTGCTCCAGCCACTCGGGGTTCTGGCTGTGCCACAGGAGCGTGTGTCCGCGCACGACCTGGCGGTGGCGCTGGGCGAACTCGACGATGGCGTCGGCCGCCTCGAAGTTGTAGCGGTCCCGCTCGGGGTGGATGAACTCCCACTTCATCTGGTTCTCGGGGGAGACCGAGTTGAACTGCTGCGCCAGGAGCTTCCGGTACGGCCTGTCGTGGGTGAACGGGTCCGGGTAGTCCTGCTCGAGGTGGTGGCCGCCGCCGGCCACCGCGGTACCCACGTAGAACCCAGGGGGGGCGGCCCAGCGCAGGCGCTCGAACTTGGCGTTGGAGTGGCGCGGAGCCTTGTTGTCGGCGGACGGGGCGGCCGTGGCCGAGGTCACCGTCAGCGGCAGCGCCAGGGCGGCCGTGGCGACGACCGCAGTGGCGAGACGGATGGTTCTCATTTGGAGGGCTCCCTTTTCGGTCGGCCTTCTCAAAGTTTCCGGAAAGTTTCCGGACGTATGGCTCACGGACGTTAAGCGCTCGTTAACAGGGGCGTCAATACCCGGGAACGGTGGAATCGTTCCCCATGCTCGACACGTTTCCCCGGGGCTGGCGGAACGGAAGCGGGGCGGCGGGTGAACTCCGGCCGGGAGCCCGGCGTTTGCCGCCGGAGCAGCCGAAGCGGAACGTCCGCGGCCGTGTGCTCGTGACGGGTGGGAGGTGCCGCGGAACGGCGCGTGCCGGTGCGTCAGGCGAGCGACTCGCCCCAGTGGACGGCCTCCTCGGCGAGCAGCAGGACCGAGCCGTCCGCCGCGTGCCACTCGGAGATGTTGCCGATGTGCCGCTTGTTGTTCCGGACGCGCGGCGGGCCGGACCTCACCAGCGCGGCCACCTCCTCCGGGTCCAGCCAGCGGAACCCGCAGCCGCCGCCGCAGCCGCACGGATCCCAGACGACCAGCGCCCCGGACGCGGCGGCCGACAGGGCGCGGGAGGCGGAGACCGTCTCGCGGACCTGCTCGTGGACGCGCCCTTGCGGGTCCACCAGCGTCCCGTCGCGCCTGAGGCCGGGCCCGGGACCGGCGGACACCGCCTCGTCCCGGCGGGCGGGCGCGTCCTCGCCCTCCCGTGCCACGGCCTTCACCAGGTCCGCGAAGGTCTGCCGCCGCTGTCGCCGCCGTCCGCCCATGGGCGAAGTCTTCCGGTCGCCGGTGTGCGTCCGCATCCGGATAACATCCGGGCGAACGGGGAGGGCGGGTGCCGGGGTCAGTCCGGCGTGCTGGCCCGGGAGCGCGCGAAGTCCGGCAGCCGGAGCCAGATGTAGTCGACCGGCTGGCCCGCGTTCCAGGTCTGCGCGGCCGCCGCGTCGACGGGGGCGAAACCGGCGTTCAGATAGCACCGCAGGGCGGCGGGGTTGTCCGGGTGGACGCGGAGGAAGACCTCGGAACGCCCGGCGGACAGCGCCTCGGCCGCCAGCCCCCGGACCAGGGCGCGTCCGAGTCCCCGGCCGCGGGCGGCGGGGGCGACGATGATCCGGGCGAGTTCGGCCTCGTCCTCGCCGTTCTCGCCGTCCGTCCCGTTCCCGTCGTCGATCCACAGCTCGCCGTACCCGACCGCTGCCCCGTCCGCGACGAGGAGCCGGGAGTGGACCCAGTCCTGCTCCTGCCACTCGGCGATCCGCCGCGCGGGCACGGGGAACTCGCGCTCGCCGCACCACAGCACGGCCTCCTCGGCGGAGCGCGCCCAACTCGCCACGAGGGGCGCGTACTCGGGGGCGAACGGCAGGAGGTCCATGGGCGTCGCTCCGGTCTCCGGTCGGTGGTGGGGGCGTGGTCGTGCGGGGGCGTCAGGGCCCGGTGGTCCTCTCGCTCCCGTCCCGGTCCTCCTCGGTGTCCTCCTCGGTGCCGCGGCCGGTCCCCGCCGGGTCGCGGAGGACGTGCTCGTCCAGGATCTCGACGGCCCTGTCGCCCTCGGTGAGCACCCTGACCCTGATGTCGCCGTCCATGAGGGACGCCCGGAACTGCTCCATCGTGCACCTGGTCGGTCTCTCGGCCCCGGGCTCGCCGCAGAGGCGGCCCATGCCCCAGATCGCGGTCTCCTCGGTGAGGGTGACGACCCGTTCGCCGACCCGGATCTGGCCGGGCGCGACGTAGTACAGGTCGCCCACGACGGCTTCCGGCTCCCCGGCCGAGAGCGTGGCGGGCTCCGCCTCCCGCTCGGTCCGCAGGCCGGTGCCGTCGGCGCAGGCCGTCAGGGTCAGTATGCCGGAGGCGAGGAGGCAGACGGTGGCGGGGCCGCGAATGGAAGAGATCGGCATGAGGTGGCTCTCCCGGGGGTTCTCGGAACGGGACTGTGCTGCGGTCGTCGCGACCGGCTCTTGTCCGGGGGAACGGGGGCTTCCGGGAACGGGTTCGGTGGCCGGGGGGCTTGTTGCGCGCTGATGACATTCGGCAGGACGCCGTGACGCGCCGGTCCGTACCGGCCGGGGCCCGGCACCGGGCCCCGGCCGGTACGGCAGCCGGGTTGTCAGGAGGCCGACGGCGTACGGGCGTGCTCGTGGGCCCTGCGCAGCGCCGTCAGGAACGTCTCGGCGGGCTGGGCGCCGGAGACGGCGAAGGCGCGGTTGAAGGCGAAGAACGGCACCCCGGTGACGCCCAGCGTCCGGGCCTCGCGGATGTCGGCCTCGACCTCCCGGGCGTACGCGTCGCCGGTCACCACCCGGCGCGCCTCCGCCTCGTCCAGCCCGATCTCGGTGCCCAGCCGGACGAGGGTGTCCGGGTCGTCGAGGGTCCGCGCCTCGACGAGCTGGGCGCGCAGCAGCCGTTCGTGGGCCCGGCCGCCCAGGCCGTGCTCCTTCGCCAGGTGGGTCAGCCGGTGGGCGTCGACGGTGTTGACCATGACCGTGCGTTCCAGGGCGTAGTCCAGTCCCTCCCGCGCGGCGAGCTCGGTGACCCGCTCGTTCATGGCGCGCACCTGCTCGGGGGAGGCGCCGGTCTTCTTCGCCAGCATCTCGGGCACCGGCTGCCGTACGCCCCTGGGGAAGGACGGGTCGAGCTGGAAGCTGCGCCAGACGACCGCCACCTCGTCGGCGTGCCCGAAGTCCGCCAGGGCGCGCTCCAGACGCCGTTTGCCGATGTAGCACCAGGGGCAGACGACGTCCGACCAGACCTCGATCCGTACCGTGCCGGTCTTCTCCTCCGCCTCGCTCACAGCGCGCACACCCCGCCCGCGCAGCCGGCGGCACCGCCGTCGCCGCCGGAACCGAGGACGACCATGCCGAAGGCCGTCTCCTCCGGCGCCGCCGCGTCCGCGCCCGGATCGGGGCCGGGCCCCGGCTCCGGCTGAACCGCTTCCCCGGTCGGCAGGGACACGCTCATCGGCAACCTCGCTCACTCGTCGGCCGGTCTCGTGGCGCGTGGCGCGCCAGCCACCGGTCGCAACCGTTCGCCTCCCGGCGGCATTCCCGCCGCCGGCCGCCGGGGACGGCCCGCAGGGCGGCGGCGTAGCGGGCGGCGCGGTGGTCGAGCTCGCTGATGGCGGCGGCCCGCTCCGGGGCGTCCTTGAGGACCTGGACGAAGGCCGAGCCGACGGCCACCCCGTCCACCCCGGGTGCCGCCGCCGCGGCCAGTTCGGGGCTGGTGATGCCGATGCCGGTGCACACGGGGGCGGTGGTCAGCCGTCTGGCCTGCCCGGTGCGGTGGCGCAGGTCGGTCAGATCGAGCACTCCGGCGGCGCCCGCCGGATCGGTGTTGGCCGGGAGATGGACCCACCCGGTGGAGGTGACGGCCGCGTCCGGGAACCGGTCGTGGTCGGCGAGGAAGGTGGTGGCGAGCCGGTGCCGTACGGCGGCGGCCAGCCAGCGGCCCGCCTCGGGACCGGCCGGGTGCAGATCGGGCAGCACCACGCCCGCCGCGCCCGCCGAGGCCACGGCGGCGGCCAGCGCCCCGGGACCGGACCGGAGCAGCAGCTCCCGCCCGGCCGTCAGCACCACCGGGACGCCGGCGGTCGCCGACACCTCCCGGAGGATCTCCAGCACGGCGGCCGGTGTGACCGGCGGCGCGGCCGGGCCCGGCGTAACCGGGTCGCCGAGGGGGGTGCCGATCACGAGGACGTCGGCGTGCCAGCTCAGGGTGCGCAGCGCGGTGACACTGTCCTCGGCGGTGGGGCAGCCGGCGGGGAGACAGCCGACCAGCGCGGCCCGTCCGGCCGCTCCGGCGCGGCGGAACGCCGCGGTCAGCCGGTCCCTGGGGGCAGTGGTGGGGATGGGCATGGGCGGTTCCTCGGAGTCCTCGGGGATCGGGCACGGACGCCGGGGCCGGGCGGGCGGCGTCCGGCTCGCCGGTGTGCGCCTGGTGCGTACGGACGCGTGGGGTCCGCGGGGAAGGGCCGCCGTTCCCGGAGGCGGTCTGCCCGGGGCACGGTGGCGCCGTGGCGGTGGGCGCGCGGACCGGCGGGTGGCGCCCAGTCGGCGCGGCACGGCCGTCACCGGGCCGCTGCCGGGCGGCCGTGGGGCACCCGGCCGTACGGCGGGTGCCGGATCCGGGTGCCGGTGGGCCCGAGTGCCGTGGTGCTCGCCCTCCCGATCCTTGCCCCGGTCGTCCGGACGGGCCGTGACGACGGGATGCGACGACGGCACGCGACGGCACGCGGCAGAGGATGTCCCGCCTGGCGCCGGCGCATGCGTGGCCGCGCGGAAGGAGACAGCGGGAGGGACTGGAAGGGGAGAGGTGGAACAGGTGAAGATGGTGCGGTCGGCCGACCGACTTTCCCCCGTGGATCCCCCGTGGATCCCCCGTGCGGGCCCTGCGGCACGATCCTGACGCATGAAAGCCGGACGGTCAAGAATTCTTGACCACCCCGCTCTCGTCCGCCAGGATCGGCGGCGGCACACTACTGGTGAGGAACATTCATGCCGTGCCCGCCGCGGCTCCCCTCCCGCGACGGACCGAACGGGCCGGGGCGGCGGGGCGCGGGGACCGGGCACGATCGGGAAGGGACTTGCCGCATGGCGGACGCGCCCGGCGCTTCGGAGCTGTCGCAGCGTGTGGCGGCGCGGCTCGGCCTCCTGTTCGCCGCCGTCCAGCCGGCCCACCTCCAGCGCCCCTGGACCAGTGCCGAGGTCGCCGACCGCTGCGGGGTGGACGCCGAGTACGTCCGGGCGCTGCGCGAGGGCACCCTGCCGGACGACGAGGTGGATCCCGAGATCGACAAGGACCGGCTCTTCGGCCGCCGCCTGGAATGCCTCCTGCGCACCCGGCTCTCCCCCGTGACGGGCAAGCCCTACACCCAGGCCGAGGTGGCCAGGGGGATCGGCACCAACCGGCAGCACATCGCCAACCTCCGCAAGGGGGCGAACAACCCGTCCATCGTGCTCGCCCAGCAGCTCGCCGAGTTCTTCGGGGTGAACGTCGGCTACTTCAGTGCCTCACCGCTGAGCGCCGTGGCGGCCTGCTTCGGTCTCACGAAGGAGTTCCTTGTCCAGGAAGATGACGATCCCTATGTCGTCAAAGCGACGGAGAATCTGCGCCTGCTCAGGGCCATGGCCGACAAGCGGGTCAGCCGGGTGGTCGGCCGGCTCGTCGACAGATACGAGGCCGCTTCCGGGGACAGCGCGTGACGGGGACGGACATCCGCCCCCACCGGCCTGTCCTGTGCGAGTGGCACATCCCGGAAGGCGGTGACATGGGCGCCTTCTCGTTATGGTGGATGCGCCGGCGCTGGGCCCGCCGGGTCCGCGGAGAACTCGGCCTGCCCCCCGACCCCTCGCTCCAGGACGCGATCCAGGCCGTCTCGGCCCGCCGCGGCCGCCCCATCAGACTGATCGTCGAACCCCTGCAACTGCGGGTCTCCGGCTACTGCGCCCAGTCCGAGGACACCGACTACATCTACGTCGACGCCCACGCCAGCCCGCTCCTCCAGCACCAGGTCGTCTGCCACGAGCTCATGCACCTGCACCTGGGCCACGAACCGGCCGACCACCGGAAGATCGACGACGAGGTGTCCAGAGCCCTGTTCGGCGTCATGGACCCGGACATCGTGCGCCTGGTCCTGGGCCGTGACGAGTACGACGAGGACGCCGAGCTGGAGGCCGAGATCATGGGCACCGTCCTCCTCCAGTGCCTGGACATGTCCCCACAGCGCAACAAGGCCCTGACCGCGTCCTTCGAGATCGGGGGCACCGGTGTCTGAGGCGGTGTCCGAGGACGTGTACAACGCCGCCTACCTCACGGTGAGCGGCTTCGCCTACCTGATCTTCCTGCTGCGGCTCGTGCGGTCGCGGGGCGGGGCCGCGGCGCCCGTCGCCACCGTCTCCACCGTGAGCCTGCTGGCCGGCGCCACCGCCTTCCTCTTCGGCTCCCCCCTCGTCTACCGCGCGGTGGGGGAGGCCACCGGGGTCCCCAACCTCGCCACCCTCTTCGTCTACGGGTTCGTCACCCTCTACGGCGGACTGGCCCAGGGCATGGCCCTGAGGTGGGCGCCCGTGGAACGCCCGGACGGCGGCGGCACCCGGTCCGCGGCCCGCCGCCACATCGCGGCGTACCTCGCCCTGATCGCGGTCCTCGCCGCGCTGTTCGCCTGGGGCGCCCCGGCGGGACCGGCGGTGCCCCTCACCTTCGACGTCGAGTACGCCGACCAGCCGGTGATCTTCGCCTTCCTCATGCTCTACCAGGCCGGCTGGTTCTACGCGTGCCTGCACATCGCCGCGATCTGCCGGCGGCACCTGCGCCGCGTCCGGCCGGACGAGCGCACCCTGCGCCGCAGCCTGCGGCTGGTCCTGGCCGGGGTGCTCACCTGCAGCACCTACGGCGTGTGCAAGACGATCGCGATCACCGGGATCGTGCTGGACGCCTACCGGGTGGACGTGCTCAGCAACGTCGTCGGCCCGGCGACGTCCGCCCTCGGCGCCGCCCTGATCTCCCTGGGCTTCCTCTACCCGCTCGTCCGCAAGTGGCACTCGGCCCGCCGGGACTACCTGCACCTGGCCCCGCTGTGGAACGCGGCGATGCAGGAGCGGACACCGAGCCGCTCCCTGGTGCCGGTGGACCTGGTCTTCGGGCGCCTGGCGCTGAGCGGCGTCGACTACCTGCTGGCCCGGCGCATCATCGAGATAACCGACGCGCAGCGGGCGCTCCAGCCCTACGCCGTCCCCGGGCCCGCCCGGGAGGTCACCGGCAGCGCGGAACGGCACCGGCTGGCCGGCGACGACCTCAGGGCCGCGCAGGACGCCGCCACCTTCCTCGGCGCGCTCCGGCGGGTCAGGGCGGGGCAGGCCCCCGGCCCCCGGCCCGTCCCGGAGGGTCCGGGCCGGCTGGCGACGGACCTCGACGCCCGGGCGGAACGCGCGCACCTGGTGCGCATCGCCCGGCACCTGCGGCACCCGGCGGTCCTGGAGGCCGTCCGGCGGGCGCGCTGAGCGCCGGCCGGCCCCGGTCGCCCCGGACCACCTCCGCCGAATCCCCACCGACCCCGACCGAAGCGCAGACCACCGTGTCCGAACCGATCGCCGCCGACCCCCGGCCGCAGCCGGGCGGCGAACACACCTGGGCCGCCTACCGGGCCCTGGCCCGCACCTGCCCGAAGACCCTGAAGACCGGCCTCAACCTGGCGTTCTACCGCTGCTTCGCCGTCCCCGGGATCGCCCGGGTGCTGGCCGGCAGCGGCGGGATCACCCGGCGGCCGACCGCCCGGGCCAAGGCCACCGGCGCGCACCTCTTCCGCCTGCTGGAGGAGGGCTTCGGCACCGCGGCGGCGCGGGAGACCGTACGGCACCTGCGCGCCGTCCACCGCGGCCTGCCGGCGGACGACGGGGCGTACGCGTACGTCCTCGGCCTGTTCTGCGTCCACCCCCTGCGCTTCATGGCCCGGTACGGTCCCCGGCCCGCCACCGCCGCCGAACGGGACGCGGCGTACGCGTTCTACGCCGAACTCGGCCGCCGCATGGGGCTGACCGGCCTGCCCCCGGACTTCGGAGCGCTCGCCGCCTTCACCGACGCCTACGAGGCGCGCCGCCTGCGCCCCACGCCCGAGGGACGCGCCCTGTGGCGCGCGGCGCGGCAGGTGTTCGCGGAGCGGCTGCCCGCGCCGGTCGCCCCGCTGGGGCCGGTGCTCGCCGAGTGCCTGCTGGACGAGGCGGTACGGGCCGCCCTGGGCGTCGGCCGCCGCCCCCGGCCGCTGCGGGCCGCCGCGGGCGGCGCGCTCCGCCGGTACCTCGCCCGTGCGGAGAACCCGTGACGGTCCGCGTCCCGGCGCGCCTCCGGCGGCCGCCGTGCCGTACCTCACCCCCATGACCTGCCCGTTCGCGGGTACCAGGGCGCTGCGGCGCCGGACGGCGGCGCGGGGACGGGAAGGCGGAACCGTACGGTGACGATCGGCGACGGCGTGTACACATGGCTGGGGGCCGGGGCGCTGCTCGCGGCGGTGCTGCCCCGGCTGGTGGCCGGCCGGCGGCCGCTGTCGCTGCCCCTGGTGTTCCTGCTGTGCGGCATCGGCGTGTACCTCCTGCCCCTGCCGCTGCCCGCCGTCGATCCGGTGGACGACCGGCTGCTCGTCGAGCACGTCACCGAGATCTGCGTGATCATCTCGCTGATGGGAGCCGGGCTGGCCCTCGACCGGCCCGTCGGCCTGCGCCGCTGGGCCACCACCTGGCGGCTGCTGGGCATCACGATGCCGCTGACCGTGGTGGCCACCGCCGGTGTGGCGTGGTGGCTGCTGGACTGGCCGCCGGCCGCCGCGCTGCTGCTGGCCGCGGTGCTGGCCCCCACCGATCCGGTGCTCGCCTCGGAGGTGCAGGTGGGCGAGCCGACCGGGGAGGAGCACGGCGAGGACGAGGTGCGGTTCGCCCTGACCAGCGAGGCGGGCCTGAACGACGGGCTCGCCTTCCCCCTGACCTACGCCGCCGTCGCGCTGGCCGTCGCCGCGGGCAGCGGCTGGTCGGCCGACTGGGTCGGTTCGTGGGTGCTGGAGGACGTGCTCTACAAGTGCGTGGTCGGGGTGCTCGGCGGGCTGCTGGTCGGCCGGCTGCTGGGCTGGCTGTTCTTCCGGGCCCCCTCGCGGCTGCTGCGGCTGTCCCGGCACCGGGAGGGCTTCGTCGCGCTGGGCGCCACCTTCCTGTCGTACGGCCTGACCGAACTGGCCGGCGGCTACGGCTTCCTCGCCGTGTTCACCACCGCCTGCGCCATCCGGGCCGCCGAGCGCGCCCACGGCTACCACAACGTCCTGCACGACTTCGTGGAGCAGGTCGAGCGCCTGCTCACCGCGGGGCTGCTGTTCCTGCTGGGCGCCTTCGTGGCGCTGGGCGGTCTGGCCCCTCTGACGTGGTGGGGCGCCGCCGTGGCGCTGCTGGTGCTGCTGGTGGTCCGCCCGGCGGCGGGCTGGGCCGGACTGCTGGGCGCCTCCCCGGGGCGCCGGGAGCGCGGGGTGGTCGCCGCCTACGGCATCCGGGGGATCGGCTCGCTGTATTACCTGGCCTACGGGCTGGGGGAGACGGACTTCCCGGTGCCGGAGCGGGAGCTGTGGGCGGTGGTGACGTTCACCGTGCTGGCCTCGGTCGTGCTGCACGGTGTCACGGCCGGGCCGGTGATCGCCCGGCTCGACCGGGCGCGCGGCCGGGGGAGCGGGGCGGACGGAGCGGACGGGACGGAGGAGACAGACGAGGCGGGGGAGACGGACGAGAAGGCCGGCTCCGGCCGGTGACCCCGGTCACCGGCCGGCGTGCCGGTGCCGCCGCCGAAGCAGCAGCTCGGTGTTGCGGTCGCCCGGCTCCCCGGCCAGGATGTCGAGGCGGCCGGGGGCGTTGAAGGCCAGCTCCCGGTAGCGGGAGGCCAGCGCGGCGGGGGAGAGGTCGCCGGGCTCGGCGGCGTACGGGGCGGCCGACTCCACGCAGGTGGTGAACAGCGACAGCGTCCCGTCCCCGTTGTCCGCCAGCTCGACGACGCGGGCGAGCTGCGGATGGTCCACGTGCGAGGCGGTGGTGATCTCCCAGAAGTGCCCGCGCGGCCTGATCCGGTTGCGGTGGCTGTGCCCGTTGAGCCAGGCCACCACGTTCGGGTGCCGCTCCAGTACGGCCAGCAGCGCGTCGCCGCCCACCGGCGTGGAGGTGCTGGGGTGGTGGCTGAAGACCAGCACGTGGTCGTCGCGGTGGCGGGTCAGCTCGCGGTCCAGCCAGCGCAGCTGCGGGGCGGCGAGGTGGCCCCGGTGGTCGCCGTCCGGGTTGGTGGTGTCCAGACTGATCCCCACGACGTTTCCCGCCGCGCTTCCCGAGGCGTTCCCCGGGGCGCGGAACGAGTAGTACAGCCGCCCCTCGGCCACGGACTCGGCGGTGTAGCCGTGCCCGGCGGGCCCCGGGCCGGTGTACGCCGGGTCCAGGTGCGCCTCGGCGTACTGGCGGTTGGTCAGGGGGACGCGGGCCGGGTCGGGGGTGACGGTGCGCATCCGGCGGGCGTGCCCGCGCAGCAGCCGCCGCAGGGCCGAGCCCCGGGTGTCGGTCCCGGCGCTGATCGACGCGCGCATCGCGGCGGCCTCGGCCGCCGGCAGCTCGTACAGCTTGCGGTCGCCCACGGCCAGTTCGGCGAAGTACGGGTCCACCGCGTAGTGGCCGCCGACGAGGTTGTCGTGGTTGCCGACGGTGGAGTACCAGGGGATGCCCAGCCCGGGGCTGGTCAGCCGCCCGGTGGCGGCGTCGAGGAAGCCGGGCAGGTGCGGCAGGCCGTGCCGCCGGTCGATGCCGTCCAGCGGCTTCTCCGGCTGCCAGTACAGCGGCAGCCCGGAGTCCTGCACGCCCTCGTAGCCGCCCGGGTCACCGGTGTTGGGGGTGATGCGGCCGCCGCTCATCGCGGTGAGGAACCACTCCACCTCGGCGCGGCAGTTGTTGTCCGTGTTGTCGCCGGTGGTCATCGCGAAGTCCAGGGGCGCGCCGGTGGCCGGGCCGCCGCGCAGCGCGTTGATCCGCTCGACCATCGACACCAGGCCGTGGACGGTGAGCGCCTCCTGCGGACGCCAGGCGCGGGGCTCGGTGGCGCGCAGGTACTCGAAGCGCACCGGATGCTGCACGTCGATGAGGTGGGCGTCGGTGAGGTGGACGAAGGAGAGCAGGACCGTGCGCTTCTCCTCGCGCCGCCGCCCGGCGGGGGCCAGCTCCTCCCGCACCACGCGGGGCCAGCCGGGTCCCGCGCCCAGCCGCCGGTAGCCGGTGGTGCCGCGCGGCGCGGCGACGCTCTCCAGCGTGGTCCCGGCGGGGGAGGGCCCGGCCGGTGCGGGCGCGGTGGGTGCGGCGGCGGAGGGTGTGCTCGGGGCGGCCGGGGTGGCGGCACCGGCCGGTTCACCGTCCGCGTGGAGGACGGCGCCCAGCCCGGTGGTGGCCCCGGCCGCCCCGGCGACCCCGGCGGCGGTGAGCAGCGTGCGGCGGGCGAGCGTACGGCGGCCGGTGGCGGCGGGGTCGGAGGCGGTGGGTTCAGGACGGCTGCTGGGCATGGACGTCTCCCCGGATGCGGACGCGGAACGGGGTGTTCCCCCGCCCACGGGGATCGTCGGCACCGCCGGTGACCCGCGTTCCAACGCCACGGGAACGCCCGGCACCGATCGCGCCGCATGGATCACCGCACCCCGGGACCGTCACCTGCCGCTCACCGCACGTTCGCCCGGCCGCCGCGGAACACGGACGTGCGGTTCCACCGCTCGCCAGAGCGGCGGGACCGCGCGGTGCGCCTGTCCGTTCGTCCGGCTGCCGGAGCCGCGCCTCCCCGGCCGCCGCGGCGAAGGCGGTCCGGCTCGCGACGGGGACGACCAGCGCGGGGCATGCTGGACGCCCATGGTGTCGTGCAGCCCTTCGCCGCTGATCCGGCCGGCGTCGGGGACGCGTCCACGGGCAGCGCGACTCGACGGTGGCGCCCCGGGTGATGTCGAAGAGGGTGAGCGGGAAGTCCCCGTTATGCGCGCTGGCCCTCGCCGGCGATCATGCCGACGAGCGTGTCGATGAGCTCTTCGGCGGAGACCTCGCCCCATTTCTCGTCGGGCAACTGGCCGCTCACCTCCATGCCGGCGATTCCGTTCGCGGTGCTGATGAGCAGGGCGCCGTACCGACGGGCATCCCGCTCGCCGACCAGGTCGGCGACGATCGCGAGAAACTCGGTCTGACTGCGCTCGGCCGCGCGGGCCAGTGCCGTGGGGTCACCGGGCGGATTGCTGAACATCAGCTTGTGGAGGTGCGGCTGGGAGCGGCTGATGCCGATGAGCGTGATGATCCCGCCGCGCAGTTTCTCGGCGGCCGACAAGCCGGGATTCGCGCGCAGGGCCTGCAGCTGGTCCCCGAGCCGGTCCCACGCCCGCGTGCCGACCGCGATCAGCAGGCTCTCCTTGTCGGGGAAGTGGCGGTAGGGCGCTCCACGGCTCACTCCGGCCTGCGCTCCGACCGCGCGCAGGGTCACCGCTTCGAGGCCGCCGCGGTCGAGCAGGCCGGCTGCGGCGTCGAGCAGGGCGCGGCGGGTGGCGGCGGCGGATTCGGCGCGGCTGGGCATGCCGGAGATCCTAGCGCCGCCGTGACGACAGAGCCCCCGAGTGGGTTGACAAAGTCATCCGAGTGTGGCAGGGCCACGTCGATGACAAGGGCATCTGAAAGTCGGGAACCCGTGGTCGTGACCGGGGCGTCGACCGGGATGGGCGCCGGTCCGCACGGTCACCCCCGTCCGAGGTCGGCGCGGATGACGGCCAGCGCCTCGGCGACGTACGCCTCGGCGGCCTCCTTCGTGAGGCCCAGGCCGCTGAGCGGCCCCTGCCCGTCCTCCTGCTCCAGCAGGGCGAGCAGCAGGTGTTCGGTGCCGATGTAGTTGTGGCCCAGGCGCAGCGCCTCGCGGAAGGTGAGTTCCAGGGCCTTCTTGCTCCCGGTGTCGAACGGGATGAGGTCGGTCTTCCCCGCCTCGTCCGAGGCGGGCGGCAGGGCGTCGGTGAGGGCCTGCCGGACGGCCTCCAGCGTCACGCCCTGCGCGGTGATCGCCTTCGCGGCGAGCCCCTCCGGCTCGCTCAGCAGGCCCAGGGCCAGGTGCGGCGGGGTGATCTCGGGGTGGCCCGCCGCGGTGGCCTCGTTCTGGGCCGCCACCACCGTGTTCCTGGCGCGCGGGGTGAAGCGGCCGAAGCCCTGGGCGGGGTCGAGGTCCGAGGTGCCGGGGGTCTTGGGGACGAAGCGCTTCTGGGCGGCCTGCTTGGTGATGCCCATGCTCCGCCCGATGTCGGTCCAGGAGGCGCCCGAGCGCCGGGCCTGGTCCACGAAGTGGCCGATCAGGTGGTCGGCCACCTCGCCGAGGTGCTCGGCGGTGAGGACGGCGGTGGAGAGCTGGTCCAGGACGTCCTCGTGGGTCTTCTTGATGCCGTGGATCAGGTCGTCGAGGCGGATGGACGCGGTCAGGGGTGCGGGGTTTCCGGGATTCGTCATGCGTCAACCGTAGGTTGACGACAGGCTGCCGTCAACCCCGAGTTGACGACGCTCCGGCCGGCGGGCCGCCACGGACCGCCGTGCCCCTCAGGACCCGCGCACCTCGTAGAGGAAGCAGCCGTACTCCACCGCCCGGACGTGGACCAGTACCACCCGCGGGTCGGTGAACGACTCCTCCAGCGCGGAGTCGAGAACGTCGCCGGGGACCGGCGGCGGCGCGTCCGGCAGTTCGACGAGCCGTCCGCCGACGATGTGTCCGCGGGCGTCGTAGCGGCGCAGGACACGCCGCAGCCCCGGCTCCGCGAACGGGTGACGGCCCACCTCGTCCGGGTCCGGCCCACCGCACGCCGAGGCGTGGACGAACACCGGCCCCTGCTCGTCGTACGCCCCCGGGGCGGCGCCCGTCCGGGCCGCCCACCGCCGCAGCGGTGCGTACGCCACCAGGGCGATCCGCTCGCCGCGCAGGGACGGCCGCAGGCAGCAGCGCAGCGGGGCGCCGCCCTCCTCGTCGGTGAACGGGAGGGCCGGACGCCCGGCGTCGTCACCTGCGCGCAGTGTCTCCAGCACGTCCGGAGCGATGGGAAGGGGGCGCCTGCGTGCGGCGCGGGGAGGGGAACCGCTCGTCGTCATGCGTCCACTGTGGCCGTCGTCCATCCCGGTCACCGGCGGAAAAAGGCCACCGTGCCCGCGAGGGTCGGCGTGCGAGGATGGCCGGACACACGGTCCGAGAGAAGGAGATGACGCAGGTGCCTGGTACGAACCTCACGCGTGAAGAGGCGCGGGAGCGGGCCCGTCTGCTCGAGGTGGACGCCTACGAGATCGAGCTGGACCTCTCCGGCGCCCAGGACGGAGGTACCTTCCGCTCGGTCACCACGGTGCGGTTCGACGCCCGGGAGACGGGGGAGAGCTTCATCGACCTGGTGGCCCCCACCGTGCACGAGATCGTCCTCAACGGTGTGTCCCTGGACCCCGCCGAGGTGTTCGCCGACTCCCGCATCGCCCTGCCCGGCCTGGTCGAGGGCCGCAACGAACTGCGGGTCGTCGCCGACTGCGCGTACACCAACACCGGTGAGGGACTGCACCGCTTCGTCGACCCCGTCGACCAGCAGGCGTACCTCTACACCCAGTTCGAGGTGCCCGACGCCCGCCGGGTCTTCGCCAGCTTCGAGCAGCCCGACCTCAAGGCGTCCTTCACCTTCACCGTCACCGCCCCCGAGGGCTGGACGGTGGTCTCCAACTCGCCCACCCCCGAGCCGCGCGACAACGTCTGGCGCTTCGAGCCGACGCCGCGCATCTCCTCCTACATCACCGCGCTGATCGCCGGCCCGTACCACTCGGTGCACAGCAGCTGGGAGGACGGCAAGGGACGCAGCGTGCCGCTGGGCGTCTACTGCCGCCCGTCGCTGGCCGAGCACCTCGACTCGGACGCGATCTTCGAGGTCACCCGGCAGGGCTTCGACTGGTTCGAGGAGAAGTTCGGCCTCCCCTACCCCTTCGCCAAGTACGACCAGCTCTTCGTCCCCGAGTTCAACGCGGGCGCGATGGAGAACGCCGGCGCGGTCACCATCCGCGACCAGTACGTCTTCCGCTCCAAGGTGACGGACGCCGCCTACGAGGTGCGCGCCGAGACCATCCTCCACGAGCTGGCCCACATGTGGTTCGGCGACCTGGTCACCATGGAGTGGTGGAACGACCTGTGGCTGAACGAGTCGTTCGCCACCTACACCTCCATCGCCTGCCAGGCCGCCGCCCCCGGCAGCCGCTGGCCGCACGCGTGGACCACCTTCGCCAACTCCATGAAGACCTGGGCCTACCGCCAGGACCAGCTGCCCTCCACCCACCCGATCATGGCCGAGATCCGGGATCTGGACGACGTCCTGGTCAACTTCGACGGCATCACCTACGCCAAGGGCGCCTCCGTCCTCAAGCAGCTCGTCGCCTACGTCGGCGAGGAGGCCTTCTTCAGCGGCGTGCGGACGTACTTCAAGCGCCACGCCTGGGGCAACACCCGGCTGACCGACCTGCTCACCGCGCTGGAGGAGACCTCCGGGCGGGATCTGAAGACCTGGTCGCGGGCCTGGCTGGAGACCGCGGGCATCAACATCCTGCGCCCCGAGATCACCGTCGGCGAGGACGGGACGATCACCTCCTTCGCGGTGCGCCAGGAGGCCCCGGCCCTGCCCGAGGGCGCCCAGGGCGAGCCGCTGCTGCGCCCGCACCGCATCGCGGTGGGCTCCTACGACCTGGCGGACGGGAAGCTGGTGCGCACCGGCCGCGTCGAGCTGGACGTGGACGGCGAGCTGACCGAGGTGCCCGAGCTGGCCGGCACCCGCCGCCCGGCCGTGCTCCTGCTCAACGACGACGACCTGTCGTACGCCAAGGTCCGGCTCGACCCCGAGTCGCTGGCCACCGTCACCCGGCACCTGGGCGACTTCGCCGAGTCGCTGCCGCGCGCCCTGTGCTGGGCCTCGGCCTGGGACATGACCCGGGACGGCGAGCTGGCCACCCGCGACTACCTGGAGCTGGTGCTCTCCGGCATCGACAAGGAGTCCGACATCGGGGTCGTGCAGTCCCTCCAGCGGCAGGTCAAGCTCGCCCTGGACCTGTACGCGGCCCCCGGCTGGCGTGAGACGGGGCTGCTGCGCTGGTCCGACGCGGCCCTGGAGCGGCTGCTCGCCGCCGAGCCCGGCAGCGACCACCAGCTCGCCTGGGCGCGGGCCCTGACCGCGACCGCCCGCACCGAGGAGCAGCTCTACCTGCTCGCCGGGCTGCTGGGCGGCAGCGAGGAGATCGAGGGCCTGACCGTGGACACCGAGCTGCGCTGGGCGCTGCTGCACCGCCTGGCGGCCACCGGGCGCGCCGACGAGGCGGCCGTCGAGGCCGAGCTGGCGCGCGACCGGACCTCGGCCGGCGAGCGGCACGCGGCCGCCGCCCGGGCGGCCCGGCCCACCGAGGAGGCCAAGGCGGAGGCCTGGGCCGAGGTGGTGGAGTCGGACAAGCTGCCCAACGCCATGCAGGAGGCGGTCATCTCCGGCTTCGTCCAGACCGACCAGCGCGAACTGCTCGCCCCCTACACCGCGAAGTACTTCGACGCGCTCAAGGACGTGTGGGAGTCGCGCAGCCACGAGATGGCGCAGCAGATCGCGGTCGGGCTCTACCCGTCCCTCCAGGTCTCCGAGGAGACCCTGCGGGCCACGGACGCCTGGCTGGCGACGGCCCGGCCCAGCGCCGCCCTGCGCCGGCTGGTGGTCGAGTCCCGCGCCGGGATCGAGCGGGCCCTGAAGGCGCAGGCGGCGGACGCCGCCGCGGCGGTCTGACGCCGGGAACGGGAGGAGCCGGAGCGCGTACGGCGCACACGGAGAGAGGGGGTGGCGCCCGGGCGCCACCCCCTCGGCCGTTCCGCTCCGCCCCGGCGGTCAGTCCGGCGCGGCGCGGCCCGGCCCGGGCCCGTCGCCCGATGCGCCGGCCCCGCTGTCCTCGCCGCTGTCCCCGTTCCGGGAGCGGGTGGAGAACAGGGACCAGACGACGGAGACGGTGATGGTGGCGGTGATGACCCCGAGGGTGAGGGGGATGGGCAGCTTGCCCACGGGGGTCTCGGACAGGATCATCTTGGCGCCGGCGAAGGCGAGCAGGAACGCCAGGCCGTAGTGGAGGTGGACGAAGCGCCGCAGCAGCCCGGCCAGACAGAAGTACAGGCTGCGCAGGCCGAGGATGGCGAAGGCGTTGGCCGTCCACACCAGGAAGGTGTTGGTGGTGATGGCCAGGACGGCCGCGACGGAGTCGATGGCGAAGACCAGGTCGGTGGCCTCGATCGCGATGAGGGCGACGAACAGCAGGGTGACCTTCCGGCGGCCGTCGAGCCGGACGAGGAACCGGCTGCCGTGGTACCGGGGGTCGGTCGGGACGACCTTGCGGACCAGGCGCACCACCGGGTTGCGGTCGGGGTCGACCTCCTCGTTGTGCGAGAAGGCCATCTTCCAGCCGGTCCAGATCAGGAACGCGCCGAAGAGGTAGGCGGTCCAGAAGAAGGTCTCGAGCAGTCGGGCCCCGGTGAAGATGAACGCCAGACGGGCGGCGAGCGCGCCGATCACGCCCCAGAAGAGGACCTTGTGCTGGTAGGCGTCGGGGACGGCGAAGAACGAGAAGACCAGCGCGAAGACGAAGATGTTGTCGACCGACAGCGCCTTCTCGATCAGGTAGCCCGCGTAGTAGGTGCCGGCCGCATCGCTGCCCTGCCAGGCCCACAGCACCAGGCCGAAGCCCAGGCCCACGGCGATCCACACCGCGCTCCAGATCGTGGCCTCGCGGAGGCCGATCACATGGTTGTCGCGGTGGGCGAGCAGGTCGACGGCGAGCATCATGGCGATGCCGACGGTCAGCGCGGCCCACACCCACAGGGGAGCGGCGAAGGACGGATCATTCATTGGAATCGCGTTCCTTCTGCGGCGGCAGCCGAAACGGCCGGAACGGCCGGAGCAGCCGGAACGGCCCGTACCGCCGCATCGGCGGTACGGGCCGTTCCGCTCAGCGGCGGGCGCGCGCGTCGCACTCCTGGGCGCGCAGCGCCCGGGCGGTGTCGTCGCGGGCCTCCAGCACCAGCCGCCGCAGCGCCGGGGCGGCGTCCGGGTGCTCCGCCAGCCAGGCGTCGGTCAGTTCCACCACCGCCCGGGCGTCCTGGAGCGCGGGGTACAGGCCGCGGACGACCGCCATGCCGATCTCGATGGACCGCTCGGCCCAGACCCGCTCCAGCGCCTCGAAGTAGCGCGGCGCGTACGGCGCCAGCAGCTCCCGCTGCCCCGGCTGGTCGAAGCCGGAGATGGTCGCCTCCACCAGCGCGTTGGAGAGCCGGTCGGAGTCCACCACGTCCGCCCAGGCCCGCTCCTTGACCCCGGCCGAGGGCCGTGCGGCCAGGCAGCGCACCTGGTGGCGCCGGCCCGAGGCGGTGTCGTCGCGCGCCAGCTCGGCCGCCAGCCGCGCCTCGTCGGCCGTGCCGTGGGCGGCCAGCGGCTCCAGGAAGGTCCAGCGCAGCTCCTGGTCGATCTCCAGCCCGTCGATCCGGCCGGTCCCCGCCAGCAGCCGGTCGAGCAGCTGGAGGTCGTGCTCGTCGTGCGCGAGGGAGGCGAAGAACCGCGCCCAGGCCAGCTGGTGGTCGCTGCCGGGGGCGGCCTGCCGCAGATGCCGCAGCGCGCCCTGGGTGAGCTCCCGGGCGCTCTCCTCGCGCGCGGCGGGCGCCACGTAGTGCACCAGAGCGGTGCGCGCCCAGGCGTGCAGCATCTGCACCACGCCGATGTCGCTCTCCTCGCCCGCGAAGCGCAGCACCAGGCCCAGGAAGTCGTGCGCGGGCATCAGCGCGTCACGGGTGAGGTTCCACAGCGCCGACCAGCACAGCGCGCGGGTCAGCGGCTCGGTGATCGAGTCCAGGTGGTCGCGGAGGGTGGCCAGGGAGGCCGCGTCGAAGCGGACCTTGCAGTACGTCAGGTCCTCGTCGTTGACGACGATCAGCTCCGGCCGCTCGGCCCCGGCCAGCTCCGCCACGACCGTTCGCGCCCCGGTGACGTCCACCTCCGCGCGGGCGTAGCGCTCCAGCGCCCCGCCCGCGCCCTGCCGCCGGTACAGGCCGACCGCCACCCGGTGCGGACGCAGCACCGGGTGCTCCTCGGGCGCCTCCTGGGTGATCGCCAGCTCGGTGATCCGGCCCGCGGTGTCGCAGACGGCGTGCGGGGTCAGGGAGTTGACGCCGGCGGTCTGGAGCCAGGCCCGCGACCAGGCCGCCATGTCCCGGCCGGAGGTCTCCTCCAGCACCGACAGCAGGTCCGCCAGCCGGGTGTTGCCCCAGGCGTGGCGCTTGAAGTAGCGGCGCGCGCCCTCCATGAACGCGTCGCGCCCGGCGTAGGCGACGAGCTGCTTGAGGACCGAGGCGCCCTTGGCGTAGGTGATGCCGTCGAAGTTGAGTTTGGCGTCCTCCAGGTCCTGGATGTCCGCGGTGACCGGGTGGGTGGAGGGCAGCTGGTCGGCGCGGTACGCCCAGGACTTGCGGCGGTTGGCGAAGGTGACCCAGCCGTCGGTGAACCGGGTGGCCTCCGCCAGTGACAGGGCGCCCATGAAGTCCGCGAAGGACTCCTTCAGCCACAGGTCGTCCCACCACTCCATGGTGACCAGGTCGCCGAACCACATGTGCGCCATCTCGTGCAGGACGACGTTGGCGCGGCCCTCGTAGGCGGCGTCGGTCACCTTGCCGCGGAAGACGAACTCCTCGCGGAAGGTCACGCACCCCGGGTTCTCCATCGCCCCCAGGTTGTACTCGGGCACGAACGCCTGGTCGTACTTGCCGAACGGGTACGGGTAGTCGAAGTGGTCGTGGAAGAAGTCCAGGCCCTGCTTGGTGACGGTGAAGATCTCCCCGGCGTCGAAGTGCCGGGCCAGCCCCCGGCGGCACAGCGCCCCGAGCGGGACCACCAGCTCGGTACCGTCCGCCAGGACGCGCCGGTAGACGTCGGTGACATGGTGGTACGGGCCGGCGACGACCGCCGTGATGTACGTGGAGATCGGCTTCGTGGGCGCGAACCGCCACAGGGCCGCTCCCTCGCCGACCGGCCGCGGCCCGTCCTCGGGAGCGCTGTTGCTCAGCACCGTCCAGCCGGCGGGGGCGGTGACGGTGAAGGTGAAGGGCGCCTTGAGGTCGGGCTGTTCGAAGTTCGCGAAGACCCGGCGGGCGTCGGCGGGCTCGTACTGGGTGTAGAGGTAGGTCTCGCCGTCCTCCGGGTCGACGAAGTGGTGCAGCCCCTCGCCGGTGCGGCTGTACGCGCACCAGGCGTCCACGATCAGGGTGTTCTCGGCGGCCAGCGAGTCGAGCGCGATGCGCGAGCCGTCGAACACCTTCGCCACGTGCAGCTCCCGGCCGTTGAGCGTCACGGAGGAGACGTCCGGCGCGATCAGGTCGGCGAAGGTCGAGGCGCCCGGCTCGGCGCAGCGGAAGCGGACCGTGGTGGTGGAACGGAAGGTGCGGGGCCCGGCCCCGGAGTGGGGGCCGACCGCGGAGCGCAGGTCGAGTGCGACGTCGTACCCGTCCACGGTCAGCAGCCGGGCACGCTCCCGGGCCTCGTCACGGGTCAGGTTCTCACCGGGCACGGCGTGACTCCCTCGTCTCGCATGTCGATACAGCGGGTGGTTCGGAAGGCTCAGGATCCCACGCGGTGCCGCATCGCCGCGCCGCCCCCGCCGTGGCCGGGAATCACCGGCCGCCGTCCGGTGTTCTGCTCTGGCGTGACCGCCCCGGCGGCAGCCGCCGCCGGGCTTTGCTCGCAGGTCGGGCACGGACCCGGTACGCCACCGGCACGGATCCCTGACGACCCCGGGCAGATCCCGGACAGATCCCGGACAGACGAGGAGACGCACATGTCCCGGACAGCCGAGAGCACGAGCACGACCCCGGCCGACTTCTGGTTCGATCCCGTGTGCCCGTGGGCCTGGCTGACCTCCCGCTGGATGCTGGAGGTGGAGAAGGTCCGCCCGGTCGAGGTGCGCTGGCATGTGATGAGCCTGGCCGTGCTCAACGAGAACCGGCTGGACGAACTGCCCGAGGGCTACGTCGAGCTGCTGAGGAGCGCCTGGGGTCCGGTGCGGGTGCTGATCGCCGCGGAGCAGAAGCACGGCGCCGAGGTGCTCGGCCCGCTCTACACCGCCCTGGGCACCCGTTTCCACCTCCAGGGCCGCCCCCGGGACCGCGAGACGCTCGTGGAGGCCCTGACGGAGGTCGGCCTCCCGGCGGACCTGGCGGACGCGGCGGACACCGACGTCCACGACGAGCGGCTGCGCGCCTCGCACGAGGAGGGCATCGGCCTGGTCGGCCAGGAGGTCGGCACCCCGGTGATCGCCGTACCGGGCGCGGACGGGGAGCGGGTCGCGTTCTTCGGGCCGGTCGTCACCCCCGCCCCGAAGGGCGAGGCGGCCGCCCGGCTGTGGGACGGCACCCTGCTGGTGGCCTCCACCCCGGGCTTCTTCGAGCTGAAGCGCACCCGGACGGAGGAGCCGAGGTTCGACTGAGCCCGTACCGCCGCCGGCGCCCGGACCGCGCCGGCGGCGGTACGGACAGGGGGACGGCCCGCGCGCACCATGGCCGCGCGCGGGCCGTCCCCCTGTCGTTTCCCGGATCCCGCGGCGCGTGAGGACCGAGAGAAGACGATCACGGCCGCGGGACGGACCCCACCGCGGGGAAGCGGAGAGCGCGGGGCCCGGTGTCTCTTGTTGCACATTAGTTGCAACAGCTGTGGTAAGGCAACAAGGCGTGCGGCGCGTCGCGGCCGGCGTGCCCTCCCGCCGGCTACCGGTCCCGGCGCGCCCGCTGGCGCAGCAGGCCGGCCGCCGCCAGCGCCAGGGTGAGTCCGGCGGTGCAGGCGAGCTGGACCCGGGTGTCGCCCTCGCGCAGCATCAGCAGCAGCACCGCCGCCACCGCCGCCAGCGAGGCCCAGGTGAGCCCCGGGAACAGCCACATCCGCACCACCAGCCGCTCCGGCGCCTCCCGCTCCAGCCGCCGCCGGGTGCGCAGCTGGGAGGCCGCGATGAAGCTCCACACCACCAGCACGGCCGCGCCCACCATGTTCAGCAGCCAGGCGAAGACGGTGTCAGGCCACCGGAGGCTGAGCAGCACCGCGAAGAAGCCGAAGGCCGAGGAGGCCAGCACCGTACGGCGCGGCACTCCCCCCGTCACCCGCCCCAGGACGGCCGGGCCCTCGCCGCGGCGCACCAGGGAGTACGCCATGCGCGAGGCACCGTAGATGTTGGCGTTCATCGCCGACAGCAGGGCCACCAGCACCACCGTGTTCATGATCTGGGCGGCGGCCGGGATGCCCAGGTGGTCCAGCACGGCGGCGTACGGCCCCTCCCGCACCGACGGGTCGTGCCAGGGGATCAGCGTGACGATCACCGCCATCGAGCCGACGTAGAACACCGCGATCCGCCACATCGCGGTGCGCACGGCCTTCGCCACGCCCCGCACCGGGTCCTGCGACTCGGCTGCCGCGATCGTCACCGTCTCCAGACCGCCGTAGGCGAACACGGAGGCCAGCAGGCCGACCACCAGGCCCTCGGCGCCGTTGGGGAGCGGCCCGCCCCGCCCGGTCAGATTGGCGGTGCCGGGCGAGGCGGTGCCGGGCGGCAGGCCGAGGACGGCCAGGACGCCCAGGAGGAGGAAGAGCACGATCGCGGCGACCTTCAGGGCGGCGAACCAGAACTCGTACTCGCCGAAGTTCCGCACCGACAGCAGGTTGACGCCGCAGAAGACCGCCATGAACACGGCGACCCAGAACCAGTCCGGGGTGCCCGGCAGCCACTCCGTCACGATCGCCGCCGCGCCGATCGCCTCCACGGCGACCGCCACGCACAGCAGCGTCCAGAAGATCCATCCGGAGGTGAAGCCGGCCCACGGACCGAGCGCCCGCTCGGCGTGCACCGAGAACGAGCCGGAGGCGGGATGGGCGGCCGACATCTCGCCGAGCATCCGCATCACCAGCGTCACCAGCAGCCCGGAGGCCGCGTACGCCAGCACGATCGACGGCCCGGCGGCGGCGATGCCCGCGCCGGAGCCCACGAAGAGGCCGGCGCCGATCACCCCGCCGAGCGCGATCATCGACAGATGGCGCTGCCGCAGGCCGTGGGTGAGGGACGGGGGCGGCGGGGGGACGGAGGCGGCCGGGGGCCCGCCGGCGGGACCGGTGGTCAGCGGCTCTGGCGGGGTACCGGGCATGAGGGACTTGCCGTTCGGGGATCGGGGTGCCGGAACGATCTGCTCCGGATCCAGCCCAGTGTGGGCGGCGACCCCGCCCGGAGGCAAAGCGCCCGCGGCCCGCCGCCCCGCCGCTTCACCACCGCCGCCCCGGCGGAGGTGTGTCGCCAATCTCACGGCATGACCGGCCCCGATGTCGGTTAGCGTCATGGCGTCCCGCCAACCCGTACGACACCGGAGCCATGATGACCACCCCTGCCGCGACCACCGCCACCGTCCGTCCGGGCGCCGTTCTGGCCGATGTGCTGCCCGCCTCCACCGCGGCCCGTGCCCGGGTGCGCGACGCAGCGCTGGTCCTGGGCGGCGCCGCGCTCACCGGAGTGGCCGCGCAGCTCGCCGTCCCCGTGCCCGGCTCGCCCGTGCCCGTGACCGGCCAGACCTTCGCCGCCCTGCTGGTGGGCGCCGGACTGGGCGCCCGCCGCGCCTTCGCCGCCCTGGGCCTGTACGCCGCCGCCGGCGTCGCCGGGATGCCGTGGTTCTCGGAGGGCTCCTCGGGCGCCGCGATGCCCTCCTTCGGGTACATCCTCGGCATGCTGCTGGCCGCTGTCGTCGTCGGCGCCCTGGCCCGCCGCGGCGGCGACCGCGGCGTGCTGCGCACGGCCGGGACCATGGCGGTGGGCACCGTGATCATCTACGGCGTCGGCGTCCCCTACCTGGCGCTGGCCACGGGCATGTCGGCGGGTGAGGCCGTCGCCGCCGGACTGGTGCCGTTCCTGGTCGGCGACGCCCTCAAGGCGGCCCTGGCCATGGGGGCCCTCCCCGCGGCCTGGAAGCTGGTCGGCCGGAACTCGTGACCGCGACCGTGAATAAACTCACCCCCATGCGTGTCTACCTCGGCTCCGACCACGCCGGCTACGAACTGAAGAACCACCTCGTCCAGTGGCTGAAGGAGGCCGGGCACGAGCCCGTCGACTGCGGCCCGCACATCTACGACGCGGAGGACGACTACCCGCCCTTCTGCCTGCGCGCCGCGGAGCGCACGGCCGCCGACGGCGCGGCCCTGGGCGTCGTGATCGGCGGCTCGGGCAACGGCGAGGCCATCGCCGCCAACAAGGTGGCGGGCGTACGGGCCGCGCTGGCCTGGAGCCTGGAGACGGCGAAGCTGGGCCGGGAGCACAACGACGCCAACGTGATCGCCGTCGGCGCCCGGATGCACTCCACCGAGGAGGCCGTCTCCATCGTCGAGGCGTTCCTGGCCACCCCCTTCTCCGGGGCCGAACGGCACGCGCGCCGCATCGCGATGCTCGCGGAGTACGAGCGCACCGGCGAGCTCCCGCCCGTCCCGCCGCACCACCCGCGGCACGACTGACCGTGAGGATGTGACGCCGCCCGCGCGGCGGGAAGCGGCCGGAAGCGGCCGAGGACGACAGGAACAGGAACGGCCCCACCCGTGCCAGAAGGCCACACCATCCACCGGCTGGCCGCCGACCTCGGCGAGAGGTTCGGCGGCCGGCCCGTGCGGGCGTCCAGCCCGCAGGGCAGGTTCGCCGCCGGCGCCGCCCGCGTCGACGGCCGGACGCTGAGCGGCGCCGACGCCCACGGCAAGCACCTCTTCCTCGGCTTCCCCGGCTCCGGCGACCCCGCCGACGGCGACTGGATCCACATCCACCTGGGCCTGTACGGCGGCTTCACCCAGGGCGCCGGACCGCCGCCCGCCCCCGTCGGGCAGATACGGCTGCGGCTGGCCACCGAGGAGGCTCCCCGCGTGTACGCCGACCTGCGCGGCCCCAGCACCTGCGAGCTGATCACCGACGAGGGCAGACGGGCGGTCGGCGAGCGGCTGGGCCCCGACCCGCTGCGCGCCGACGCCGACCCCGGCCGGGCCTGGGCGCGGATATCCCGCAGCCGCACCACGATCGCCGCGCTGCTGATGGACCAGAAGGTCGTCGCGGGCGTCGGCAACGTCTACCGCGCCGAGGTCCTCTTCCGGCACAACATCGATCCCTACCGGCCGGGGAAGGACCTCGCCCGTGCCGAGTGGGACGCGGTCTGGGCGGATCTGGTCGAGCTGATGCGGGAGGGCGTGCGCAACAACCGCATCGACACCGTGCGCCCCGAGCACACCCCCGAGGCCATGAACCGCCCGCCGCGCGTGGACGACCACGGCGGCGAGGTGTACGTCTACCGGCGCGCCGGGATGCCCTGCCACCTCTGCGGCGAGCGGGTGCGCACCGCCCCGCTCGCCGCCCGCAACCTGTTCTGGTGCCCCGCCTGCCAGAAGGGCTGAGCCCGGGCCCGTTTCAGAAGCCGTGCGGCAGCCACGGCGCCACGGGCCAGGAGAACGCCGCGGTGGCCCGCTCCAGCGCCCCCGGCCGCAGCTCCCGCACCCGCCCGGTACCGGCCAGCGCCGCCAGGGACGTACCGCCCAGGTACACCTCGCCCAACTCCCTCGCGCCCAGCGCCAGGTCGGCCGGATCGCCGGTGCGCTCGCAGGCGGCGCCGCCGGTGTCCCCGGCCAGCCGCCAGCGTCCGGTGTTCCACGGGCAGAAGTCGTCCCCGACCTCCAGCACCACGTCCACGGCGGTGGTGTACGTCCGCGCCGCCAGCGCCGCGCCCACGTCCACCGGGCGCAGGTACAGCGTGTCGCGGACCCGGAGGCCGCAGCGCCGCAGGTCCGAGACCAGATGGCGCAGCGGATCGTCCATGGGACGGGGACCGAACCGCACGGCCGAGGTCAGGTCGATCCCGAACAGGTAGCGCCACAGCGCCGCGTACGCCGCCGGGTCCAGCGCCTCCACGTCGCGCACCACGACCGCGCCCTTCGGGCCGGACAGGTCCCAGTCCGGCTTCACCGCGTACCGCGCGTACCCGCGCAACTCACCACCGGACCCGGCCAGCACGCACCGCAGCGGCGAGGCGCCGTCCCGCTCGCCCGCCGGGTCCAGCACCCCCAGCCGCTCCCAGTGCGGCAGCCGCCGGATCATGCCCGGCCGGGCGGCCAGGCGGCGGGCGTACAGCGCCTCGCACTCCGCCAGCGACTCCTCCGGGTCCGCCAGCCGCAGCCGGACCTCCTCCGTGTCGTCCGTCCCCGGCGGCACCGCCAGGGTCACCCGGGCGGTGTCCGCCTCACCGAACAGGGCGTACGCGGCGGGGCCGTAGCCGAAGCGCCCGTAGATCTCCGGTTCGGAGGCGCACAGCACCGCCAGCGGCTCGCCGGCGGCGTGTACGTCGTCCAGCTGACGCCGCATCATGGCGGTGAGGATGCCGCGCCGGCGGTGCGTCGGGGCCACCCCCACCGCCGACACCCCGGCGGCGGGCACCAGCGCGCCGCCGGGCACCGACAGCCGGAAGGGGTGCGAGAGGGCCGTACCGGCCACCTGTCCGCCGTCCCAGGCGGCGAGCGCCCGCCCGAAGTCGGTGACGTCCCGCCACAGCGCCCGCTCCTCATCGGACTCCGGGACTCCGCCGAAGGCCAGTTCGAAGGTCCGGTACCAGGTGTCCCACTCCTCGGGGCGCAGCGCCCGCAGATCCGTGCTCGTCATACGGCCTTCCCTATCAGGACGGCGGGACGGTGGCGACCCGATATCGAACGGCGGTGCGCAACCGGTGCCCGCGGTCGGCCGGGGGGAATCGACGTGCGCCCGAACGGGTGGATAAGGTCCAGGACATGGCAGGTCGTACGGGCAGGGTCCCTCCGGCGGCCCGGTGGTCCCAGGTTCGCAAGACCGTGCACCGGGTCCGCACCGGTCTGCGCCGGTCCGCCGTGGACTACTTCCGCGGCGACGGCTCGGACTGGATCGCCTTCGCCGCGCTGCTGACCCTCGTGCCCGTGCTCACCTACGCCACGCTCGCCGAGCCGCTGTGGTTCGCGCCCGAGAGCCTGGTGCTGCCGATCGTCGCGGGCGGGCTGCTGCTGCGCCCCGCCAACCTGCTGATCCTGTACGCCACCGCGGCCGCCGCGCTGATCGTGGAGGCCACGGTGCTCGGCCCGTACACGGCCGGCCCCGGCCGGGTCACCCCGGGCACCATCCTGGTGGTCGCCGCGACCGGGCTCACCGGGCTGCTGGTCGCCCAGTTCCGCAGCCGGGTCGGGGTGCCCTGGCGGCGCGGCGGCACCATGCTGTTCGACCTGCGCGAACGCATCCGCGTCCAGAGCCGGCTGCCCGAGCTGCCGGCCGGCTGGCACCACGAGATGGCGCTGCGTCCGGCGGGCGGCCAGTCCTTCTCCGGCGACTTCGTCGTCGCCTCGCGCACCGGCCCCGGCCGCCGCGTCCTGGAGGTCGTCCTCACCGACGTCTCCGGCAAGGGCATGGACGCCGGCTCCCGCGCGCTGCTGCTGTCCGGCGCCTTCGGCGGTCTGCTGGGCTCGCTGCCGCCGCACGCCTTCCTCCCGGCCGCCAACGACTACCTGCTGCGCCAGGACTGGCAGGAGGGCTTCGCCACCTCCGTGCACCTCGTCCTGGACCTCGACAGCGGCGACTACGAGCTGTTCTCGGCGGGGCACCTGCCCGCCCTCCAGCTCAGCGCGGGCAGCGGCCGCTGGGAGGAGAAGGCCGCCGAGGGACCGCTGCTGGGCGTCTACGACGGGGCGCAGTTCGACGCGGTCAAGGGCAGTCTGCGCTCCGGCGACGTGCTGATGCTCTTCACGGACGGCCTGGTCGAGACCTCCGACCGCGATCTGAGCGAGGGCATCGACCGGCTGACCGGCGAGGCCGACCGCTATGTCGTCACCGGGTTCGAGGGCGCGGCCTGGCATCTGATCGAGGCCGTCGCCCGGGACGTCAACGACGACCGGGCCCTGCTGCTGATCCGCCGGGACTGAGGACGGCCGGGGCATGACGGCCGGGGGCACCGCGGCGGGGGAGTGGCCGGCGACCGTGGCGGAGGCGGTGGCCGAGCAGGAGCGGATCCGGGCGGCGGCGGACCTGGCGAGTGCCGGGCCCGCGCCCGGGACGGTGCGCAGGATCGCCGGGGTCGACGTCTCCTACGCCTCCTCCGGTACGGCGGACGGCCCGCTGGTCGCGGCGGCGGTGGTGCTGGACGCCGACACGCTCGACGTCGTCGAGGAGGCCGTCCACACCGACCGCGCCCGCTTCCCGTACGTCCCGGGCCTGCTCGCCTTCCGGGAGCTGCCGCCGGTGCTGGCGGCCCTGGAGGGTCTGCGCACCACGCCCGACCTGGTGGTCTGCGACGGCTACGGCGTCGCCCACCCCCGGCGGGCCGGGCTGGCGGTGCACCTGGGCGTGCTGACCGGACTGCCCTGCTTCGGGGTGGCCAAGACGCCCTTCGCCTTCACGCACGCCGAGCCGGGACCGCGCCGCGGCGACACCTCGCCGCTGCTGGACCCCCGGCGGGACCCGCCCGAGGTGGTGGGCCGCGCCCTGCGCACCCGGCCGGGGGTCAGGGCGGTGTTCGTCTCGGCGGGCCACGGGATCGGCCTGGACAGCGCCTGCGCCCACACCCTGCGCCTCGCGCCGCGCCACCGGCTGCCCGAGACGACACGCCGTGCCGACGGGCTCAGCCGCAGGATCCTGCGGGAGCTGGGGGAGCAGCGGCGGGCGTCCGGCCACGCCGATCCGCCACCCGATGCCTAGCGCCCGGCAGTTGGTGGCACGATGATGCCCAGGGGGACACGGCGGAGGGTCCCCGGACCGGTGTGGCCGGTACAGAGGTGTTGCGACCGTAGGGTGTGATCAGTTGTGGCCATTTCCCTGTCAGTGGTGCTGCTCTTGGCGATCATCATGGTCGTGTTGATCAGGGGCGGCTCCCTCAAGGCGGGCCCGGCGCTCGTCGCCGTCCTCTTCGGCTTCTTCCTGGCCTCGACCGGCATGGCTCCGGCGATCAACCGTTTTCTCAACTCGCTCGCCGACTCGATCAACCAGATCGCCTTCTGACGGACCGCCTTCCGAAACGCGCGAAGCGGCCCGGCTCCTTCAGGAGCCGGGCCGCTTCTTCGCGCGTGGAGCGGGCGACGGGAATCGAACCCGCGTAGCCAGTTTGGAAGACTGGGGCTCTACCATTGAGCTACGCCCGCGACGCCCCGCCGGTCACGGGGCAGGTGCAGATCATAACCACCCGGTCACGGCCGGACAAACGCTCCCGGCTGTGTGGTGACCGTGACGGCGAGCCGCACGCTCCGCATCGTACGGCATGTACGCTACGTGTCGCACGGACGGGGTGTGGCGCAGCTTGGTAGCGCGTCCGCTTTGGGAGCGGAAGGTCGTCGGTTCGAATCCGGCCACCCCGACCACGTACTATGAAAAACGCGCCTGCCGGTGTCGTGTCTGCGTACGGGGCGCCTCTCAAAGAATCGAAGTTCCCAGCAGTCAGCCCCAAGGAGACCGACCGTGAAGAGCGCCGTGGAGACCCTGAACCCCACCCGGGTTCGGCTCACTGTCGAGGTGCCCTTCGAGGAGCTCAAGCCCAGCCTCGACGCGGCGTACAAGAAGATCAACCAGCAGGTCACGGTGCCCGGCTTCCGCAAGGGCAAGGTCCCCGCCCGGGTGATCGACCAGCGCTTCGGCCGGGGAGCGGTCCTGGAGGAGGCGGTCAACGACGCGCTGCCGAAGCTCTACCAGGACGCGGTCAACGAGGGCGAGATCAACCCGCTGGGCCAGCCCGAGGTGGACATCACCGAGCTGAAGGACAACGAGGTCTTCGCCTTCACCGCCGAGGTGGACGTCCGCCCCGAGGTCGAGATCCCGGACTACTCCGGCATCGAGGTCACCGTCGACGCCGTCGAGGTCGGCGAGGAGGACGTCGACAAGGCGATCGAGCAGCTCCGCGAGCGCTTCGCCACCACCAAGACCGTTGAGCGGGCCGCCGCCGAGGGCGATGTCGTCAAGATCGACCTGGAGGCCAGGATCGACGGCGAGATCCTGGAGGACGGCGTCGCCGAGGGCGTCGACTACGTCATCGGCTCCGGTGAGCTGCTGGACGGCATCGACGAGGCCGTCACCGGTCTGGAGGCCGGCGGCTCCGCGACCTTCACCTCCGAGCTCAAGGGCGGCTCCGCGGCGGGCCGCGAGGCCGAGGTGAAGGTGACCGTCAACTCCGTCTCCGCCCGCGAACTGCCCGAGCTGGACGGCGACTTCGCGCAGCTCGCCAGCGAGTTCGACACCATCGAGGAACTCCGCGCCGACAGCCGCCGGCGCCTGGAGCAGACGAAGAAGTACGACCAGGCCACCCAGGCCCAGGAGAAGGTGCTCGACGCGCTGCTCGGCCTGGTCGAGGTGCCGATCCCCGAGAAGCTCCTCGAGGACGAGATCAACACCCGCAAGCACAACCTGGTCAACCACCAGCTCGCGCAGCTCGGCATGGACCTCGAGACCTACCTGAAGATGCAGGAGAAGACCGAGGAGGAGTTCGAGGCCGAGCTCCGGGAGCAGGCGGAGAAGGGCATCCGCACCCAGTTCGTCCTCGACGAGCTGGTCAACAAGGAGAAGGTCAACGTCAACCAGGAGGAGCTCACCGAGCACCTGGTGCGCCGCGCCCAGTCCTCCGGCATGAGCCCCGACCAGTTCGCCCAGGCCGTCGTCGAGAGCGGCCAGGTGCCGGTGCTCGTCGGCGAGGTCGCCCGGGGCAAGGCGCTGGCGATCGTCGTCGAGGCCGCCACGGTCACCGACACCAACGGCGAGACGGTCTCCCTGGAGGACGACGAGGACGAGTCCGAGGGCGACGAGACCGGGGCCGCCGCCGAGAAGGCCGACGAGAGCACCCCCGAGGCCGCCGCGGAGTCCGGCGAGGAGTCCGCGGAGCGGGACGGGAAGACCGAGGGCTGACACCGGCGCGGGGCCGCCCCCTCCGGGGCGCGCCGGCCCCGCGCCCGTTCACCCGACCGCCGCGGGCCCGCACACGACACCGTGTGCGGGCCCGTTCGCGTACGGCGGAACGCACCGACCTCACCTGCGGGAACGCCCCCTGCGCTCACAGCGAACAGTTCTCGGACCGGGATGGCTCAGTCGGACCCGCGCGTTAGGGTCCCAAGTACACGAAGACTCAGAGACGGCCCTGTGAGAGACGAGCCGTCCGTTACCCGAGCAGGTGGACACGTGACGCTTCCGATGCCCTACGCCGCCACCGAGCCGACCATCGGTGGCCTCGGCGACCAGGTCTACAACCGGCTGCTCAACGAGCGGATCATCTTCCTCGGCCAGCCGGTCGACGACGAGATCGCCAACCGGATCACCGCCCAGCTGCTCCTGCTGGCCGCCGACCCGGACAAGGACATCTACCTCTACATCAACAGCCCGGGTGGTTCGATCACGGCCGGCATGGCGATCTACGACACCATGCAGTACATCAAGAACGACGTGGTGACCATCGCGATGGGCCTGGCCGCCTCGATGGGCCAGTTCCTCCTCAGCGCGGGCACCCGGGGCAAGCGCTTCGCGCTGCCCAACGCCGAGATCCTCATCCACCAGCCGTCCGCGGGTCTGGCGGGTTCGGCCTCGGACATCAAGATCCACGCCGAGCAGCTGCTGCGCACCAAGAAGAAGATGACGCGCCTGTCCGCGCTGCACACCGGCCAGAGCGAGGAGCAGTGGAGCCGCGACGCCGACCGCGACCGCTGGTTCACCGCCGAGGAGGCCAAGGAGTACGGCCTGATCGACGAGGTCTACGGCTCCGCCGAGCAGCTTCCGGGCGGTGGCGGTACGGGCGCGTGAGCGCCGCACGCCCCGCACCCCGACACCGCAGCCAGTCCATCTCTCCAGAACGGTGTACAGCCCCATGAACAGTCAGCAGTCCTTCCCCGGCGCCGGGCTCCACGACCGGTTCCAGGCCCGCTACGACGGGCCGGCGGCCGAGGCCCGGTACGTCGTCCCGCGCTTCGTGGAGCGCACCTCGCAGGGCGTGCGCGAGTACGATCCGTACGCCAAGCTCTTCGAGGAGCGCGTGATCTTCCTGGGCGTGCAGATCGACGACGCCTCGGCCAACGACGTCATGGCGCAGCTGCTGTGCCTGGAGTCGATGGACCCCGACCGCGACATCTCGGTCTACATCAACTCGCCCGGCGGCTCCTTCACGGCGCTCACGGCCATCTACGACACGATGCAGTTCGTCAAGCCGGACATCCAGACGGTCTGCATGGGCCAGGCGGCCTCGGCCGCGGCCGTACTGCTGGCGGCCGGCACCCCGGGCAAGCGGATGGCGCTGCCCAACGCCCGGGTGCTGATCCACCAGCCGTACACCGAGACCGGCCGCGGCCAGGTCTCCGACCTGGAGATCGCGGCCAACGAGGTCCAGCGGATGCGGACCCAGCTGGAAGAGCTGCTCGCCAAGCACTCCAACAAGCCGATCGAGCAGATCAACCAGGACATCGAGCGCGACAAGATCCTCACCGCCGAGGAGGCGCTCGAGTACGGGCTGATCGACCAGATCATCTCCACCCGCAAGACCTCGGTGGGGCTCGGCTAGGTCCGGACAGGCCCGCGGGCAGGCCACGGGAATCCGCGGGAATCTCCCGAACATTTCCGCCCCCCTCGGGTCGAGTCGGTCCGAGGGGGGCCCATCCGGGGGCCCGGGCAAGGTACCGTCTTAGGGGGTCCGGGGCCGCCCCCGCCAAGGCCCAGAGCAAGCACCCGGGTTCGTGGAACTCGACGGATCCCATGCGAAGGAGAAGCACCTCGTGGCACGCATCGGTGACGGCGGCGATCTGCTCAAGTGCTCGTTCTGCGGCAAGAGCCAGAAGCAGGTGAAGAAGCTCATCGCGGGACCGGGCGTCTACATCTGCGACGAGTGCATCGACCTCTGCAACGAGATCATCGAGGAGGAGCTCGCCGACTCCTCGGAGATGCGCTGGGAGGAGCTGCCCAAGCCGCGCGAGATCTACGAGTTCCTGGAGGGGTACGTCGTCGGTCAGGAGGCCGCGAAGAAGGCCCTCTCCGTCGCCGTCTACAACCACTACAAGCGGGTGCAGGCGGGTGAGAACGGCGGCTCGCAGAGCCGGGACGACGGCATCGAGCTGGCCAAGTCCAACATCCTGCTGCTGGGCCCCACCGGTTCCGGCAAGACACTGCTGGCGCAGACCCTCGCCCGGATGCTGAACGTCCCCTTCGCCATCGCCGACGCCACCGCCCTGACCGAGGCCGGCTACGTGGGCGAGGACGTCGAGAACATCCTGCTGAAGCTGATCCAGGCCGCCGACTACGACGTCAAGAAGGCCGAGACCGGGATCATCTACATCGACGAGATCGACAAGGTCGCCCGCAAGAGCGAGAACCCCTCGATCACCCGGGACGTCTCCGGGGAGGGCGTGCAGCAGGCGCTGCTGAAGATCCTGGAGGGCACCACGGCCTCCGTGCCGCCGCAGGGCGGCCGCAAGCACCCCCACCAGGAGTTCATCCAGATCGACACCACGAACGTGCTGTTCATCGTGGGCGGCGCGTTCGCCGGGCTGGAGAAGCTCATCGAGTCCCGGGCGGGCGCCAAGGGCATCGGCTTCGGCGCGACGATCCGCTCCAAGCGCGAGATCGAGGCGAGCAACCAGTTCGAGGACGTCATGCCCGAGGACCTGGTGAAGTTCGGCATGATCCCGGAGTTCATCGGCCGGCTGCCGGTGATCACCTCCGTCCACAACCTCGACCGCGAGGCCCTGCTGAAGATCTTGGTCGAGCCGCGCAACGCGCTGGTCAAGCAGTACCAGCGGCTCTTCGAGCTCGACGGTGTGGAGCTGGACTTCGACCGCCCGGCCCTGGAGGCCATCGCCGACCAGGCGATCCTGCGCGGCACCGGTGCCCGCGGGCTGCGGGCGATCATGGAGGAGGTGCTGATGTCGGTGATGTACGAGGTGCCCTCCCGTAAGGACGTGGCCCGCGTGGTGATCACCGCCGACGTCGTCCACTCCAACGTCAACCCCACGCTCGTCCCCCGCACCCGCGGCGAGACGGGGCAGGGGCCGCGCGAGAAGAGCGCGTAGCGCGCGGACGCGCACATACGAGGGTGCCCCGGCGGTTCTCCCGCCGGGGCACCCTCGTATGTGCTGTCCTGCCGTCGTACGTGTACGGCGGTGGCGTGCGGGCGCGGCGACTACTCGATCTCGACGCGCACGTCGTTACGGAGCCTGGCCACGGCCTCGGCGGTCTCGTCCATCGAGAAGTTCTCGCCGGTGGTGAACGCGGTCATGTCGTTCAGGGCCGAGTAGGCGATGGTGCTGTGGTCGCCCCAGATGCAGAAGGACATGGTGAAGGCGCCACCGCTCAGTTCGGCGGTGCCCTCACCGGAGAGCTTCATCTCCTGGCACTTCATGACGGCGTTCTCCAGCCCCGGGGGAGACATCTCCCTGGGCTCGCCGACCAGCTCGGCCGTGCCCTCGCTCCCGTCCCCGCCGGAGTCCTCCCGGATCCCCTCCTCCGCCTTCGCGAACATCGCGTCGACGACTGCCTCGGGGTCCCTGATCTCGCCCCAGACCCCGCTGAAGCTCAGATGCTTCTGGGACAGGACGTCGTCCCCGGACATGTAGGTGGCGGAGACGTTCGTGGGGTCGCTGACCCCGAACTGCTCGATCTCCTTGAGGTCCTCCGACTCGAACGGGCCCTCGTCCTTCTCCTTCGGGTTCATCTTGTACTCGCCGTCCAGGACCGTCTCGGGCGTGACGAGCTTGTAGCGCTTGCCGTCGTCGGCGATCTTGCTGCCGCTGTCGCCGAAGACGACGTAGCCGCCGACCGCCAGCCCCACGACCGCCAGCACCGTCACCAGGATGCCGATGGTCCTGCCCTTGTTGCCGCCGCCGCCCGGCGGGGGCGGGTACCCGCCCGGCTGCTGCGGGCCGCCGTAGGGACCGGGCTGCTGCGGGGGGTAGCCGTAACCGGGCTGCGCCGGGGGGACCCCCGTCCCGGGCTGGGGCGGTCCGGGCTGCTGCGGGGGGTAGCCGTAGCCGGGCTGCTGCGGGTAGCCGTACGGGCCCGGCTGCTGCGGCGGGGTGCCGTACGGGTTGGGCTGGCCGCCGTACGGACCGGGTTGGGGCGGTGGCTGGTTGTGGCTCACGGGTGGGGCTCCCCCTCGTTCGGACAAGTGCGTGAAAAGCCGTGCCCCATCCTGGCGGACCGCGCCACTTCCCGTTGCCCTGGCCCCCTAAACCGATTCGAGACTGCTACACAGCGGCCCGTACACTGGCGGTCGTGACCGACAACTCTCAGCAGAGCCTGACCCCCGCCGGGGCGGAGCCATCGAACAGCGCCCATGCCAGTCTGCCGACGCAGTACGTTCCGGCCGAGGTGGAGGAGAAGCTGTACGAGCGCTGGGTGGAGCGCGGTTACTTCGAGGCGGACGCCAAGAGCGACAAGCCGCCGTACACGATCGTCATCCCCCCGCCCAACGTCACCGGCAGCCTGCACCTGGGCCATGCCTTCGAGCACACGCTGATCGACGCCCTCACCCGCCGCAAGCGGATGCAGGGCTTCGAGACGCTGTGGCAGCCGGGCATGGACCACGCGGGCATCGCCACGCAGAACGTCGTCGAGCGGGAGCTGGCCAAGGAGGGCAGGTCCCGCCACGACCTGGGGCGTGAGGAGTTCGTCGAACGCGTGTGGCGGTGGAAGGCGGAGTCCGGCGGGCAGATCTCCGGCCAGATGCGCCGCCTGGGTGACGGCGTCGCCTGGTCGCGGGAGCGCTTCACCATGGACGAGGGTCTCTCCCGCGCCGTCCAGACGATCTTCAAGCGGCTCCACGACGACGAGCTGATCTACCGCGCCGAGCGGATCATCAACTGGTGCCCGCGCTGTCTGACGGCCATCTCCGACATCGAGGTGGAGTACGCCGACCAGGACGGCGAGCTGGTCTCCATCCGCTACGGCGAGGGCGAGGACGCCATCGTCGTCGCCACCACCCGCGCCGAGACGATGCTCGGCGACACCGCCGTGGCCGTCCACCCCGGTGACGAGCGCTACGCCCACCTCGTCGGCACCGAGATCGAGCTGCCGCTCACCGGCCGCCGCATCCCCGTCGTCGCGGACGAGCACGTCGACCCGGAGTTCGGCACCGGCGCCGTCAAGGTCACCCCGGCGCACGACCCGAACGACTTCGAGATCGGCCGCCGCCACGACCTGCCCAGCATCACGATCATGGACGAGCACGCCGTGATCACCGCCCACGGCCCGTTCCAGGGCCTGGACCGGCTGGAGGCCCGCTCGGCGGTCGTCGGCGCGCTGCGCGCCGAGGGCCGGATCGTCGCCGAGAAGCGGCCGTACAGCCACTCCGTCGGACACTGCTCGCGCTGCAAGACCACCATCGAGCCGCGGCTGTCCATGCAGTGGTGGGTGAAGGTCGGCCCGCTGGCGAAGGCCGCCGGCGACGCGGTGCGCGACGGCCGGGTCGCCATCCACCCCAGGGAGATGGAGAAGCGCTACTTCGACTGGGTGGACAACCTCCACGACTGGTGCATCTCCCGCCAGCTGTGGTGGGGCCACCGCATCCCGGTCTGGTACGGGCCGAACGGCGAGACGGTCTGCGTCGGTCCGGACGAGGAGCCCCCGTCCGGTGAGGGCTGGCACCAGGACGGCGACGTGCTGGACACCTGGTTCTCCTCCGGCCTGTGGCCGTTCTCCACGCTCGGCTGGCCGGAGCGGACCGAGAGCCTGGAGAAGTTCTATCCGAACTCCGTCCTGGTCACCGGCTACGACATCCTCTTCTTCTGGGTCGCCCGGATGATGATGTTCGGCCTGTACGCGATGGACGGCACCCCGCCGTTCCACACCATCGCGCTGCACGGCATGGTCCGCGACCAGTTCGGCAAGAAGATGTCGAAGTCCTTCGGCAACGCGGTCAACCCGCTGGACTGGATGGACAAGTACGGCTCCGACGCGCTGCGCTTCACCCTGGCGCGCGGCGCCAACCCCGGGGTGGACGTGCCCATCGGCGAGGACTGGGTCCAGGCGTCCCGCAACTTCGCCAACAAGGTCTGGAACGCCACCCGCTTCGCGCTGATGAACGGCGCCACGGTCGAGGGCGACCTGCCCGCGCCCGAGGAGCTGTCGCCGACCGACCGCTGGATCCTCTCCCGGCTGAACACCGTCGTCGCCGAGGTGGACGCGTACTACGACGACTACCAGTTCGCCAAGCTCTCCGACCTCCTCTACCACTTCGCGTGGGACGAGGTCTTCGACTGGTACGTCGAGCTGTCCAAGACCACCTTCGCCGAGGGCGGCGCCGCGGCCCGCACCTCCGCCCGAGTCCTGGGCGAGGTGCTGGACACCACGCTGCGGCTGCTCCACCCGGTGATGCCGTTCGTCACCGAGACGCTGTGGACGACGCTGACGGGCGGGGAGTCCGTGGTGATCGCCGACTGGCCGGCCGACTCCGGTTTCCGCGACGCGGAAGCCGAGCGGGAGATCGCCACGCTCCAGCAGGTGATCACCGAGGTCCGCCGGTTCCGTGCCGACCAGGGCCTCCAGCCCGGCCAGCGCGTTCCGGCCCGGCTCGCCCTGGAGGGCACCTCCCTGGCGGCGCACGAGGCGGCCGTCCGCTCCCTGGCGCGGCTGACGCCGGCCGGTGAGGGCTTCGCGGCCACCGCGTCCCTGCCGGTGGCCGGGGCGACGGTCGAGCTGGACCTGTCCGGCGCGATCGACTTCGCGGCCGAGCGCAAGCGGCTCACGAAGGACCTGGCCGCCGCGCAGAAGGAACTGGCGCAGACCACCGCCAAGCTGGGCAACGAGGCGTTCCTGGCCAAGGCCCCCGACCAGGTGGTGGCGAAGATCAGGGGCCGCAGGGAGCAGGCCGAGGCGGACATCGCCCGGATCTCCGCGCAGCTGGAGGCACTGCCCCAGGGCTGAGCGGCGGCACACGCCGGCCCCGCTCCGGGGGGCCGTGGCCACCCCCGGAGCGGGGGTGGCCACGGCCGCCTCCGTACACTGGAACGGTGAGCGAGCACCCCCCGCACGATCCCCACGGCGGCCCCGCCGATCCCGGTGACTCCGGAGACGGACCCGATCTCGTGGAGAGGTTCGACGAGATCATCGACGCCGAGACGGACCGTGACCCCGATCTCGCGGTGATCGAGGCGGGCAGCCGCACCCTGCGCACCCAGGCCGGGCCGTCCCCGGACGGCCTGCCGTCCCGGCCCAAGGACCCGGAGCTGGACCGGGCGCTGCGGGAGGTGGAGGACGAACTGCTGGGCCGCTGGCCGGAGACACGGCTGGAGCCGTCGCTGGAGCGGATCAGCGCCCTGATGGACCTCCTGGGCGAGCCGCAGCGCTCCTACCCGGCCATCCACATCACCGGCACCAACGGCAAGACCAGCACCGCCCGGATGATCGAGGCGCTGCTCGGCGCGTTCGACCTGCGCACCGGCCGCTACAGCAGCCCGCACGTGCAGGCCATGACCGAGCGGATCAGCCTGGACGGCGCGCCGATCAGCCCCGAGCGGTTCATCGAGACCTACCGGGACCTGGAGCCGTACGTCGGGATGGTGGACGCCGCGCAGGAGCACCGGCTGTCGTTCTTCGAGGTGCTCACCGGCATGGCGTACGCCGCCTTCGCCGACGCGCCCGTGGACGTGGCGATCGTCGAGGTCGGCATGGGCGGCAGCTGGGACGCCACCAACGTGATCGACGCGGGAGTCGCCGTCGTCACCCCGATCTCCCTGGACCACACCGACCGGCTGGGCGGCACACCCGCGGAGATCGCGCAGGAGAAGTCCGGCATCGTCAAGCGGGACGCCACCGTCGTCCTGGCCCAGCAGCCGGTGGACGCCGCCTCGGTCGTGCTGCGCCGGGCCGCGGAGCTGGACGCCACCGTCGCCCGCGAGGGCCTGGAGTTCGGGGTGCTCTCCCGCGAGGTCGCCGTCGGCGGGCAGCTGCTGACCCTGCGCGGGCTGGGCGGGGAGTACCCGGAGATCTTCCTGCCGCTGCACGGCGCGCACATGGCGCACAACGCCGCCGTGGCGCTGGCCGCCGTCGAGGCGTTCTTCGGCATCGGCGCGCAGCGGGTGCGCACCCTGGACGTCGAGGCCGTCCGTACCGCCTTCGCCTCCGTGACCTCGCCCGGACGGCTGGAAGTGGTGCGCCGCAGTCCGACGGTGGTGCTGGACGCCGCGCACAACCCGGCGGGCGCCCGTGCCGCGGCCGAGGCGGTCACCGAGGCCTTCGGCTTCAGCCGGCTGGTCGGGGTGGTCGCGCCCAGCGCGGGCAAGGACGTGCGGGGGCTGCTGGAGGCCTTCGAGCCGGTCTTCGCCGAGGTCGTGGTCACTCGCAACGCCACCGCCCGCGCGATGGACGTGGACGAGCTCGCCGCCCTGGCGGTGGAGGTCTTCGGGGAGGAGCGGGTGCAGGTCACCCCGCGGCTCGACGACGCCCTGGAGGAGGCCGTCACGCTGGCCGAGGAGGAGAGCGAGTACGCCGGCGCGGGCGTGCTGGTCACCGGCTCGGTCTTCACCGTCGGCGAGGCACGGCTGCTGCTCGGAAAGGACCGCTAGATGCGTACGCTCTGCGCCTCCACGCTGATCGGGGAGTTCTTCGTGATCGGCTTCGCCGCCCTGGTGGCGATGCGGCTGGGCGGGCTGCCCGCGTCGACGGTGTGGACGGTGGCCGGGGTGGCGATGGCGCTGTGCCTGGTGCTGTGCGGCATGATCACCCGGCCCGGCGGGGTCCAGCTCGGCTGGGCGCTGCAACTCGGCCTGATCGCCTCCGGTTTCGTCGTCCCGGCGATGTTCTTCCTCGGGGCCCTCTTCGCCGGCCTGTGGTGGGCGTCGGTCCACTTCGGCCGCAAGGTGGACGAGGCGAAGGCCCGCGCGGCGGCGGCCTCCTGAGCGGTGGTGCGGTACGGCCGGGTGCCGCCGGGGCGCGGCCGGCCTGCCTGTAGCCTCTGAGCACTTGTGAAACGCCGTTGTCCCGCCGCACTTCAAGGAGCCGCGACCATGAGCCAGCGCACCCTCGTCCTCCTCAAGCCCGACGCGGTCAGGCGCGGTCTGATCGGCGAGATCGTCGGCCGTGTCGAGCGCAAGGCCGACTGGACGATCAGCGCCCTGGAACTGCGCACCCTGGACCGCGGCACGCTGGAGCAGCACTACGCGGAGCACGTCGGCCGGCCGTTCTACGAGCCGCTGCTGGAGTTCATGACCTCCGGTCCCGCCGTGGTGATGGTGGTCGAGGGGGAACGGGTGATCGAGGGGGTGCGCGCCCTGGCGGGGCCGACCGACCCGATCGCCGCGCCGCCTGGCTCCATCCGGGGGGACTTCGGCACGATCGTGCGTGAGAACCTCATTCACGCGTCGGATTCGCAGGAGTCCGCCGAACGGGAGCTGAAGATTTTCTTCCCTTCGCTCTTCTGACGGCGTGTCATTCGCGCAAACCTCTTGACCTGGGGCGATCGATGGAATTCGATCGCCCCTACGTGAACTCGCCTCCACTCGGGGGAACGAATCACCCGGACGCGACGTCAGCACATAAGGGGATGACTCGCGTACCGCCGACAATGACCGAGGAGGAGCCCTCTGGTCCGCGCCGGTACGAGCGCGACTACGATGGAAACCTCTCCGGATCCCGCAGCGCACGCTGTCGTCCTCCCCTCACACGTTCCAGTTGGAAGGCCTGACGTATCCTCATGGCGAACAACATGTCGTTCATCGGCCGTGACATGGCTGTCGACCTCGGGACCGCCAACACGCTGGTGTACGTCAGGGGTCGCGGGATCGTCCTCAACGAGCCATCGGTCGTCGCCATCAACACCAACACCGGCGGAATCCTCGCGGTCGGCGCCGAGGCGAAGAAGATGATCGGCCGCACCCCGGGCAACATCGTGGCGGTCCGTCCCCTGAAGGACGGTGTCATCGCCGACTTCGAGATCACCGAGCGGATGCTCCGCTACTTCATCCTCAAAATCCACAAGCGGCGTTATCTCGCGCGCCCCCGGGTGGTCGTCTGCGTCCCCTCCGGTATCACGGGTGTCGAGCGCCGCGCGGTCATCGAGGCGTCCACCCAGGCCGGTGCCCGGCAGGTGCACATCATCGAGGAGCCGATGGCCGCCGCGATCGGCTCGGGGCTGCCGGTCCACGAGGCGACGGGCAACATGGTCGTCGACATCGGCGGCGGCACCACCGAGGTCGCGGTGATCTCGCTCGGCGGCATCGTCACGGCGCAGTCCATCCGCGTCGCGGGGGACGAGCTGGACAACGCGATCATCCAGTACGTCAAGAAGGAGTACAGCCTGCTGCTGGGCGAGCGCAGCGCCGAGAGCATCAAGCTCACGATCGGCTCGGCGTACGAGATGGAAGACGACGAGCACACCGAGATCCGCGGCCGCGACCTGGTCAGCGGGCTGCCGAAGACGGTGGTCATCTCC
Source organism: Streptomyces rubellus (assembly GCF_036323805.1). NCBI lineage: Bacteria > Bacillati > Actinomycetota > Actinomycetes > Kitasatosporales > Streptomycetaceae > Streptomyces > Streptomyces rubellus. Next base: position 377,467 of record NZ_JAZDCX010000001.1, read on the forward strand.
TCCGCCGAGGTCCGCAAGGCCATCGAGGAGCCGGTCAACGCCATCGTGGACGCGGTGAAGACCACCCTCGACAAGTGCCCGCCCGAGCTCTCCGGCGACATCATGGACCGCGGCATCGTCCTCACCGGCGGCGGTGCCCTGCTGCGCGGCCTCGACGAGCGGCTGCGCCGCGAGACGGGCATGCCCATCCACATCGCCGAGGACCCGCTGGACTCGGTGGCGCTGGGCTCCGGCAAGTGCGTCGAGGAGTTCGAGGCGCTCCAGCAGGTGCTCGACTCCCAGCCGCGCCGGTAACCGGCCCGGCCGCGCGGCCCGTACCGCGCGGCCGGACACCACGCGGTCCGGCGCCGGGGCCGGACGGGACCGAGAGGTCCGGCAAGTCCGACAAGTCCAACCAAGGGGAAGGCACGGCCGTCGCACGTGAGGGATACACGAGAGAGCCGGCTGCTGCTCGTCCTGCTGGTCGCCGTCGCGTTCGCGCTGATCACGGTGGACCTCCGCGGGGATGAGCGGTCGCCCCTCGACGGGGCGCGGCGGGTCACCGCGTCCGTCCTGGGGCCGGTGGAGAACACCGTCGCGGGCGCGGTCGACCCGGTCGGCAACGCCGTCGCGGCCGTCCGGGACTCCGGCGAGCGCCACGACCGGATCAGCGCGCTGGAGCGGGAGAACGCGGAGCTGCGGCAGCGGCTGGCCGCCTCCGGCCGCGACGACGACCGGGTCCGGCAGCTGGAGAAGCTCCTCAAGAGCGCGGGCGCCGGGCAGTACGGCGTCAAGGCGGCCCAGGTCATCGGGATCGGCGCCGCCCAGGGCTTCTCCTGGACCGTCACCGTCGACGTCGGGGAGCGGGACGGCATCGAGCGCGACATGACCGTCATCAACGGCGACGGGCTCGTCGGCCGGGTGACCACCGTCGGGCCGACCACCTCCACCGTGCTGCTCGCCAACGACCCCGACTTCACCGTCGGCACCCGGCTGGAGGGCACCGGCGAACTGGGCTTCGCCAACGGCCGCGGCGACAGCGCCCTGACCGTCCAGCTGCTCAACAGCAAGGCCGAGGTCGACAAGGGCGACCGCCTGGTCACCTTCGGCTCCAGCAACGACCGGCCGTTCGTCCCCGGCGTACCCGTCGGGGAGGTCATCCAGGTCGACCCGCACAGCGGCGGCCTCACCAGGACGGTACGGGTGCGGCCGTACGTCGGCTTCACCCGGCTCGACCTCGTCGGCGTCGTCGTCAAGGCGCCGCGCACCGACCCGCGCGACACGGTGCTCCCGCCGAAACCGGAGCGGTCCGGGAACGCCGAGAGGGCCGCGGCGTCCGGGGAGCCCGCCGAGAACGCCGACCCCAGCACCTCCAGGGACTGACCGATGCCGATGCACCTCAACCGGATCCTGCTGTCGACCGCGCTCGTCGTCACCGCCCTGGTCGTGCAGGTCAGCGTGCTGGCCCGGCTCCAGCTGCCCGGCGCCGTCCCCGATCTGCTGCTGCTGACCGTCCTCGCCCTGGCCCTGGTGTACGGCCACACCGCCGGCGCCCTGATCGGCTTCGGCGCCGGACTGCTGGCCGACCTCGCGCCGCCCGCCGACCACGCCGTGGGCCGCTACGCCCTGGTGCTGTGCGTCATCGGTTACGCCGCCGGGCTGACCAGACCGGAGACCGGCCGGCACCGCAGCGCCACCGCCCCGATGCTGGTCGTGGCGGGCGCCGCGCTCTCCTCCACCCTGCTGTACGCGGGCGTGGGCGCGCTCGTCGGGGACACCGCCGCCCGCCATGTGGGGCTGGGCGGGCTGCTGACCACGGCCACCGTCTACGACCTGCTGCTCGCCCCGTTCACCGTGCCGGTGATCATGGCACTGGCCCGCCGCGGCGAGCACGACCCGCTCGCCGAGGCGGCGGGCAGCGCGAGCGAGGGCGCGGGCGGACTCGGCGGGTACGGCGGGGCACTCGGCTCCGGCAGCCTCCTCGGCAGGGCCCGCGCCGGCCGGCTGGGCGGCCGGCGGCCCCGGACGGCCGGGGTCCGCCGCGGTGTCCCGCTGGTGCGCGCACAACGGAACAGGACGGAGCGGATCAAGGGGGTCAAGCGGCTGTGACACGGATCCCGGAGCGGAGCACGGCACCCGGACCGGCCAGGACCGCGGTGGAGGCGTACCGGTGAGCAACATCCCCGAGACCGGGCGCACCACCCGGGTCACCATCCGGCTGGTCGCCATCCAGATCCTGGTCTTCTCCCTGGTGCTCACCCTCGGCGGGCGGCTGTGGTACCTGCAGATCCGCAACGGCGAGGAGTACGCCGAGAAGGCCGCGGGCAACCACGTCCAGCAGGTCGTCCAGCCCGCCGTGCGCGGCGCCGTACTCGACGCCCGCGGTGTCCCGCTGGCCGACAACGAGACCCGGCTGGTGGTCTCCGCCAGCCGCACCGAGCTGATGAAGATGGACGACGGCGGCAAGGCGGTGCTCACCCGGCTCGCCGGCGTCCTGGGCATGACGTACCAGGAGGTGGCCCAGAAGATCCGGCTGTGCGACGCGAAGACGCCGCAGCCCTGCTGGAACGGCTCCCCGTACCAGCCGATCCCGGTCACCGACGAGGCCACCACCCAGCAGGCCCTCCAGATCCGCGAGCGCGCCGAGGACTTCCCCGGCATCACCGCCGAACCCACCGCGGTGCGCCGCTACCCGTCCCCGTACGGCGCCGGCACCTCGCAGGTCCTGGGCTATCTCTCGCCCGTCACCGACGAGGAGATCGAGCAGGCGCGGGACAGCGACTCGCCGCTGCTCAGCTTCGACCAGATCGGCCGCTCCGGGCTGGAGCGCCAGTACGACGCCGCGCTGCGCGGCGACGCCGGTGTGACGCGGTACCGGGTGGACAACCTCGGCCGGGTCATCGGGGAGGCCGACAGCGACGAGGCCGAGCCCGGCTCCTCCCTGGTCACCAGCATCGACGCCCGGGTCCAGGCCATCGCCGAGAAGGAACTGGCGGCGGCGATGAGGGAAGCCCGCAAGGTGTACGACGACAACACCGGCGAGAACTACAAGGCGGACTCGGGCGCGGTCGTGGTGATGGAGGCGAAGACCGGCCGGGTGGTGGCGATGGCCTCCCTGCCGGACTACGACCCCAACGCCTGGGTCGGCGGCATCTCCGCCAAGGACTACGCGAAGCTGACCGGCAAGAAGTCCAACTACCCGCTGCTCAACCGGGCCATCCAGGGGCAGGCGGCACCCGGCTCGATCTTCAAGGTGATCCCGACCGCCGCCGCCGTCAAGGCGGGCTACCCCTTCGACGGGCGCTACCGGTGCTCGTCCTCGTACAGCATCGGCGGCCAGGTCTTCAAGAACTTCGAGTCGCAGGACCACGGCATGATCGACCTCGGCCGGGCACTGGAGGTCTCCTGCGACACCGTCTACTACGCCCTCGCCCACCAGGAGTGGAAGAAGGACGGCGGCAACAAGCCCAAGAAGAACGCCAAGGACTGGTTCTACGAGATGGCCCACGAGTTCGGCCTCGGCGAGCACACCGGGATCGACCTGCCCAACGAGGTCACCGGCCGGGTGCCCGACCGGAAGTGGAAGCAGGAGTACTGGGAGGCCAACAAGGACTCCTGGTGCAAGTACGGCAAGAAGGGCGGCGACTACGTCGAGCAGATCGCCTACGAGAACTGCCTGGAGGGCAACAGGCTGCGCGCCGGTGACAGCGTCAACTACTCCATCGGCCAGGGCGACACCCTGGTGACGCCCATCCAGATGGCCGTCATCTACGCGGCCCTCAGCAACGGCGGCACCATGTACGAGCCCACCGTCGGCAAGGCGATCATCAGCCCGGACGGCAGGACCGTCGAGGAGATCACCCCGAAGAAGCGGGGCAGGCTGCCGATGGACCGCAAGACGCTCCGGCAGACCGACAAGGCCCTCGAGGGCGTCGCCACCCGCGGCACCGCCGCCTGGCGCTTCGCCGACGCCGGCTGGCCCCAGGACAAGATCCCCATGCACGCCAAGACCGGTACGGCCGAGGTCCACGGCAAGCAGACCACCTCGTGGTTCGCCACCTACACCGACGAGTACGCCATCGTCATGACCATCTCCCAGGGCGGCACCGGTTCCGGCGCCTCCGGCCCCGCCGTGCGCAACATCTACGACGCGCTGTACGGGGTGGACGACGAGGGGAAGATCCGCAAGGACCGGGCGCTGCTGCCGAAGCCGCAGAAGCAGCTCCCGAAGATCAACCCGGACGGCACGATCGAGGCCCAGCGCCAGAAGGGCTTCAAGCCGTGAGCACCCATTCCTACAGCGGGCGGCCCTGGCAGGAGCGGTCGGCCTGGAGCAGGCTCATGGCGCGCGACTCCGTCGTCCGCCGCCTGGACTGGACGCTCCTGCTGGCCTGTGTGGCGCTGTCCGTCCTCGGCTCGCTGCTGGTGTGGTCCGCCACCCGCAACCGCACCGAGATCAACGAGGGGGACCCGCAGCACTTCCTCTGGCGCCATCTGCTCAGCCTCGGCATCGGCGTGGCGCTCGCCGCGGCCACCGTCTGGCTCGGCCACCGCAGGCTGCGCGGCGCGGTCCCGGTGCTGTACGTGCTGTCGGTGCTGCTGACGTTGCTGGTGCTCACCCCGCTCGGCGCGACGATCAACGGCCAGCGCGCCTGGCTGGACCTGGGCGGCGGCCTCTCCCTCCAGCCCGCCGAGTTCGCCAAGATCACCATCATCCTGGGCATGGCGATGCTGCTGGCCGCCCGGGTGGACGCCGGCGACCGGGTCCATCCCGACCACCGCACGGTGATGCAGGCCCTCGCCCTGGCCGCCGTCCCGATCGGGATCGTCATGCTGATGCCCGACATGGGCTCGGTGATGGTGCTGGCCGTGATCGTGCTGGGCGCGCTGCTGGCCTCGGGCGCCTCCAACCGCTGGATCATCGGCCTGCTCGGCGCGGGCGGCGCCGGGGCGGTCCTGGTCTGGCAGCTCGGCGTCCTCGACGAGTACCAGATCAAGCGCTTCGCGGCCTTCGCCAACCCGGCCCTGGACCCGTCCGGCGCCGGCTACAACACCAACCAGGCCCGTATCGCCATCGGCTCGGGCGGCCTGTACGGCAAGGGCCTGTTCGAGGGCAGCCAGACCACCGGCCGGTTCGTCCCCGAGCAGCAGACCGACTTCGTCTTCACCGTCGCGGGCGAGGAGCTGGGCTTCCTCGGCGCGGGCCTGATCATCTTCCTGGTCGGCGTGGTGCTGTGGCGGGCCTGCCGCATCGCCCTGGAGACGACCGAGCTGTACGGCACCGTCGTCGCCGCCGGGATCATTGCCTGGTTCGCCTTCCAGTCCTTCGAGAACATCGGGATGACCATGGGCATCATGCCGGTGGCCGGCCTGCCGCTGCCCTTCGTCAGCTACGGCGGCACCTCGATGTTCGCGGTGTGGATCGCCATCGGGCTGCTCCAGTCGATCCGGGTGCAGCGCCCGGTCTCCGCCTGACCCGCGGCCCGCCCCGCGCACGGCCCGCCGGCGGAGATCGGCCGCCCGGCGGAACGGGTTACGCTGGATGGTCACTCCCGCCCGCCGGTGCGGCGGGCGGGGCCCGGCATCCGCACCAGCACCCATCCCAGCAGCCAAGGACACCACCCATGCCTGTCGAGTCGGTCTTCCCGCGCCTGGAGGCCCTCCTCCCGCACGTCCAGAAGCCGATCCAGTACGTCGGCGGTGAGCTGAACTCCACCGTCAAGGACTGGGACGCCTGCGATGTCCGCTGGGCACTGATGTACCCCGACGCCTACGAGGTCGGTCTGCCCAACCAGGGCGTCATGATCCTCTACGAGGTGCTCAACGAGCGCGAGGGCGTGCTCGCCGAGCGCACCTACAGCGTCTGGCCGGACCTGGAGAAGCTCATGCGCGAGCACCGGGTCCCGCAGTTCACCGTGGACGCCCACCGCCCGGTCGGCGCCTTCGACGTGTTCGGCGTCTCCTTCTCCACCGAACTGGGCTACACCAACCTGCTCACCGCCCTGGACCTGGCCGGCATCCCGCTCCGGGCCGAGGACCGCGACCTGGACCACCCGGTGGTCGTCGTCGGCGGCCACGCCGCCTTCAACCCCGAGCCGATCGCGGACTTCGTGGACTGCGCGGTCCTCGGCGACGGCGAGCAGGCCGTCCTGGAGATCACCGAGATCGTCCGGGCCTGGAAGGCCGAGGGCCGCCCGGACGGCCGCGACGGACTGCTGCTGCGGCTGGCGAAGACCGGCGGCGTGTACGTGCCGAGGTTCTACGACGTGGAGTACCTGGCGGACGGCCGGATCGCCCGGGTCGTGCCCAACCGCTCCGGCGTGCCGTGGCGGGTGACCAAGCACACCGTCATGGACCTCGACGAGTGGCCGTACCCCAAGCAGCCCCTGGTGCCGCTGGCCGAGACCGTCCACGAGCGGATGAGCGTGGAGATCTTCCGCGGCTGCACCCGCGGCTGCCGCTTCTGCCAGGCCGGGATGATCACCCGCCCGGTGCGGGAGCGCTCCATCACCGGCATCGGCGACATGGTCGACAAGGGACTGAAGAACACCGGCTTCGAGGAGGTCGGCCTGCTGTCGCTGTCCTCGGCCGACCACAGCGAGATCGGCGACATCGCCAAGGGCCTGGCGGACCGTTACGAGGACGACAAGATCGGCCTGTCGCTTCCCTCCACCCGGGTGGACGCCTTCAACATCGACCTGGCCAACGAGCTGACCCGCAACGGCCGCCGCTCCGGACTGACCTTCGCCCCCGAGGGCGGCAGCGAGCGCATCCGCAAGGTCATCAACAAGATGGTCTCCGAGGACGACCTGATCCGCACCGTCGCCACCGCCTACGGCAACGGCTGGCGGCAGGTGAAGCTGTACTTCATGTGCGGCCTGCCCACCGAGACCGACGACGACGTGCTGCAGATCGCCGACATGGCCGCCAAGGTCATCTCCAAGGGCCGCGAGGTCTCCGGCTCCAACGACATCCGCTGCACCGTCTCCATCGGCGGCTTCGTGCCCAAGCCGCACACCCCCTTCCAGTGGGCCCCGCAGCTCTCCGCCGAGGAGACCGACGCCCGGCTGGAGAAGCTGCGTGAGAGGATCCGCGCCGACAAGCGGTACGGCCGCTCCATCGGCTTCCGCTACCACGACGGCAAGCCCGGCATCGTCGAGGGCCTCCTCTCGCGCGGCGACCGCCGGATCGGCGACGTCATCCGGGCCGTCTACGAGGCGGGCGGCCGCTTCGACGGCTGGCGCGAGCACTTCTCCTACGACCTGTGGATGGAGTGCGCCGAGCGTGCCCTGGCCCCGTACGGCGTGGACGTCGACTGGTACACCACGCGGGAGCGCTCCTACGAGGAGGTCCTGCCCTGGGACCACCTCGACTCCGGTCTCGACAAGGACTGGCTGTGGGAGGACTGGCAGGACGCCCTCGACGAGACCGAGGTCGAGGACTGCCGCTGGACCCCCTGCTTCGACTGCGGTGTGTGCCCGGCGATGGACACCTCCATCCAGATCGGCCCGACGGGCAAGAAGCTGCTGCCGCTGACCGTCGTCAACAACGGCTGACGGCCGTCCCCGGCCCGGGCGGCCACCCCACGGCCGGAGCGCCGGTTCCCGGACGGGATCGTCCGGGAACCGGCGCTCCGGCGCGACAGCCCGCTCACCGCGGCCTGCGGTGCCGGCCGCGCCCGGGGGCCAGGGGGTTCGGGGCAGGTCCCGGCGTCTCCTCCTCGGACGCCTGCTCGGCGGGAGGCCGGACGATCCCTTCGACCTCCGCGGCACCGGACACCCGGCGCCGCCCGCCGGTGCCGGGCCGGAGACGTATCGGTGACCGGGGTCGCTCCCGCCGGCGCGGCGTGAGGCCGGGCCCCTCGGGGCCGGCGGGGCTGCCACGACCGGCGGGTCCCGTTGGCCCGGGGCGGAGACGCGCTGTCACACTGCGGTCATGCCGGAACTGATCGTTCCCACCGTCCGCGTCCACGCGTCCTTCGTGGCGGCCATAGGGGAGTTCGAGGCGGAGGGCCGCGGGGCCGCGGACGACAACTCGATGATGGGCCAGGACATCCGCCGGTACGGCGGCCGCTGGGAGGACCCGGAGGTCTTCGCCCGGTACGTCGCCGCCGTCCGGGCCGACGCCGAGGAGGACAGTCCGCGGCCGGCGGGCCACGTCCCGTGCACCACCCGGTGGTGGGCCGACGGCGACACCTACCTCGGCCGCATCGCCATCCGCCACCGGCTCACCACCTTCCTGCTGGACTACGGCGGGAACATCGGCTACGACGTGCGTCCCTCCGCCCGCCGCCGCGGCCACGCCACCGCCATGCTGCGCGCGGCGCTGCCGGTGGCCCGCGCCCTGGGCATCGAGGAGGCCCTCATCACCTGCGACGACACCAACGAGGCCTCCCGGCGGGTCATCGAGGCGTGCGGCGGTGTCTTCGAGGACCGGCGGGGAAGGAAACTGCGGTACTGGGTCGCCACGGGGCCGGTGAGGGACCGCCCGGGGGTGACCGGCGCCACCGGCGAGTAGGCTGGTGGGAGGTACGGGCCGCACCGGGCCCCGCACCGGTGGGGACGGCCCGGCCGCCAGTGTTCGACCGAGGGGCGCTCGGCGCGCCACCCCGCAGCAAGGAGAAGACTCTGGGCAAGCGACAGCCCGAAGGCCCGCCGCCCGCACCCGTGGCGCAGCGCATCCGCCTGCGCTACACCAAACGCGGCCGCCTCCGGTTCACCAGCCACCGCGACTTCCAGCGCGCCTTCGAGCGGGCACTGCGCCGGGCCGAGGTGCCCATGGCCTACTCCGCGGGCTTCACCCCGCACCCGAAGGTCTCGTACGCGAACGCGGCACCGACCGGTACGGGCAGTGAGGCCGAGTACCTGGAGATCGCCCTCACCGAGCGGCGCGACCCCGAGGCGCTGCGGAGGCAGCTCGACGACTCGCTGCCCGACGGGCTCGACGTCGTCGACGCGGTGGAGGCCCGGACCGGCGGTTTCGCCGACCGGCTCACGGCGTCCCGCTGGGAGCTGCGGCTGGACGGCGTGGAGCCGCAGGAGGCGGAGAAGGCCGTGGCGGTCTTCCTCGCCGCCGAGTCGGTCGAGGTCCGGCGGCAGACCAAGAAGGGCATCCGCACGTTCGACACACGTGCCGCGGTGGCCGCGCTGGAGGCCGTACCCGCCGGGTCCGATAGGACCGGGGAGGGTCCCTGTGCGATACTGCGGCTGGTGGTACGGCACCTGACACCCGCCGTACGACCCGACGACGTCCTGTCCGGCCTCCGAGCTACGGCCGACCTGGCGCCGCCGGTCCCCGCAGCGGTGACCAGGCTGGCGCAGGGGCCGCTCGATGAGGAGACCGGCACGGTGACCGATCCGTTCGCGCCCGACCGCGACGCAACCCTCGTCGCGACGGCGCCGGACGGCACCGCGTAAGGCCGACGCCGCCGCGCCGCCGATGTACGAGGTACCAGGGAGCCACCCGGGTCCGGCCATCAGGCAGGCGCACCGACCAGCAGACTTTCGCCGTGACCGAGCCGGAGGGCACGGAGACGGCGAGCGAGACAACAGCTCCTGTGCGGCGCCCGCGCCCCGGACAGCGGCCCGCGCACCTCATGCGCGGCCCGACCGGATCGAGGCACGGCGCCCGGGAGCGTGACGGGAGAACCGCCCGCATGCGCGAATCCACGGAAGCCGCGGAAACGACCGCGGAGAACACCGAGACGAACAACAGTCCGAACAACGACACGCCCAGTGACACCCTGCCGCCGCGCCGCCGTCGCCGGGCCGTGTCCCGCCCGGCCGGGCCGCCCGCGGTCAGCACCACCGAGCCGGAGGTCGTCACCCCGGCCGTCGCCCAGAGCGAGCAGGCCGGCGCATCCGACGCATCCGCCGCGACCGCCGGGAGCGAGCAGTCGGCCGAGGAGGTGAAGCCGGCCCGTACGCGGCGGCGTGCGACGCGTCGGGTGTCGGCTCCGGCGGGGGCGCCGGAGGGTGCCGCTGAGGCCGCCGCGGTGGTGTCGGCCGCGGAGCCGGTGGAGGTGTCGGCGGAGGCCGCCGGGAGCGAGCAGCCCGCCGAGGAGACGAAGCCGGCCCGTACGCGGCGCCGCAGCCGGAAGGCAGCCGAGGCCGCACCCGCTCCCGCTGCCGAGGCCGCCCCCGCCGAGGCCGCCGCCGAGACCGAGCAGCCGGCCGCCGAGTCCGGGAGCTCGCGCCGCCGGGCGAAGAAGCCGCCGGTGGCGGTCTTCCAGCCGCCCGTCTTCGCCGAGCCGGTCTTCCAGACCCCGGAGACGGCGGCCGCCGAGGCGGCCGCGTCCGGGGAGCCGGAAGAGGACGAGGACGAACTCGAGGCCGGGTACACCGGGGAGTCCGAGGAGGCCGGGACGGCGGAGGAGCCGGAGCGGGCCGAGTCCGCCCCGGCGCGCCGCCGTCGCCGTCGCCGCCGCGCCGGCGACACCACCGGGTACGAGGAGGGCGCCGAGGACACCGGGACCGCCCAGGACGCCGCCGACGCCGGTGAGGACGACGAGGAGACCGAAGGCCCGACCGGGGAGGCCGGAGAGGCCGAGGAGCGGCCCTCGCGCCGCCGCCGGCGCGGTGGCCGCCGTCGTCGCCGCGGCGGGGACGGCGAGAGCCCCGAGGAGTCCCGGGAGGACGGCGACACCGGAGAGGACGACGAGGAGGCCGACAGCGCCGCCGACACCGGCCGGGAGCAGGCCGGTGAGGAGAATGGCGCGGAGGAGTCCGGGTCCGCCTCCAGCAGCAGTTCGCGCCGTCGCCGCCGTCGTCGCCGCCGCGGCGGGGACACCGAGCCGGTGGCCGCGGAGGCCGCCCCCGACGACCCGGAACGCACGGTCGTCAAGGTCCGTGAGCCGCGGAAGCGGAGGGACGAGCCGTCCGAGAGCGCGGACGGTGTGCAGTCCATCAAGGGCTCCACCCGGCTGGAGGCCAAGAAGCAGCGCCGCCGCGAGGGCCGCGAGCAGGGCCGCCGCCGGGTCCCGATCATCACCGAGGCCGAGTTCCTCGCCCGCCGCGAGTCCGTCGAGCGGGTGATGGTCGTCCGCCAGAGCGGTGAGCGCACCCAGATCGGCGTGCTGGAGGACGACGTCCTCGTCGAGCACTTCGTCAACAAGGAGCAGGCCACCAGCTACGTCGGCAACGTCTACCTGGGCAAGGTCCAGAACGTGCTGCCGTCGATGGAGGCGGCCTTCGTCGACATCGGCAAGGGGCGCAACGCCGTCCTGTACGCCGGTGAGGTGAACTTCGAGGCCCTGGGCATGTCCGGCGGGCCGCGCCGGATCGAGAGCGCGCTCAAGTCCGGCCAGTCCGTCCTGGTCCAGGTGACCAAGGACCCGATCGGCCACAAGGGCGCCCGGCTGACCAGCCAGGTCTCCCTCCCCGGCCGCTACCTGGTCTATGTGCCCGAGGGCTCGATGACCGGCATCAGCCGCAAGCTCCCGGACACCGAGCGGGCCCGGCTGAAGCAGATCCTCAAGCGCATCGTCCCCGAGGACGCGGGCGTCATCGTCCGCACCGCCGCCGAGGGCGCCAGCGAGGACGAGCTGCGCCGCGACGTCGAGCGGCTCCAGGCGCAGTGGGAGGACATCCAGAAGAAGGCCCGCAAGGGCAACGCGCCGACGCTGCTCTACGGCGAGCCGGACATGACCGTCCGGGTCGTCCGCGACATCTTCAACGAGGACTTCTCCAAGGTCATCGTCAGCGGTGACCAGGCATGGGAGACGATCCACGGGTACGTCGCGCACGTCGCGCCCGACCTGGCCGGCCGGCTCCAGCGCTGGACCGGCGAGACCGACGTCTTCGCCACCTACCGGATCGACGAGCAGCTGATGAAGGCGCTGGACCGCAAGGTCTGGCTGCCGTCCGGCGGCTCGCTGGTGATCGACCGGACCGAGGCGATGGTCGTCATCGACGTCAACACCGGCAAGTTCACCGGGCAGGGCGGCAACCTGGAGGAGACGGTCACCAGGAACAACCTGGAGGCGGCCGAGGAGATCGTGCGCCAGTTGCGGCTGCGCGACCTCGGCGGCATCATCGTGATCGACTTCATCGACATGGTGCTGGAGTCCAACCGCGACCTGGTGATGCGGCGCCTGCTGGAGTGCCTGGGCCGGGACCGCACCAAGCACCAGGTGGCCGAGGTCACCTCGCTGGGGCTGGTCCAGATGACCCGCAAGCGGGTCGGCCAGGGGCTGCTGGAGTCCTTCTCCGAGACCTGTGTCCACTGCAACGGCCGCGGTGTCGTCGTCCACATGGACCAGGTGCAGGCGCAGGGCGGCGGTGGCGGAAAGCGACGGAAGAAGGGCAAGGGCGCACAGCAGTCCGAGCCCGAGCCCGAGCCCGTGACGTCCCCGGCCGCCGAGGAACCGGCCGCCGAGGCGCCCGCTGAGGTCACGGAGCCGGCGGAGACCGCGGAGACAGCCGAACCGGCGGAGACCACCGGGCCCGGGGCGCTGCCGGAGCCGGAGTTCGTCCCGGACGAGGAGCTGTACAGCAGCGTCGCCGAGGCCGAGGAGGCCGCCCGGCGCGGCCGCAGGCGCCGCCGCACGGCGCGGAAGGCGTCGGCTCCGGCGGGTCCGCCGAAGGCGGTCGCGGAGACGGAGGCCGCGGTGACGGTGGTCCCGGCCGCCGAGGAGGCCGCTCCCGAGCCCGTCACCGAGCCCGTTCCCGCGGTGGAGACGGAGGAGAGCGCGGAGGAGCCGCGGCCGCGCACCCGGCGGCGTGCGGTGCGGAAGGCGTCGGCTCCGGCGGGTCCGCCGAAGGCGGTCGCGGAGACGGAGGCCGCGGTGACGGTGGTCCCGGCCGCCGAGCAGGCATCCACGGACTCCGTGGACTCCGGAGACACTGCCGTCGCACCCGCCGCGGAAGCGGGGGGCGAGCCGGCCGGAGAGCCCGAGCCTCCGGCCCGTCCCCGCCGCCGGGTGGTACGCCGGGCGGCCGCTCCGGCGGGTTCCCCGGAGGAGGCGGAGATCGTCACCGAGTCGTCCGCCGCATCCCCGGAACCGGCCGCCGCCGAGCCGGAGACCACCGGCGTGCCGGAGACCGGCACCGAGGCGGAGGCGGAGGCGGAGCCCGTGAAGAAGACGGCCCGCAAGACGGCCAAGAAGGCCACCGCCAAGAAGTCGACGGCGCGGAAGACCGCCGCCAAGACCACCGCCAAGACCACCACGAAGAAGGCAGCCGCCAAGAAGACCACCACGAAGAAGGCGGCTGCCAAGAAGTCCACCGCCAAGAAGCCGGCGACGCGGAAGACCGCGGCGGCCGAGCAGCAGACCCCGCCGTCCGTCTCGGCTCCGGCCGAGGACTGACCGCGGGACCGGTACAGGGCCACTCCGGCCCCGGGCGCCGCACGGCGCCCGGGGCCCGGTTTGACCCCTCCGCACCGGGCCCCGTAACCTTGACTGTCGGCGTGTCGGTGGACACGCCGCGCTCCTGAGCAACTCCCTCCACGTGCTCCGCGAGGTGTCGCGGACGAGCGCGAGGAGAGGCCGCTCAGTCCCACCGGACCGGTACGGGCCCCAGGGCCCGGCGGGCGGCTGGCATCAGGGGTTCCATCCACGAGCGAGAGAGAGTTCCGCGTGTACGCGATCGTGCGCACCGGTGGCCGCCAGCAGAAGGTGTCCGTCGGAGACGTGATTGAGGTTGACCGTATCCCCACCAGCAAGGTCGGCGACAGCGTCGAGCTCTCGACCCTGCTCATCGTCGACGGTGACGCGGTCACCAGCGACCCGTGGGTCCTGGCCGGTGTGAAGGCCCACGCCGAGGTGGTGGACCACCACAAGGGTGCCAAGATCGACATCCTGAAGTACAAGAACAAGACCGGGTACCGCAAGCGGATCGGTCACCGTCAGCTGCACACCGCGCTGAAGATCACCGGCATCGACGCCCCGGCCAAGAAGTAAGGGACTGAGAAGACATGGCACACAAGAAGGGCGCATCGTCCACCCGGAACGGTCGCGACTCCAATGCCCAGCGGCTCGGCGTGAAGCGCTTCGGCGGCCAGGTCGTCAACGCGGGTGAGATCCTGGTCCGCCAGCGCGGCACCCACTTCCACCCGGGCACCGGCGTGGGCCGCGGCGGCGACGACACGCTGTTCGCGCTGGCCGCCGGCGCGGTGCAGTTCGGCACCGCCCGTGGCCGCAAGGTCGTGAACATCGTCCCGGTCGCCCAGTAACACCGACCCGGCACGTTCCGCACCACCTTCCGAGGGCGGACCGCCTTCCGCCGTACGCGCGCCGCGCGTACGGCGGGGAAGCGGTTCCGCCCTCGGCGCGTTGTACGAACACGGGGGTACGGGTGCGCGCGACGGGCCCGCGCCCGCCCCGCGATCCGCCACCGTCAGCACATCACCGCACACCAGCCTGGAGGCATTCGTCATGACCACCTTCGTGGACCGCGTCGAGCTCCACATCGCCGCGGGTAACGGAGGCCACGGCTGCGCCTCCGTGCACCGGGAGAAGTTCAAGCCGCTGGGCGGCCCGGACGGCGGCAACGGCGGCCGGGGCGGCGACGTGGTCCTCGTCGTCGACCAGTCCGTGACCACGCTGCTGGACTACCACCACACCCCGCACCGCCGGGCGGGCAACGGAAAGCCCGGCGAGGGCGGCAACCGGTCCGGCGCCGACGGCGGCGACCTGGTGCTGCCCGTCCCCGACGGCACCGTCGTCCTCGACAAGCGGGGCGAGGTGCTGGCCGACCTGGTCGGCCAGGGCACCACCTTCGTCGCCGGCCGCGGCGGCCGCGGCGGCCTGGGCAACGCGGCGCTGGCCTCGGCCCGCCGCAAGGCGCCGGGCTTCGCGCTGCTGGGCGAGCCGGGGGAGACCCGGGACATCGTCCTGGAGCTGAAGACGGTGGCGGACGTGGCGCTGGTCGGCTACCCCTCGGCGGGCAAGTCCTCCCTGATCTCCGTCCTCTCCGCGGCCAAGCCGAAGATCGCCGACTACCCCTTCACCACCCTGGTGCCCAACCTGGGCGTGGTGACGGCCGGGGAGACCGTCTACACCATCGCCGACGTCCCCGGTCTGATCCCCGGCGCCAGCCAGGGCAAGGGGCTGGGCCTGGAGTTCCTGCGCCATGTCGAGCGCTGCTCGGTGCTGGTGCACGTGCTGGACTGCGCGACGCTGGAGTCCGACCGCGACCCGGTCACCGACCTCGACGTCATCGAGGCCGAACTGGCGCAGTACGGCGGGCTGGACGACCGGCCGCGGATCGTGGTGCTCAACAAGGTGGACGTCCCCGACGGGCAGGACCTCGCCGACATCATCCGGCCCGATCTGGAGGCCCGCGGCCACCGGGTCTTCGAGGTCTCGGCGGTGAGCCGCAAGGGGCTGAGGGAACTGTCCTTCGCCCTGGCGGGGATCGTGGCGGAGGCGCGCGCCGCCCGGCCGCAGGAGGAGGCGACCCGCATCGTCATCCGCCCGAAGGCCGTGGACGACGCGGGTTTCACCGTCACGAAGGAGGCCGACGGCCTGTACCGGGTGCGCGGCGAGAAGCCGGAGCGCTGGGTCCGCCAGACCGACTTCAGCAACGACGAGGCCGTGGGCTACCTCGCCGACCGGCTCAACCGCCTCGGCGTCGAGGAGGAGCTGATGAAGGCGGGCGCCCGCGAGGGCGACGGGGTCGCCATCGGCTCCGAGGACGACGCGGTCGTCTTCGACTGGGAGCCCACGGTCATGGCCGGTGCGGAGATGCTCGGCCGCCGCGGCGAGGACCACCGCATGGACACCCTCCGGCCGGCCGCCCAGCGCCGCCGCGACCGCGAGGCGGAGCGCGACGAGGCGGCACAGGCGTACGAGGGCTTCGACCCCTTCTCCTGATCCTCCCGGCGCCCCGGCGCGTCCCGGGAAAGCCCTGGAAGAGGGCCGTTCCGGCCGGTGACGATTCCGATGCGGAACTGCAACAGGGGCTCCCGGGCCCGCCGGGCACCCCGGCCGCGGCCCACCGGGGCCGGCCCGGGACGCGCCGTGTTGTTACTGGTCAGGAACGCCCGGGGGAAGCACCGGTGGGAGCCGCCGGTATACGGTCGGCGGACTCGTCGCGGCGGGACACCGCAGCGGGGGCAGGCCCGGCCGGTACCTTCGGGCAGCAGGGCGGCCCGGGGCGTGTGGGCCACGCCGCAGGAAGCCGCCGGTAGCTCGGTTAATATGACCGCTCGTGGCCTCTTCCACCGAAGGAGGCCGCTGGGGCTGCGGTGAACGCCGAACGCTGCGACGACCCCCGCGACCGTGCCGTGCCCGCCAGGGCGGCAGCCGGTGCGGAGGTGGCCGAAGGGCGGCGCTCCCCGGACGGACAGTGAGACGGGCCCGTTCCACCTTCGGCACACTCCGTCCGCTCAGGCGGACACGGCAGGACTGCGCCCGAACGGTTAACGGACGGTTTCGGCATCCTGCCGGAGGGGTGAGCGGAACCGTACGGGACCGGTGCATCTTCGCCCTCTGCACGGAAAAAGTTCGGTGAAAGCGATGAGGAGGGGTCATGCCCGGCGCGAACGAGGAACCGATACCCGCGGCGCGGCCGATTATCGGCGAGGCGGAGATCGAGGCGGCTGTCCGGGTGCTGCGCAGCGGCCGGGTGGTTCAGGGACCGGAGGTCGCGGCGTTCGAGGAGGAGTTCTCGGAGCTGGTCGGCGGACGGCACTGCGTGGCGGTGAACTCCGGCACGTCCGCGCTCCACCTGGCGCTGCTGGCGCTGGGCATCGGCCCCGGGGACGAGGTCGTGGTGCCGTCGTTCTCCTTCGCGGCCACCGCCAACGCCGTACGCCTGGTCGGCGCCGAGCCGGTCTTCGCCGACATCGAGCCGGACAGCTTCTGCGTGGACCCGGCCGCGGTCGAGGCGGCGATCACCCCGCGCACCGCGGCGATCATGCCGGTGCACCTGTACGGCCACCCGGCCGCCATGGACCGGCTGGTCCCGCTCGCCGAGCGGCACGGCCTGGCGATCGTCGAGGACGCGGCCCAGGCACACGGCGCCGCGCTGCACGGGAAGCAGGTCGGCGCCTTCGGCGCCGCCGGCTGCTTCAGCTTCTACCCCACCAAGAACATGCACGCCCTGGAGGGCGGCATGGTCACCACCGGCGACGCGGAGCTGGCCCGCACCCTGCGGCTGCTGCGCAACCAGGGCATGGAGCAGCGGTACGCCAACGAGATCGTCGGCGCCAACATGCGGCTGACGGACGTCGCCGCCGCCATCGGCCGGGTGCAGCTCGAGCAGCTCCCCGAGTGGACCGAGCGGCGCCGCGCCAACGCCAAGTTCCTCGACGGCCGGATCACCGCCGCCGTCACCCCGCCGGTCGCCGACGGGGCGCGGCACGTCTACCACCAGTACACGGTGCGGATCACCGGGGACCGGGACGCGGCGCAGCAGGCGCTGACCGGGCGCGGCATCGGCAACGCCGTGTACTACCCGACGCCGATCCACCGGCTCAGGCCGTACTGGGAGCCGGACCAGGCCGCCGGACGCACCTGGGACCTGCCGCAGACCGAGAAGGCGGCGGCCGAGGCGCTGTCGCTGCCGGTGCACCCGTCCCTGTCGGAGGGCGACCTGGAGCGGATCGCCGCCGCGGTGAACGAACTGGGAGGACAGGCCTGATGGCCGACGGAAAGCTGCGCGCCGGCCTCATCGGCCTGGGCGTCATGGGACGCAACCACGCCCGGGTGCTGGCCGGACTGGACGGCGTGGACCTGGTCGGCGTCGTCGACCCGATGGGCGACCAGCACGGCGCCGCGCACGGCGCGCCGGTGCTGAGCACCGTCGAGGAACTGCTGGCCGCGGGCGTCGACTACGCCGTCGTCGCCTGCCCGACCGGCCTCCACGAGGAGGTCGGCCTCAAGCTCGCCGAGGCCGGGGTCTGCGCGCTGGTCGAGAAGCCGCTGGCGGACACCGTCGAGGGCGCCGAGCGGCTCGTCGAGGCCTTCGCCTCGCGCGGGCTGGTGGCCGGTGTCGGCCACATCGAGCGCTACAACCCGGCGCTGCAGAGCCTGCGCACCCGGCTGGAGGCCGGCGAGCTGGGCGAGGTCTTCCAGGTGGTGACCCGCCGTCAGGGCCCCTTCCCGCACCGCATAGCCGACGTGGGCGTGGTGAAGGACCTCGCGACCCACGACATCGACCTCACCAGCTGGGTCACCGGGCAGAGCTACGTCTCCGTGACGGCCCACACCGTCTCCCGCAGCGGCCGCCCGCACGAGGACATGGTCTCCGCGGTCGGCAAGCTGGCCGACGGCACCATGGTCAACCACCTGGTGAACTGGCTGAGCCCGTTCAAGGAGCGCACCACCGTCGTCACAGGCGACCGCGGCTGCTTCGTCGCCGACACCCTCACCGCCGACCTGACGTTCTACGCCAACGGCGCGCAGAACACCGAGTGGGAGGCGCTGCGGGCCTTCCGCGGCGTCGCCGAGGGCGACATGATCCGCTACGCCATCCCCAAGCGCGAGCCGCTGCTGGTGGAGCACGAGCGCTTCCGGGACGCGGTGGAGGGCAAGTCCTCCGACATCGTCACCCTCGCCCAGGGCCTGCGTACGGTTGAAGTGTCCGCGGCGGTACTGGAGTCCGCCGGACGCGGCGAGACCGTGACGTTCCCCAAGGAGAAATAAGTTCTGATGGAGCTCGACAACCTCCCCGGGCGGCGCCCGGGGACCCGCGGCCGGATCGTCATGCTCGTCGACAACACCGTCAACGGTGACTCCCGGGTCCAGAAGGAAGCCCGCTCGGCCGCGGCGGCGGGCTGGGACGTCATCCTGCTCGGGAGATCCCCGAACAAGCACGAGCAGCGCTGGAAGCTCGGAGATGCGGAGGTCGTCCTCCTCCCGGTGCCCACCCCGCTGGGCAAGCGCCGCCACGAGTACCGCCGGGCACCGCTGCGTTCGCCGCTGGCCTACCCGTCCGGCAGGCTCGCCGCCTACCGCCGGCAGTACATGAAGGCCAGGCGGGTCGATCTGAACGTCCGGCTCGCCCAGGCGAAGCTCAACGGCTCGGCCCTGGCCAGGGTCGCGCTGCTCCCGCCCCGGGTGACGGCGAAGATCGCGAGCAAGTGGGTCGCGGTCCGCTGGAAGCGCACCCGGGCACTGGAGCAGCGGCGCAAGGAGATGACCTCCCCGCTGGACCGGTTCACCACGGCCTTCTGGCTCAAGACCATGGGGGACCGGGCCTGGCGCAGGCTCGACCCCGGCCTGTGGGACTACGAACTCGCCTACGGCAAGGTCATCGACGCCCTCAAGCCCGATCTGGTCCATGCCAACGACTTCCGCATGCTCGGCGTCGGGGCCCGGGCGACGCTCCGGGCGCGGGCCCGGGGAGGCCGGGTCAAACTGGTCTGGGACGCGCACGAGTTCCTGCCCGGGATCAAACCGTGGAACAGCCACCCGCGCTGGCACCCGGCCCAGTGCGCCCACGAGCGGGAGTACGCGAAGTACGCCGACGCCGTGGTCACGGTGTCGGAGACACTCGCGGACATGCTGATCGAGGAGCACGGTCTGAAGCAGCGTCCGTCCGTGGTGCTCAACGCGCCCGACGCCGACCTGCCCGCCAGCCCCGACGGGGAACCCGTGCCGGACCTGCGCGAACTGTGCGGCATTGGACCGGACGTCCCGCTCACCGTCTACAGCGGTGCGGCGGCCCCGCAGCGCGGTCTCGACATAATGATCGAGTCCCTGCCGCGGCTGGAGGGCGTCCACGTCGCGCTGGTCGTGCTCCGCCCGACGACCGGCTACGTCGCCGAACTGCTGGTCCGGGCCGAGGAACTGGGCGTCGCGGACCGGGTGCACGCGCTGCCGTACGTCCCGCACTACCAGGTGGTGCCGTTCCTCTCGGCCGCCGATGTCGGGGTCATCCCGATCCACCACTGGCCGAACCACGAGATAGCCCTGATCACCAAGTTCTTCGAGTACTCCCACGCCCGGCTGCCGTTCGTGGTCAGTGATGTGAAGACGATGGGCGACATGGTCAGGCAGACCGGCCAGGGCGAGGTCTTCCGGGCGGAGGACCTGGACGACTACGTGCGCGCGGTCCGGGCCGTCCTCGCGGACAGGAAGCGTTACCGGGCCGCGTACGACGCTCCGGGACTGCTGGAACAGTGGACCTGGAAGGCCCAGGCCGAGATCCTCGACACCGTCTACAGCGGTCTTGTGCCGGGCAGCGCTCCCGCCGCGCGGGCCGAGAAGGCCGCGGGTACCGTCGGGGCGGTGGCATGACGCCTGCTCCGGACGTCAGTGTCATCGTGGCGGTCTACAACACCATGCCGTACCTCACCGAGTGCCTGGACTCGCTGGTCGGGCAGAGCATCGGGCTGGACCGGCTGGAGATCGTCGCGGTGGACGACGGCTCCACCGACGACAGCGGCAAGGAGCTCGACCGCTACGCCGAGCGCTACCCGGACACCGTCAGGGCCCTCCACCAGGCCAACTCCGGCGGCCCGGCGGCGCCCAGCAACCGCGGTCTGGAGCTGGCGAGGGGGCGGTACGTCTACTTCGTCGGCTCGGACGACCGCCTCGGCCTCGAAGCGCTGGAACGGCTGGTGACGGCGGCCGACGAGTACGGTTCCGACGTCGTCGTCGGCAAGATGGTCGGCACCGGCGGCCGGTACGTCCACCAGGCGCTCTACAAGAGCACCGAGAAGGACGTCGGCCTCCACGACTCGGCGCTGCCGTGGACCCTGGCCAACACCAAGCTGTTCCGGCGCGAGCTGGTGGAGCGGCACGGCCTGCGGTTCCCCGAGGACATGCCGGTCGGCAGCGACCAGCCGTTCACCATCGAGGCCTGCGTACGCGCCCGGCGGATCTCGGTGCTGGCCGACTACACGTACTACTACGCGGTGCGCCGCGAGGACGCCGGCAACATCACCTACCGGGCGAACCACCTGTCCCGGCTGGAGTGCACCGGGAAGATCATGCGCCACACGGCCGGACTGATCGAGGCCGGCCCGGAGCGGGACGCCGTCCTGCGGCGGCACTTCACCTGGGAGCTGGCCAAGCTCTTCCGGCCGGACTTCCTGGAACTCGACCGGGACACCCAGGAGAAGCTCTGCCGGGGCGTCGCCCGGCTGTGCGACGACTACCTCACCGACGCCATACGCACGAAGATGGGCGTCAAGGAGCGGCTGCTGATCTCCCTCGCCCAGCGCGGCGAGACCGACGCCCTGCGGGAGGCCGTGCGCCACGAGGCGGAGCACGGCGCGCCGCCGTTCCTGCTGGAGGACGGACGCGCCTACGCCTGCTACCCCGGCTTCCGGGACGCGGAACTGGCCGCCCCGGACGACTGGTTCGAGATCCTGGAGGAGGCCGTCTCGGGCCGGCTGGGCAAGGGCGTCGAGGGGCTGGGTGCCGAATGGCTGCCGGACGGCAGGCTGTCGGTCACCGCGCGGATCGGCGTCACCGGCGACACCGGCTCCGTCAGCGTCCGGCTGGCCGACCGCGCCATGCCCAAGAGCGCCGACAAGCCAGGTGCCCGGAGACTGCCGGACGGCCACGAACTCCCGCGGCACACCGGGGAGACCACCACCGAGCCCGACCCCGGCGGCGCGGGCACCGTGGTGCGCGCCCGCGTCCCCGTACCCGCCGGGACGGGCCGCTGGGGCGTACGCCTCTACCTGGACGTGGCGGGCTCGACGTACGAGATCCCGGTGCCCGCCGCCGAGGGCACCCTGCTCCACACCAGCCGGTGGGTCCGCAGCCGCCTCCACCGCCACACCGCGACAGCGAACAACAAGGGCCGGCTGGTCGTCACGGCGACCGCCGTCCCGCCGCGCCACGCACTGGCCTCGGGCCTGCGGCGCCTGGTGCCGGGCCTCGGAAGGAAATAACCAGCCATGCAGATCTGTGTAGTAGCCCTCGGCAAGATCGGGCTTCCGCTCGCCGTGCAGTTCGCCGACAAGGGCCACCGGGTGATCGGCGCCGACGTCAACGAGAAGGTCGTCGAACTGGTCAACGCCGGGGTGGAGCCCTTCCCCGGCGAGGCCGAACTCGACGTCAAGCTCAAGGCGGCGGTGGAGGCCGGACGGCTGTCCGCCACCACCGACACCGCCGCCGCGGTGGCCGAGTCCGAGGCCGTCGTCGTGGTGGTCCCGCTGTTCGTGGACGCCGAGGGCGTGCCGGACTTCGGCTGGATGGACTCGGCGACGAAGGACATCGCCCGCGGTCTGCGGCCGGGCACCCTCGTCAGCTACGAGACGACGCTGCCCGTCGGCACCACCCGGGGACGCTGGGCGCCGATGCTGGAGGAGGGCTCCGGCCTGCGGGCCGGCGCGGACTTCCACCTGGTCTTCAGCCCCGAACGGGTGCTGACCGGGCGGGTCTTCTCCGACCTGCGCCGCTACCCGAAGCTGGTCGGCGGCATCGACGAGGCCTCGGCGAAGCACGGCACGGAGTTCTACGAGGCCGTCCTCGACTTCGACGAGCGCCCCGACCTGGACCGCCCCAACGGGGTGTGGGACCTGGGCTCCGCGGAGGCCTCCGAGCTGGCCAAGCTGGCCGAGACCACCTACCGGGACGTCAACATCGGGCTGGCCAACCAGTTCGCGCGCTTCGCGGACCGCAGCGGCATCGACGTCCAGAAGGTCATCGAGGCCTGCAACACCCAGCCGTACAGCCACATCCACCAGCCGGGCATCGCCGTCGGCGGCCACTGCATCCCGGTCTACCCGCGCATGTACCTGTGGAACGACCCGGAGGCCACCGTCGTGCGCGCGGCCCGCGAGGCCAACGTGGCCATGCCGTCGTACGCGGTGGACCTGCTGGCCGCCGCCTACGGCGACCTGACGGACGCCGGCGTACTGGTGCTGGGCGCGTCCTACCGGGGCGGGGTGAAGGAGACGGCGTTCTCCGGGGTCTTCGGCACGGTGGAGGCCCTCAGGGCCCGCGGTGCGGTCCCGTACGTCTCCGACCCGATGTACGGCCCCGAGGAGCTGGCCGGGCTGGGGCTGACCCCGCACCGCGGGGAGAAGGTCACCGCGGCGGTCCTCCAGGCCGACCACGCCGAGTACCGCGAGCTGTCCGCCGCCGACCTGCCGGACGTCCGCGTCCTGGTCGACGGCCGCCGCACCACCGACCCGGCCCGCTGGGAGGGCGTCCGCCGCGTCGTCATCGGCGGCTGACCGCAGGATCACGGGGGGCGAGGGGCGAACGTATGAGGTGGCCGGTCACCGGCGGGGCCGGATAGGCCTGCTCCCATGCGGTGTACGGGGTGTATGGGCTGAAGGCCCGCCTGCCGGCGCTGAGAGAGCCAGGGGGTGGTTCCGCGGTTGGCCCGCGGAACCACCCCCTGGGAGTTTCCTCGGCAGGCGGGCCGCCCGCCGGCCTTCAGACGCCGGTCAGCAGGCGATGTCGATGACGATGGGGTTCGTGGCGCCGTCTCTGCCGTTCACCGTGAGAATCGACTGGGCCGAGTCGTAACCACAGCGATCACCCACCGTGGGGTCGAAGCAACCACGGCGGAAGCCGGGGTTCAGAGTCGACTCGTGACAGCTCGCGTCGCCGCCGAAGTTGGTGACGGTCGTCCCGGAGAGCCTGATCGGCCTGTCGGCGTTGTTCACGACGACCAGAACGGCCTGCTCATCGCCGTACCGGTTGTGGACGATGCAGGTCTGGAAACCGCCTCCGTCGGAGACGGCGTGGGTCTGAGTCGATTCGCAGGACCAGTGGAGTCGGTGTTTACTTCCTGCCAGTAGGGAGCAGCGGAAACCGGTGTTGCCGCGAAGGCCGCACCTCCCAAGGCTGCGGTGGTCAGAGCAATTCCTTTGGCAATTCGGTTCACTGAACCTTCTCCCGGGTTTGGCCAAAACTCTGAAGTGGCTTTTCCGTAGGGATGTGCTCTGGGTCCCGTCAGGCCAGGCGCTTTCGGTGGCTGACGCAAGGGAATATCTGGAATCCGTTCTTCCGTTTGTTCCGGTAATGGCTGACAAGTGACCGGCGGATCGCGGTGTGAAGCCGGTTCCAGGTGGCTCGGACGGGCCCTGACGCCCGCTGGGCGAAGGGGAGCACCGCCTCGGTGAGCACCTGTCGGATGCCCCTCGAAATCCTTTGAGAGAACCCAGCGGTATGGCTCGGTTCGGAAGGTGTTCCGACAGCGGTCCTTGTGGCGGAAACTCTGTGGCGCCTCGGAGGCAAGCCGACCCAAGGCTGGAGGGGGACAGTTCTCTGTTCGATGGCCGGGCACGATTGACCCGGTAATGAGTTCGCCTTGGTGTTCTCCACCGCCGAGCGGTGGTCTCGGAGGGTTCCGCCGCTCAGCCCGGGCGGTGTGCTCATTCGGCAGTGAGGAGAAGGACTGTGCGTCGTCTGCTGGCTCTGCTCGCCGCGGCTGTCACTTTTGTCATGGCTGGAGGTGCGCCCTCCTTCGCCAGCGACACGGTGAAATGGAAGCCTGTGGACACCAGGTCCAACTGGGTCTGTGGTAACCACCACCACAAGGTGTCCGTGAACGTCAACTTCAAGAAGTGCATCGTCATAAACGACGACCTCGATGCACAGGCTGTGCTGGTCGTACAGAACAAGGCAAGCGTGGCCGTCACGATCGAAGGGGAGACCTTCACCAACTTCGGAGGGAACGAGGACTGCGCCGTCTCGACCCTCAACCCGGGTTTCACCCGAGGTTGCTTCGGGCCCACCAGACACCTCGGCGGGACCGGCCCGATGGCCGAGGTGCGGCTGAACCTCAACACCGTCGACGACTGGCTGTAACGGCGGTCCCGGGCCGGGGCAGGCCACGAGAGGATCCCCGGACCGCTCCGGAGACCCTCTCCCGTTCCTCACCGGGGAACAGCCGGTGGGGTGTGCTGAACGAGGAGCCGAGCCCGGGCGATCAGGGCGTCTCCGGAGGCGGCCTCCCCGATGGCTGACCGGCTCCCCCCGTCCTGAAGACCGCGCTGTTCCCTGTGCGGCTCGCCCCAATTCGGACGAGCCGCACAGGCGAAAAGTCAGAACGACAGGGGCCGCTGTGATTTCATCCGAGAACTTGAGCTGGACGTACGACGAACTGGTGTGCTTAAACCTCGTGCGTGGGAAGACTCCGGGCGGGGTTCTGAGGCATTACGCTGCGGCTCCCTCCCAGGCCTGGATCATGACGAGGCAGCAGGCAGATCGGGAGTTTGGACACCACCCCGACAGCGGGACGGTCCTGCGTGCCGGGCTCGCCGGGTCCTGGTCGTTCTGCCTGGAGAACTGGGAGCCCGTCGGATTCGGTCCGGGCATCCTCGAGCGACTCTCGTCCGGAACGGACGCCATTCACTACCTCCGGAACCCCCAAGGGGGAGATCTCGTCGAGCACTTGCGGGACGGGGACATCGTGCAGAGCTTCGAGCTCGGCGTCCCCGGACCCCTTCCTCGGCAGGCCGCTCCCCTGGGCCTCGCCGAGGCCTTCAGAAGAGGGGTGAGTACTCGTCCCTACGGCGACGACGGCTACGACGAGATCTGGGCTGTCCTCAGCGACCTCACCGGTGTTCCGCTGGATGACGGACTCGTCAACGGCCCGCTGCCGACGGTTCTGCGCAGGAATCCCCACGTGTAGCGGCCCCGCGCGTCTGACACGGCAGCCACAGTTCGTGATCCCGGCGGTTCACAGGTCATGACGGCGGCAGTGGCGGTGTCGCTCCAGCGGCGGCAGCGGGCGGCTGCGCGGCGTTGGCGGGCACCGCCGCCTCTTCCCGGGGGGTGCTCCGGCCGGTACCGGAGGGGAGGGATGTCGGGCGGGGAGCAGGGGAGGGGCCGTGGCGGCGCAGCCAGCGTTCGGCCGGGTGTTCCAGGAACTGGTAGCACAGGCCCGCCAGGGCCAGGCTGGAGACGATGACCAGCAGCCAGACGGCGGCCGTCCCGGTGGTGGACTCCGGGCGCGCGTCCATCAGGTGCAGGACAGTGCGGATGACGATCTCGTGGACCAGGTACCAGGCGAAGGACCAGTGCCCCAGCCGGATCATCCAGGGGCTGCCCAAGTAGGTGCGCGCCCCCCGGAGGTCGGCGTGCGCGGCCGCGGCGACCAGGAGCGTGAACAGCGGTGCCGACAGGAACTGCGAGGCGGTGTACGGGCTGTACCAGAGCGCGTCGGGCACCGCGTTCGACCAGGGGATGAGTGCCAGGTGCCAGCCGGCCACCAGGGCGGCGGCCCATGGCAGCGAGACGGGCGGGTGCCAGCCGCGCTTGACCGCCAGGCCCGCTACCACGCCCAGCACGAACTGGAGCGAGCGGGTCAGCGGGAAGTAGTCCAGGAACCACAGGCGCAGCAGCCGGTCGTCGATCTGCGAGGAGGCCAGCCAGACCAGCACCGCGCCGGCCGAGACGGCCACGGCCGTCCACAGCCAGACCCGGGAGCGGCGCGCGGCCAGCAGGAGCAGCAGTGCCGGGAAGACGAGGTAGAACCACGCCTCGTCGCTGAGGGACCAGGCCGCCGGATTGCCGCCCTTGAAGACCACCGGCTCCGGCGACCAGGCGTGCACCA
The DNA here is from genome assembly GCF_036323805.1 of Streptomyces rubellus. Lineage (NCBI taxonomy): Bacteria > Bacillati > Actinomycetota > Actinomycetes > Kitasatosporales > Streptomycetaceae > Streptomyces > Streptomyces rubellus. The sequence goes on from NZ_JAZDCX010000001.1 coordinate 403,863, forward strand.
GCAGCAGCGAGGCGGCCACCGCCTTGAGCGACACCGCAGCGCCGATCAGCACGTACACGCCCACGGACAGGGCGGTGGTGGCCGCGTGCAGCGGCCAGACGCGGGCGGCGCGGCGCCACAGGAACACCGTGGTGGAGACCATGTTCCCCTGGTACGTCCAGGCCAGCACGAAGCCCGACAGGACGAAGAAGAACGTCACACCGCTGCGTCCGTACCAGGCCGCCTCGCTGATGCCGGGCACCACGCCCACCTGCCGGGACAGGTGGTAGACGACCACGAACAGCGCGGCCCAGAAGCGCAGTCCGGTCAGGGACGGCAGCCGGTCCCGGGAGGGAGTGGTCACACCGCCCCGTCCGTCTCCGGCAGCTCCGCCAGCGTCACCGTCCCGTCCTCGGCGGCACTTTCCCGGTAGCGGGTCCCGCTCTGCGGGCACTCCCACTCGCCCGGTGCGTCCGCCCGCTCCGCCAGCCGCACCCCGGCCCGGCCGACCCAGCCGATGCGGCGGGCCGGCACCCCGGCCACCAGGGCGAAGTCCGGAACGTCCCGGGTGACCACCGCGCCGGCGGCGACCATGGCCCAGCGGCCGACCCGCACCGGCGCCACGCACACCGAGCGGGCGCCCAGCGAGGCGCCCTCGGCGACGGTCACCCCGACCGCCTCCCAGTCGCCGCCGCGCTTGAGTGCGCCGTCGGGGTCGACCGAGCGGGGGTTGTGGTCGTTGGTGAGCACGACGGCCGGGCCGACGAAGACGCCGTCGCCCAGCTCGGCGGGCTCGTAGACCAGGGCGTAGTTCTGCAGCTTGACCCGGTCGCCGATCTTCACGCCCGTCCCGACGTACGCCCCGCGCCCCACGATGCAGCCTTCGCCGAGCCGCGCGCCCTCGCGGACCTGGGCGAGCTCCCACACGGTCGTCCCGTCCCCCAGTTCCGCGGTCTCGTCGACCTGGGCGGTGGGCATGATCCTGTGACTCACTGCGGTGCCTCTCCGTCTCCGGCTCGGTATCCCCGGGGCTCCGGTTTTTCCGTCGGGTGAGCATACGACGGGGCCGTCACCGGGCCGCACCGCCGTCTCCGCGACGCCTTCGGCGGGGCTCCGGTTGCGTGGGGAGCATCGCAGTTGGATGAAGTCGGGGTTGCAGTATGGTGCCATTGAGTAGGCCTGCGCATGAAGCCCGGTGGCTCGGGTGAAACCATTGCCCTTTGATTCTGGAACAGATCTGTAGGTAGGTCCTCTGTGTCCGAACACATAGCCAAACCCCGCACCACGGCCGTCGTGCTCGCCGGCGGTACGGGTCAGCGGGTGGGGTTGTCGGTCCCCAAGCAGCTGCTGAAGATCGCCGGCAAGACCGTGATCGAGCACACACTCGCCATCTTCGAGCAGGCCGAGGGCATCGACGACGTGCTCGTGCTGATGGCACCGGGCTATGTGCAGGACGTCGAGAGGATCGTCTCCAAGGCGGGACTGCGGAAGGTCGCCGCGGTCCTGGAGGGCGGCACCACCCGGAACGAGACCACCGAGCGCGCCATCGCCGCCCTCGGCGAGGGCCTGGCCGAGGGCGAGGACCGCAACGTCCTCTTCCACGACGCGGTGCGCCCCCTGCTCTCCCAGCGGGTGATCGCCGACTGCGTCGCCGCCCTCGACCGCTACAAGGCCGTCGACGTCGCCATCCCCTCCGCGGACACGATCATCGTGACCCGCACCCACGGCGAGGACGGCGAGTTCATCACCGACATCCCGGACCGCTCCCGGCTCCGCCGCGGCCAGACCCCGCAGGCGTTCAAGCTCTCCACGATCCGCAGGGCGTACGAACTCGCCGTCCGGGACCCGAACTTCCAGGCCACCGACGACTGCTCGGTGGTCCTGCGGTACCTCCCCGACGTGCCCGTCTACGTGGTGCCGGGTGACGAGTACAACATGAAGGTCACCCAGCCGGTCGACGTGTTCATCGCCGACAAGCTGTTCCAGCTCGCCTCGCACACCGCCCCCCAGCCGGGCGACGACGCCGCCTACCGCGAGCTGCTGAGGGGCAAGACCCTGGTCGTCTTCGGCGGCTCCTACGGCATCGGCGCCGACATCGCCGCGCTGGCCGAGCGGTACGGGGCGAAGGTCTTCGCGTACGGCCGCTCCACCACCGGCACCCACGTGGAGAACCCGGAGGACGTCGACGACGCGCTGTCGAAGGCGTACGCGGAGACCGGGCGCATCGACTACGTCGTCAACACCGCCGGGGTGCTGCGCATCGGCAGGCTGGCCGAGACGGACAACTCGACCATCGAGGAGGCGCTGCGGGTCAACTACCTGGCGCCCATCCAGATCGCCCGCGCCGCCCACAAGTACCTCGTGGAGACCAAGGGGCATCTGCTGCTGTACACCTCCAGCAGCTACACCCGCGGCCGTGCCGAGTACAGCCTGTACTCCTCCGCCAAGGCGGCGCTGGTCAACCTCACCCAGGCGCTGGCCGACGAGTGGAGCGCGGAGGGCATATCCGTCAACTGCGTCAACCCCGAGCGCACCGCGACGCCGATGCGCACCCAGGCGTTCGGCCAGGAGCCCGCCGACTCCCTGCTGTCCTCCGAGGCCGTCGCCCGCACCTCGCTGGACGTGCTGCTGTCCTCGCTGACCGGACACGTCATAGACGTCAGACGGCAGGACCCGACCCGGGACGCCGGGGCCTCCGGCTTCGAGCACGCGCTCGCCTCCGTCCTGGCCCGGGAAGAGAACGTCTGACCGTGACAGCGACCGCCATACGCCTGGCCAGGGTGCAGACCCGCAAGGAACTGGCCGCCGTGCTGCTGATGGTGCTGGCCTACCCCGGCATGGCACTCGCCGCCCTGCTGCCGAACGCCTGGGCCTTCGCCGGGTTCGCCGCCGCCGGCTACGCCGGGGACGCCTACCTGTGCCACCGCGACACCTACCTGACCAAGCTGCTGCGCAGGCTCGGGGTGGGGGTGGACAGCCGCTTCCTGCTGCGGGAACTGCTGCTCCTGCTGCTCCTGGCCCGGCTGGGGCTCCCCGACGAGACCGTGGTCTACCCGGCGCTCGCGTGCTTCGTGGTCTTCCACGGCCTGGGCGCGCTGCACCGCACCGTGATCGAGCTCATCGCGCGGCGCCGCACCCTGCCCTTCGCCAGCCGCAACATCGACCTGTCCGGGCTGCGCGTCCCCGACGGGCCGCCGCGCCGCCTGGTCGACAACGCCGCCGGCCGGCTGATGCACTGGGACCTGTTCGCGGTCACCGGCCTGCTGGCCACCGCGTTCACCGACACCCCCGCCTACGGCCTGGCGGGCTGCGCGGCCACCGTGCTGGCCGCGCTGGCGCGCACCGCGCTGCTGGCGCCGTACACCCGCCCCCGGCGGCTGCCGCCCCGCCGCGAGAAGGCACTGGCCTTCGTCGACGAGTGGCTGCGCGACTACCGGCCGACCACGGTGCTGTACTTCTCCGGCTCCCGGGAGTCCGCCTACCAGGTCAACATGTGGCTGGAGACGGTGTCCCAGCTGGAGGGCCGGCCGCTGGTGGTGCTGCGCGAGAGGTTCATCCTCCCGCAGCTCGCCTCCACCACGGTGCCCGTGCTCTGCGTGCCCGGTGCGGTGCATCTGATGAACCTGGACCTGTCCTCGGTGCGGGTGGCGCTCTACCCGGCCAACGTCGGCAAGAACATCCACCTGCTGCGGGTGCCGACGATGAAGCACGTCTTCGTCGGCCACGGGGACAGCGACAAGATCGCCAGCGTCAACCCGTACAGCAAGGTGTACGACGAGATCTGGACGGCCGGACGGGCGGGCCGGGACCGCTACGCGCTCGCCGACGTGGGCGTCCGCGACGAGGACATCGTCGAGGTCGGCCGCCCGCAGCTGGCGTCCATCCGGACCCGGCGGGACCTCCCGGACGGGCACATCCCCACCGTCCTGTACGCGCCGACCTGGGAGGGCTGGTCGGACGAGCCGGGCAACACCTCGGTCATCCTGGCCGGTGAGAACATCGTGCGCCGCCTGGTCGAGAGCGACCGGCCGGTGCGGGTGCTCTACAAGCCCCACCCCTTCACCGGGACCCGCAACCGCGCCGCCGGCGCCGCCGACCGGCGGATCGCCGCGCTGATCGCGACGGCCAACGCGAAGCGGGCCGCCGACCCGCGCTGGGCCGAGGAGACCAAGCGCACCGCGGCCGACCGGGAGCGGGCGAAGGCGGAGCTGACCCGGATCGAGGCGCGGCTGAGGGAGCTGGGCGGCGCCGCCAAGGAGTTCCGGGACGAGGCGGTCGCCTCCCGCGACACCCAGGCCGCCCCGGAGCGCGAGGCGGAGGTGGCCCGGCTGCGCGAGGAGTGGAACGACGCCTACTGGCGCTCCTTCGGCTGGTGGGAGCACCGGGTGATCACCGGCCCCGAGCCGCGGCTGTACGACTGCTTCAACGCCTCCGACGCCATGGTGTCCGACATCTCCAGCGTGGTCTCGGACTTCATCGCCAGCGGCAAGCCGTACGCCGTCGCCGACTCCGCCGGCCTGGGCGCCGAGGAGTTCAAGCGGCAGAACACCGCCGTGCGCGCCGCGGTGATCCTCGACAACAGCGCCGAGGGGATCGGGGAGCTGCTCGACGCGGTCGAGGCGAGGGGCGACGATCCGCTCGCCGAGGCGCGCCGGGAGCTGAAGGAGTACCTGCTGGGACCGGACGAGCCGACGGCCCTCCAGCGTTTCGACGCGGCCGTGCGGGCGCTGGCGGCCAAGGCCGAGGTCCGCAACCAGGGCCAGCTGGTGGGCAGAGGGGCCGAAACCGGTGCGAACACCGGGAAGGTGCCGTCGTAGTGTCTCTGTAGTGATCGTTCCGCCGAAGGGTGGAAGAGCGATGTGGCCCCGGCCGGACCCACTGAGCGGTCCGGCCGGGGCCCTTCGTGTCCGGTGCCGCGTCCGGCGGATCCCCCGGGGGGCCACCGGCGTCTCACTGGGGCGGGGGAGCAGCTGACGCTCCGGACCGGGGCGTGGCCATCGAGGGGAGAAACATGACCAACGAGGGGGGAAAGGCATGAGCGAGTCCGGTTCGGCGGCCGATGTGCCCGGCGTACCCGACGTGACCGTGATCGTCGGTGCCTACGAGGCCATGCCGTACCTGGTGCGCTGCCTGGAGTCGGTCGAGGCGCAGAGCATCGGCGCCGGCCGTCTCGAACTCGTCGCGGTGGACGACGGGTCCACGGACGGCACCGGTGAGTACCTGGAGGAGTTCGCGGCGCGGACGGCGGTCCCCACCCGGGTGGTCCGGCAGAAGAACTCGGGGGGGCCCAGCGGTCCCCGGAACACGGGCCTGTCACTGGCGCGCGGCCGTTACGTCTTCTTCCTCGACGCCGACGACCACCTCGGCGTCGAGGCGCTGGAGCGAATGGTCGCGATGGCCGACCGCAACGGCACCGACGTGGTGCTCGGCAAGGTGACCGGGGTCAACCGGGGCGCGCCGAAGTCCATGTGGCACCGCACCCTGGAACGCACGGACGTGTTCTCCTCCAACGCCAGGTTCACGCTCAGCGCGCAGAAGCTGTTCCGGCGCGAACCACTGGAACGCCACGGCATCAGGTTCCGGGAGGACCTGCGGACCGGTGAGGACGCCGCGTTCACCATGGAGGCGTACCTCCGGGCCGACGGGCTCTCGATCACCGCCGACTACGTCTGCTACTACCTCGTCGGCCGCGAGGACGGCAAGCACGTGACGAAGAGCGGCGGCCACGCCTTGCGCTTCGACTCCGCGAGGGTGCTGATGGAGCTGATCGCGGACCTGGTGCCGCCCGGGGCGAAGCGCGACAGGCTGATGGTCCGTCCCTTCGTGGTCACCCTGCTCCCGCAGTTCGGGCCCGTCCTGCTGAGGCAGAGCGAGGAGGTGCGGCGCCACAAGCTGGAACTGGTCCGGCCGCTGTGGGAGACCTACTGGACCGGGGGCGTCGCCCGTTCGCTGCGGGTGGACGAGCGGCTGCGGCTGTACTGCGCGGGCCGCGGCCTGCTCGGTGAGCTGCTGACGGTCCTGGAGTTCATCCGGGACAAGAAGGCCGCCCCGGTGGTCGTGGATCCCCGGAAGCGCGCGGTCTACCTGGCGTACCCCTTCTTCCGGGACCCGGCCGCCGCCATCCCCGACGAGGTCTACGAGGCCACCAGGGACCGGCTCCCCGCGAATCGGATCCGGTGGGAGGACACCCGCGGGCGGACCCGGCGCGCCGCGCGCCGGGTCCTCGGGTCGAGGCTGAGCAGGACGGCGGTACGGCTCCGCGACAGGCTTCGCGCCGCCGCCTGACGGCCCGGCGGCCGCGGCGCCCCGTGCGGCGGGGCACCACGGCCGCGGAAGGGCACCGGCACCACCGGGGTCAGGTGGTGACCGGGTCCTCCGTTGTTCCGCCGGAGTCCGGCTCCCGGTCCTCCACGGGATCCGCGGCGTCGGCCGCCGTGCCCATCGCCGTACCGGCCGCCGTGCCGTACGGCGAAGCGTCCTCCGGCCGCGGGTCCGGCCCCGGCGACATGCGCGCGCGGCGCCGGTCGGCGGCGGCGCACAGCGCGGCGGCGGCCTGCCGGAAGCGGACGGCCGACGGGGGCTCGGCCGGGCCCAGCAGGTACTCCTTCAGCTCCGCCCGGGCCCGGACCAGGGTGTCCCGGGCCGGGTCGCGGACCGACTCCAGCAGGGCGGGGACGCCCGCGGCGTCGGGCGTGAGGATCACCGCCGCCCGTACGGTCGGGAAGGCGGCCCGGAACTCCTCCTCCGGCAGCCCGCCGGTGTTGGCGACCGCGTACGGCTTCTCACTGGCCAGGTAGTCCGAGACCACGCTCGACACGTCGCTGATCAGCAGGTCGGCCTGGTTGAAGCAGGAGTAGAGGGCGGGCCGCGGGCCGGTGACCACCTGATGCTCCCACTCGGGGAAGGACGCCCAGTACGCCCTCTCCCAGGCGGCCGTCGCGGCCGCCACCCGCGCCGCCCGGTCCTCGCCGGGGGCCGACTGGAGCAGCATCCGCTCCACCTCGTCCGCGGACCTCCGGAACGCCGTGGTGGTCAGCTCGTCCAGCTCGGCGGTACGGCGCGCCAGCTCGGCGGCCGCCTCCGGGTCGGGGCGCGGCCCGGAGCGGGCGGCGTTGGCCTCGGCGATCAGCCGCCGGACACGCTCGTCGGCGCGGGCGGCGCGCGGGTCCACCGAACCGGTCATCGGGTGCGGTTTGTACAGCAGCCGCACCTTCGGGTCCGCGAGCAGCGCGCGGACGATGTTCTCGCCCGCCAGGACGATCGAGGTGTTGCCCGGGTCGTCGGTCCAGCCCTCCCAGGTGGGGGCGTACAGCACGGTGGTGAACCCGTCCGTGGCGGGCGGTCCGGCGTACGGGCGGATCGGCGCGAGCTGGGGGCGGCCGATCTCGACCACGTCCCGGTCGTCGACGCCGATGTCGGCGAGCCGGTAGCGTTCCCGGGCGGCCGGGCCCGCCACCCACACCTCGTCGTACGCCTTGGCGTAGGGGTTGCAGCTGGAGAGCTTGTCGCTCTCGCCGTGGTTGGTGAAGGCGTGCTTGATCGTCGGGACGCGCAGCACCTGCGAGGTCTTGCCGGAGTTCGACGGATGCAGCATCGCCTTCAGCGGTGAGTGCTCCAGGCGCATCAGATGGGCGACCTTCGGGATGCACACGATCGGCACGTCGGTGGCGTCGATCCGCTGCACCATGAACCGCTCGCGGAGCACGATCAGCGGGTTGCCGTCCAGCGAGGCCAGCGGCGCCAGCCACATGTTCGCCTGGTAGGCGGAGGCGGGACCGCCGGAGAAGTACATCGCCACGGCCGGGCGGTACCGTGCCAGCCAGTCGTCCAGCCAGGCCAGGGCCTCCTCCTCGCCGACCGGGCGCCGTCCGGGCAGCAGCCGCAGGGCCAGCCGGGCCGTGCCGCCCAGGAGGAGGGCCAGGCAGACGCCGACGCCGGCGGCGCCCCAGCGGGCGTCCGCCGTCACCGCGGTGGCCAGCAGGCCCGCGGTGGACGGCAGGGAGAACAGCAGCAGCCGGCGGCTGGGCTGCCGGGTCAGGATGCGGGGCGGCGCGGGGGACAGCCGAAGCTCGGAGGCGTCGATGTTGCGGGTGACGAACGGCAGGGTGCGGGTGCGCCGGACCAGCAGCGCGACCGCCTGGCAGCCGAAGTGGGCCGCGTAGCAGCCGAGCAGCGCGAGGGCGAGCGGCCGCTCCGCCGCCGGGTCCACGCCGGGGAGACGGACCAGCGCCACGACGATCAGCATGTCCCGGAGGAGCTGGCGGGTGGTGACGTCGAAGCGGAGTCTGCCCAGCCAGGACAGCACCCGCGGCTGGACGCGGAAGAGGTACAGCTCGGCCGCCGCCCCCGCCGCCGAACCGGCGACCAGCAGCGCGCCGTGGGGGAGCAGGGCACCGGCGAGCTGGGTGAGGAACGCCGCGAGCAGCAGGACCGGCGCCGCCGCGAGCCGGACGGCGGAGGACAGGGCCGGGGGCACGGCCGGGGACTCGGGGGAGGAGCGCCGTTCGGGGGGCGGGGACATGACGGATCCTCTCCGGGACGACACTGTGCGAAAGAGACTCACGGCTGGGAACGAACCAGGCCTCCCATGGGTCACGCCCCGGGGACCGGGCCGTGTGACTGATCCGCAGTTCCCCGGGTAAGCGCGGTCATGCCGGCCGGCTCCCCGGTTCTCCCGCCGGGCCCGCCCGCCGCCTCCCCGGCTCCTCCCGGTTCCGCCTGGTCCCGGACCGGACGGGACCGGCGGGCCACGGAGGCCGGCGACCCTTTCGTTATGGCTCCGTACCCGGGTGGTTATGATGCGACGGATGACTTCCCCCAGCCACGGACGAGCCCATCCCCCCACGGCCGCCGGCGGTACGGGTGAGCCGGTGCCCGACGCCTCCGCTCCCGCGGCCGGGCACCGGGAGGACACCGGTTCCCGGTCCCGGGACGCGTTCCTGGACAACGCGAAGTACCTGGCACTCGTGCTGGTCGCGGTCGCCCACGCCTGGGAGCCGCTGCGCGACACCTCGCGCGCCACGGAGGGTCTCTACCGGTTCGTCTACGTCTTCCACATGCCGGCCTTCATCATCATCTCCGGGTATCTCTCCCGGAGCTTCGAAGGACGGCCGAACCAGCTCAGACGCCTGGTCACCGGGGTGATCGTGCCGTATCTGATCTTCGAGACGGCCTTCACCCTCGTGATGCGCTGGGCCGACACCCCGGACAAGTCGTTCACCGTACTCAACCCCAACTACGCCCTGTGGTTCCTGATCGCCCTGTTCATCTGGCGGCTGACCACACCCCTGTGGAAGCTCCTGCGCCATCCGCTCGCCGTCAGCCTGGTGATCGCTGCGCTGGCGTCCGCCACCCCCAACATCGGCGGCGACCTCAACCTCCAGCGGGTGCTGCAGTTCCTCCCCTACTTCGTGCTCGGCCTCCAGCTGAGGCCCGAACACCTCGGGACGGTGCGCCACCGTACGGTCCGGCTGCTGGCCGCACCGGTCGCCGCCGTGGCACTGGCGGTGGCGTACTGGAGCGTCCCCCGGGTGGAGCGCAACTGGGTCTTCCGCGGAGCCGGCGCGCAGGAACTGGGCGCCCCCTGGTGGAGCGGCCCGGTGATGACCGGGCTGCTCTTCGGCGCCGCCGTGGTGCTCACCGCGTGCTTCCTGGCCTGGGTGCCGTCGCACCGGACGTGGTTCACCGCGCTGGGCGCCGGGACCATGTACGGCTATCTGCTGCACGTGTACCCCGTCCAGCTCTCCCGGGTCTGGGACTGGTACGAGCCCGGGTGGGTCGACTCGCCCGCCGGCCGGATCGTGGTCACCCTGGCCGCCGCCGCGACGGTGACCGCGCTGTGCACGCCGCCCGTCAGACACGTCTTCCGCTTCGCCGTCGAGCCGAGGGCGCAGTGGCTGTTCCGGCAGGACGCCGCCGCCGCCGCGCGCAGGCGCCTCGCCGCGGAACGCCCGGCCCGCGAGGAGGAGCTCGTCCGGGCGGCCCGCTGATCCCTCCCGCCGGGCTCGCTGCTCCCCGCGTGCCCCGCCGCCGCCCGCGCGCGAGGATGGGTCCGACGGGCGGAACGGCCGCGCGGACGGGCGCGCGGTTGGCATAGATTGCCGCCTTGACCGGTGCGGACGCACTCGGACGGCACGAGGAAGAGCAGGGGGCGGCACGGGTGGCCAGCGCAGAGGCCGGCACGGCACGGGATCTCCGGCAGGACGTACGGGACGCCCGCAGGATCGTGGTGAAGATCGGGTCCTCCTCGCTCACCACGGCCGCGGGCGGCCTGGACGCGGACCGGGTGGACGCCCTGGTGGACGTGCTCGCCAGGCATGTCGCCCCGGCGGGGGGCGAGGCGGCGGGCCGGCAGATCGTCGTGGTCTCCTCCGGCGCCATCGCCGCCGGGCTGGCCCCGCTGGGCCTTCGGCGGCGCCCCCGTGACCTGGCCCGCCAGCAGGCCGCCGCCAGCGTCGGTCAGGGCCTGCTGGTGGCCCGCTACACCGCCTCCTTCGCCCGGTACGGCCTGCGCGTCGGCCAGGTGCTGCTGACCTCGGACGACACCAGCCGCCGCGCGCACTACCGCAACGCCTACCGCACCCTGGACCAGCTGCTGGCCATGGGCGCGGTGCCGATCGTCAACGAGAACGACACCGTCGCCACCGACGAGATCCGCTTCGGCGACAACGACCGGCTGGCCGCGCTGGTGGCCCATCTGGTCCGCGCCGAACTGCTCGTCCTGCTCTCGGACGTGGACGGCCTGTACGACGGGAACCCGGCCACCGCCGGCACCTCCCTCATCGAGGAGGTGCACGGGCCGCGGGACCTGGCGGGGGTCGAGATCGGCAGCGTCGGCCGGGCCGGGGTCGGCACCGGCGGCATGGTCACCAAGGTCGAGGCGGCCCGGATCGCCGCCGCGGCCGGGATCCCCGTGGTGCTCACCTCCGCCGTCCGGGTCGCCGACGCCCTTGCCGGGCGGCACACCGGCACGTACTTCCACCGCACCGGCCGCCGGTCCGCCGGACGGCTGCTGTGGCTGGCGCACGCCTCCACCCCGCGCGGCGCGCTGGTCCTGGACGACGGCGCGGTACGGGCCGTGGTGGAGCGGCGCACCTCGCTGCTGCCCGCCGGACTGGCCGGGGTCGAGGGCGAGTTCTCGGCGGGGGACCCGGTCGAGCTGCGGGACGCCGCCGGGCGGGCCGTCGCCCGCGGGCTGGTCAACTTCGACGCCCGCGAGATCCCCCGGCTGATCGGCCGCTCCACCCACGACCTCGCCCGCGAGCTCGGACCCGCCTACGAGCGGGAGGTCGTCCACCGCGACGACCTGGTGCTGCTGCGCCCCTGAGGTCCCCGGGCGCCTCCGGCGGCTCCGGTGTCCCCGGCACACCCGGTGTCCCCGCCCTCCCGGCCGCCCCCGGCGGGGCGTCATACCCGGGCGAGATCGGCAAAAGCTCGGTCTTTCCACGGACACCTTCCCGAAAACCGCCACACGCCGGGCCGGAGCCTGGTCAACTTTGCTTCGTGGGCCGTGCGGGACGGCGGCCCGCCGTACGGGCGAACGGAAGCGGGAGGCCGCCGGTGAGACGACTGACCAGCGTCGGCTCGGGGACTCCCCGGCGGAGCGAGGGGCCGGAGAACCCCTCGCGGAGCGGGGAGCGGAGCCCCTGGGCCGGGCCGGGTCCGGGGGAGGGGAGCGACCGGCACCGCGGGGCGTCCCGGCTGTGGCACGTCACCCTGAGCGTCTCCGGGGCGGAGGTGCCCCTGAAGGAGGTCAGACGGGCGCTCGAACAGCTCGCCCACGACCACCCCTTCCTGCTGACCAGCCGCTACGCGAACGACCACGCCGAGATCCGCTACTGGGAGGAGGCCCGCGACCTGCACGACGCGGCGGCCGTGGCCCTGCGGCTGTGGGGCGAGCACCGGGAGTCGGCCGGGCTGCCGCCGTGGGAGATCGTCGGCCTGGAGGTCATCGGGCGCGAGACGTACCACCAGCGGGTGGCGGAGGGCTACGGCCCGCCGCCCGCCGTCCCGGTGGGCGTCCACCCGTTCTGACCCCGCGGCGGCGTCCGGCGGCGCCCGCCCGGCACGTGTCTCGGAGTGCGGACTTTCCGCCGGAAACCGCTCGCGCGCTGGCTAGGCTTGCGGACATGAGCCGCGCATCGCAGACCTCCGCCGTGACCGACCCCGCGACCGATGCCGGGAGCGTGACCGGGACCGCCCGCCGCGCGAAGGAGGCGGCCGCCGCGCTCGCCCCGCTGCCGCGCACCGCGCGGGACGGCGCGCTGCTCGCGATCGCCGACGCGCTGGTGGCCCGTACCGACGAGATCGTCGCCGCCAACGCGGCCGACGTGGCGAAGGCCCGCGCCGCCGGGACCCCGGAGTCCACCGTCGACCGGCTGACCCTCACCCCCGAGCGGATCGCCGCCATCGCCTCCGACGTGCGGGAGGTGGTCGCGCTGCCCGACCCGGTCGGCGAGGTGGTGCGCGGCTCCACCCTCCCCAACGGCCTGGAGCTGCGCCAGGTGCGGGTGCCGCTCGGGGTGGTCGGGATCGTCTACGAGGCGCGGCCCAACGTCACCGTGGACGCCGCCGTGCTGTGCCTGAAGTCCGGCAACGCGGTGCTGCTGCGCGGCTCGTCCTCCGCGTACGCCTCCAACACGGCCCTGGTCGCCGTGCTGCGCGACGCGGTGGCCGCCGCCGGGCTCCCGGCCGACGCCGTCCAGCTCGTGCCCGGGGAGAGCCGCGACAGCGTCAAGGAGCTGATGCGCGCCCGCGGCCTGGTCGACGTGCTGATCCCGCGCGGCGGCGCCGCCCTGATCAGGGCGGTCGTGGAGGAGTCCACCGTCCCCGTCATCGAGACCGGCACCGGCAACTGCCACGTCTACGTCGACGGCGGCGCCGACCTCGACACGGCCGTGGAGATCCTGGTCAACTCCAAGGCGCAGCGACCCAGCGTCTGCAACTCCGCCGAGACCGTGCTGGTGCACGCCGACATCGCTGGCGCCTTCCTGCCGCGCGCCCTGACCGCCCTGACGGAGGCCGGGGTGACCGTCCACGGCGACGAGGCCTGGGTGCGGGCGGGCGCGGCCGAGGGCGTGAAGGTGGTGCCCGCGACCGACGAGGACTGGGAGACCGAGTACCTCTCCTACGACATCGCCGCCGCCGTGGTGCCCTCCCTGGACGACGCCGTGGCGCACATCCGCCGCTGGACCTCCGGCCACACCGAGGCGATCGTCACCTCCGACACCGCCGCGGCCCGCCGCTTCGTGTCGCTGGTGGACTCCACCGCCGTCATGGTCAACGCCTCCACCCGGTTCACCGACGGCGGCCAGTTCGGCTTCGGCGCGGAGATCGGCATCTCCACGCAGAAGCTGCACGCCCGCGGTCCCATGGGCCTGCCGGAGCTGACCTCCACCAAGTACGTCGTCACCGGCGAGGGCCACGTACGCGGCTGATCCCGGCGGGCCCCCGGCCGGCGGGCGAGACGAATCCCCGTTATCCCTGCCCAAACTCCTCCGGCCGGTCTACGCTGGACGGGTGCCGGAGGATGTGGGGGGCCAGCCGTACCCGAACGGCGAGGAGCCCGAGGACCGCGACCGCACGGCGGCGGACGACGCGTTCGCCTCCGTGGTCTTCGACGAGTCCTTCGTCCGGGCGGCCCCGGTCCACGAGCCCACCGCCGCCGAACGCATACTCGCCGCGGCCCAGTCCGCCCAGGAGACCGAGGCGGCGGTCGCGTACGAGGAGCAGTACGGCTACCGGCCGCTGCGGGACGACCCGGAGGGCTCAGACCACGACCCGGACGCGGACGAGGACGAAGGCCGGTACGGCAGGTACCGGTACGGCCGGGTGGAGTTCGTGGACCGCGTCGACTACGTGGAGTACGTGGAGGACGCCGAGTATCCCCAGGACGCCGGCTTCGCCGCGTACACCGAGGACTACGAGGACTGCGAGGACGGCCACCACGGCCACGCCCGCCGCTCCTACCGCGGCCATGCCCGCTGGCACCGGCCGGTCGCCTGGGTGCTCGCCGTGGTGATGGGCGTCGGCATCGTCGGGCTGGCCTTCGCCGCCGTCTACCGGGGCGCCGCCGGTCACCGGCAGCAGCCCCCGACGCCGCCGCCCGCGACCACCGGTGTCAGCGGGGTCAGCGGTGCGGACACTTCGTCGGTCGGCGGTTCCGGGGCGCTCCCGCCGCTGTCCACCCGCCACATCACGTCCTCCCTGCGCCACCCGGCACCGCGGCCGGTCCCGGTGCCGCAGGCCCCGCGGGTGTCCTCGGCCGGGAAGCGGTAGGGCCCGGGCGGGTGGGCCACCCGGCGGACTTTCCGAAAAACTGGCTTGTCAGGACGTTTGCGAACCTTTCCGCAGACCTACCCTGAAGGTATGGCCGGGCCTGGAGACCTACCGCCCGAGGGTGTCCCGGGCGGTGGTGACGACGAGTACCGTTCCACGGTCTTCGACGAGTCCTTCGTGCGCGCTGCCCGGCTCCAGGAGTTCTCCGCGCGGGAGCGGCTGGCGGACCACGAGCACCCGGTGCGTGCCCTGCAGCCCGGGCCCCCGCGCGGCCCGGTGTGGCGGGGCCTGGTCCTGGTGCTGCTGCTGGCGCTCGCCTTCGGCACCGCCGTCTACCTGGGCACCCGCTCCACCCCGCACTCCCGGGAGCCGGCGGAGCGGCAGCCGCTGAGCAGCACGGTGGTCCCGCTCTCACCGGTCGGGGCGGTGCCCGGCGGCCGGCCGGAGCGGCTCTTCGAGCGCAGCCCGGCCGCGGAGTTCTACGTCGGCGCCGCCGGGGTGACGCTGCCCCCGGTCCGCGCCACGGCCCACTTCGCCGAGAGTCAGGTGCTCGCCGCGCTGGCCACCGCCAAGGAGTACGTGGTCGAGAGCTCCCTCAACCCGGAGGTGCTGGGCGGCGAGACCGCGCGCCCGGTGCGGATACTGCTCGACCCGGACCAGCATCCGCAGTTCGACCGCAGTCTGGAGCGGCCCGCCGCCGACGGACACCACGAGGCGACCGGCTGGCTGGTGCGCTTCCACCCGGACAGCACGGTGCTGACCGGTGCGGGGGTGCGGGTGCACGGGACCATGGAGGTCCGGGAGGAGGACTCCGGCACCCTGGAGGTCCGCACCGACCACGTCCTCGTCTACGCCGTCCGTCCGGTCGGGTCCTCGGCGGTCCGGGACGGGGAGGCGGAAGACGCCGACGCACCCGGAGCCTCGCTGTTCACGGTGCGGCGCGAGCTGCTGCTGCGCTTCGACCGCGAGGACCTGCGCGACCAGCAGGTCACGGTGGAGCGGGCCACGGTGCGGGCCGGGCCGATGTCCTGCACCGCCCGGCCCCACGACGTGCTGCGGCCCCTGACGGCCGGGCAGACCGCCGGGGACGACCGTCCCGCCGCCACCGACCCGTACGAGCGGGGGGATCCCGCCGTTCCGCTGTGCGGGACCCTGGACCCTAGCTCCCGGCCGAGCCCGTAGCGCCGCCGCCCGGCCCCGGACCCTTGCCGCCGCCACCGTTGCCACCGCCGTC
This sequence comes from Streptomyces rubellus, assembly GCF_036323805.1. Taxonomy (NCBI): domain Bacteria; kingdom Bacillati; phylum Actinomycetota; class Actinomycetes; order Kitasatosporales; family Streptomycetaceae; genus Streptomyces; species Streptomyces rubellus. The sequence continues at coordinate 419,353 of NZ_JAZDCX010000001.1, forward strand.
GCCCGGACGCCCGGTGAAGCGGTCGCGCAGTCTGCCGCCGAGGTCCCCGGCGCCGTCGGTGAGGTCCCGCAGCAGGCCCATCAGCGGGTCCTTGCTGGTCCGCACGGTCTCGGAGTAGTGGTTCGCGGACTGCCGGAACGACTCGTAGACCGAGGTCTCCTTGTCGTCCTCGCGCCGCGGGTAGTGGCCGTCCATGATCCGCTGGTAGTCGCGGCCGGCGGCCCAGCGGCGCAGCTCCGCGGCGCGCACCGTGGTGAAGGGGTGGCTGCGCGGCAGCACGTTGAGGATCTTCAGGACGGAGTCGCGCAGGTCGCCGCTGGACTCGTACTCCTCGGCCTGCTTCAGGAACGCGTCCACGTTCATCTGGTGCAGGTGGTTGCCGCCCGCGATCTTCATCAGACCGCGCATCGACGCCTGGAGGTCCTGGCCGACCAGCAGCCCGGCCCGGTCCGCCGACAGCTCCGACTTGCGGAACCACTCGCGCAGCGCCGTCACGATCGCCATGACCGCCACATTGCCCAGCGGTATCCACGCCACCTTCACGGCCAGGCCCGTCAGGAAGAGCAGGATGGTGCGGTAGACCGCGTGACCGGACAGGGCATGACCGACCTCGTGGCCGATCACCGCCCGCATCTCCTCCTCGTCCAGCAGCTCCACCAGCCCGGTCGTCACCACGATGATCGGCTCGTCCAGACCGATGCACATGGCGTTGGGCCTCGGGTCCTGGGTGACGTACATCGGCGGGACCTTCTCCAGGTCCAGGACGTAGCAGGCGTCCCGCAGCATGGCGTACAGGTGGGCGAACTGCGCGTCGTCCACCCGCACCGAGTCGGACAGGAACAGCAGCCGCAGGCTGCGCTCGGGCAGCAGCCCGCTCAGTGCCTTGAAGACCGTGTCGAACCCGCTCAGCCTGCGCAGCGCCACCAGCGCCGAACGGTCCGCGGGGTGCTCGTACGCCCGTGAGGAGATCCCCGGGAAGCGCCGTCTGCTGCGGCCCGGGAGATGCTCGGTGCTGCCACTGGACTCGGTCATCGTCTGCCCCCTGCGGGTCTCGTCCGGCCCCGTCCCCCTGTCGCGCCCCACCCTAGGCGGTGGGTGCCGCACGCCACAGCATCCCGGCCCGCTTACGATGTGCCTCAAGTTTCCGCTCCTACCGGATGGGTCTGCAGAGATGACGCTCCCCGACACCGCGCACAGCCTCACCCTCCTCGCCACCGAGAACGGCGAGCACGGCGAAGCGGCCGTCAACCCGTACGTCACCGGTGTCGGCGCCTTCCTGGCGCTGATGCTGCTGCTGTGGATCACCACCCGCTTCAACCGGGACCGCTGAGCTCCGCGTTCCCGGGAGCGACGCGAACGGCATCGGACGGCTAAGGTCGGCACGCATGGGAGAGCACATAGTGCCCGGCACCGCGACCGCGGGGCGGCGGCTGGGGGTCATGGGCGGGACGTTCGACCCGATCCACCACGGGCACCTGGTCGCGGCGAGCGAGGTGGCGGCGCGGTTCCACCTCGACGAGGTCGTCTTCGTGCCGACCGGGCAGCCGTGGCAGAAGAGCCACAAGGTGGTGTCGCCGGCCGAGGACCGCTATCTGATGACGGTCATCGCGACCGCCTCCAACCCGCAGTTCTCCGTCAGCCGCATCGACATCGACCGCGGCGGCCGGACGTACACCATCGACACACTGCGGGACCTGAGGGCGCTGGAACCCGACGCCGAGCTGTTCTTCATCACCGGCGCGGACGCGCTCGCCCAGATCCTCACCTGGCGCGACGCCGAGGAGCTGTTCTCGCTCGCCCACTTCATCGGCGTCACCCGTCCCGGACACCCGCTGGCCGACCCGGGGCTGCCGGACGGCGGGGTGTCGCTGATCGAGGTCCCGGCGCTGGCGATCTCCTCGACTGACTGCCGCGCGCGAGTGGCGCAGGGGGATCCCGTCTGGTACCTGGTACCGGACGGGGTGGTGCGTTACATCAACAAACGCCAGCTGTACCGGGACGCTCAGGCGCGGAAGAGCTAGAGGGGCGGCAGCCGTGAACGACCGACAGGACCCCTACGGGCCGGGAGAGCCGCCACGGGCGGGCGGCTACGACTACGGCTACGGCTACGGCTACGACGAGTACGGCCGTCCGGTCCGCACCGAACCGGAGGACGGCTACCCCGCACCGGACGCCGGGACGGGGCAGCGGCCCGCGTACGACGCGTACGACCCCTACGGAACGTACGCCTCCGGCGGCTACGCGCCCGACCCCCACGCCCAGGGCACCCAGGACTCCTACTCCCAGGACCTCTACTCCCGGGACTCCTATGCCCCGGGGTCCTACGGACAGGACCCGCACACCACCGGCCACCCCTCCGGCCCTTCCGCCTACGCCCCCGGCGACTACTCCGACCCCGCCCCCGGCACGGGACAGCAGCCCGCGTACGACCCGTACACCCCGTATCCGTCCGACACCGGTCAGCAGCCGCGGGCGGACGGTGTCTGGATCCCGCAGCAGCCCCAGGCCCCCTGGTACGAGGAGGGGGGCGGGACCGCGGCCGGCGGCCCGGGCGGTACGGACGACAACACGGCCGGGACGGACGGCGCGGCCGCCTCCCCGGACGGGAACACGGGTGCGGACACGGGTGCGGACGGGGAGTACCGCACCGAGGAGTTCTCCTTCGTCGAGGAGCAGGACGGGGAGACCGAGGACGTCATCGACTGGCTGAAGTTCTCCGAGAGCCGCACCGAGCGGCGCGAGGAGGCCAAACGCCGGGGCCGCAACCGCACGGTGGCGCTGGTCGCCGCGCTCGCCGTGGTGCTGGTGGGCGGGGTCGGCTGGCTGTGGGCCGCGGGCCTGCTGCCCGGCCTGTCCGGCTCCGAGGAATCGGGCCCGGCGGCGGGCGGCGCCCAGAAGCGCTCGGTGATCGTCGTCCACCTGCGTGAGGTGGACGGCGGCGAGACCTCCACCGCGCTGCTGGTCAACAACGAGACGGCGGGGAAGGGCACCACCGTCCTGCTGCCCAACTCCCTGGCGGTCTCCTCCGCCGGGGGAGCGGGCGCGGCGACCACGCTGGGCAAGGCGTTCCAGTCCGAGGGCGCCGCCGCCACCCGCGACGCGCTGGGCCTGCTGCTCGGCACCGAGATCCGGGGCACCTGGCGGCTGGACACCCCCTACCTGGAGAACTGGGTCGAGCTGGTCGGCGGCATCACCCTCGACGCCGATGCCACGGTGCCCGGCGCCAAGAAGGGCGACGACCCGCTGGTGGAGAAGGGCGAGGAGCGGGACCTCGACGGGAAGGCCGCCGTCGCCTACGCCACCCACCGGGCCGCCGGGGAGTCCCAGACCGAGCAGCTCGCCCGGTTCGGCCAGGTGGTCGAGGCCACGCTGGAGAAGATGTCCGACGATCCGGCGACCGCCATCAAAACCGTCGGCGCGCTGGCGCAGATACACGACCCCTCCCTGACGGAGGCCCAGCTCGGCGCCAGTCTCGCCCCGCTGGCCGGGTACGCGAAGAAGGGCGACCACGCCACCGAGCTGCTGCCGGTGGAGGAGGACGGCACCCTGAGCGAGAAGGTCAGCGACGGCCTGGTCAAGGACGTGCTCGGCGGCACGGTGAAGAACACCGACCCGAACGCCACCCCGCGGGTGAGCCTGAAGAACGCCACCGGGGAGGAGGACGCCGCCGGGACCGCCCGGGTGACTCTGGTGAACGCCGGGTACACCGTGGTCGGCGGCGGCACGGGCTCCGCCCAGGAGGGCAGCAGGGTGACGTACGCGGACTCGGCGGACAAGGCGAAGGCCCTGGAGGTCGCCAGGACGCTCGGACTGCCGGAGAAGTCCGTCGCCAAGGGCAAGGGCGCGGCGAACGCCGATGTGACGGTGGTGCTGGGCGGGGACTACGAGCCCGCGGACGGCTGAGGGCCGATGGCGCGGGCGGGCTGACGGCCGCCGCGGCCGGCGGGAGCCGGACCGCGGCGGATCGTGAGATCCTGGAGAGGTTGTTGACCACCGATCGAAAGCGTTGCCTGTGACCGCCACGGACCGCTCCATCGAGCTGATCAGCGCAGCCGCCCAGGCCGCCGCCGACAAGCTCGCCCACGACATCGTCGCGTACGACGTCAGCGATGTGCTCTCCATCACCGACGCCTTCCTGCTGGCGTCCGCTCCCAACGACCGCCAGGTCAAGTCGATCGTCGACGAGATCGAGGAGCGGCTGCAGAAGGAGAAGGGCGTCAAGCCGGTCCGCCGGGAGGGCGAACGCGAGGGCCGCTGGGTCCTGCTCGACTTCGTCGACATCGTGGTGCACGTCCAGCACAGCGAGGAGCGGGTGTTCTACGCGCTGGAGCGGCTGTGGAAGGACTGCCCGCGGCTCGACCTGCCGGAGGACGCCGAGGCCACCCGGGGCAAGGGTGAGGCCGCCGCGCACGAGGGCGGTGAGTGAGCTGAACGGACGGGTGGTGGGACGCGGCCGCCGGATCGTGCTGTGGCGGCACGGCCAGACCGCGTGGAACCTCGAGCGCCGCTTCCAGGGCACCACGGACATCGAGCTGACCGAGACGGGCCTGGAGCAGGCGCGGCGCGCGGCCCGGCTGCTCGCGGCGCTCCGCCCGGACGCGATCATCGCCTCCGACCTGAGGCGCGCCGCCGACACCGCCGCCCAGCTGGCCGCGGTCACCGGTCTGGAGGTCTCCCACGACGAGGGGCTGCGCGAGACGTACGCCGGTGTCTGGCAGGGTCTGACGCACGAGGAGATCGTCGAGCGGTACGGCGAGGAGTACGCCGCCTGGAAGCGCGGCGAGCCCGTGCGGCGCGGCGGCGGCGAGCTGGAGACGGAGGTGGCCGAGCGCGCGGCGCCGGTCGTCGAGCGCAGCGCCGACAAGCTGCCGGACGGCGGGGTGCTGGTGGTGGTCAGCCACGGCGGCACCATCCGCACCACCATCGGCCGGCTGCTCGGTCTGGAGCCGCGCTCCTGGGAGGCGCTGGGCGGGCTGACCAACTGCTGCTGGTCCGTCCTGGGCGAGGGCGCCCGCGGATGGCGGCTGCTGGAGCACAACGCCGGGACACTCCCCGAACCGGTCCTCGGCGACGACGTCTGACCGGCGGGGCCCGGGGCGGCACGGCTCCGGGGCGGGCCCGGCGGCGGATTTCGCATCCGGGCAGGTCACCGGTTAAGCTTCTTCCCGTTCACGGCACCGCGGTGGAAACGGCGGAGCCGCGGGTTTGGGGCTATAGCTCAGTTGGTAGAGCGCTTGCATGGCATGCAAGAGGTCAGGAGTTCGATTCTCCTTAGCTCCACAGGACATCCGATCCCGTCCCCGTCCGGCAGGGGGCGGGATCGTCGCTTTCCGCCGGTGCCCGTCCCGGCCGGCCCGGTCTTCCGGCCCCGCTTTCCCCGTTCCGCCCCCTCCCGTCTCGCCCCGCCGCCCGGCCGTGGCCGCCGCCGCGGTGCCCGGTGAGGTTCCGGTCCGTGAACGGAGGGCGTTGAGACGGGGGATGTTGAACGGAGCGGGCGCATCCGGCGTACTGCTGCCCGGGGGCGGAGCATGGCAGAATCGGAGCACTGAACAAGGCGGCGTACCACCGGAGCGGCTCGGTGGGCGCGAGGCCGAGGAGGGACACCGCGATGCCGAGGGGGTCCACGGCTCCACGGTTGTCGGTCCGTGGATCGGAAGACGTCGCCGAAGCGTTCGGGAGCAACGCAGACAACGGAGGGTTTTCCCACGTGCGCACGCCCGCGGCCACGGCTGGAGTTGACTGACGGACATGGGTGCACACAGCAGGAAGTGCGACTGGTGCGGTAGGGGCACTCCGATCGTCCGCGACATGGAGCCGGTCAACGCGGCCTACCAGTACTGGTGCGTCGAGTGCGCGCGGGCACTGATCATCAAGGGTGACCCGATCGAGATCTACCGGGAGCTGGAGGGCGAGCCGATCTACGGGCGGCTGCTGGAGGAGCACTGCACCCTCAAGCGTTTCTACTCCTTCGTGGCGGCCTGATCGCGCCGTCGGTCCCGGCACGGGGAGCCGGAGTCCGCCACGTTCCCCGGTTTCCGCGCCTGCTGTGCCTTCTGCGGCTTCCGGGCCCTTTCTGGGGCGGCGCGGTCGGATATGGATTTGGTGAAGTGCGGCGGGAGCCGTGTAGAGTAGGCGTCGCCGCCGCGGGAGACCGCGAGCGGACCACACTCGGGGCTATAGCTCAGTTGGTAGAGCGCTTGCATGGCATGCAAGAGGTCAGGAGTTCGATTCTCCTTAGCTCCACACCGAGAGAAGAGCGGGCCGTCCGGAAGGGCGGCCCGCTCTTCTCCGTGTCACGGCTCCGTCCGTTCGCCGGTCCGGGCCGTGGACGGAATACCGGCCCCGTCAGGCCCTTGCGGTACCCTGACGCCATGCGTGCCGTACGCCTTCTGCTTAGCGGGCCGCGCTGAACGACCGCCGACTTCCCGGCCCGGCCGGGAGAGCCGGAATCAGCGCGGCGTCCCCTCCTGTGCGAGGGGTCTTTTGCTTTCCGGGCCACGGCTGCTCCGCGGGCCGCGGCCCACCGGCCCCGCCCGGGCCCGGGTCCCGCGGGCAGATGACGACCGATGGAGCTTAGAGGACGATGAGCGAGACCACCGCCGCCGCGGAGACCGCGGCCCCCCATCGCTACACGGCCGCGCTGGCCGCCGAGATCGAGGCGCGCTGGCAGGACTTCTGGGAAGAGCAGGGCACCTACGAGGCCCCCAACCCCACCGGCGACCTGGCCGGGGACCGGGAGACGGTGGCCCGGCCCCAGCGGTTCATCATGGACATGTTCCCGTACCCCTCGGGCGCCGGACTGCACGTCGGACACCCGCTGGGCTACATCGCCACCGACGTCGCCGCGCGCCATCTGCGCATGACCGGCCACAACGTCCTGCACACCCTGGGCTTCGACGCCTTCGGCCTGCCCGCCGAGCAGTACGCCGTGCAGACCGGCACCCATCCGCGGGTCTCCACCGAGGCCAACATCGAGAACATGCGGGCCCAGCTGCGACGGCTGGGCCTGGGCCACGACCAGCGCCGCTCGTTCGCCACGATCGCCCCGGACTACTACCGCTGGACCCAGTGGATCTTCCTGCAGATCTTCAACTCCTGGTACGACGAGGAGGCCGGCCGGGCCCGCCCGATCGCCGAACTGGTCGAGCGGTTCGAGAACGGTACGCGTCCCACCCCCGACGGCAGGCCCTGGAGCGAGCTGAGCGAGACCGAGCGGGCCGACGTGCTGGGCGGGTACCGACTGGCCTACGCCTCGGACGCGCCGGTCAACTGGTGCCCCGGCCTGGGCACCGTCCTGGCCAACGAGGAGGTCACCGCCGAGGGCCGCTCCGAGCGCGGCAACTTCCCCGTCTTCAAGGCCAGACTGCGCCAGTGGAACATGCGCATCACCGCGTACGCCGAGCGGCTGCTGGCGGACCTGGACACGCTGGACTGGCCCGAGGCCATCAAGCTGCAGCAGCGCAACTGGATCGGCCGCAGCGAGGGCGCCCGCGTCGAGTTCCCGGTCGAGGGGGCCGCCGGCGGCGCGGAATCCGGTGAGCGGATCACCGTCTTCACCACCCGCCAGGACACCCTGTTCGGCGCCACCTACATGGTGCTGGCCCCCGAGCACGACCTGGTGGACCGGATCGTCCCCGGCGCCTGGCCCGAGGGCACCCGCGAGGCGTGGACCGGCGGCCACGCCACCCCCGCCGAGGCGGTCTCCGCGTACCGCAAGCAGGCCGCGGCCAAGTCGGACGTCGAGCGGCAGGCCGAGGCCGGCGAGGACCGGGAGAAGACCGGTGTCTTCACCGGCGCCTGGGCCGTCAACCCGGCCAACGGCGAACGGATCCCGGTGTTCGTCGCCGACTACGTGCTGATGGGCTACGGCACCGGCGCCATCATGGCCGTCCCCGCGCACGACAGTCGCGACTTCGCCTTCGCCCGCGCCTTCGAGCTGCCGATGCGCTGTGTCGTCGAGCCCACCGACGGCCGCGGCACCGACCCGGCCGGCTGGGACGACGCCTTCGCCTCCTACGACGCGCGGATCGTCAACTCCACCGGCGAGGGCGTGACGCTGGACGGCCTGGGCGTGGCCGAGGCCAAGGCCCGGATGAGCCAGTGGCTGGCCGAGCGCGGCATCGGCGAGGGCACCGTCAACTACCGGCTGCGCGACTGGCTGTTCAGCCGCCAGCGGTACTGGGGCGAGCCCTTCCCGATCGTCTACGACGAGGACGGCGTCGCCCACGCGCTGCCCGAGTCGATGCTGCCGCTGGAACTGCCCGAGGTCGAGGACTACTCGCCGCGCACCTTCGACCCCGACGACGCCGACACCGAGCCCGAGACCCCGCTGTCGCGGAACGAGGAGTGGGTGAACGTCACCCTGGACCTGGGCGACGGCCGCGGCCCGCGCCGGTTCCGCCGCGAGACCAACACCATGCCCAACTGGGCCGGTTCGTGCTGGTACGAGCTGCGCTACCTGGACCCGGACAACAGCGAGAAGCTGGTCGACCCGGAGATCGAGCGCTACTGGATGGGCCCGCGTGAGGGGAAGCCCACGGGCGGCGTCGACCTGTACGTCGGCGGCGCCGAGCACGCCGTACTGCACCTGCTGTACGCGCGCTTCTGGTCCAAGGTGCTGTACGACCTGGGCCACATCTCCTCGGCCGAGCCGTTCCACAAGCTGTTCAACCAGGGCATGATCCAGGCGTACGTCTACCGCGACGCGCGCGGCATCGCGGTGCCCGCCGCCGAGGTGGAGGAGCGCGACGGCGCCTACTGGTACAACGGCGAGAAGGTCAGCCGGGCGCTGGGCAAGATGGGCAAGTCCCTGAAGAACGCCGTCACGCCGGACGAGATCTGCGCCGAGTACGGCGCCGACACGCTGCGGCTGTACGAGATGGCCATGGGCCCGCTGGACGTGTCGCGGCCGTGGGACACCCGGGCGGTCGTCGGCCAGTACCGGCTGCTGCAGCGGCTGTGGCGCAACGTCGTGGACGAGGCGACCGGCGAGGTCGCGGTCGTCGACGCCGAGCCCGACGAGGAGACCCTGCGCGCGGTCCACAAGGCGGTCGACGGGGTGCGCAAGGACATGGAGAACCTGCGCTTCAACACCGCCATCGCGAAGATCACCGAGCTGAACAACCACGCCACCCGGCTGCGGGAGGTGCCGCGTTCGGTGGCCGAGCACCTGGTGCTGCTGATCGCGCCGCTGGCCCCGCACGTCGGCGAGGAGCTGTGGCACCGGCTGGGTCACACCGGCAGCGTCGTGTACGCGCCCTTCCCCGTCGCCGACCCGCGGTACGTGGTGGACGAGACGGTGACCTGTGTCGTGCAGGTCAGGGGCAAGGTCAGGGCCCGCCTGGAGGTCTCCCCGGACATCTCGGACGCGGATCTGGAGGCCCGGGCGCTGGCGGAGCCCGCGATCGTGGCCGCGCTGGGCGGTGCGGGCATCCGCAAGGTGATCGTCCGGGCGCCGAAGCTGGTGAACGTCGTCCCGGCCTGAGCGCCGCCGTTTCCGGAACGGGTGAGGGGCGCGGGGCCGGCCGGCCCCGCGCCCCTCACCCGTTCCTCCGTGCCGCTCATTCCTCCGCCGGGTCACCGGTCCCGCCGTCCTTCGCGGACCGCGCGGCCATGACGAGCAGTTCGGCGAGATGGACCGCCTTCACCCGGGAGCGCCGGCGGCGCAGCCCCTGCCGGAGCTGGCGCAGACAGCCCGGGTTGACCGTCACGACGTAGTCCACGTCCAGCTCCGCCAGGGCGTCCAGCTTGGGGTCCAGAACGGCCCTGCTGTCGTCCGGCCGCAGCATCGAGTACGTGCCGGCGGCGCCGCAGCAGGTGCCCGCGCCCGGGAGTTCGACGTAGTCGGCGACCGCGGCGACGAGGTCCCGGGGCGGCCGGGTCACGCCCAGTCCGTTGCGCAGGTGGCAGGAGTCCTGGAGCGTGACCCGGGCCCGGCGGCCACCCGCCCTGACCTCGCCCGCCGACCGGTGGCCGGCGCGGCCGAGGTACTCGCTCAGTTCGCGGACGCGGTCGCGGCCGAGGTGGTGGGCGAGGTGGGCGGCGCAGCCGCCGGCGGTGGTCACGACGGTGCCGGGCAACCGCTCACCGAGCCCGCGGGCCAGGGCGGCACCGGTGGCGGAGTCGCCGTTGTGGGCGTGCAGCGCGCCGCAGCAGCCCTGGCCGGCGGGGACGGCGAGTTCCGGCCGCAGTTCCCGGGCGGCCCGGGAGACCGCCGGGTACAGCCCGCGTTCGACGCAGCCCAGCATCAGCGAGACGGGCCGCTGTTCCTGCCCCTGTTCCGGCGCGGCCCCGCCGCGGGCGTGGCGTCGTACGAGCCCCTGGAGCCGCAGCAGCCCGGGCCGGGACACCAGCGCCTTCAGCCCGCGGGCGATCAGCGGCCGGCCGGGCCCCTGCCACTGGTGGTCGCGCCACCGCTCCAGCAGCTGTCCGTACTCCACACCCGCCGGGCAGACCGTCTCGCAGGCCCGGCAGCCCAGACAGAACGACGACTCCTCGACCAGGGTGGGGTCGTCCGGCGCGAGATCGCCGGACTCCAGGGCCCGCATCAGGGTGATGCGGCCGCGCGGGGAGGAGGTCTCCTGGCCGGTGAGCTCGTAGGTGGGGCAGGCGGGCAGGCAGAACCCGCAGGAGATGCAGCGGTCGAGCAGCTCCTTGTCGAAGATGCCGCGGCCCTGTCCTCCGCCCGGGCCGGGGGGCGTGCTCGCGGGCCCGGTCACGAGCCCAGCTTTCCGGGGTTGAGGATGCCCGCCGGGTCGAAGGCCAGCTTGATGCGGCGCAGCAGGTCGACCTGGTCGGTGCCGATCCGGTCGGCCAGATAGGGCAGCTTGGCGGCGCCGACGCCGTGCTCGCCGGTGATGGTGCCGTCCATGGCGATGGCGGCGGCGAAGATCTCGCCGAACGCCGTGTGGGCGCGGTCGGCGCCCTCGGTGTCGTCGGGGTCCAGGACGCAGGTGGGGTGGAGGTTGCCGTCCCCGGCGTGCCCGAAGGTGGCGATCCGCAGGTCGTGGCGGTCGGCGATCTCGTCGACGCGGTCGACCATCTCGGCGAGCCGGTGGCGGGGCACGGTGGCGTCCTCCAGGATCGTGAGCGCGCCCAGCCGGGAGAGCGCCGGGAGCGCGCAGCGGCGGGCCGCGAGCAGGGCGTCGGAGCGGGCGATGTCCTCGGCGAGGGTGACCTCCAGCGCACCGGACCCGGTGCACACCTCCCCGATGCGGGCGAGGGTGCCGGCCACGGTGCGCGCCGGTCCGTCGTCGCCGAAGAGCAGCAGCGCCCCGGCGTCCCGCCGCAGTCCGAGCCCGGCGAACTCCTCCACGGCGGAGACGCACTTGCGGTCGAGGAACTCCAGGGTGGCCGGGACGATCCCGTCGGCGATGACGGCCGCCACGGCGCGGGAGGCGTCGGCCAGGGAGCCGAAGTAGGCCACGCCGGTGCCGGTCTCCTCGGGTGCGGGCAGCAGGGCCACGGTGACCTCGGTGATCACCGCGAGCGTGCCCTCGGAGCCGGTGAGCAGCCGGGTGAGGTCGTAGCCGGCCACGTCCTTCCACAGCCGGCCGCCGGTGCGGATGACCTCCCCGGTGGGCAGGACGGCCTCCAGGCCGAGCACGTAGTTGCGGGTGACGCCGTACTTCAGGCCGCGCAGGCCGCCCGCGCAGGTCGCCACGTTGCCGCCGACGGTGGAGACGGTGCGGCTGCCGGGGTCGGGGGCGTACAGCAGGCCCTTCGCCGCCGCCGCGTCGGCGAGGGCGGCGGTGGTGACCCCGGTCTGCACCCGGGCCAGCAGCTCGCCCGGGCTGATCTCCAGGATGCGGTCGAACCGGGTCAGGGCCATGACGATGCCCCCGCTCAGGGGCACGGTGGCGGCGCACAGGTTGGAGCCGGCGCCGCGCGGTACGACGGGCACGCCCCGTTCGGTGGCGTACCGCAGGATCGCGGCGACCTCCTCGGTGCTGCCGGGCAGCACCACGGCCTGCGGCCGGGCGCTGAACAGGGGGGTGGCGTCGCGGGCGTAGGCGGCGAGCGCGCCGTCGTCCACCCGGACGTGCTCGCGGCCCACGACGGCGGCCAGGTCCTCGGCCAGCTCCTCGGCCGGGGCTCCGGCCCCGGTCCCGTCCGGGGCCCGGGTTCCGTTCCGTCTTCCGGCTCGTCTCGTCCACACGGTCATCAGCGCACCACCATCCAGCCCGGTACCGGTGTCCACGGCAAGTAGACCAGCGGCGGGCGGCCACCGGCAGGCCCGGCGCGGCGATCCGGTCGACACGGCGGCTCTTCGGCGACGAACCGGTGACGGGCGGCCGGTGTACGGCCACCGAGCGGCGGCCGCGCACAGCCCGGAGGCCTTCGGGGGACCGGCGGGGGCGGCCGGGGGGAGCGGGGCGGGCCCGGCGGACCCCGGTCCGCCGGAACCCCTGACCGCCTTTTCCCGTTTACCCTGGAAGGACGGCCGCCCCCGGGCCCGGGGGCGGGGCGGCGACGTACGGCGGACGAGGGAGCGGACCTGTGGAGTTCGTCATCGGCCTGATGGCACTGTTCTTCGTGCTCTTCGCGACGGCCGGCACCATCGCCGCCGTGAAGACCGCACGTGCGGTCAAGCGCGGCGTGGAGCGGGCCGGAGTCCAGGCGCGGCGGACGGTGGAGGACACCGCGCTCAAGGCCCGCGGTGCCCAGCCCGGCCCGGCGGGCGAGCTGGCCCGGCTCCGGCTGGAGCTGCGCTCCTCCCTCGACAGCACCCGCCGCGCCCTGGAGACCGGGATGCGGCACGATCCCTCGCTGAGCGAGTCCGTCGGCCTGCTCGACCGGCTGGACGAGCACGCCCGCCAGCTCGACGGGGAACTGCGGCTGCTGATGGACCGCGAGCCGGACCGCTCCCGGATCGCCGCCCGGCTGCCGGAGGCGCGCGAGCGCGCCCAGCGCATCCGGTCCTCCGCGGACTCCCTCCGCTTCGCCGCACAGGACCGCGCCCAGCGGTACGACGAGGACGAGCTGGCCGCGCTGAGCCAGCAGATCGAGCTGGAGGCGGGCGCGCTGCGGCACTGGACCGAGCCGGACGCCGTCCCCGGCGCCGGTACCGGCCCCGCCCCGGGGATCACCGGCCCCGTCCCGGCCCCCGGCATTCCCGGCGGCTCCGACGCCTCCGGCCCTTCCGGCCTCTCCGCCCCCTCCGACCTCGGTGCTTCCGCCCCGGAAGCGCCACGGCGCACGGACCTCCGCAAGGACGGCGCCCCGGAACCGGGCCCCGAGCCGGGGCGCGAATCCGGACGTGAGCCGGGCCCGGACTTCGGCAGGGGCCGTCCGCAGAGCGCGTGAGGACGTGTGAGGCGCCGCGCGGCGGGCAGTCGGCCGACGGGCCGTACCACGCGGTTCGCATCGCCTTCACCAGGAAGTGACCGGTAATCTCCGCTCCATGTCCCGCCATGTCGCGATCGTCACCGACTCCACGGCCTACCTGCCGAAGGGGGCACTGGAGCGTCACCGCATCACCTCGGTGCCGCTGACCGTGGTGCTGGGCGACCGGGCGCTGGAGGAGGGCACCGAGATCTCCGCCCAGTCGCTGGCCGAGGCGCTCAGGAAACGGCGTTCCGTGACCACCTCCCGGCCCGCGCCGCGGGTCTTCGCCGACACCTATCGCGCCGTCGCCGAGCAGGCGGACGTGGCGGGCATCGTCTCCCTCCACCTGTCGGCGGAGATCTCCGGCACCTACGACGCGGCCGTGCTCGCCGCACGGGAGGCCCCCGTACCGGTAAGGGTCGTGGACACCGGCATGGTGGCGATGGCGCTGGGCTTCTGCGCCCTGACCGCCGCCGTGACCGCCGAGGCGGGCGGCACGCTGGACGAGACGGTCGCCGCCGCCCGGAAGCGGGCCGAGGGGACCTCCGCCTTCTTCTACGTCGACACCCTGGACTATCTGCGGCGCGGCGGCCGCATCGGCGCCGCCCGGGCGCTGCTGGGCTCGGCGCTGGCGGTCAAGCCGCTGCTGGAGCTGGTGGACGGCCGCATCGAGCCGCTGGAGAAGGTCCGCACCGCGTCACGGGCCATCGCCCGGCTGGAGGAGATCGCGGTGGACCGGGCGGGCGGCTCGGCCGTGGACATCGCCGTACACCACCTGTCGGCGGCCGACCGGGCCGAGCAACTCGCGGAGCGGCTGCGGGAGAGGGTGCCGGGGCTGAAGGACCTGCACGTCAGCGAGGTGGGCGCGGTCATCGGCGCGCACACCGGGCCGGGGCTGCTGGGCGTGGTGGTGTCACTCGGGTAGGTGACGGAGTTTTCCACAGCCGGCGGGTGGTCCACAGAAAAGAACCATGATCACCCGGGGTGGCCCGTCCCGCCTACCGTCGACCGGCATGAGCACCCGATCCCCGTCCCGTGTCCGTTCCCACGCCCGTTCGCGCCCCCTTCCGACCGGTCCCGGCCGCCACCGCGTTCCGGACGGCCCCGGCCGGCTGACCAGACTGCGCACCTCCCGGCGGACCGCCGCCGAGCCGACGCCGGTGCCGCTGGGCGAGCGGGCCGACGCGCTCCTGCCGGCCGTGCCGCCGCCCGCCGGCCCGGAGCCGCCCGGCCCGGGCACCGCGTCCGACCCCGGCCCTGCTCCCGGCCCCGAGACATCTGCCCCCACCTCCGACGCCGTGACTGCTGCCGTGGCGACGGTGGTGCCGCTGGGGGAGCGGCCCGGCGTCCTCCCGCCGGCCGTGCCGCCGCCCGCCGGTCCGAAGCCACGCGGCCCGGACACCGCGTCCGGCCCCGAAGCCCCTGCCGCGGGTTCTCCCCCTTCCCCTGCCCCCGCCCCGGCTTCCTCCCTCCTTCCGCCCCCTGCTCCCGCGGCGCCCGGTTCGGGGGCCGCTGCCGGGGCGGGCACCACCGCACCGCTGTCCCGGGCGGAGGCCGTGGCCGCCGCCCGCAAGGCGGTCCGCCAGGCCCGCACCCACCGCCGTACGGCGGCACCTCCGGAGCGCCCGGCACGGATCGCGCCGCCCGTCGGGCCGCGTCCCGCCGCCACCCCTGCCCCTTTCCCCGTACGCACCCCCGCCTCCGCTCCCGACCGCGTCGCCGCCCGCACCACCACCGCACCGATTCCGCCACCCGGGCCTGGGCCGGAACCGGAGCTGGAGAGGGGGATGCCCCGGCACGTCCGGCTGGCGGAGGCCGTACGGAACCGGCTGCCGTTGTGGCTGCGGGTCCGGTGCGGAGTGCGGCCACGCGCTCTGGCCGCACTCGCCCTGGTGCTCGCCGTGGCCCTGGCCCTGGCCGTCCACCACTTCCGGGAGGGCCGTCCGCAGGCCGTGCGGGTGCCGCCGGTGGATTCGGCCTCCCGGGCCCAGGCCGCCCCGCCGTCCGGGCTTCCTGCCGCCCCGCCGTCCGGGCTGTCCGCCGGTTCGCCCGCCGTACCGGCCGCCGGCGGGAAGCCGCTGCTGGTGGATGTGACGGGCGAGGTCTGCAGGCCGGGGGTCCACCGGCTGCCGGCCGGCGCCCGGGTGGCGGACGCCCTGCGGGCCGCGGGCGGCATCCGCCCCGGCACCGAGCTTCACGGCCTCAACCGTGCCCGGTTGGTGGCCGACGGCGAGCAGATCGTCGTCGGCCGGCCCCCGACGGCACCCACCGGGCCCGCCGACCCCGCCGCGCCTCCCGCCACCGGAGGCGGTGGGCCGCAGCCGGGCGTGCCGGTCAGCCTCAACTCCGCCACCGTCGACCAGCTCGACGCCCTCCCCGGCATCGGCCCCGTCATGGCCCAGCGCATCATCGACTACCGCACCCGGCACGGCGGCTTCACCTCCGTCGAACAGCTCCGCGAGGTCAACGGCATCGGCGAGCGTCGCTTCGCCGATCTGAAGCCCTTCGTCGGGCCGTGACCGGTGACGGACGGGCCGCCGGTGCCTCCCGCCGGGCGGCGGTGCACCTCGCGGCCGGGAACCGGCTGGGGACGGCCGAGCCACGGCAGGAGGGCCCGGCCGACCTGAGGCTGATCCCGCCCGCGCTGGCCGCGTGGGGTGCGGCGGCACTGGCCCTGGGAGCCCCGGGCCGGGCGGCCGCCGCGGGGGTGACCGGCTGCGTGCTGCTGGCCGCGGCTCTGCTGCTCCACACCCGGCACCGGACCCGAAGTCATATCCGAAACCGCGACCGGGCCCGGAACAGGCACCGGGAACGGAGCAGCGGACGCACGGCGGTCGCGATGACGCTGCTGTGCGCCGCCGCGGGTGGCGGGGTGGCCGCGGCGCACGCCGCCGATCTCCACCGCGGACCACTGCCCGGCCTGGCCGGGCAGCACGCCCACATCACCGCCGAGGTGACCGTCACCGCCGATCCGCGCACGGTCAAGTCCCGGATCAGAGGCTCCGAGCAGCTGCCGGAACTGATCGCGTTGCGAGCCGATGCCGTCCGCGTCACCACTACGGACGGCACGGTGACCGCCACCCGCTCCCCGGTACTGCTGCTGGTGCGGCAACCGAAGGGGACCGGCGCCGGGGCCGGACCCGCGACGGCGGCCGACCGGGCGTCACCCTGGCTCGGCCTCCTCCCCAGCACCCGGCTGCGGGTGGCGGCCCGGCTCGCCCCCGCGTCGGACGACGGGCCCGGCGGCCGGGACATCGCCGCCGTCCTGCGGGTGAGCGGCACGGACCCGCCCACGGTGACCGGTGAGCCGACCACCGCCCAGCGCACCGCCGGGAAACTGCGGGCCGGACTGCGGAAGGCGAGCGACGGACTGCCACCCGACGCCCGGGCGCTGCTGCCCGGGCTGGTGGTCGGCGACACCTCACGCATCCCGGAGGACCTGGACGCGGCCTTCCGTGCCTCGGACATGCTCCATCTGCTGGCGGTCTCCGGCTCCAACCTCGCGATCCTGCTGGTACTGCTGACCGGACCGCCGGGCCGGGCCGCCCGCGCCGAACGCGGCGGGGCCGCGCCCCTGCTGGGACTGTCGCTGCGCACCACCGCGGTCACCGGCGCGCTGCTCGTCCTCGTCTTCGTGGTGGTCTGCCGCCCCGAGCCCAGCGTGCTGCGGGCGGCGGCCTGCGGACTGATCACCATCGCGGCGATCGGCACCGGACGGCGGCGCTCCCTGCTGCCCGCCCTGGCCGCCGCCGTCCTGCTGCTGGTGCTGTACGACCCCTGGCTCGCCCGGGACTTCGGCTTCCTGCTGTCCGTGCTGGCCACCGGCTCGCTGCTGACCGTCGCGCCCGGCTGGAGCGCGGCCCTGCGCCGCCGGGGGGTGCCCGGACGGCTCGCCGAGGCCCTGGCCGCCGCTGCCGCCGCGCAGGCGGCGTGCGCCCCCGTGGTCGCGGTGCTGGCCGCGCATGTCAGCCTGGTCGCGATCCCGTGCAACCTGCTGGCCGAGTTCCTGGTGGCCCCCGCGACGGTGCTCGGCTTCGCCGCCCTGGCGGCGGCGCCGCTGTCCATGCCCCTGGCCGAGCTCCTGGCCCGGCTGGCGGGCTGGCCCACCGGCGCCATCGCCGCCGTCGCCCGCACGGGCGCCGCCCTGCCCGGCGCCGAGCTCGACTGGCCCGGCAGCTGGACCGGCGCCCTGCTGCTGGCCGCACTCACCGTCCTGCTGCTCCTGGCCGCCCGCCGGCTGATACGCCACCCCTGGCACCCCTGGCTCTGCGCGGCCTGCGCCGTGCTGCTGGTCCTGGCGATCGTGCGGCCCGTCCCGCTGGTCCGTCCGCTCACCGGCTGGCCGCCGCCCGGCTGGCGGTTGGCCGTCTGCGACGTGGGGCAGGGCGACGCGCTGGCCCTGGCGGCGGGGGAGGGCGCGGCGGTCGTCGTCGACGCCGGCCCCGATCCGCGGGCGGTGGACCGCTGTCTGCGCACCCTCGGCGTCACCGCCGTACCCCTGCTGGTGCTCACCCACTTCCACGCCGACCATGTGGCCGGGCTCGCCGGGGTGCTGCGCGGCCGGGATGTCGGCGCGATCCAGACCAGCACCCGGGCCGAGCCGTCCGGCCAAGCGGCGGCCGTCCACCGCGCCGCGTCCCGCGCCGACATCCCCGTCCTGCTGCCGGTGCCGGGGGAGCGGCGCCGGATCGGCCCGCTGACCTGGGAGGTGCTGTGGCCCACCGCGCCCCCGCCGCCCGGGCCGCCCTCCTCCTCCGGGGAGGAGGCCAACGATGCCAGCGTCACCCTGCTCGCCCGCGCCGGGGACCTGACGGTCTTCCTCCCCGGCGACCTCGAACCCCCGGCCCAGCAACGCCTGCTGGCCGCCCGCCCCGACCTGCCGCCCGTCGACGTCCTCAAGGTCGCCCACCACGGCTCCGCCTACCAGGACCCGGCCCTGCTGGCGCGGCTGCGCCCCCGTATCGCCCTGATCTCCTGCGGCGAGGACAACCCCTACGGCCATCCCGCCCCCCGTACCGTCACCGCCCTGCGCACCGCCGGCGCCGCGGTCCTGCGCACCGACACCCACGGCTCCCTGGCCGTCACCGCCGACGGCACGGTGGTCGGCTCGGAGGGGTGAGAAACGAGAATTCCATTTCCAGAGGAACGCGCGTCGGCGGCCGAACCGCCCGGTGCCGTGCGGCGTCTGTCCGGGCACCCGTCCGCCGGACCGTGAATGCCGAGATCGGAGAAGTCGGGCGCCGGTGGGGTGGATCAGATCGGCGGCCTACGCGGCGGCGCCGAGACGGGCGAAGATGCGGTCGATCGTCCGCGCGTTGTCCTCGAACAGGTGCCCCCACATGCCCGCCTCCCGCGCCGCGTCGACGTTGGCCCCCACGTCGTCGACGAACAGGCAGTCCTCCGGGCACACTTCCAGACGGGCACAGACCAACGCGTAGGCCGCCGGATCGGGTTTGCAGATCCCGGCCTCGTGCGAGTGGACGATCTCCCCCACCAACCCGTCGAAGCGGTATGCCTCCGCCTCCCGCCCTCTCGCGCCGACGAGGCTGGTGCTCAGGACGCCGAGCCTGCAACGCGACCGCAGACCGCGCACACAGGTGATCAACTCCTCATTGGGGTTGCCCAGGTACTCGGCCCACAGATCGGCCATGAGGGCGTCGACCCGTGATGCGTCGAGACCGGGCTCCGCGGCGACCCGCGCCCGCACCTCCTCCTCACCGATCGCCCCGACGCTCCCCGCCCGCCAGACCTCGCCCAGCCGCCGGCCCACGGTGCCCACCGGCAGCCCGAGCCGCCGCTCCCGGTCCTGCTGCCAGCCTGTCGCCGGAGTGATCTCCAGTACGCCGCCGATGTCGAGAACGACGCAGCGTGTCCTCATGCGCGCTCGCCTTCCGCTCCGTGCCGGGCGTGAGGTGTCCACTGCCGGTGCTCCACAGGGGCGGAACCAGCCGGGGACAGCAGACGGCCGTCAGGACGGCGGATCGCCCGCGGTTGGTTGCGCCGCCCCGGCGCGGTGCCCGGCCTGTCCTGTGTCGCGGGCCGGGGATGAGGGTGATCACCCGGCTCGGGCAGAGGCCCGCGTCCTCCCGGACGGCGACCCTTTCTGGTTCGGTGTCGTGAAAGAACCGGCGGTGTTCCGGTCGACCTCGCTTCGCGCCTGGCTCAGCCGGGTCCGTCGGCCGACGGGGCCTCGCGGATCATGGGAAGGGTCGGCAGCCTTCCTCGCCAGAGGTAGCGTTCGCCCGCGATCTCGAAGCCGTGGCGCCGGTAGAACCGGATCGCGCGTTCGTTGTAGTCGGCGACCCCCAGACGGATGCGCGCAGGTTCTGCCCAGGTGAGGAACTCGGTCATCATGCGACCGCCGAGCCCGTGGCCCTGGGCGTGGCTCAGCAGGTACATCGGTCCGAGGGTGACCGTCTCCTCCCGGTGGCCGCGGAGATAGCCGGCGATCTCCGTCCCGGACCGGACGACACGGCAGAAGTGCAGGTCGGGGTGCCGGCTTGTCGCCTCGATGAACTCCCGCCACTGCGTGATGCCTTCCGCCGTGGCGGACGAACCGCGGTGCTCCCGGATCCAGGACTCATCGATCCCGGCAGCCGGGTTGGGGTAGGTCTGCAACCAGTTCCGCAGGTGCAGGGGACCCAGCGTCGCGGCGTCCTCGGGGCGGGCGGCGGTGATCACGTAGGCCACGTCAGATGGTACCGGCGACCGGCCGGGTCGCCGTACGACTGCTCCGGCGGGCTCCTCGGCCCGGGTCCGGGCCGCACGGCGTCACGGGCCGGGCGTGACGATGGCGATCGCCCGGCTCGGGCAGAGGTCCGCCGCCTGGCGGACGGCGGGCAGCAGGTGTTCGGGCGGCTCCGGGCGGCGCAGCCGTACGCTGCCGTCCTCCTCGGACTGGTCGAAGACTTCCGGCGCGGTCAGCACGCACATCCCCGAGCAGCAGCAGCGCTCCGGATCGACGCGTACGGACACCGTCGCGCGCTGTGTCACCAGGTGACCGGCAGCGAGGTGGGGCCGACGACCACCGCCTGGTCGTGGATGATGATCTCCTCCGGCACGGCGGCCAGGCGCAGCCCCGGGAAGCGGCGCAGCAGACCGCCCAGCGCCACCTGGAGCTCGACCCGGGCCAGGGCCTGGCCGATGCACTGGTGGATGCCGTAGCCGAAGCCGACATGGCCGCGGGGATCGCGGTGCGGATCGAACCGGCCGGGCTCGGGGAAGACCTCGCCGTCGTGGTTGGCACCGCACAGTTCCACGATGACGCCCTCGCCCGCCGCGACCACCGTGTCGCTCAGCCGGACCTCCTCGGTGGCCACCCGGGTGATGGCGTTGCGCACGACACTGAGGTAGCGCATCAGCTCCTCCACCGCCGGCCGGACCAGTTCCGGTTCGGCGCGCAGCGCGTCGGCCCGCCCCGGCTCCCGCAGCAGGGTCAGTACGGACATGCCGAGCATGTTGGCTGTCGTCCCGTGCCCCGCCACGAGCATCAGCCGGGCCATGGCGATGATCTCCTCGTCGGTGACCGCCGCGGCCTCCTGCTGGGCCAGCGCCAGGCTGATCAGGTCGTCGCCGGGGCGGGCACGCCTGGCCGCCAGCAGCTCCGCGAAGTACCGCTCCATGCGGTCGGCGGACGCGAGGGCCGTCTCCCGGGGGATGTCCGTCGCCGTGATGTTCCGGCTGTGTTCCTGGAACATCGCGTGGTCCTCGTAGGGCACGCCCAGCAGGCGGCTGATGACCAGAGAGGGAAGCGGCAGCGCGAAGCACTCGACGAGATCCGCCGGCGCGCCGCTCTCCGCCATGGCGTCCAGCAGCCCGTCCGTGACCCGTTCGACCTCGGGGCGGAGCACCTCGCTGCGGCGGACGGTGAAGTGCGCGGTCAGCATCCGCCGCAGCACGGTGTGGCGCGGCGGGTCCATCCGCAGGAAGGACATCCACCCCGGGGCGGGCGGCAGCGAGATCACACGGGGGAAGCCGGGCCGCTGGTCGTCCGCGGAGAAGCGGGGGTCCGACAGCACGGTGCGCACGTCCGCGTAGCGGCTGACCACCCAGGGCCTGCTGCCGTCCGGGAGGGTGACCCGTGTCGCGGGGCCGGGGAGCCGGGGCGAGAACCGCGCGGCGGTGAGAGGGGCTTCGGCCATGGGTGTCCCTTCGGTGCGGGGTGCGGGGTGCGGTGGTCGTCCGGGGCGGACGCGCCCCGGACAGCGAAGCAGCGGACCGGGCCGGGCGCACCCGGGGCCCCGGGGGCGTACGGAAGCAGAAGGGCGTGCACCCCGGGCGCGCCCGGCGGGATGCGCTCATATCGCCTTGAGGGCGTCGAGGGCGTTCCCGATGAGGGCGAGGGAGACGCGGGGCTGTGGGCCCGGGTGCGGAGGGCGGAGTAGCGCTGCTGGAGGGTGCGGACGGTGACGCGGCTGGTGGTGAGGCGGTCGCCGGTACGGGCGACGGTGGTGTGTGCGCCGACCGGTTCCAGCAGGGTGAAGGGCCCCTCGGCGGCGGCGTGGTCGGTCACGGCGGTGGGGAGCACCTGCACCTCCACATGCCGCTGCCGTGCGGCCTCCAGCAGGTGGGCGAGCTGGTCGCGCAGGATGTGGCGGCCGCCGCAGGGGCGGTGCAGGACGGCCTCATCTGCCGCCCGAGGCAGCGCAGGACCTCGTCCCCGGGGACCTCACCGGAGACGGCCGGCGGTGTGGGGGCGGTCACCGGGGGCCTTCCGGTGCCGTCCGGGCTGCCGCCCGTGCCAGACGCAGTGCGTCCTCCGCCTCGCCGGGCCGGTTGTCCCGCACCGCGGCGGCCGACATCCGCAGCAGCATCCACCCCCACACGCTCAGCTCTGACGGTGTTGCCCGGGAGATGCGAGGCTCCGTGTCGTCGGCCCACCGGGCGGCCAACTCGCGGGCCTCGGCGAGCTGACCCTGCCGGAGCAGCAGCCAGCACACGGTGTTGACCGTGGCGGCAGCCTGCAGGCGGTCGCTGGAGTCGTCCAATGACCGTTCCAGTGCCTCGGACGCCACCTCGTACCGACGGGTCTGGGTGAGCAGCCAGCCGGTCAACTGCAGCAGGCGTACCCGTACCGCACGGCCGTCCCCGTCGATCTACGCGACCGCGTCGGCGTCACGCAGCAGCGACGGCAGGATCTCGGCGAGCTCGGCGAACCGGTCACCGGAGAACAACGGCATCGCTGCCCGAAGCGCGTCGCGGACCCCCTCCACCGTAGGTTCCTCCTCCGGCCCGGCGGCCCGGGCCGGAGCCATAAGGGCGTTTCGAACAGGCTCCCACTGGTCGACGGTGACCGCATCGGCGCTCTCCGCGTCACGGGCGACGAGCCGTGTCGCGGGGACACGGAGGGCGGCGGCCGGCCGCCGGGCGGTCTCCAGGCGGGTGCCGCGCAGTTCGCCCTTTTCCAGCTTGCGGATCAGGACAGGGAGACGCCGGAGTGGGCGGCCAACTCCCTCTGCGCCAGGCCACGTCGTTTGCGCACCTCGCGCAGTCGGACTCCGATGTGAACGTCGGCGTGCTCGGGCATGGCGGGCTCCGTTCATCGCGACCTCGGTTTCCGAAACGGTACCCACGCTCGGGTACGAAGGAGCCCTGACCGAGCCTTCACCGCCTCGATCCCCTTTCCAGTGCCGCCGTCCTTGGCAACGGCCGGGGATACAGAATCGGTGGAAGATTCCCGGCCCGCAATTGTGGTCGATGACTCCGACGCGGCCGGAAAGGCTCGTCAGCGACTCGCCCTCTCGCCAGGAGCGTCCGCGTCCTGATTGGATTCCGCAGCATGACCACCGCTGAGGCCATGGCAGATCACTGGTGGTGGCGACCCGGCTGGATGCCCGGGCGCCGCTTCTACACCTGGCACCTGACCTTCCGCAACGCTCCGGAGGTCCACCGTCTGGCCGATGCCCACCGCCGAGGACTGGCCGGGGTGCCGGGCCTGGACCTGGTGCCGGACAGCTGGCTGCACCTGACCATGCAGGGTCTGGGATTCGTCGATGAGGTGCCCGAGCGGGACGCACGGGCCATAGCCGACGCCGCCGCCCGGCACCTGGCCGCCGTCGAACCGTTCGAGCTGCGCCTGCACAAGCCGCGGATCACCCCGGAGGCGATCCGCTGGGAGGCGGAACCGGACGGGCCTCCGGTCGCCGCGCAGGCAGCGATCCGGGCGGCGATCGCGGAGGTGTGGGGGGAAGTGCCGGAACCCGAAGGGGGGTTCGCACCACACGTGACGATCGCCTACAGCAACGGCACCGGCCCCACCGCGCCGGTCGCGCGGGCCCTGGACGCGGTCGAGGCAGGACCGGCCACGGCACGGATCGAGCAGGCGGACCTCATCGTCCTGGGCCGGGACAACCGGATGTACGAATGGGAGACCTTCGCGACCGCCCGTCTCGGTTGAGGACTGCGGGCCGGACGAGTCCGGCCCGGTCTCGCGCCGGACGGGGAATGGAGTGCCTCCGCGCCGCGCTCAGCGGCGCAGGGACGCGGCGTCGCCCATCACCACCACCGGGTTCAGGTCCGGGTCGAGGGCGCGCAGCAGCTCCTTCATGTGGGGCTTGGCCAGGGTGACGCAGCCCTTGGTGGGGCCCTCGTGGTCCACGTGGATCCAGATGCCGCCGCCCTTGTGCGCGCCCAGGGGGCGGGTCCAGTCCAGCGGGGAGGTGCCCGGCGCGCGGTTGTAGTCGATGGCCACCACGTAGTCGAAGGAGCCCGCCAGCGGCTCGCCCTCGAAGCCGGTGCCGTCGATGGTGAAGGCGCCGGAGCGGTCGTACGGCAGCTCGGTGCCCGGGTCGGGGAGACGGCCGCCGGCGTCGCTGAGGGTGAACACGCCGATGGGGGAGCGCAGATCGCCCAGGCGGTGGTCGTCGGTCCAGCCCTTCAGCGCGTTGTGCGCGGGCCACTCCGAGCCGGCCCGCCAGCCGCCGGCGGTGCGCTCGTAGAGGACGACGGTGGCCTTCGGCGAGTCCCGGTCCTCGCCGGTCACCACCACGGCCTGGCGGGTGGCCGCCGGCACCTGGGCCAGGGTCTTCGGCCCCAGGCCGGGCAGCTGCCGGTGCAGCCGCTCCGCCTCGGCCGAGGCGGAGCCCGCGGATCCCCCCTCGGCCGGGACGACGGCGGACAGGGGCTTGTCCTGGACCGAGGCATCACTGTCGCCGCTGCCGCAGCCGGACAGCAGGCCCAGGACGGCCGCGGCCAGCAGAACGGCGGGGACACGTACGGGCATAGCGGACATCGAGGGGGAGCCTTTCCGGAAGAGGGGACGGGTGGGGTCGAACGGGCGGTGAGGGGGAGCGGGAGTCAGTCGTCCTCCGCCTCGGTAGGGGCGGGGACGGGGGCACTGTGGAAGGTGGCGGTGGCGAGGATCTTCCTGACCTCGGCGAGCGCCCTGCCCGACGTGCCGTCGAGGCAGACGCGGGCCTGGAAGAGGGCGGGGTCGTCCGTGCCGGTGAGGACCTCGGCCCAGCCGGTCAGCTCCCGGTCGCCGCCCAGGGCGCGGCAGTCCTTCTCGGGCGGACGCGGGTCCCCGGTCGTGAACGCCCCCTTCGGCTCCATGTCCCTGCCGCCGGGCGGCGCGGTCATCTGCTGGAAGGCGATCAGTGCCCCGTCCGGGGCCAGCGCGGGGACGGGGGCGCAGTCGAGGGCGTAGGTGCGGGCGGCCGGACAGGGGCCCCCGCCGTCCAGCGGTCGGTCGGCGGCGAAGCCCAGCGCCGTTCTGGTGCCCGGCACCGTCCGGACGTGCCAGCCACCGGGCAGCCGCAGCCGCAGTTCGAAGGTGCCGGAGAGACGGAGCGCCGCCTCCCCGGAACCGGCCGACGGGGAGGCCGCCGGCGCCACCCGCTCGTCCGGCACTCCGCCGGTGACCACCGGGCGCAGCGACACGGCGAGCACGACGGCCGCCGCGGCACTCGCCGAGGCCGTCAGCACCGCCACCCGGCGCCGCCGCAGTGCCACCCGCCGGCGTACCCGCCGCATCCGCTCCGCCGGTGCGGCCGGCCGCGGGACGACGCGCTCCAGCAGCAGCCGCAGTTCCCGCTCCGCGCTCCGGGGCGGCTCCGGGTCAGCGCCGTGCACAGCGATCACCGCCTTCCGTGTCCGAGGTGGCGCCGGTGCCCAGGTGCGGGGCCAGCCGGCCGTGCAGGACGCGCAGGGCCTTGGCGGCCTGGCTCTTGACCGTGCCCGGCCGGCAGCCCAGCAGCCGCGCGGTCTCGGCCACGCTCAGGTCCTCGAAATAGCGCAGCACGATCACCGCCCGCTGTCGCGGCGGCAGCAGCCGTACGGCCGCGGCCAGCGAGTGCTCCAGGTCGACCGCCGCGAAGGCGTCGGCCGCGGCCCGTTCCGGCAGTTCGCCGTGGGGCAGCTCGCCGTGCCAGCGGCGCTGCCACCACGAGGTGCTGGTGTTCACCAGGGCCTTGCGGGCGTACGCCTCCGGGTTCTCGCCCGCGATCCGGTGCCATCTGGGCCACATCCTGGCCAGCACCGTCTGCAGCAGGTCCTCCGCCAGATGGGCGTCGCCCGTCAGCAGCCAGGCGACCCGCAGCAGCCGGGGGCCGCGTGCCGTGACGAACTCCTCGAAGCCCGGTGCCGCGTCCGTCACCACCGTGTCCCCGGCTGTGTCCCTGCCATCGCGTTCCTGTCCGTGCGGTCCGTCTCACAACCGGTTCAACAGGGTGGGGCGGGGACGGGGTTGCCCTCTGGCGCCGGGAAATCCAGTGCGATTCTTCGTGCTTCACTCCTTCGGGTGAGGTGCGGTGCCTCATCCCCGGTGACACAGCGCCTGGTTCACCGGGGCGGCGCAGGGCAGCAGGCCGTGGGTGCGCAGGATGTTCTGCGCGGTGCCGCCGCCCAGGTAGTCGAGGAACTTCGAGGTCAGCGAGTCGGCGGGCGGCTGGGTGTAGGTGTGGGCGTACTCGACCTCCCAGTAGGGGTACGGCTTGCCGGTCGCCTCCCGTCCGTCCCGCCCGCTCTGCCGCCGGTCCGGGCCGATCGCCCCGGTGTCCGGCGCGGTGCCGTCCAGCCGGAGCAGGGTGACGCCCCCGGTGCCGGTGGCCGCCCGGAGCTCGGCGTAGCCGATCGCCCCCGGCACCCGCCGGACGGTCTCCAGCACCTGCCGGGTGTCGCCGCGCTCGCAGCGGAGCACCCTGGCGCGGGGGTCGTCCCGGCGGCGGCAGTCGCCGGAGGAGACACCGGGCTCGAAACCGTCGAGCACCCGCCGCTGGAAGGCGCTCCGGGTGCCGGACTCCGAGTCCCGGCTGACCAGGCTGACCGGCAGGTCCGCCCCGCCGACCTCCCGCCAGTTGCGGACCTCCCCCGAGTAGAGGCGGCGCAGGTCGGCCGTGGAGATGTCCCGCACCCCGGTCCGCTCGTTGACCACCACCGCGAACACGGTCACCGCCACCGGGTGCGCGCGCAGCCGCGGGTAGCCGTCCGGGGCGGGGCCGTCGGACAGCGCGACGGCGGGCGGGGCGCCGTCCTTCGCGGCTCGGCCGAGGGAGTCGAGCCGGCGTATGCCGCCGAGGCTGCCCTCGGCGGCCAGGGTGATCCGGGCGCCCTCGCAGTCCTCCTCGTACGCCCTGCCGACCTCCTCCAGCACCGGGGCGAACGCGGTGGAACCCAGCACGGTGAGCTCGCCGGTGGCGCACTCCAGCGGGGGAGGCGGGCCCTCCAGCTGCATCCCGGTACCGATGCCGGTGATGAGGATGAGGAACGCGGCGAGCCCGAGGTAGAGGACGCGCGGGCCGCGGTACTGGCGGTTGGGCCGGATGCGGCCCTCGTTGACCGTGCCCTCCAGCCGCACGTCACCGTTCAGGCCGCCGCCGGTGAGCAGGACCAGCAGCTTGAAGTGGTCCCCGGTGTTCAGCGGGACATGGGGGACGTGGACCCGGCCGCCCTCGTAGCGCAGGCCGTTCTCGGGGGTGAGCCGCTCCATCAGCCCGGGCGGGCTGGGGTCGGTGACGGCGACCCCGAGCACCCGGCGGCCGGTGAACACCGCGCACAGCGGCACTTCGTAGTCGGCCCGGGAGATGTCCTTGACGCCGTCGTTCTCGATGCGCAGCAACACCAGGGTGGCGTCGGTCAGCTCCCGGTCGTCGCCGAACAGGCCGAGCCGGGCGCCGGCCCGGCCGGGGCGGGTGTCGGCGCCGATCGCGGTGTCCATCTGGACGCGGTAGCCGATGCGGCGGCGGCCCGGCCGGAGCCGGTCGTAGGCCAGGACGGCGACGGTCGCGACGATGCCGAGGGTGCCGAGCACGGTCTCGGCGGACAGCCACTCCACGGGGTGCACCTCGCACTTGGTGGTCGGAAGAGGGAGTGGGGGGCGGGACGGGGGTGAGGGGAATGTACGTCCGCGGCCCGCGGTGGAAACCGGGGCGCCCGAGGCTTCACCGGGGGTTCACCGGAGGGCCGGGCTCCGTCACCGGCCCGTCGCCCGGAAAACCGTTCTCCGGCCCGGGGGAGGGTGTGCCAGGGTCGGGGAATGGAATCGTCCCGACGTGAGCTGCTGCGCCGGCAGTTCGACCTGACCTGGGCGCTGTTCGAGTACCACCTGGAGCGGCTGGTGGAGGAGGACTTCCTCTGGGAGCCCGCGGCCCACTGCTGGACGGTGCGCCGGGATTCCGGGGGCCGCTGGGTGCCGGACTGGGCGGAGACCGAGCCCGACCCCGTGCCGGTTCCCACGATCGCCTGGCTGAGCTGGCACATCGGCTGGTGGTGGGGCACGGCCGCCGACCACGCGGCGGGGCGGACGCCCCGGGAGCGGACCGAGGTCGTCTGGCCGGGGAGCGGGCGGGCCGCCGTGGAGTGGCTGCGCGGTCTGCGCGCGGAGTGGTCGGCGGTGCTGGACCGGCTCACCGACGCGGAGCTGGACGCCGCCGCCCCCTTCCCCTGGCAGGGCGGCCCCGCCCGTACGGTCGCCGACACGGCGGCCTGGGTGAACGCGGAGCTGATGAAGAACGCCGCCGAGATCGGCCAGCTCCGGCTGCTGCGCGCGGCGTCCGCCGGGGCGGGCGCACCGGGCGGGACGGGGGAGCGGGGCTGATCCGGACGCGCCGCCCCCCGCGCGGTGCGTCCGGGTCAGCCCCGCTCCAGCCAGCCCTCGTACTCCGCGGCGAGGGCGTCCAGCGCGGCCGGGTCGTACGCGCCGCCGGGGTCGTCGAGGACGAGGAGCCACTGGGCGTCCTCGGCGTCGTCCTCACCGGCCAGCGCCTCGCGTATCGGGCGCGGCTCCTCCGGCAGGCCGAGCCGGTCGGCCAGTTCCCCGGCCGCCTCCTCGGCGGCGTCGCGGTCGGGGAGCACCAGGATGTGCCGTACGGGTCGGGTGTCGCTGCTCACCGCGCCATTGTGGGGCAGGGCGCGGCGCCGCCGGGGTGCGGGGCCGCCGGGGGCACGTTGTCGGCGGGGCGTGGGATGCTGGTCGGCGATGGCAGCCAGAACATCCAGGAAGTCCACGTCCGGCGATCCGCTCGCCCCCGTCACGCTCGCGGTGGGCCAGGAGGACCTGCTGCTCGACCGCGCGGTGCGCGAGGTGGTCGACGCGGCCCGCGCCGCCGACGCCGACACCGACGTGCGCGAGCTGGCCTCCCCCGACCTGCGGCCCGGCACCCTCGCCGAGCTGACCAGTCCCTCGCTGTTCGCCGAGCGCAAGGTCGTGGTCGTGCGGGACGCGCAGGACCTGGCGGCGGACACCGTCAAGGACGTCAAGGAGTACCTGAAGGCCCCGGCCGAGGAGATCACCCTGGTGCTGGTGCACGCGGGCGGCGCCCGGGGCAAGGGGCTGCTGGACGCCGCGCGCAAGGCGGGCGCCCGCGAGGTGGCCTGCCCGAAGATGACCAAGCCCGCCGACCGGCAGGCGTTCGTGCGCGGCGAGTTCCGGGCCTTCGGCCGCTCGGCCACCCCCGAGGCGTGCCAGGCCCTGGTGGACGCCCTCGGCAGCGATCTGCGCGAGCTGGCCAGCGCCTGCTCCCAGCTGGTGGCCGACATCGAAGGCACCATCGACGAGGCCGTCGTCGCCCGCTACTACAGCGGCCGGGCAGAGGCGTCCAGCTTCGCCATCGCCGACCGGGCGGTGGAGGGCCGGCTGCCCGAGGCGCTGGAGGCGCTGCGCTGGTCGCTGTCCACGGGGGTCGCCCCGGTGCTGGTCGTCAGCGCCCTGGCGCAGGGGGTGCGGGCCATCGGCAAGCTGCTGGACGCCCCGCGCGGCATGCGCCCCGGTGATCTGGCCCGGGAGCTGGGCATGCCGCCGTGGAAGATCGACCGAGTCCGCCAGCAGCTGCGCGGCTGGTCGGCGGACGGGGTGGCCGTGGCGCTGCGCGCGGTGGCGGAGGCGGACGGGGCGGTCAAGGGCGGCGGCGACGATCCGGAGTACGCCCTGGAGAAGGCCGTCATGGCCGTCGCCCGGGCGGCGCGCTCCCGCTGAGGGACGGCGCCCCGCCGGTGCCGCGTCCCGTCGGGGGACGCGGCACCGGCGGGGCGCCCTCAGGGGACGCGGGAGTGTGACCGGTGGGTGCGGGCGGGGGGGGCACGAAACGCGTACCGCCCGCCGCGGGGATCACGGCGGGCGGTACGGGCGGGCCCTTCGGCCCGGTGCTCTGTGGTGCGCCGCACCCGCGTGGCGAACGCAGGCCGCGTGCGGCGCGGGGTGGGCCGGTACGGAGCGGTGAGAGGGTCCGCTGAGTCCGTACGGCCGCGGGCCGGGAGAGGCCCCGGCCCCGAGGGGTCAGCCCTGGAGAGCGGAGACCTTCTGTGCGAGCGCCGACTTCTTGTTGGCGGCCTGGTTCTTGTGGATGACGCCCTTGCTGGCGGCCTTGTCCAGCTTCCGGCTCGCCACGCGCGCGGCCTCGGCGGCCTTCTCCGCGTCACCGGCGGCGATCGCCTCGCGGGTGCGGCGGATCGCGGTCTTCAGCTCGGACTTGACCGCCTTGTTGCGCTGGCGGGCCTTCTCGTTGGTCTTGATCCGCTTGATCTGGGACTTGATGTTCGCCACGAAAGAGCCTTCTCGGAAAAGTGGGTTGGGTGTGGTGCGGTGCCCTGGCGCGGTGGTGGCCGCGCCCCTCCCGTCCGGCCGTCTCCCGGCGCGTCCTTCCGCACCGGAGCCGGTGCCGCGAGGGCACAAGGCACAGTGGGTCAGATTACCAGCAGGCCTGATCGCCGCCCAAACCGGACCGGACGCGCCGCTCGTGGGACGATGGGGGAGACGTATCGACCCGAGCCATGACCCGACAGGACCCTGCGTTGCCCGCGACCCCTTCGAACGTGCCGGAGCCGAGCCGTACCGACCCGGCGCTGATCCGCAACTTCTGCATCATCGCGCACATCGACCACGGCAAGTCGACTCTCGCCGACCGGATGCTCCAGCTCACCGGCGTCGTCGAGCAGCGCCAGATGCGTGCCCAGTACCTCGACCGCATGGACATCGAGCGTGAGCGCGGCATCACGATCAAGTCCCAGGCGGTCCGTCTGCCGTGGGCGCCCTCCGAGGGCGAGGACAAGGGGACCACCCACATCCTCAACATGATCGACACCCCGGGGCACGTCGACTTCACCTACGAGGTGTCCCGCTCGCTGGCCGCCTGCGAGGGCTGCATCCTGCTGGTGGACGCCGCCCAGGGCATCGAGGCCCAGACGCTGGCCAACCTCTACCTGGCGATGGAGAACGACCTCACGATCATCCCGGTCCTCAACAAGATCGACCTGCCGGCCGCCCAGCCGGAGAAGTTCGCCGCCGAGCTGGCGCACCTCATCGGCTGCGAGCCGGAGGAGGTGCTGAAGGTCTCCGCCAAGACCGGCGAGGGCGTCGAGGCGCTGCTGGACGAGGTCGTCCGGCAGGTCCCGGCCCCGGTGGGGGTCGCCGACGCCCCCGCCCGGGCGATGATCTTCGACTCGGTCTACGACGCCTACCGCGGCGTGGTGACCTACGTGAAGGTCGTCGACGGGAAGCTCTCCCGGCGCGAGCGCATCAGGATGATGTCCACCGGCGCCGCCCACGAACTGCTGGAGATCGGCACCAACAGCCCGGAGATGCTGCCCGCCGACGGGCTGTCCGTCGGCGAGGTGGGCTATCTGATCACCGGGGTGAAGGACGTCCGCCAGTCCAAGGTCGGCGACACCATCACCCAGTTCTCCAAGGGGGCCACCGAGGCGCTGGGCGGCTACAAGGACCCCAAGCCGATGGTGTACTCCGGGCTGTACCCGCTGGACGGCTCGGACTACCCCGAGCTGCGCGACGCCCTGGACAAGCTCCAGCTCAACGATGCCGCGCTGGTCTACGAGCCGGAGACGTCCGCCGCGCTGGGCTTCGGCTTCCGGGTGGGCTTCCTGGGCCTGCTGCACCTGGAGGTGATCCGCGAGCGGCTGGAGCGCGAGTTCGGCCTCGACCTGATCGCCACCGCGCCCAACGTGATCTACCGCGTGGACATGGAGGACGGCACCGAGCACATCGTCACCAACCCCAGCGAGTACCCCACCGGCAAGGTCGCCCAGGTGCACGAGCCGGTCGTCCGCGCGACGATCCTGACCCCCAACGACTTCGTCGGCGCGGTGATGGAGCTGTGCCAGTCCCGGCGCGGCAACCTGCTCGGCATGGACTACCTCTCCGAGGACCGCGTCGAGCTGCGCTACACCCTCCCGCTGGCGGAGATCGTCTTCGACTTCTTCGACGCGCTCAAGTCCAAGACCCGCGGCTACGCCTCGCTGGACTACGAGCCCACCGGCGAGCAGACCGCCGACCTGGTGAAGGTGGACATCCTGCTGCACGGCGACAAGGTGGACGCCTTCTCCGCCATCGTCCACAAGGACAAGGCGTACGCCTACGGGGTCAGGATGGCCTCCAAGCTGCGTGAACTCATCCCGCGGCAGCAGTTCGAGGTGCCCATCCAGGCCGCCATCGGCTCGCGCGTCATCGCCCGCGAGACGGTGCGGGCCATCCGCAAGGACGTGCTCGCCAAGTGCTACGGCGGTGACATCTCCCGCAAGCGGAAGCTGCTGGAGAAGCAGAAGGAGGGCAAGAAGCGCATGAAGGTGGTGGGCCGGGTGGAGGTCCCCCAGGAGGCCTTCATCGCCGCGCTCTCCTCCGACTCCGACGGCGGCGGCGGCGACGGCAAGGGCAAGAAGTAGCGAAGGACGGGAAGCGGCAGGCGCCCGTTCGCCCGGAAGGGCGAGCGGGCGCCTTCGTACGTGGCCCGTGCCCTTCCGGCCGGGCGGACCGTTTGGTATGCCGGGTATGTATCGCGGAGGTCACGGCTTCGGGGAGGCCGCGCACAGGCTCTTTCACGGTGCGGTCTTCCCGCCTAGGCTGACCGTCCGCTCGGTGGTTACTCGCGAGTCACCCGCAGTACGCAGCACGGATCCCCACAGAACCCATACCGACCCCTTCACCGCACCCCGGTACTCCGGGTACACCGAGCCTTGGAGCCACCCCCCTGCACCGTCGCGGGCCCCGGAGGATGTTGTGAGCGACACCCAGTCCCTGATCGAGAACCGTCCGCCCTCGGTGGCGAACCTCTTCCTGGAGCGCGTCGAGGAGACCCCGGACGGCGAGGCGTACCGCTACCCGGTGCCCGCCGCCTCCGGTGAGGGGCCCGACGAGTGGCGCTCCTACACCTGGGCGGAGGCCGCACAGCGGGTCTTCGCCGTCGCCGCGGGACTGATGGACCTGGGAGTGCGGCCGGAGGAGCGGGTGGCCATCGCCTCCAACACCCGGGTCGACTGGATCCTGTGCGACTTCGGCATCCTGTGCGCCGGGGCGGCCACCACCACCGTCTACCCCACCACCAACGCCGAGGAGACGGCCTACATCCTCGCCGACTCCGGCAGCCGGGTGCTGATCGCCGAGGACGCCGAGCAGCTGGCCAAGGCGCGCGAGCGCCGCGCCGAGCTGCCCGGCCTGGCCCATGTGGTCGTCATCGAGGCCGCCGACGCGGTGGCCGCCGCGGACGACCCGGAGGACTGGGTGCTCTCCCTGGACGAGCTGCGGCGGCGCGGCGCGGCGTACCTGGAGAAGAACCCGGAGGCCGTCCGGAAGAGCGTCGCCGCCCTCCGCTCCGACCAGCTCGCCACCCTGATCTACACCTCCGGCACCACCGGCCGCCCCAAGGGCGTGCGGCTGCCGCACGACGCCTGGTCCTACATGGGCAAGGCCATCCCCGCGACCGGCCTGGTGCGCTCCGACGACGTGCAGTACCTGTGGCTGCCGCTGGCGCACGTCTTCGGCAAGGTGCTCACCGCGGCGCAGCTGGAGGTCGGCCACGCCACCGCGGTGGACGGCCGGGTCGACAAGATCATCGAGAACCTGCCGGTGGTGCGGCCCACCTACATGGCCGCCGTGCCCCGGATCTTCGAGAAGGTCTACAACGGTGTCGCGGCCAAGGCCCGGGCGGGCGGCGGCGCCAAGTACAAGATCTTCACATGGGCCTCCGGGGTGGCGCGCGAGTACGCCAGGACCACTCAGGACAACTTCCGCCGCACCGGGACGGCCTCCGCCCCGGCCGGGCTGAGGGCCAAGCACGCGGTCGCCGACAAGCTCGTC
Organism: Streptomyces rubellus; assembly: GCF_036323805.1. Lineage (NCBI taxonomy): Bacteria > Bacillati > Actinomycetota > Actinomycetes > Kitasatosporales > Streptomycetaceae > Streptomyces > Streptomyces rubellus. The sequence goes on from NZ_JAZDCX010000001.1 coordinate 453,194, forward strand.
TACGCCAAGATCCGCGAGGCGTTCGGCGGCAGGCTGCGCGCCTGCATCTCCGGCTCCGCCGCCCTCGCCCCGGACATCGGCTTCTTCTTCTCCGGGGCCGGCATCCACATCCTGGAGGGTTACGGCCTCACCGAGTCCAGCGCCGCCAGCTTCGTCAACCCCGGCGAGGCGTACCGCACCGGCACGGTCGGCAAGCCGCTGCCCGGCACCGAGGTGCGGATCGCCGAGGACGGCGAGATCCTGCTGCGCGGCCCCGGCATCATGCAGGGCTACCACGGGCTGCCGGAGAAGACCGAGGAGGTCCTGGAGCCGGACGGCTGGCTGCACACCGGGGACATCGGCGAGCTGTCGGCCGACGGCTACCTGCGGATCACCGACCGCAAGAAGGACCTGATCAAGACCTCGGGCGGCAAGTACATCGCCCCGGCCGAGATCGAGGGCCAGTTCAAGGCCATCTGCCCGTACGTCTCCAACATCCTGGTGTACGGCGCCGACCGCAACTACTGCACCGCGCTCATCGCGCTCGACGAGGCCGCCCTCATGGGCTGGGCGGCCGAGCACGGGCAGGCGGGTCGCGGCTACGCGGAGGTCGTCGCCTCCGAGGAGGTGCGCGAGCTGGTCGACGGTTATGTGCGGCAGCTCAACGAGGGGCTCCAGCGCTGGCAGACGATCAAGAAGTTCCGCGTCCTGCCCCGCGACCTGGACATCGAGCACGGCGAGCTCACCCCGAGCCTGAAGCTGAAGCGGCCCGCGGTGGAGAAGAAGTTCGGCCACCTCATCGAGGAGATGTACGAGGGCGCCCGCGAGAAGTGAGCCGGGCGGCGCCCGGCGTCCGGAGGGAGCACCCCCGTGTGTGCTCCCTCCGGACGGGCCCGGGCCTTCCGGCAGGGCGCGGCCGGGCGGCCGGTCAGGCGACGCAGAACTCGTTGCCCTCCGGATCCCGCAGGACGACGCCGTAGTAGTCCGTGCCGGGCTCGTCCATCGTCCGCAGCACCGCGGCGCCCGCCGCCACCAGCCCCGCCACCTTCTCCTCGACCCGCCGTCTGCGCTCCGCGAGCGGGACCCCGCGCCCGCCGCCGGCCTTCAGGTCGAGGTGCACCCGGTTCTTCACCGTCTTGGGCTCCGGGACCTTCTGGAACCACATGCGCGGCCCCCGCCCCGCCGGATCCGTGATCGACTCGGGCGTCTCGCCGGCGCCGCCGGCCAGCTCGTCCTCGGGCACGCCCATCTCCTGCCAGTACTCCCGCCAGGTGGTGTGCCCGCCGGGCGGGGGCTCGGGCACGTAACCCAGCGCCTCGCACCAGAAGGTGACCAGCCGCCGCGGATCGGCGCAGTCGACCGTCAGCTGCAGCGTCACCGCCGGATCCGCCCGGTCCGCCCGGTCCGCTGTATCCGTCGTCTCCATGCGGGGAGCATCCCAGGAGGGTCTGACAACCGCCCGCCGGGTGCGACGGCGTACCGGTGGGCGGAAAGGCGGCACGAGGCGGGGAACCGCCCTCGTGCCGGGTGCACCCGGGCGGCCCCGGTGTCCGCGCTGAGGGCACCTCCCGGCGGTGGCCGGGGGGGGTGCCGTGTGCCCGGAGGGCCCGGGCCGCCGTGCCCCGGGGAACGCGGGGAACCTAGTCCACCAGGTCGCGCACCACCGCGTCGGCCAGCAGCCGGCCGCGCAGGGTGAGCGCCGCGCGGCCGCGCTCGTACGCGTCCGGGCGCAGCAGCCCGTCGGCCAGCGCCCGCCCGGCGGCCCGCGTACCGGCCGGGGCGAGCACGTCCAGCGGTACGCCGTCCACCAGCCGCAGCTCCAGCAGGATCCGCTCCACCCGCCGGTCGCCGTCGTCCAGCACCTCGCGGCCCGCGCCCGGTGAGCGGCCCTCGGTGAGCGCCTGGGCGTACGCGCCGGGGTGCTTCACGTTCCACCACCGGACGCCCCCGACATGGCTGTGCGCCCCCGGGCCGGCGCCCCACCAGTCGGCGCCGGTCCAGTACAGCTCGTTGTGGCGGCAGCGGGCGGCCCCGGAAGCCGCCCAGTTGGACACCTCGTACCAGGCCAGACCGGCCGCCGACAGCATCTCCTCGGCGATCAGGTAGCGGTCGGCGTGCACGTCGTCGTCGGTCATGGGCACCTCGCCGCGCCGGATGCGGCGGGCCAGCGCGGTGCCCTCCTCGACGATCAGCGCGTACGCCGAGACGTGGTCCGGCCCGGCGCCGAGCGCGGCGTCCAGGGAGGCCCGCCAGTCGTCGTCGCTCTCGCCCGGGGTGCCGTAGATCAGGTCCAGGTTGACGTGCTCGAAGCCCGCCGCGCGGGCCTCGGCCACGCACGCCTCGGGGCGGCCGGGGGTGTGGGTGCGGTCCAGGACGGCCAGGACGTGCCGCCGGGCGCTCTGCATGCCGAAGGAGATCCGGTTGAAGCCCGCCTCGCGCAGGGCGGCCAGGTACGCCGGGTCCACGGACTCGGGGTTGGCCTCCGTGGTGACCTCCGCGCCCTCGGCCAGCCCGAACTCGGCACGGACCGCGGCGAGCATCCGCCCCAGGTCGGCGGCGGGCAGGAGGGTCGGGGTGCCGCCCCCGACGAAGACCGTCTCCACCGGCCGCGGATCGTCCCCGAGCACCTTGCGGGCCAGCCGCACCTCCTCGGCCAGGAGGTCCGCGTAGTTCTCCCGGGAGGAGAGCACACCGCCGGAGCCGCGCAGCTCGCTCGCGGTGTAGGTGTTGAAGTCGCAGTAGCCGCAGCGCGTCGCGCAGTACGGCACGTGCAGGTAGAAGCCGAGCGGGCGGTCCGCGGCGCCCGCCAGGGCGGACGCGGGCAGGGCTCCGTCGGCGGGGACGGGCTCGCCGTCGGGCGGTGCGGAGGGCATGCCGTCCATTGTCCGGCATCCGGCCCGGTACCGGGCGCCGGCACCGGGCGGCACGGGGTCACGGCCCGGCGGGACCGCCCACCGTGACATGGTCGATCAGCCGCTCCACCGGGCCGAGCAGCCCCGGCTCCAGATCCGTGTAGCTGCGCACACAGCCCAGGATCCGCTGCCAGGCCGCGCCGGTGTTCTCCGGCCAGCCCAGCGCCCGGCACACGCCCGTCTTCCAGTCCTGGCCGCGCGGGACGACCGGCCAGGCGTCGATGCCCAGCGCGGACGGCTTCACCGCCTGCCAGACGTCGACGTACGGATGGCCGACCACCAGCACGTCCTCGCCGGTCACCCGCGCGGCGATCCGCGACTCCTTCGAGCCGGGCACCAGGTGGTCCACCAGCACCCCCAGCCGGGCGTCGGGCGTGGGGCCGAACGCCTCGACGACCGCCGGCAGGTCGTCGACGCCCTCCAGGTACTCCACGACGACGCCCTCGACCCGCAGGTCGTCACCCCAGACCTTCTCCACCAGCTCCGCGTCGTGGCGCCCCTCGACGTAGATCCGCCCGGCCCGCGCCACCCGCGCCCGGGCGCCGGGCACGGCGAGCGAGCCGGAGGCGGTGCGCCGGGGCGCGGCCGGGGCGGGCGGGGCCGCCGCCCTCGGCCGCACCAGCGTGACGGTCTTCCCCTCCAGCAGGAAGCCGCGCGGCTCCATCGGGAAGACCCGGTGCCTGCCGAACCGGTCCTCCAGGGTGACGGTGAAGCCCTGCGCCGTCTTCTCGCAGCGCACCACGGCCCCGCAGAAGCCGGTGGTGACCTCCTCCACCACCAGGTCCGGCTCGGCGGGCACCTCGGGCGCCGGGCGCTTCCGCTTCCAGGGCGGGGTCAGGTCGGGGCCGTACTGTCTGCTGCGCATGCGGTCATTGTGTTACGCGCGGGGCCTCACGAAACGCCGAAGCGCCGGGCCAGTCCGTCGCGCTGGGCGCGGACGAACGCGGCGTCCACCACCGCGCCGTGCCCGGGCACGTACACCGCGTCCCCGCCGCCCAGCTCCAGCAGCCGGTCCAGGGCGGCGGGCCAGTGCGCGGGGTGGGCGTCCGGGCCGGCCTGCGGCTCGCCCGACTCCTCCACCAGGTCGCCGCAGAAGACCACCGGCCGCCCGCCGGCCCCGGCGGGCGGCACCAGGACGGCCAGGTCGTAGGCGGTGTGCCCGGGGCCGGCGTTGACCAGCAGCGCCTCCCGGCCGCCCAACGGGACGGTCAGCTCGCCGGGCACCCGGTGGTGCGGGCACACCAGCACGTCGACGGCCTGGGCGGTCTCCTCCCGGTCCGCGCCGTGCCGCACCGCGTCGTCCCGCAGCTCGTCCCGCGAGCGCGCCAGCCACTCGTCGCACCCCACCGCCCCGTAGACCTCCACCCCGGCGAAGGCGGCCGTGCCCAGGACGTGGTCGAAGTGCGGATGGGTCAGCGCCACGTGAGTCGCCGGACGGCCCAGCAGGCCGCGCAGCTCCCGCCGGATCCGCGCGCCCTCGCGAAGCGAGGCCCCCGTGTCCACCACGAGCATCCCGGCGGCACCCGCGACGGCGCCGACCGTGTGGTCCCAGCGGGGCATGCGGTGACGTACGACTCCCGGTGCGAGCTCTTCCCATCCGGCGTCCATAGGGCGACGCTAGCGCCACCGGGCCGGTCGTGCCCGCCGGGCGGCGGGGGCGGGCCGCTCCGCTCCGCACCCGGCTCGACCGCCGCCCTTGCCCTGGCCGTGGTCACCGGCCGTACACTGGCTCAGGGAAACTGGCACTCGCCTGCCGAGAGTGCCAGGGAAGGAACCGGAAAGACGGCCGGACGCCGGACGGGAGGTGCGCCGAAGTGCTCAGCGAACGCAGACTCGAGGTGCTGCGCGCCATCGTCCAGGACTACGTCGGCACCCAGGAGCCGGTGGGCTCCAAGGCGCTGACCGAGCGGCACAACCTGCAGGTCTCCCCGGCCACGGTGCGCAACGACATGGCGGCCCTGGAGGACGAGGGCTACATCGCCCAGCCGCACACCAGCGCGGGCCGTATCCCGACGGACAAGGGGTACCGGCTGTTCGTCGACCGGCTGGCGGGGGTCAAGCCGCTGTCCAAGCCGGAGCGGAGGGCGATCCAGAACTTCCTGGAGGGCGCCGTCGACCTCGACGACGTCGTCGGCCGCACGGTGCGGCTGCTGGCGCAGCTCACCCGGCAGGTGGCGGTCGTCCAGTACCCCTCGCTGACCCGTTCGACCGTGCGCCATGTCGAGCTGCTGCTGCTCGCCCCCTCGCGGCTGATGCTCGTGCTGATCACGGACACCGGGCGGGTCGAGCAGCGCGTGGTGGACTGCCCCGCCCCCATCACCGAGGCGTCGCTGGCGGATCTGCGGGCCCGGCTCAACAGCCGGGTGGTCGGCCAGCGCTTCTCCGAGGTGCCCCGGCTGGTGCAGGACCTGCCGGAGTCCTTCGACGCCGAGGACCGGGGGACGGTCTCCACCGTGCTCGCCACACTTCTTGAGACACTGGTGGAGGAGACCGAGGAGCGGCTGATGATCGGCGGCACCGCCAATCTGACCCGCTTCGCGCACGACTTCCCCCTGACGATCCGGCCGGTGCTGGAGGCGCTGGAGGAGCAGGTCGTGCTGCTCCGGCTGCTGGGAGAGACCGAGGACGCCACCATGACGGTGCGAATCGGTCACGAGAACGCACACGAGGGGCTGAACTCCACGTCGGTCGTCTCGGTCGGTTACGGTTCGGGCGACGAGGCGGTCGCCAAGCTCGGTGTGGTCGGACCGACCCGCATGGACTACCCCGGAACGATGGGAGCGGTACGCGCAGTGGCACGTTACGTCGGACAGATCCTCGCGGAGTCGTAGAGTGGCGACGGACTACTACGCGGTCCTGGGCGTGCAGCGCGATGCCTCGCAGGACGAGATCAAGAAGGCATTCCGGAGGCTCGCGCGCGAGCTCCACCCGGACGTGAACCCGGATCCGAAGACCCAGGAGCGGTTCAAGGAGATCAACACCGCCTACGAGGTGCTCTCCGATCCGCAGAAGAAGCAGATGTACGACCTCGGCGGCGACCCGATGGGCGGCGCCGGGGCGGGCCGGGGCGGCGGCTTCGGCGCGGGGTTCGGGAACTTCTCGGACATCATGGACGCCTTCTTCGGCGCCGCCGCGCAGCGCGGGCCGCGCTCCCGAACCCGGCGCGGCCAGGACGCGATGATCCGGCTCGACATCGAGCTGGACGAGGCGGCCTTCGGCACCACCAAGGACATCCAGGTGGACACCGCGGTCGTCTGCACCACGTGCAGCGGCGAGGGCGCGGCCCCGGGCACGACGGCGCAGACCTGCGACATGTGCCGCGGCCGCGGCGAGGTCTCGCAGGTCACCCGCTCCTTCCTGGGGCAGGTCATGACCTCGCGGCCCTGCCCGCAGTGCCACGGGTTCGGCACGATCGTGCCGAACCCGTGCCCGGAGTGCGCGGGCGACGGGCGCGTCCGCTCCCGGCGCAGCCTGACGGTGAAGATCCCGGCCGGGGTGGACAACGGCACCCGCATCCAGCTCGCCGGCGAGGGCGAGATCGGCCCCGGCGGCGGTCCGGCGGGCGATCTCTACGTGGAGATCCACGAGGTCCCGCACCCGGTCTTCCAGCGCCGCGGCGACGACCTGCACTGCACGGTCACCCTCCCCATGACGGCGGCGGCGCTGGGCACCAAGGTCCCGCTGGAGACGCTGGACGGCATGGAGGAGGTCGACATCCGGCCCGGTACCCAGTCCGGCCAGTCGATCCCGCTCCACCAGCGCGGTGTGACGCATCTGCGCGGCGGCGGCCGGGGCGACCTGATCGTCCACGTCGAGGTCCAGACCCCGTCGAAGCTGGACGCGGAGCAGGAGGAGCTGCTGCGCAGGCTGGCCAAGCTGCGGGGCGAGGAGCGGCCGCTGGGCCAGTTCCAGCCGGGGCAGCAGGGCCTGTTCTCGCGGCTGAAGGATGCGTTCAACGGGCGGTGACGGGCCGTACGCCCGTGCCGTGTCCGTGCCTGTGTCCGCCGTCGCGCCCGTCCGTCCGGAGGCCGTGTGACCGCCCCCGTCTTCGTCGCCGATCCCGGGATCCTGGCCGGGGCCGCCCCCGGCGCCGTCCTGGTGCTGGAGGGGCCCGAGGGGCGGCACGCCGTCTCGGTGCGGCGGCTGCGCCCGGGTGAGGAGGTGGTCCTCACCGACGGCGCGGGCACCGGGGCGTTCGGCACCGTCGCGGCCGTCACGGGCAAGGAGCGCCTGGAGGTCGCCGTGTCCGGGGTGCGCACCGAGCCGGTGCCGCGGCCGGGGATCACCGTCGTCCAGGCGCTGCCCAAGGGGGACCGCGGCGAGCTGGCCGTGGAGACGATGACCGAGACGGGCGTGGACACGATCGTGCCCTGGGCGGCGGCGCGCTGCGTCACCCAGTGGCGGGGCGAGCGCGGGGCCAAGGCGCTGCGCAAGTGGCGGGCCACGGCCCGGGAGGCGGGCAAGCAGTCCCGCCGGCTGCGCTTCCCCGAGATCACCGAGCCGGCCGGCACCCGGCAGCTGCTCCCGCTGCTGTCCGCCGCCGCGTTCGCGGCCGTCCTGCACGAGGAGGGCGCCGAGCCGCTGGCCGCGGCGGAGCTGCCCGCGGACGGGGAACTGGTGCTCGTCGTCGGCCCGGAGGGCGGGATCGCGCCGGAGGAGCTGGCGGCGTTCGCCGGGGCCGGGGCGCGGCCGTACCGGCTGGGGCCGAGCGTGCTGCGCACCTCCACGGCGGGGACGGCCGCGGCGGCGCTGCTGCTGGGACGCACCGGTCGCTGGTCCTGACGCCCGCCGCGCCCCGGGGCGCGGTACGATCTTCGGCGCGTACCGGCTTCACCGCGTACCGACCGATCCGGACCGTTCACAGCGGGAGGCGCCACCGTGGCGGAGGAACCGCAGTCCGACTGCCTGTTCTGCAAGATCGTGGCGGGGGAGGTCCCGGCGGACGTCGTCCACGAGACCGGCACCACGCTCGCCTTCCGTGACATCAACCCGCAGGCCCCCACCCATGTCCTGGTGATCCCCAAGGCGCACCACCCGGACGCCGCCGCGCTGGCCGCCGCGGCCCCGGAGCTGGCCGCCGACGTGCTGCGCGCGGCGGGCGAGGTCGCCGCGCAGGAGCGGATCGCCCCGCCCGGGGGCGCGAGCGTCGGCTACCGCATCGTGTTCAACACCGGGGCGGGCGCCGGGCAGACGGTCTGGCACGCGCACGCCCACGTCCTCGGCGGCCGCGGCCTGAACTGGCCCCCCGGATAGTCCGGCCGGAGCCCGTCACCCCGTATGTCCGTACGCGAACTGGTCGTGCTGGGCACCGCCAGCCAGGTGCCCACCCGGCACCGCAACCACAACGGCTACGTCCTGCGCTGGGACGGCGAGGGAATCCTCTTCGATCCCGGTGAGGGCACCCAGCGGCAGCTGCTGCGCGCGGGCGTGGCCGCCCACGACCTCACCCGGCTGTGCGTCACGCACTTCCACGGCGACCACTCGCTGGGCCTGGCCGGGGTCATCCAGCGCATCAACCTGGACCGGGTGCCGCACCCGGTCACGGCGCACTACCCGGCGAGCGGGCAGCGCTTCTTCGACCGGCTGCGGTACGCCACCGCCTACCGCGAGACGGCCGAGCTGCGCGAGGAGCCGGTCACCGGGGACGGCACGATCGCGGTCACCGGCGCCTACACCCTCTCCGCGCTCCGGCTGTCGCACCCGGTGGACTCCTACGGCTACCGCCTGACCGAGCCGGACGGGCGCCGGATGCTGCCCGGACGGCTCGCCGCCCGCGGTGTCACGGGAGCGGACATCGGCCGTATCCAGCGGGAGGGCGAGCTGCGCGGCGTCACCCTGGAGGAGGTCAGCGAGCCCCGGCCCGGGCAGCGGTTCGCCTTCGTGATGGACACCCGGCTGTGCGAGAACGTCCACGCGCTCGCCGAGGGCTGCGACCTGCTGGTCATCGAGTCCACCTTCCTGGACCGGGACACCGCGCTGGCCGAGGAGTACGGCCACCTCACCGCCGGTCAGGCCGCCTCGGTGGCGGCGCGGGCGGGGGTGCGGCACCTGGTCCTGACCCACTTCTCGCAGCGCTACGACGACCCGGCCGAGTTCGCGCGCGAGGCGCGGGCGGCCGGGTACACCGGAGGGCTGACGGTGGCCGAGGACCTGGCGCGGGTGCCGGTGCCGCGGCGCCGCTGACCGCCGGCCGGCCGCCTCCGCCCGTCCCCTTTCTCCCGAGTTCCTCCGAGTTCCTCCGAGTTCTCTCCGCGTTCCCCGCCCGCTCCCCTCCGTACCGCCGGCCCGCCCCGGCGGTGCGGGTTCTTTTCCGGAAAACGTCGGCGTTCTTGACGCACTTCTGTTCGCGTCCCTAGTCTCCGTTTGCCAGCGTGGACAGCATTCGTATACGTGAACGGCATATGTGAGTGCCGAGGGTGTGCCGTCCCGCCGGTCCCACCGCCGCCCGCCTCCGGCACCGATCCGACAGGAGCCGTCCGATGAAGGACCTGACCGTCACCGAGGTACGTCTGACCCCGATACTCGTCGCCGACCCGCCGCTGCTCAACACCCAGGGCGTCCACCAGCCCCACACCCCGCGCTTGATCATCGAGGTGGTCACGGCGGACGGCGTCACCGGGCTGGGGGAGACCTACGGCGACACCAAGTACCTGGAGCTGGCCCGGTCCCTCGCCGGACGGCTCCCCGGACACCCGGTCAGCGACCTGAACGGGTTGTTCACCCTCGCCGGCGCCCTCGACACGGAGGGGCACCGCACGGACGGCACGGTGGACGTGGGCGGCCTGCGCGGCGTCCAGACCGCCGACAAGCTGCGGCTGTCGGTGGTCTCCGGCTTCGAGGTGGCCTGCCTGGACGCCCTGGGCAAGGCGCTGGAGCTGCCCGTGCACGCCCTGCTCGGCGGGAAGGTGCGCGACGGCGTGGAGTACAGCGCCTACCTGTTCTACCGCTGGGCGAGCCACCCGGAGGGGGTGGCGGGCGAGAGCGACGACTGGGGCGCCGCCCTCGACCCCGAGGGCATCGTCGCCCAGGCCCGCCGCTTCGTGGCCGACCACGGCTTCGGCTCCTTCAAGCTCAAGGGCGGCGTCTTCCGGCCCGAGGAGGAGATCGCCGCCGTCCGGGCACTGGCCGAGGCCTTCCCCGGCCGGCCCCTGCGCCTGGACCCCAACGGCGCCTGGTCGGTGGAGACCTCCCTGAAGGTCGCGGCCGAGCTGCGCGACGTCCTGGAGTACCTGGAGGACCCGACCACCGGTACGTCCGCGATGGCCGAGGTCGCCGCCCGCGCCGGCGGGCTGCCGCTGGCCACCAACATGTGCGTGACCACCTTCCCCGAGATACCCGAGGCGTTCACCACGGGCGCCGTCCAGGTGCTGCTCAGCGACCACCACTACTGGGGCGGACTGCGCAACACCCAGCAGCTCGCCGCGCTCTGCCGCACCTTCGGCGTGGGGGTGTCCATGCACTCCAACACCCATCTGGGCATCAGCCTCGCCGCCATGACCCATGTCGCCGCCACCGTGCCGAACCTGCACCACGCGTGCGACACCCACTACCCCTGGCAGCACGAGGAGGTGCTCACCGAGCGCCTGACGTTCACCGACGGCCGCGTCACCGTCCCCGACGGCCCCGGCCTGGGCGTCACCCTGGACCGCGACCGGCTGGACCGCCTGCACCGGCGCTGGCTGGACGACGACGGCTCGATGCGCGACCGGGACGACGCCGCCGCCATGCGCCGGGCCGACCCCGGCTGGACGTCCCCGGCCGTACCGCGCTGGTGACGTTCCGGCGGAGCCGGGGTGCGCGCGGGCGCAGTCGGGCACACTGGGCCGCATGCTCGACCCGCTCGCCGCGCTCCGCACCCCCGACGACCCGCCCTGCGACGTCTACCTGACCGGAAGCGTCTTCCTGGACATCATCTTCACCGGCCTGGACTCCGCCCCCGTACGCGGCACCGAGTCCTGGGCCCGCGGCATGGGGTCGAGCCCCGGCGGCGTCGCCAACATGGCCACCGCCCTGGCCCGGCTCGGGCTGCGCACCTCCCTGGCCGCCGCCTTCGGGGACGACAAGTACGGCGAGTACTGCTGGGAGTCACTGGAGCACGGTGAGGGCATCGACCTGTCGCTGTCGCGCACCGTGCCCGGCTGGCACTCGCCGGTCACCGTCTCGATGGCGTACGAGGGCGAGCGGACGATGGTCACCCACGGGCACGAGGCGCCGCCGGAGGAGTCCGCGCCCTGCGACCCGCCCCCGGCCCGGGCCTGTGTGGCGGCCCTGCGGCCGGGCGCGGGCCAGGGGTGGATCGCCGCGGCGGCCCGCCGGGGCAGCCGGATCTTCGCCGACGTCGGCTGGGACGAGACCGGCCGCTGGGACCCGGACGACCTCGCCGACCTGGAGCACTGCGAGGCGTTCCTGCCCAACGCCGGGGAGGCGATGCGCTACACCCGCACCGACTGCCCCCGCGCCGCGGCCCGCCGGCTGGCCGAGAAGGTGCCGGTGGCGGTGGTCACCATGGGCGCCGAGGGCGCCTGCGCGGTGGACGGCGGCAGCGGCGAGACCGCCGAGGTGCCCGCCGTCGCCGTGGAGGCGCTGGACCCCACCGGCGCCGGGGACGTGTTCGTGGCCGGTTTCGTCACCGGCACCCTGGCCGGCTGGCCGCTCGCCGACCGGCTCGCCTTCGGATGCCTGACCGCCGCCCTGTCGGTGCAGGAGTTCGGCGGCTCGCTGTCGGCCCCCGGCTGGGCCGAGGTCGCGGCCTGGTGGCAGCACGTCCGCTCCTTCGACGACCAGGGCCGGACCGCCCTGCGCCGCTACGCCTTCCTGGACGCCCTGCTGCCCGGCACCGCCCGCCCCTGGCCGCTGCGCCGGGCGGTGCCGACCATCGGCTTCCGGCGGGTGTGACGCCGCGGAAGCCGGTGGCGGTAAAACCCTACTGACCTGTCAGTCGCACGGCGTACCCTGGAGGCCAGGCGCACAGCAGCGACAGAGAGGGACGCGCAGGCTCCAGCAGCCGGCCCATGACTCAGACACAGACAGACCAGGCACGGTCCACCCCAGCGAGTGCCCGTTTCACCGTCCCGGCCAAGCACCCCATGGTCACGGTGCTCGGCTCCGGCGACTCCCTCCTCCGCGTCATCGAGAAGGCCTTCCCCGCGACCGACATCCACGTCCGCGGGAACGAGATCAGTGCCACCGGTGACGCGGCGGAGGTCGCGCTCATCCAGCGCCTCTTCGACGAGATGATGCTGGTGCTGCGCACCGGCCAGCCGATGACGGAGGACGCCGTGGAGCGCTCGATCGCCATGCTCCGGGAGTCGGAGAGCGGCACCGGAGCGGGCTCCGAGACCCCTGCCGAGGTCCTCACCCAGAACATCCTGTCCAACCGCGGCCGCACGATCCGCCCCAAGACGCTCAACCAGAAGCGCTACGTGGACGCGATCGACAAGCACACCATCGTGTTCGGCATCGGTCCGGCGGGTACCGGAAAGACCTATCTCGCCATGGCCAAGGCGGTGCAGGCCCTGCAGTCCAAGCAGGTCAACCGCATCATCCTGACCAGGCCCGCCGTCGAGGCGGGGGAGCGGCTGGGCTTCCTGCCCGGCACCCTCTACGAGAAGATCGACCCGTACCTGCGGCCGCTGTACGACGCGCTGCACGACATGCTCGACCCCGACTCGATCCCGCGGCTGATGGCCGCCGGGACGATAGAGGTCGCGCCGCTGGCGTACATGCGCGGCCGGACGCTCAACGACGCCTTCATCATCCTGGACGAGGCGCAGAACACGAACCCCGAGCAGATGAAGATGTTCCTCACCCGGCTCGGGTTCGACTCCAAGATAGTGATCACCGGCGATGTCACCCAGGTGGACCTGCCCGGCGGCACCAGGAGCGGCCTGCGCCAGGTCCAGGAGATCCTCGAAGGTGTGGAGGACGTGCACTTCTCGCGGCTCACCAGTACCGATGTCGTCCGGCACAAGCTCGTCGGCCGTATCGTCGACGCGTACGACCGCTACGACGTGCGCGGCGACGCGGCCGAAACCCGCGGCGGCACGGCCGACCGCGGCGAGCGCCGGAAGTGAGCGAGCGGCGGAAGCCGCCCGGCGCACCCGGACACCCCAGCACCCGAGCCCCGAGAGCAACGGAAAGCATCCCAGCACTCCCATGTCGATCGACGTCAACAACGAGTCCGGGCGGGAGATCGACGAGCGCGCGATCCTCGACATCGCCCGCTACGCCCTCGCCCGGATGCGCATCCATCCGCTCTCGGAGCTGTCGGTGATCGCCGTCGACTCCGAGGCCATGGAGCAGCTGCACCGGCAGTGGATGGACCTGCCCGGCCCCACCGATGTCATGTCCTTCCCCATGGACGAGCTGCGGCCGCCCGCCAAGGACGACGAGGAGCCCCCGCAGGGGCTCCTCGGTGACATCGTGCTCTGCCCGGACGTCGCGGAGAAGCAGGGCGCCGAGGCCCCGACGAAGCACTCCATGGACGAGGAGCTGCGGCTGCTCACCGTCCACGGAGTGCTGCACCTGCTCGGCTACGACCACGAGACCCCCGCCGAGCGGGCCGAGATGTTCGGCCTCCAGGCGGCCATCGTCGACGGCTGGCGCGCCGAGCGCGGTCTGGAGGGGCCCTCCCCGGCCCCGACGACGACATGAGCGGTCAGCTCGTCGCCGCGGCGGTCGTCCTGGTCTGTATCGCCTGGCTGGCCGCCTGCGCCGAGGCGGGGCTGGCCAGCACCACCAGCTACCGCGCCGAGGAGGCCGTACGGTCCGGGCGGCGCGGCAGCACGAAACTGGCCGCCGTCGCCGCCGACCCCACCCGCTACCTCAACCTGGCCCTGCTGCTGCGCGTCGCCGCCGAGATGGCGGCCGGGGCCCTGGTCACCTACGGCTTCCTGCACACCGTCGAGGAGACCTGGCAGGCGCTGGCCGCCGCCATCGGCACGATGGTGCTCGTCTCCTACGTGGCGGTGGGCGTCTCGCCGCGCACCATCGGCCGCCAGCACCCGCTGAACACCGCCACGGCCGCCGCGTACGTCCTGCTGCCGCTGGCCCGGGTGCTGGGCCCGCTGCCGCAGCTGCTGATCCTGCTGGGCAACGCGCTCACCCCGGGCCGGGGCTTCCGCAAGGGCCCGTTCGCCACCGAGGCCGAGCTGCGGGCCATGGTGGACCTGGCCGGGCGCGAGGCGCTGATCGAGGACGAGGAGCGCCGCATGGTGCACTCGGTCTTCGAGCTGGGCGACACCCTGGTGCGCGAGGTGATGGTGCCGCGCACCGAACTGGTCTCCATCGAGCGCTTCAAGACCATCCGCCAGGCCCTCACCCTGGCCCTGCGCTCGGGCTTCTCCCGCATTCCGGTGACGGGGGAGAACGAGGACGACGTCGTCGGCATCGTCTACCTCAAGGACCTCGCCCGGAAGGTCCACATCAACCGCGGCAACGAGAGCGAGGCGGTCTCCACCGCCATGCGCCCGGCGGCCTTCGTCCCCGACACCAAGAACGCCGGCGACCTGCTGCGCGAGATGCAGAAGGCCCGCAACCACGTGGCGGTCGTCATCGACGAGTACGGCGGCACCGCCGGGATCGTCACCATCGAGGACATCCTGGAGGAGATCGTCGGCGAGATCACCGACGAGTACGACCGGGAACTGCCCCCGGTGGAGGACCTCGGCGCCGGCCGCCACCGGGTCACCGCCCGGCTCGACCTCGGCGACCTGGGCGAGCTGTACGGCCTGGAGCTGGAGGACGAGGACGTGGAGACGGTCGGCGGACTGCTGGCCAAGCTGCTGGGCCGGGTTCCCATCGCGGGCGCCAAGGCCGTCGTGGACGTCTCCGGGGCCCGCGCCGACCGCACCGCCGACCCCGGGCTGCGGGGCCTGCGGCTGACCGCCGAGTCCCCGGCGGGCCGCCGCAACCGCATCGTCACGGTCCTGGTCGAACCGGTCCGTGCCACCGCCCCGGAGACGGAGGGCGCCCCGGTCGCGGAGAGCGGGGGCTGACTCCTCCGCCCCGGGCTCCCGTCCCGCTCCGCTCCCACCACGCGCCACACCGTCACACGCGTCCCCAACCGCCCCGCCGGCCGTACCGGCGGGGCGGTCTCGCGCCTCCCACATTTCCGGGCACGCCGGAGCGGGGGCAGGCGCCCGACCAGGGTTTCGGAAATCGATCGCGGGCAATAACGGGCATCCTGTTTCGCCCCGGCGGATCCGAGTAAGGAGGACCACCGCACATCGCTCCCGATGAACCGAGCAATCGCGCATGGTGAGAAGAACAGCCCGCAGGACCCGTACCGCGGCGGCGGTGTTCGCGGCGGCCGGTGCCGTCGCGGCGGCCCCCGTCCAGGCCGTCGCCGCCCCGCAGGAGGCGCCCCGGGACGGTGCCCGGCACTGCATCGCGGACCTCCGCACCGGGGCACAGGAGTGCTTCGGGACCTTCACCGAGGCCGTCGAAGCGGCCTCCGGCGGCCGCATCGACGACGCTCCCGCCTCCGCGCGGAGCGCCGTCCAGGACCCGGCGTTCCGGCAGCGGACGAAGGAACTGGCCACGTCCGCCGAGACCGCCCGGAACGACGACCTCATCCAGGGGACGCTCTTCGAGCACGAGAACTACGGCGGCGCCACCTTCACCGTCTACGGCGAGGCGCCCTGCCCGGACAACGGCAAGGTCGACTACAGCATCGACCTGCCGGACGACTGGAAGGACATCATCACCTCCGTGCAGCCGTGGGCGAACTGCTGGATCTGGCTCTACCCCGAGCCCGGGCTGAACGGCGACCGGGACGGTCCGTTCAAGGAGAACACTCCCCACGTCGGGTCGTTCATGAACGACCGCACCGAATCCGTCGGATTCAGCTGACCGCCGGGCGCCCCGCGCCCGCTCCCCGCGGCGCCCGTCCGACTCCGGGCGCGCCGCAGGCCATCCCCCACAACGTATGGAGTCACCGATGACCGGAAGAGTTCGTCCTACGGTCCTGCTCGCGGCGATCGCGACCGCCGCCGCCACGGCCCTGGTGCCGACCACAGCCCACGCCGACCACGGCGAGAACCCGACCATCCGCCAGCTCCTCGACAAGTGCAACAACGGCACCGACAGGTGCGTCTTCCACCCCGACGGCCCGCCGGAGACCTACATGGGCCCGACCCGCCGGGTCGGCGAGGAGGTGTACAACTGCACCTCCGATCCCCAGCGGTTCTCCGTGGGCTGGTCGGACACCGTCGGCGAGTCGAACAGCGTCGGGGTCTCGCTGAGCACCGAGGCCGGCTTCGCCGAGGTCTTCAAGGTCAGCCTCGAGGTCAGCTACAACCACACCTGGTCCAGCTCCCAGACCAAGAGCCAGAGCACCTGGGTCGAGGTGCGCCCCGGTGAGATCGGCTGGGTGACCCGCGCGGCCGAGATGCAGCGTGTCAGCGGACGGTACGAGATGAACTTCCCGGACCGCTACTACGGCCACTACTACTGGTACGCGCCGTTCACCGCGGAGGGCCCGGCGCCCAGCGGGCGCGACACCATAGCCCAGCACACCCGGCCGATGACGGACCGGGAGAGGTCGCAGCGCTGCGGCTGACCCCCGCTCCCGGCCCGGCGTCCCCGTCCGGACGGACGAGTCCGGACGGGGACGCCCCCGGTACGGCCGACCGCATATGCTCACCCCCATGAGCGAAGCCGCCGGCCTGGACCCCGAAGACCGCAAGATCATCACCCTCGCCCGCAGCACGCGGGCCCGCAACGGCGTGCCCGAGGGGGCGGCCGTACGGGACGAGACCGGACGCACCTACGTGGCCGGCACCGTCGCGCTGAAGTCGCTCAGACTCAGCGCCCTGCAGACCGCGGTGGCCATGGCGGTGGCGTCCGGTGCCAAGTCGCTGGAGGCCGCGGCGGTGGTCTCCGAGGTGCCCGCCGTACCCTCCGCGGACCTGGCCGCCGTCCACGAGCTGGGCGGGCCGGCCACCCCCGTACTCCTCGCTGGCCCGGACGGCGCGGTGCGCTCCACCGTCACGGCCGGCTGACCGGCCGGTGCCGGGGGCGGCGGGTCCCCTCCGGGGCGAACGCCCCCCGCCCCGCGGGCGGTCCGGTGGCGTCCCGGTGACTCCGGCCGCCTCCGGACCGGCACCGCGCCCCGGCCCGGTCCGGGAGACCCGGGGAATCGGGGAGAATGACCCCCATGAGCGACCCCTCCCCCTCCCTCCGGCCCGACTCCCCGGCGGAGCCCGCACCGCACCGGGCGGGTTTCGCGTGCTTCGTCGGCCGCCCCAACGCGGGCAAGTCGACCCTCACCAACGCCCTGGTGGGAACGAAGGTCGCGATCACCTCCAACCGCCCCCAGACCACCCGCCACACGGTGCGCGGCATCGTCCACCGGCCCGACGCGCAGCTGGTGCTGGTGGACACCCCCGGCCTGCACAAACCGCGCACCCTGCTCGGCGAGCGGCTCAACGACGTGGTGCGCACCACCTGGGCCGAGGTCGACGTGATCGGCTTCTGCCTGCCCGCCGACCAGCGGATCGGCCCCGGCGACCGGTACATCGCCAAGGAGCTGGCGGCCATGCGGCGCACCCCGAAGGTCGCGGTGGTCACCAAGACCGATCTGGTGGACTCCAAGGCCCTGGCCGAGCAGCTCGTGTCCGTCGACCGGCTGGGCAGGGAGCTGGGCTTCGAGTGGGCCGAGATCGTGCCCGTCTCGGCCACCGCCGGCGACCAGGTGGGCCTGCTGGCCGACCTGCTCGTCCCGCTCCTCCCCGAGGGGCCGCAGCTCTACCCGGACGGCGACCTGACCGACGAGCCCGAGCAGGTCATGGTCGCCGAGCTGATCCGCGAGGCCGCGCTGGAGGGCGTACGCGACGAACTGCCGCACTCCATCGCCGTGGTGGTGGAGGAAATGGGGCCGCGCGAGGGCCGTCCGGCGGACCGGCCGCTGCTGGACATCCACGCCAACGTGTTCATCGAGCGGCCCAGCCAGAAGGGCATCGTCATCGGGCCGAAGGGCAGCCGTCTGAAGGAGGTCGGCACCAAGTCCCGCAAGCAGATCGAGGCCCTGCTCGGCACGCCCGTCTATCTCGACCTGCACGTCAAGATCGCCAAGGACTGGCAGCGCGACCCCAAGCAGCTGCGCAGGCTCGGCTTCTGACAGCGCGTCGGCCAGGACCCGCGGGGCGGGCCCCGGCCGGTGCGCCGCCGGTGGCCGGCCACTCCCGGCCCGCACACGCGGACGTACGTACCCCGCCGCCGTCCGCGCGGTGTGCGGACGGCGGCGGGCCGGGCGCTCCGGTCAGGCCCGGGCCGGCTCGGCGGTCTCCGTCTCGCCGGCCGGTTCTGGCGCGGCACCCGCACCGGCACCGGCACCGGCATCGGCATCGGCGCCGAGCTCCACACCGGGTTCGGCACCGGTGTCGGTGTTGCTGTTGGACAGCACCTTCTCCGGCAGCAGGAAGGCCAGCACCAGGCTGACGAGGAACAGCGGCAGCAGATAGCCGAAGACCGGTGTCAGCGCGTGCTGGTACGAGGCCACCACCGCGTCCCGCACCGGTTCGGGCAGTGCGCGGACCAGGGCCGGGGTGAGGGACTCGGGGTCGCCCACGGCCCCGGCCGCCTCCGGCGGGATCCGCTCGGCGAGCTGGTCGCTCAGCCGGTGGGTGAAGACCGCGCCGACCGCCGCGGTGCCCAGGGTGGCGCCGATCTCGCGGAAGAAGTTGTTCGCGGAGGTGGCGGTGCCCACGTCCGAGACGGGGAAGGCGTTCTGCACGGCCAGCACGAGGTTCTGGATCATCATGCCCATTCCGGCGCCGAGCAGGAAGAAGTACCCGCACAGCACGGGCAGCGGGGTGTCCACCTCCAGCGTGGACATCAGCACCACCGTGACGCTCATCACGGCCACTCCGAGGATCGGGTAGATCTTGTAGCGGCCGGTGCGGCTGATCAGATGTCCGGAGGGCACCGCGGTGCCCATGATGCCGACGACCATGGGGATCAGCAGCAGCCCGGACTCGGTGGCGCCGACCCCGTAGACCATCTGCAGGTAGGTGGGCATGTAGCCGATGACGGCGAACATGCCGACGCCGATGGAGATCAGGCCGATCAGGGTGGCGATGTTGAAGATCCGGCTGCGGAACAGCCGCAGCGGGATGAGCGGTTCGGTGGCCCGGCCCTGGACGAGGAAGAACAGCACCCAGGCGGCGACCCCGCCGGCGGCGAGCCCCAGGATCAGCGGATCGGACCAGGCGTAGTCGGTGCCGCCGAAGTCGGCGACCAGCACCGTGCAGGTGACGGCCGCGGCCATCAGCACGAACCCGGCCCAGTCGAAGGAGACCTTCACGGCGCGGCGCGGCAGCCGCAGCGCGAACGCGCAGACGGCCAGCGCCAGGAAGCCCAGCGGAAGGTTGATCCAGAAGGCCCAGCGCCAGTCGTGGTGGTCGGTGAACCAGCCGCCCAGCAGCGGGCCCGCGACCGCGGAGAGGCCGAAGACGGCGCCCATGGGGGCCATGTACTTCGCGCGCTGCCGCGGCGGCACCAGATCGGCGACGATCGCCTGTGAGGTGATCATGAGGCCGCCGCCGCCCAGCCCCTGGATCGCCCGGCCGGTGATCAGGGTGCCCATGTCCTGGGCGATGCCGCCCACCACCGAGCCGGCGATGAAGACGGCGATCGCGGACAGGAACAGGCGCTTGCGGCCGACCAGGTCGCCCAGCCGCCCGTAGACGGGCATGGCGACGGTGGCGGCGAGGATGTAGGCGGTGGTCACCCACGCCATGTGGCTCACACCGCTGAGCTCCCCGACGATCGTGGGCAGCGCGGTGGCGACGATCGTCTGGTCGAGCGAGGCCAGCAGCATGGTGACCATCAGGCCCGCGAATATCAGGCCGAAGTGGGGAGGCAGAGCCGGTGGTGCCGGCTCCTCGTGCTCCGCCGGGGCGGCGTCGGACATCGGTACTCCAGGGAGGGACGGTGCGGGAACGTTCCGGGCGGCGGACGAGGACACCCGCGCGGAACACGGACGGGGAGGACAGCGGGGAGAGGAGCCGTACGGCGGAGCCCGTACGGGAGCCCGGGCCGGCGGGGGCTACGGGCCCCGGCGCCTCAGGGGGTCAGCAGGGTGCGCAGCAGCGCCGCCGAGCGTTCGACGTACGGCACCGGGGAGTCGTCGCTCCGCGGGGCCGCGCTCTTCCAGCGCTCCAGACCGGTGCGGACGGCGGCCATGGCCAGGGCGGCGATGAGGGCGGCCGGCTCGTCTGGCTCACCGGGCCCGCCGTCCGTACCGCTCACTCCGCCGCCCAGCCGCCGGGCCACGGCCCCGGCCAGTGTGCGCTGGAAGTCGTCCAGCTGGGCCAGGAACGCGGCCGCCACCCCCGGGGTGGTGCGGCTGATCTCCATGACCGCGTGCAGTTCGGCCCGGAGCGGCGGATTCTCCGCCAGGTCGGCCGTGATCAGGGCGGCCAGCTCGGCCAGTACCTGGCGCGGCTCGGCCGGGCCGGCCGCGGCGAACGCCTCCAGGGCCCGCGGGTCCGGGCCGACCGGTCCCCGGGTGACGGCGGCCTCCTTGCTGCCGAAGTAGTTGAAGAAGGTCCGCGGCGAGACACCGGCCTCCTCGCTGATCATCTCCACGGTGACCTTGTCGAAGCCGTGCGCCAGGGCCAGTCGCAGCGCCGCGGAGTGGATGCTCCGCCGCGTCTCGCGCCGTCTGCGCTCACGGAGTCCTTCGGCCGGTTTCACCATGGACGTATTCTTGCACACGCTGCAAAATGTGCACGGCATGCATGATTCAGCTCTCAAGGGAGAGCGGGCACGGGAGGACAGGACTTCTCGCATGCTGATACATGCCGCTGTACGCCCCCGGCCTCGGTTACGCTGACCCGGTCATGCGTTTCGGGCTGCTCCTCCTTAGCTGCCGCGGCGAGGGCCTGTAGTCATACGGCCGACCCCCTCCCCGCGGAGTTCGGTGTTGCCGTCGTCGGCCCCGTCCACAGCCACTGAAGCCACTCTCCGCCACCCAGGAGCCAAGCCCGCCATGAGTGATTCCCCCTCCCGTATCGGCCGACCCACGCCCGTCACCGCGGCGACCGTCGCCCAGCAGCCGTCCGGCATGCCGATCCACCGCTACCGCGGCTACGAGGCCGTCGACCTGCCCGACCGCACCTGGCCCGACAAGCGCATCACCGCCGCACCCCGCTGGCTGTCCACCGACCTGCGCGACGGCAACCAGGCACTGATCGACCCGATGTCCCCGGCTCGCAAGCGGGCGATGTTCGACCTGCTGGTACGCATGGGCTACAAGGAGATCGAAGTCGGCTTCCCCGCCTCCGGCCAGACCGACTTCGACTTCGTGCGCTCGATCATCGAGGAGGGCGCGATCCCCGAGGACGTGACGATCTCGGTGCTGACCCAGGCCCGTGAGGACCTGATCGAGCGCACCGTGCAGTCCCTGGCCGGTGCCCACCGCGCCACCGTCCACCTCTACAACGCCACCGCGCCGGTCTTCCGCCGGGTGGTCTTCCGCGGCTCGAAGGACGACATCCGGCAGATCGCGGTGGACGGCACCCGGCTGGTGATGGAGTACGCCGAGAAGCTGCTGGGGGACGAGACGGCCTTCGGCTACCAGTACAGCCCGGAGATCTTCACCGACACCGAGCTGGACTTCGCCCTGGAGGTCTGCGAGTCCGTCATGGACGTCTGGCAGCCCGAGGAGGGCCGCGAGATCATCCTCAACCTGCCGGCCACCGTCGAGCGCTCCACGCCGTCCACCCACGCCGACCGCTTCGAGTGGATGTCGCGGAACCTGTCCCGGCGCGAGTTCGTCTGCCTGTCCACCCACCCCCACAACGACCGCGGCACCGCCGTGGCCGCCGCCGAACTGGCGGTGATGGCGGGCGCGGACCGGGTGGAGGGCTGCCTGTTCGGACAGGGCGAGCGCACCGGCAACGTGGACCTGGTCACGCTGGGGATGAACCTGTTCAGCCAGGGCATCGACCCGCGGATCGACTTCAGCCGGATCGACGAGATCCGCCGCACCGCCGAGTACTGCAACCAGATGGAGATCCACCCGCGCCACCCGTACGCGGGCGACCTGGTCTACACCTCCTTCTCCGGCTCCCACCAGGACGCCATCAAGAAGGGCTTCGAGGCGATGGAGGCCACCGCCGCCGAGCGGGGGAAGGCGGTGGAGGAGATCGAGTGGGAGGTGCCGTACCTGCCCATCGACCCCAAGGACGTCGGCCGCTCCTACGAGGCGGTCATCCGCGTCAACTCCCAGTCCGGCAAGGGCGGCGTCGCCTACGTGCTGAAGAACGAGCACAAGCTGGACCTGCCGCGCCGGATGCAGATCGAGTTCTCCAGGATCATCCAGGCGAAGACCGACGCCGAGGGCGGCGAGGTCACCCCGCGGCAGATCTGGGACATCTTCCGCGACGAGTACCTGCCCAACCCGGACAACCCCTGGGGCCGCATCCAGGTCCGCACCGGCCAGACCACCACCGACACCGACGGCGTGGACACCCTCACCGTCGAGGCGGCCGTCGACGGCACCGAGACCGTGCTGTCCGGCACCGGCAACGGCCCGATCTCCGCCTTCTTCGACGCGCTGGCCAGGACCGGCATCGACGCCCGGCTGCTGGACTACCAGGAGCACACCCTGAGCGAGGGCGCCTCCGCGCAGGCCGCCTCGTACATCGAGTGCGCCATCGAGGACAAGGTGCTGTGGGGCATCGGCATCGACCCCAACACCACCCGGGCCTCCCTGAAGGCGATCGTCTCCGCCGTCAACCGCGCCTACCGCTGACGCCCGTGTGACACGAGGCGACGCGGCCCGGCCGGGGGTGTTCCCGGCCGGGCCGCGCGCCGTCCGCCGGCGGTACGGAACGTGTCAGCGGTCCCCGGTACGGAATCCGGGGGACAGCACCTCCGCCAGGGCCTCCGCCGCCACCTGGTAGCCGGCGGCGGAGGGGTGGAAGCCGTCCGCGGCGAAGAACGCCGGGCGGTCGGCCGCCATCGCCCCCATCGGCAGGGGCACATGACGGATCCCGTACTCACGCGCCACCTTCACCAGCACCCGGTCCAGCTGCCGGGCCCGCAGACCGAGCACCGCCCGCAGCGGCTGCGGCAGCACGGGGAAGTCGTGCACCGGCGGCAGCCCGCAGAACGCGACGGGCACCTCGTCGCCCAGCCGGGCCCGCAGATCGGACATCAGCACCCGCAGCGCCCGCCGCCACCGGCCCAGCGAGCCCGGCCGCGTCAGCTCGTTGACGCCCAGGGAGACGACCACCGCACGGACCTGGAGCCGCGTACATGCTCTGTGCGGCACGGTGGGCGCGGTACGCGGAGCTCTCCCCGGCTCGGCCGTGCTGCGCCATGCTCCCGCGGGTGAAGAGGCGGGTGCCGGAGACCGGAACGGCGCCGGTGCCCAGCCCGCGCGTACCCCGGCCGGGTACGCGCTTGTACGCGTCTGTACGCGGTGCTGTACGCACGGCATGCCGTGACGGCGAGTGGCCCGGGCGGGTTGTTCCGTGAAGAGCAGCCTTGCGAAGGGGGGTGTCAGGATGGGAACACGGAGCGACTACGGGGCCACGACGCTCAAGTACTTCGGCAGCCAGGTGAAGCTGTTCCGCAACAAGCTGGGCATGTCGCGGGTGGAGCTCGGCACCGCGGTCGGCTATGCGAAGTCGACGATCGCCTCCATCGAGCAGGGGCGGCGGATGCCGCAGCCGAGGTTCGTCGAGCGCGCCGACGAGGTGCTGTGCGCGGACGGTGTGCTGCGGGCCGGACTGCCGTACCTGCTCCAGGCCCGGTACCCGGCGTGGTTCCAGGACTTCGCCCTGCTGGAGGCGGACGCGGCGAGCCTGTGCTCGTACGAGAGTCACGCGGTGCCGGGACTGCTGCAGACGGAGGAGCACGTGCGGGCTGTGGTCTCGGCGCGGTGCCTCCCGCTTGACGGCGAGGAGATCGACGAACGAGTCGCCGCCCGGCTCGACCGGCAGGAACTCCTGTACCGCAGGCCGATCTGCGTCCTGGGCTTCGTGATCGAAGAAGTCGTGCTGCGACATCCCATCGGGGGGAAGGAAGTGCACAGCTACGCAACGTCTCGCTTCAGGTCATGCCGACCGCGCGGGAGACGCACGCGGGTCTGGACGGTCCCTTCGTTCTGCTGGAGACCCCGGACGGCAAGAACCTGGCCTACTCGGAGGGACAGAGCGGCAGTTTCCTCGACTCAGAGCGGGAACGGGTGAGCGGGCTCACACAGCGGTACGGAATCCTCCGGACACAGGCTCTGTCCCCGGAAGAATCCGCACACCTCATCGAATCGAGCAGGCGGCAGGAGAGCTGTGAACTCCGAGCAGGGCATGGGAACCACCGGACCGGTGTGGTGCAAGAGCAGTTACAGCGGTAACGAGGGCGGCAACTGCGTCGAGGTCGCGACCGGCCCCGGCGCCGTGCGTGTACGTGACTCGAAGGACCTGAAGAGCGGCGTGCTCGCCTTCCCGCCCGAGTCCTGGAACGCGTTCCTCGACCGTACGGCACAGCGGCCTGCCAGGAAGTGAACTTCATGGGGGCCGCCCGGATCACCGGGCGGCCCCATGTGCATGCACGCGCCGGAGGCGGCGGAGCCGGGCCGCGCGGGGTGGCGCGAGCACCTTCCCGCCGGACGCGCAAGGGCCGGAAGGGACCGGCATATGTCCGACGAGGGTACTGACGGCACCTCACTACTGTGGTTAACATCACGCCACGCGGCAAAGGCGCTGGAGCGTGACGGAGGTACGGCGGTGGTGCACTCCCCGAACAGGGACGGCCGGAGACTGCGTCTGGCGGGCATCCGCACGGCATGGCGCACGGTCGACGACGGTGAGTTCTTCTGCCCGTCGTGCGGCGGCGACCGCAGCTACCGGCGCCGCACCGGACGCCGGCTGCTCGTCGTGCTGGGCGTCCCCGTCCTGCCGCGCGGCACGGCCGGGCCCGTGGTGGAGTGCGCCTCCTGCCGGGAGCACTTCGGCACCGACGCCCTCGACCACCCGACCACCACCCGGCTGGGCGGCATGCTCCGCGACGCCGTGCACACCGTCGCGCTGGCGGTGCTCGCCGTGGGCGGCTCCGAGTCACGGGCGACCCGCGAGGCGGCCGTGGAGGGCATCCGGACGGCCGGCTTCACCGGCTGCTCCGAGGAGCAGCTGGTCACCCTGCTGGCGGCGGTCGCCGCCGACAGCGTCACCATGGAGATGGAGCTGCACGAGGCGCTGGCCCCGCTCGCCCCGCACCTCGCCGCGCCCGGCCGCGAGAGCCTGCTGCTCCAGGGCGCCCGCGTCGCCCTCGCCGACGGCCCCTACACCCCCGCCGAGCGCCAGGTGCTGGTGGCCGTCGGACGGATCCTCCAGCTGTGCGAGGAGGACACCGCCCGGCTGCTGGACGCCGCCCGCACCACCCTCTCCTGAGCCTCCGGTCCGCCCCGGGCGCCCCCGCGGAGGGGAGCGGCTGAGGGAGAATGAGGGAATGAGCCTGTTCCGCGACGACGGCGTCGTCCTGCGCACCCAGAAGCTGGGCGAGGCCGACCGCATCATCACCCTGCTGACGCGCGGGCACGGCAGGGTGCGGGCGGTGGCGCGGGGGGTGCGGCGCACCAAGTCGAAGTTCGGCGCGCGGCTGGAGCCGTTCTCGCACGTCGACGTCCAGTTCTTCGCCCGCGGCAGCGAGCTGGTCGGCCGCGGGCTGCCGCTGTGCACCCAGACGGAGATCATCGCGCCGTACGGCCGGGAGATCGTCGCCGACTACGCCCGCTACACCGCCGGAACGGCCATGCTGGAGACGGCCGAGCGGTTCACCGACCACGAGGGCGAGCCGAACGTCCAGCAGTACCTGCTGCTGATCGGCGCGCTGCGCACCCTCGCCGCCGCGGCGCACCGCCCGGACCTGGTGCTGGACGCCTTCCTGCTGCGCTCCCTGGCCGTCGGCGGCTACGCGCCCAGCTTCGCCGACTGCGCCCGCTGCGGACTGCCCGGCCCCAACCGGTTCTTCTCCGTCGCCGCGGGCGGCGTGGTGTGCGCCGACTGCCGGGCCCCGGGCTGCGTCGTGCCCTCCCCGGAGGCGCTGCGGCTGCTGGGCGCGCTGCTGACGGGCGACTGGGCCACCGCCGACGCCGCCGAGACCCGGCACATACGGGAGGGCAGCGGGCTGGTCTCGGCCTATCTGCACTGGCACCTGGAGCGGGGGCTGCGCTCCCTGCGCTACGTCGAGAAGGGCTGAGCGGCTACGCTCCCGTTGTCCCCGCCCGCCGGGGCCCACCGAGTCCGTATCCGGCGCGGCCGCCGCGGCCCGCCCGACTGGAGATGAGAACCGCATGGCACGGCGCGGAATGCTGTCCCGGCAGCGTCGCGAGTACCTCGCCCCCGATCCGCACCCCTCCGGCGCGCGCCCGCCGGAGATCCCCGGTGAGCTGGTGCCGAACCATGTGGCGATCGTCATGGACGGCAACGGCCGCTGGGCCAAGCGGCGCGGCCTGCCCCGCACCGAGGGGCACAAGAGGGGCGAGGCCACCGTCCTGGAGGTCCTCAAGGGCTGTCTGGAGATGGGGGTCGGGAACCTCTCCCTGTACGCCTTCTCCACCGAGAACTGGCGGCGCTCCCCCGAGGAGGTCCGCTTCCTGATGAACTTCAACCGCGACGTCATCCGCCGCCGCCGGGACGAGATGGACGCCATGGGCATCCGCATCCGCTGGGTCGGCCGGATGCCCAAGCTGTGGAAGTCGGTCGTCCAGGAGCTCCAGGTGGCGCAGGAGCAGACCGTGGACAACGACGCCATGACGCTGTACTTCTGCGTCAACTACGGCGGCCGCGCGGAGATCGCCGACGCGGCGGCGGCCATCGCGGCGGACGTGCGGGCCGGGCGGCTGGACCCGTCGAAGGTGACGGAGAAGACGGTCGCGAAGTACCTGTACTACCCGGACATGCCGGACGTGGACCTCTTCGTGCGGCCCTCGGGCGAGCAGCGCACCTCCAACTACCTGATCTGGCAGAGCGCCTACGCCGAGATGGTCTTCCAGGACGTGCTGTGGCCGGACTTCGACCGGCGCCACCTGTGGGACGCCTGCCTGGAGTACGCCCGCCGCGACCGCCGCTTCGGCGGCGCGGAACCCAACCGGGTGCCCGGCCCCGGCGCCCCGGACACCCCCGGCACCCCGGACGCGGCGGTCTGAGCGGACCGGCCGGACACGGCGGCGGCCCCCCACCCGGCTGAGGTGCGGGGGCCGCCGTACGTCCCGCGGGCGCCGTCAGCGCTTGGCGCGGGCGGCGGCGCACTCGCCGCAGGTGCCGAAGATCTCGATGGTGTGGGCCACGTCCACGAAGCCGTGCTCCGCGGCGATCGCGTCGGCCCACCGCTCCACGGCGGGGCCCTCCACCTCCACGGCCCGGCCGCAGTGGCGGCACACCAGGTGGTGGTGGTGCTCGTCGCTGCTGCACCGGCGGTAGACGGCCTCGCCCTCGTCGGTGCGCAGCACGTCCACCTCGCCGGCGTCGGCCAGCGCCTGGAGGGTGCGGTAGACGGTGGTCAGTCCCACCGAGTCGCCGCGGTGCTTGAGCATGTCGTGCAGCTCCTGGGCGCTGCGGAACTCGTCGACCTCGCTGAGCGCCGCCGCCACAGCGGCGCGCTGCCGGGTCGACCGGCCGCGTACGGGGGGACCTGCGGTCGCCACCATTGCCTCCTCACGTCGGCGCTACGGCGCTGCCTCGCGTAGCTGATCGGCCATTGTGCCAGGTGCGGCGGTGCCGCCCGGCGGTGCCGCCCGGCGGTGCCGCCGGGCGAGCCCTCCGCCGGCGGTCCGGCTCACCGCACGACCGTAGCGCCCCCGGGTGCCTGCGGGCTCTCCTCCTGCTCCTCCCGCGCCTCCCGGCTGAGCACCGGCCCCTTCGGCGCCCTGCTCCCGGGCCGGGCACGGAGGCGGGCGAGCAGCGGGGCGAGCGTGGTGAGGACCGCGAACAGCGCGATGGCCAGCAGCACGATGGTGGCGCCGGGCGGTACGTCGGCGTAGAAGGAGGTGGCGGTGCCGGAGACGGCCACCAGCACCCCGGAGGTCACCGCCAGCGCCAGTGTGGTCGCGAAGCCGCGGGTGATCTGCTGGGCGGCGGCGACCGGGAGCACCATCAGGGCGCTCACCAGCAGCAGCCCCACCACCCGCATGGCCACGGTCACGGTGACCGCCGCGGTGACGGCCAGCAGCAGGTTGAGCAGCCGCACCGGCAGTCCGGTGACCCGGGCGAACTCCTCGTCCTGGCAGACCGCGAACAGCTGCCGCCGCAGCCCCAGACAGACCGCCAGCACCAGGACCGACAGCACCGTGATCGCCGTGAGGTCCCCGGGGGCGACGGTGGTGACGGAGCCGAAGAGCGGGGAGATCAGATCGGTGGTGGAGCCGCCCGGCGACAGGTTGATGATCATGACGCCGCCCGCCATGCCGCCGTAGAACAGCATCGCCAGGGCCACGTCGCCGCGCGTCCTGCCGTACCAGCGGATCAGCTCCATGGCGACCGAGCCGAGCGAGGCGACCGCCACGGCCGTCCACACCGGGCTGGTGTTCAGCAGGAAGCCCAGCGCCACACCGGTGAGGGCCACATGCCCGAGACCGTCGCCCATGATGGCCTGGCGGCGCTGGACGAGGTAGATGCCGACGGCCGGGGCGGCGACGCCGACCAGCAGCGCGGCGAGCAGCGCGCGCTGCATGAAGGGGTAGTCGAGGAGTTCGATCATGTCAGCAGTCCGGTCCGGGTCGGTTCGGCGTCCGTGTCGGCGTGCGGATGGCACGCCTGGTCGTGGAGGTGGACGGTGCCGTCCACCCGCTCGACCCGGCCCTCGTGGAGGACGACACTGCGGTCGATCAGCGGCGCCAGCGGCCCCAGCTCGTGCAGCACCAGCAGGACGGACACCCGGCGGGCGACCTGGTCGCGCAGCGCCTCGGCGAGGACGCGCTGGCTGAGCAGGTCCACCCCGGCGAGCGGCTCGTCCATGATCAGCAGATCGGGTTCGCAGGTCAGCGCGCGGGCTATCAGCACCCGCTGGTGCTGGCCGCCGGAGAGCGCCTCCACCGGGTCGCCGGCCCGGTCGGCCAGCCCGACCAGCTCCAGGGCCCGGTGCACGGCCGCCCGGTCGCCGCGGCCCAGCGGCCGCAGCCACCGGCCGGCCAGCCGCCCCGAGGAGACCACCTCGCGCACGGTCGCGGGGACCCCGGCGGCGGCGGTCGAGCGCTGCGGCACGTAGCCCACCCGCCGCCAGTCGCGGAAGCGCCGCAGCGGGGTGCCGAACAGTTCCAGCCCGCCGTCCGCCGGCACCTGGCCGACGGCGGCCCGCACCGTGGTCGACTTGCCCGAGCCGTTGGAGCCGAGCAGGGCGACGACCTCGCCGCGCGCCACCTCCAGATCGATGCCGCGCAGGACCTGCCGCCCGCCGAGCGAGGCGGTCACGCCCCGCAGGGACAGGGCCGGCGGTGCGGCGGTGGGCTCGTCTGCCATGGGTGCCTCCTCGGAGGGGTGGGCCGGGCCGGTCCGGGTCACCGGGCGCCGAGCGCCTTGCGCAGCGCCTGGAGGTTGGCCCGCATGATCTCCAGGTAGTCCTCGCCCCGGGAGTCGTCCGAGACGCCCTCCACCGGGTCCAGGACGTCGGTCCGCAGCTTCAGGTCGGCGGCGAGCGACTCGGCCGCCCCGCCCTCGGAGCCGGGCTCCAGGAAGACCGTGTCGACCCCGTCCTCCCCGACGACCGCGTGGAGCTCCTTCAGCCGGGCGCCGCTGGGGTCGGACTCGGGGTCGAGTCCGGCGATGGACTCCTCATGGAGACCATAGCGCTCGGCGAGGTAGCCGAAGGCGGCGTGGGTGGTGACGAAGGTGTCGGTCCGGCGGTTCTCCAGGCCCTTCCGGAAGTCGGCGTCGAGGTCGCGCAGCTTCCCGGCCAGTTCCCCGGCGTTCTCGCGGTAGTCGGCGGCGTGGTCCGGGTCGGCCTTCGCCAGGGCCTTGCCGACGCCCTCGGCCATCTCGGCGTACTTCACCGGGTCGAGCCAGACGTGCGGGTCGAGGGCGCCCTCGCCGTGCTCGTGGCCCTCGTGCTCCCCGCCGTGCTCCTCCTCGTGCCCGGTCTCGTGTTCGCCCTCGTGTCCGCCGTGCTCGCCGGCCTCCTCCTGGTGGGCCTCCTCCTCGTGCCCGCCGCCGTGCTCCACCAGTTCGGTGTACGAGCCGGCCTCGGCCACGTGCTCCGGCCCGGACTGCTCGACCGCCCGGTCCACGGCGGGCTGGAACCCCTTGAGGTAGACGACGAGGCCGGCCTCGCCCAGCTCGGCGGTCTGCCGGGGACTGATCTCCAGGTCGTGCGGCTCGACGCCGGGCTTGGTCAGCGGACTGACCGACACGTGCTCCCCGCCGATCTCCTCGGCGAGGAACTCCATCGGGTAGAACGCGGCGACGACCTTCATCCTGCCGCCCTCCTCCGCCGTACCGGTGCCGCAGGCGGTCAGGGCGAGGAGGCCCGCGGCGGCGCCGGCCAGTGCTCCCCGGGCGCGGCGGCGGTCTCCGGAGCGGGACATGCGGGATATGAGAGGGCGTTTCCGAGCGTTCATGACACTCATTTTCAGTCCAGATGGAAATGATTGTCAAACGTTGGAACGTTCTTCCGCAAGTGCCCTCCGGAGTGCCCGGCAGGGGCCCGCCCGAACCCCGGACCGATTTGGTCCGGGCACCGCTGTCCCCGGTAGCCTGAGGTGTTCCCGTCTGTCCTGTAACGAAGAGAGCAACGTGGCCGCCGACAAGATCGACACCATCGTCAGCCTCAGCAAGCGCCGTGGCTTCGTCTACCCCTGCAGCGAGATCTACGGCGGCCAGCGGGCCGCCTGGGACTACGGTCCGCTGGGCGTGGAGCTGAAGGAGAACATCAAGCGCCAGTGGTGGCGCTCCATGGTCACCTCGCGCGACGACGTGGTCGGCATCGACTCGTCGGTGATCCTGGCCTCCGAGGTGTGGGTGGCCTCCGGCCACGTCGCCACCTTCACCGACCCGCTGACCGAGTGCACCTCGTGCCACAAGCGGTTCCGGGCCGACCACCTGGAGGAGGCGTACGAGGCCAAGCACGGCCGCCTCCCCGCCGCCGGCCTGGCGGACGTCAACTGCCCCAACTGCGGCAACAAGGGCCAGTTCACCGAGCCCAAGCAGTTCTCCGGCCTGCTGTCCACGCACCTCGGCCCCACCCAGGACTCCGGTTCGGTCGCCTACCTCCGCCCGGAGACGGCGCAGGGCATCTTCACCAACTTCGCCCAGGTGCAGCAGACCTCGCGCCGCAAGCCGCCGTTCGGCATCGCGCAGATGGGCAAGTCCTTCCGGAACGAGATCACCCCGGGCAACTTCATCTTCCGCACCCGCGAGTTCGAGCAGATGGAGATGGAGTTCTTCGTCAAGCCGGGCGAGGACGAGAAGTGGCACGAGTACTGGATGGAGCAGCGCTGGAACTGGTACACCGGCCTGGGTCTCCGTGAGGAGAACATGCGCTGGTACGAGCACCCGGCGGAGAAGCTCTCCCACTACTCCAAGCGCACCGCCGACATCGAGTACCGCTTCCGCTTCGGCGGCGGCGAGTGGGGCGAGCTGGAGGGCGTGGCCAACCGCACCGACTACGACCTCAGCTCGCACTCCAAGGCCTCCGGCCAGGACCTGTCGTACTTCGACCAGGAGGCCGGCGAGCGCTGGACGCCGTACGTCATCGAGCCCGCGGCCGGTGTCGGCCGCACCATGCTGGCCTTCATGCTGGACTCCTACATCGAGGACGAGGCCCCCAACGCCAAGGGCAAGATGGAGAAGCGCGTCGTGATGCGCCTCGACCCGCGGCTGGCGCCGGTCAAGGTCGCCGTCCTGCCGCTGTCCCGCAACCCGCAGCTCTCGCCGAAGGCCAAGGGGCTGGCGGACGCGCTGCGGCAGCACTGGAACATCGAGTTCGACGACGCGGGCGCGATCGGCCGCCGCTACCGCCGCCAGGACGAGATCGGCACGCCGTTCTGCGTCACCGTCGACTTCGACACCCTCGACGACAACGCGGTGACCGTGCGCGAGCGCGACTCGATGAAGCAGGAGCGGGTCTCGCTCGACCAGGTCGAGTCCTACCTCGCGGGCCGGCTGCTCGGCTGCTGAGGGGACCACGGCACCGGGAACGCCGGGAGCCCCGGACCGCCGGCCGGCGGTCCGGGGCTCCTCCGCGTCGTGGGGCGGCCCGGGGCGGCTCAGAAGCGGAAGAGGAGGTCTGTTCCGACGGCGGCTTCGCAGCGGTTGGTGAACGTCGCCCGGTAGTTGACCTGCCGGCCGTGCCAGTGGCCCGTGGCGGTGGCGGTCACCGGGTCGTGCACGGCGGAGCAGAGCACGGGCAGGGGCTGGAGGAACCGGGGGTCCCCGTCGGCGGCGGCGAGCTTGTCGCAGGCGCTCTGCGGGGTGGGGTGGGTGCCCCCGGCGGGCTCACACTCCAGGGTGACGCTGACGGTCGGGTTGTTCCGGTCCGCGGACAGGGTCAGCTCCAGGGAGGACTTCGCGCCGGGGAGGATGTCGACGGTCCCGGCGGCGACGGCGGGAGCGACGGGCAGGACGAGCGCCGCCGCCGCGGCGGCGGCCACGGCCGCCACGCGCGACGGGTGTTTGCGGTTCTTGGTACGCATGGTGTCTGTGTCTCCTGTGGGCCGACGCCGTTGGGCGTCTCTGGCAGGGGGTGGGGGCGAGATTAACAGCGGAGATCGGCGGACTCGGCGCGTTCAGGAGGCGAAACAAGCCATTCCGGTGGCGCGAAGACGCAGCCGCGCTCCCACCTGCCGTCCGCCGCCGCGGACGGGGGGCCGCCGCGGGAGAGCCGCCCCGGCCGGTACGGGACCGGCCGCCCGCCGGGCCGGGGGAGCCGGGCGGGCGGCCGGAGAGGGGCAGGGCGGCGGCACCGGCGCCGTCCGGCGGCCTCAGGGCATGAAGACGAAGTTCGTGGCCACCATGGCGGCGCAGCCGTTGGTGAAGCTCCTCGAGTACGTGACCTTCTCGCCGAGCCAGGTGCCCTCGGCGGTGACGGTCACCGGGTCGTGGAGGGCGTGGCAGCCCATCATGCCGTTGGGGTCGATCTTGTTGAAGTCGCCGCCCGCCTGGGACAGCGTGGCGCAGGCGGTCACCGGGTCGGGGTGGTCGCCGCCGGGGGGCTGGCACTCCAGGGTGAACCGGGAGCCGGGGGCGAGCGTGCTCGCCGACATGGTCAGCACCAGCTGGGACCGGGCCTCGGGAACCGATTCGTCGGTCTCGGCGGCGGTGGCGGGGGCGATGGGCAGGACGAGTGCCGCCGCCGCTCCGGCGGTGGCTACGGCCGCCGTCCGTAACACGGCTCCGACGTTCTTCCGCATGTCTGCCTCCAGGCAGAATGGGAGCGCTCCCAGAGCGCTCCGGGTACGAGGTCGCGAAGAGGCTAGCAACGGCGGCCGCGGAAAGCGACGGTCCGTCAGAAACCGCATATGCGCGCCGGGAGCGAACGGGGGTCCGGGCGCCGGGCCGGACCCGTCGCGCGCACCTTGCCGGGATCCGGCAGTCCGGGTGGTTTTCACGCTGCTGCCATCGGCTCTGCCCCCGGACCCCCGAACACGTCAGGATCGGCGGGACACCGTACGGCGGGGAACCGGACGGAAAGGGGGAAGGATGCCCACGATCGGCACGGTCAGCGGCTACGGCCCGGACGGCCGCCTCCACGAGGTGCGCATCGTCCGCGGTCTCGGCCTCCGGCGCAGGGCCGGGCACACGCACCGCGTCCTCTGCCGCACCTGCGACGACCACTGGACGGTCCGGGGCCCGGTCCGCCCCGAGGCCGCGCGTCATCTCGCCGGGCACGGCGCGCGCGGCAGACGGCGGCAGCGGCTGAGCCCCGCGCCCTGGATCCTCGGGCTGATCGGGACGGCCGGATTCCTCATCACCCTCGTTCCGGCCCTCCTGGCGCACTGAGACGGACGGCGGGGGAGCGGGGACGGGGCGTCGCCGGGGCACGGACCGGATGGGGGACAATGGAGGGTCAGCCCCCCGCCCGAGCGACCACGAGGATGCCGCCGCCCATGACACAGCAGCTCGCCATCGGCCCGTACCCGGTCCGGCCGCCGGTGGTCCTCGCGCCGATGGCCGGGATCACCAACGCGCCGTTCCGGACGCTGTGCCGGGAGTTCAGCGGCGGCCGTGGGCTGTTCGTCAGCGAGATGATCACCACCCGGGCACTGGTCGAGCGGGACGCGAAGACCATGCGGCTCATCCGCTTCGACGCCACCGAACGGCCGCGCTCGATCCAGCTCTACGGGGTGGACCCGGCGACCGTCGGCAAGGCGGTGCGCATGATCGCCGACGAGGGCCTGGCCGACCACATCGACCTCAACTTCGGCTGCCCGGTCCCCAAGGTCACCCGCAAGGGCGGCGGCTCCGCGCTGCCCTACAAGCGTCCCCTGCTGCGGTCGATCCTGCGCGAGGCCGTCACCGGCGCGGGCGGGCTGCCGGTGACGATGAAGATGCGCAAGGGCATCGACGACGACCACCTCACCTATCTGGACGCCGGGCGCATCGCCGTGCAGGAGGGCGTCACCGCCGTCGCCCTGCACGGGCGCACCGCCGCCCAGCACTACGGCGGCACCGCCGACTGGGACGCCGTCGCCCGGCTGAAGGAGGCCGTGCCCGAGATCCCGGTACTGGGCAACGGCGACATCTGGTCGGCCGACGACGCGGTCCGGATGATGCGCGAGACCGGCTGCGACGGGGTCGTCGTCGGCCGCGGCTGCCTGGGCCGGCCCTGGCTCTTCGCCGATCTGGTGGCCGCCTGCGAGGGACGTCCCGAGCGGGTCCGGCCCACCCTGCGCGAGGTCGCGGCGGTGATGCTGCGGCACGCCCGGCTGCTGGGGGAGTGGCTGGAGGACGAGGCGCGCGGTGTGATCGACTTCCGCAAGCACGTCGCCTGGTACACCAAGGGCTTCCCGGTCGGCTCCGAGATGCGCCGGAGGCTGGCGGTGGCCTCCTCGCTCGCGGAGCTGGCGGACCTGCTGGGCGAGCTCGACCTGGACCAGCCCTGGCCCGAGGGGGCCGACGGCCCGCGCGGCCGCACCTCCGGCCGCAACCGGGTGGTGCTGCCCGACGGCTGGCTGGACGACCCGGAGGACTGCGCGGGCGTCTCGGTGGACGCCGAGCTGGACACCTCCGGGGGCTGACCCGCCGGAGACACCCGGACCCGCCGCCCGGGGCGGCCTCGGCGCGCCCTTCCGCGCACTCCGCGGCCCCGGCGCTCACCCGCCGGGTGGCTCCCGGTCCGTACGGGCACGGGCCGCGCCCGGTGCCGGCCCCGCCTCGCACTCGGGAGCCGTACCGCAGCCTGGTCCCCGGCCTCGCAAGGCGGACCGCGAGAATCCTGTACCCGGTGTGCGGCCGCGTGTGCGGCGGCGTGTCCGCCCCGGGGCCACGCCTCCGGGTGCGGCCGGTGCTCAGTGGGCCGTTCCGCCGCCCGGTGCCCGCGCCCCGGCCCGTACCGCCGCGCGCACCCCGGCCCGCACCGCCGCGCGGTCCCCGGCCCGCCCGCCGGTGTTCCGTTCACCGGCCGGCCTTGCGGTGGTGCGGGCCAGCAGGTCCAGGGTGAGGGCCGCCGTCCAGCCGAACTGCCGGGTGCCGTGCCCCGCGCAGGTGCGCGGGTCGACGTACTCGGCGAAGTCGGAGGTGGCGGCCGCCGCCAGCATGGCGGCCCGCAGGGCGGCGGCCCGCTTCGGGTGCCCGTGGTGCCGCAGGCCGCGTTCCAGCAGCCAGTTGACGTTGAACCAGGCGGGCCCGCGCCAGTAGCGGCGGGTGTCGAAGGCGGGCCCGCGCAGGTCGTAGCTGGGCACCAGGCGCGCGCTGCCGCCCAGGCCGAAGTGCGTGCCGCCGAGCGTGTGCAGCAGCGTGTCGACGATGTCCCGCGGCAGTCCCCGCACGATCAGCGGCAGCAGTCCGGCGACGCTGCGCTCGCCGATCAGCTCGCCGGAGCGCACGTCGCGGCAGAGGAACTGCCCGGCCCCGGCGTCCCACAGCCGCGCCACCAGGGCGGCGGTCAGCCGCCGGGCCCGCGCGCGGTGGTCGTCGGCCGCGGCCCGCGGCCCGGTCCGGGCCGCGGCGACCGGATCGGGCACGACCTCGGGCGCGATCTCGTCGGCGATGTCCGCCAACGCGTACTCGGAGGCGATCAGCAGGGCGTTGACCCCGGGGTCCTCGACGGCGAAGGGGTGCGGTGCGTCGGCGTCCCGGTAGCCGTGGTCGCGGTAGTCGGCCGCCAGCCGCACGTAGCGGCCGTAGTCCAGATCGGTCGGACGGTCGTCGGGGCAGCCGTGGTCGAGGTCGCAGCGGCGGAAGGAGGCCGGGGCGGCCGGCTCGATGCGGGAGAGCGGCACGTCCCAGCAGGGGCTGTTGTCCATGCCGGGCTCCCACGGGTGGACCACCGACACCAGACCGTGCCCGCCCAGGTCGCGGTGCTCGGTGAGGTAGCGGTGCCAGGCGGCCAGCTTCGGGTACAGCCGGCGCAGGAAGCCGCGCCGCCGGGAGGTGACCGGATCGGCCCGGTGCACCAGCCAGGCGGCCAGCGCGTGGACGGGCGGCTGCACGATGCCGGAGGTCTCGACGCTCCTGGGCGCACCGGCCGCCGCACCGGCCGTCGAGGAGCGCCAGAAGTCCGGGCTCGGGAAGTACGCCTCCAGCGGCACCGCCGGGTTGAAGACGATGTGCGGGACGCGCCCGTCGCCCCACTGGGCGGCCAGCAGGGTCTCCAGCTCGCGCTGGGCGCGTACCGCCGACACGTGGCGCAGGCCGATCGCGATGAACGCCGAGTCCCAGCTCCACTGGTGGGGGTACAGCCCGTGCGAGGGCACCGTCGAGGCGCCGGTCCAGTTCCTCAGGAGCACCTGTCGCGCGGCGTGCCGCAGCTCGCGCGCGGTGACACCGACGGTGGAGCGCTGGGCGGGGACGTAGGGCTGAACGGGTGGGAAGCCCTCCATCACACGGCCCTGCGGGCGGTGGCGGGGGCACCGGAGCGTGAGGTGCGGGACCCGGGGCGCGCGGCACGCGGCGGCGGGGCGGGGACCCCCGGGGCAGCGGTGGACGGGGGAGGGTCGGTGATCTGTGCGACACGCTCCACGACAACTCCGATGTGGATGTGGATGACAGCCTGGTTACGTCTTTGTAAGCCTAGGGTTTTGTCTTCTGAATGGGCAGAAGTGGGGCTGTGAGAACTGACACACGGGAAGCGAGGAGGAGCGATCGTGGAGCGCGCGGACTCCCTTGCGCGCGCCGGGAGTTCTTGTCGCGCCGGTCCCCGTCCGGCGAGCGGACGCCCTTCGGGACCGGCCCCGGTGTGACGGAGGCCACTCACGCCGCGGGAGCGTGACACGACCGCCGGAGGAACGTCCGGCCGGGGCGGTGCGCCGGGCGCGCGGCACGGACGGCGAAGATGGCCCCATGACCGGAGGCATGACGGGAAGCACGGCCGGCGGCACGGCCGCGAACCAGGCGAGCGCGGGGCAGCTGCTGCGGCTCATACGCACCGGGCGGGCGACCACCCGCGGGGAGCTCCAGCGCGTCACGGGCCTGTCCCGCTCCACCGTCGGCCAGCGGCTCGACCGGCTCTTCCGGGCGGGCTGGATCCGGGAGGGGGCCGCCGTGCCCGCGGGCGGTCCGGCCGGTGGGCGGCCCGCCCTGCGGCTGGAGTTCGACGGCTCCCACGCCGTGGTCCTCGCCGCCGACCTGGAGGTCCGGTGCGGCCGGGCCGCCGTGCTGGGCCTGGACGGCACGGTGCTGGCCGAGCACACCGGGCCGCTGAACGTCGAGGACGGCCCCGAGAAGGCGGTCGACACCCTGGTGGGCTGGTTCCCGGCGCTGCTGGAGCGGGCCGGGGCGCGGCCGGAGCGGGTGTGCGGCATCGGGCTGGCGGTGCCCGGGCCGGTGGAGTGGGAGACCGGGCAGGTGGTCCAGCCGCCGATCATGCCGGGCTGGGACCGCCGTCCGGTCCGCGAGCGGCTGCGGCGCGCGTACGCGGAGCGGCTGCTGGGGGGCGCCCCGGTGGACGCGGCCCCCGTCGTCCTGCTGGACAACGACGCCAACCTCATGGCGTACGCCGAGCAGCGTGCGGAGCATCCCGGCTGCGCCGCCTTCCTGCTGGTGAAGGTCTCCACCGGGATCGGCGCCGGGCTGGTGGTGGACGGCCGGATCTACCGGGGCGTCGACGGCGGTGCCGGGGACATCGGCCACATCCGGCTGCACGACCGCCCGGACGCGCTGTGCATGTGCGGCTCGTACGGCTGTCTCGCGGCGGTCGCCAGCGGACGGGCGCTGGCCCGGCAGCTCACCGCCGCCGGGGTGCCGACCGTCTCCGGCGCCGGGGTGCGCGAGCAGCTCGCGGCCGGGCAGCCCGACGCGGTCCGGCTGGCCCGGGAGGCGGGGCGCCGGGTGGGGGAGGTGCTGGTCACGGTGGTGACCGTGCTCAACCCGGGGGTACTGGTGGTGGCGGGCGACCTGGCCGGCACCCCGTTCGTCACCGGGGTGCGGGAGCTGCTCTACCAGCGCGCACTGCCCCGCAGCACCGCCCATCTGACGGTGGTCACCTCCCGGCTCGGGGAGCGGGCGGGCCTGCTCGGGGCGGGGGACATGGTGGTGGAGGAGCTCTACGCCCCCGGGCGGGCCGACGCCCGGCTGGCCGCGCTGGGGCTGTGATCCTCCGGGCCTGCCGTCCGGCGTGCGCTCATCGGAGCGTCGCGGCGCCCGGATGTGTCCGGTGGGTGAGACGAGGCGGGCCGCGGAGGCGTGATCCTCGCCACTTTGATACGCCAGGCGCTCATATGAGCACAAAAGGGTGTCCTGTACTTCTCCAATTGATGACACCGAGTGCCACCCCCGCTCCCTTCACCTCTTCCCCCGCCGGTCGCCCTCGGTCACCGTGGAACCGGTCCACCGGTCACACCCCGCAGTGACGGCTTCGACAGGTGAAGACGGGGCTCGCCGGGACTTGAACAAGCCTTTGCTTATGATCCTTCGGCAGATGGGCGATTGCACCCGCATGGCCTAATGGTGGCCGTACTCCAAAGCCTTCGATCTGGGTACTCTCCCCGCCGTCAGGGCAGCCTTCCTCCGGTCGTCACCGGCCGGGGGATCCAGCGAGGAGCGCGATTCTCGTGCCGGAAAACGAAGAGCCTCACACAAGCCAGAAGTTCGTCTACGACTTCACCGAGGGCAACAAGGACCTCAAGGACCTCCTCGGAGGCAAGGGAGCCAACCTTGCCGAGATGACGAACCTCGGTCTCCCGGTCCCTCCCGGATTCACCATCACGACCGAGGCGTGCAAGGTCTATCTCGCATCCGGTGCCGAGCCCCCGGCCCTCCGCGACGAGGTGGGCGCCCACCTCGAAGCGCTGGAGAAGAGGATGGGCAAGAAGCTCGGCCAGGCGGACGACCCCCTGCTGGTGTCCGTCCGCTCCGGCGCCAGGTTCTCCATGCCCGGGATGATGGACACCGTCCTCAACATCGGGCTGTCCGACGTCTCGGTCGCCGGACTCGCCGCCCAGGCCGGCGACGAGCGTTTCGCCTGGGACTCCTACCGCCGTCTCATCCAGATGTTCGGCAGGACGGTCCTCGGCATCGACGGCGACCTGTTCGAGGAGGCACTGGAGGAGGCCAAACGGGAGCGGGGCGCGGCCACCGACGTCGACCTGGACGCCGGCGACCTCAGGCGGCTCGTCGGAACCTTCAAGGACATCGTCGCCGAGCGGTCCGGCCGCGGCTTCCCCCAGGACCCCCGCGAGCAGATGGACCTCGCCGTCCGCGCGGTATTCGACTCCTGGAACGGCGAGCGGGCCAGGCTCTACCGCCGCCAGGAGCGCATACCGCACGACCTGGGCACCGCCGTCAACGTCTGCTCGATGGTCTTCGGCAACCTCGGCCCCGACTCCGGCACCGGCGTCGCCTTCACCCGCGACCCCGCCAGCGGCCGGCAGGGCGTCTACGGCGACTACCTCGCCAACGCCCAGGGCGAGGACGTCGTCGCAGGCATCCGCAACACCGTGCCGCTCGCCGAGCTGGAGAGGATCGACAAGACCTCGTACGACCGGCTCATGGAGATCATGGAGATCCTGGAGAACCACTACCGGGATCTGTGCGACATCGAGTTCACCATCGAGCGCGGCAAGCTGTGGATGCTCCAGACCCGCGTCGGCAAGCGCACCGCCGCCGCCGCGTTCCGCATCGCCACCCAGCTCGTCGACCAGGGCCTCATCGACGAGGCCGAGGCGCTGCGCCGGGTCAACGGCGCCCAGCTCGCCCAGCTGATGTTCCCCCGCTTCGACGAGGAGCGGACCGGCGACGGCGGGGCCGAGCGCATCGGCTGGGGCATCGCCGCCTCGCCGGGCGCCGCCGCCGGCAAGGCGGTCTTCGACTCCTACACCGCGATCAAGTGGTCCCGTTCGGGCGAGAAGGTCATCCTCGTCCGCCGCGAGACCAACCCCGACGACCTCGACGGCATGATCGCCGCCGAGGGCATCCTCACCAGCCGCGGCGGCAAGACCTCGCACGCCGCCGTCGTCGCCCGCGGCATGGGAAAGACCTGCGTCTGCGGCGCGGAGGAGCTGGAGGTGGACACCAAGCGGCGCTGTCTGAGCGCCCCCGGCGGGGTGGTCGTCGAGGAGGGCGACGTCATCTCCGTCGACGGCTCCACCGGCAAGGTCTACCGCGGCGAGGTGCCCGTGGTGCCCTCCCCGGTCGTGGAGTACTTCGAGGGCCGGATGCACGCCGGGGCCGAGGACGCCGACGAGCTGGTCAAGGCCGTCCACCGGATCATGGCGTACGCGGACCGGGTCCGCCGCCTGCGGGTCCGCGCCAACGCCGACAACGCCGAGGACGCCCTGCGCGCCCGCCGCTTCGGCGCCCAGGGCATCGGTCTGTGCCGCACCGAGCACATGTTCCTCGGCGAGCGGCGCGAACTGGTCGAGCGGCTGATCCTGGCCGACACCGACACCGAGCGGCAGGAGGCGCTGGCCCGGCTGATGCCGCGTCAGAAGGACGACTTCGTCGAGCTGTTCGAGGCGATGGACGGTCTGCCCGTCACCGTCCGGCTGCTCGACCCGCCGCTGCACGAGTTCCTCCCCGACATCACCGAGCTGTCGGTACGGGTGGCGCTCGCCGAGGCCCGCAAGGAGCCTCACGAGAACGAGCTGCGCCTCCTGCAGGCCGTCCACCGGCTGCACGAGCAGAACCCGATGCTGGGCCTGCGCGGCGTACGCCTGGGCCTGGTGATCCCCGGCCTGTTCACCATGCAGGTGCGGGCCATCGCCGAGGCGGCGGCCGAACGGCGGGCGGCGGGCGGCGACCCGCGTGCGGAGATCATGATCCCGCTGGTGGGCACCGTGCAGGAGCTGGAGATCGTCCGCGAGGACGCGGAGAAGGTCATCGCCGAGGTGGAGGGCACCCACGACGTGTCGCTGGGCCTGGCCCTCGGCACCATGATCGAGCTGCCGCGTGCCGCGCTGACGGCCGGGCAGATAGCCGAGTGCGCCGACTTCTTCTCCTTCGGCACCAACGACCTCACCCAGACGGTGTGGGCCTTCAGCCGGGACGACGTGGAGGCCAGCTTCTTCACGGCCTACCTGGAGAAGGGCATCTTCGGCGTCTCGCCGTTCGAGACCATCGACGTCGACGGGGTGGGCTCCCTGGTCCGCAGCGCCGCCGAGGCCGGCCGGGCCACCCGCCCCGACCTCAAGCTCGGCGTGTGCGGCGAGCACGGCGGCGACCCGGAGTCGGTCCACTTCTTCCACTCCGTCGGCCTGGACTACGTCTCCTGCTCCCCGTTCCGCATCCCGGTCGCCCGCCTGGAGGCGGGCCGCGCGGCGGTGATGGAGGCAGCCGGCGGCAGCGACAGCCGGTAGTCCCGCCGGCCCCACGGCCACCCGACACCGGAACCGTCCCCGCCACCCCGACCCTCACCGGCGGGACGACGGCTCCGGCACCCGAAAGGGAGGGGGCGGCGCCTGTGCGGAGGCGCCGCCCCCTCCGCCCGTGCTTCCGGCCGGGCACCGGGGCGGCCGGCGGCACGGTGCCGCCTCGGCCGCCCCCGGGCACGCCCCGGTCCCGGCGTGCCGCCCGGCGCCCCGCCGCGCGTGGCTGCCGGTCACCGAAGCGGCCGGCAGCGCGGCGTCGAGCACCGCGACGTCCCGCTCCCGGCACTCGGCGACCCGCACCCGCGCGCTTCCCGTGCCCCGGTGACCACGGCGCCGGCTCCCGGCTGAGCGGCGCCGGACAAGGACCGCGGTACGGCGCCGCTCAGCGGGTCAGTCCGTCCGGCGCAGCCCGTCGACGAGGAGGTCCACCATGCGGCGTGCGTCGTAGCGGGGGTCGCTGCCCGCGCCGATGCAGAGATTGCCCACGCCGCGCATCAGCTCAAGGCCCGCGAGGCCGGAGCGGATCTCGCCGGAATCGGCCGCGGCGGCGAGCAGCCGGTCGCACACGGGCACGAGCCGGTCGATGAAGTAGGCGTGCAGCGTGTCGAACCCGGCGTTGTCGGACTGGAGCACGGCGGCGAGTCCGTGCTTGGTGACCAGGAAGTCGACGAAGATGTCGATCCA
The DNA here is from genome assembly GCF_036323805.1 of Streptomyces rubellus. Classification (NCBI taxonomy): domain Bacteria; kingdom Bacillati; phylum Actinomycetota; class Actinomycetes; order Kitasatosporales; family Streptomycetaceae; genus Streptomyces; species Streptomyces rubellus. The sequence goes on from NZ_JAZDCX010000001.1 coordinate 495,674, forward strand.
CCGCCGCAGCGCGGCGTAGGGGGTGGGACAGCTCGCCAGCAGGGCCGGGCCGGCCTCGGCACAGGCCTCGACCTGGTGCCGGTAGACGGCGATGATGAGATCCGCCCGGGTCGGGAAGTGGCGGTAGATCGTGCCCACCCCGACACCGGCCCTGGCCGCGATGTCACGCACCGGCGCCTCCACGCCCGACGCGACGAAGACCGCGGCGGCCGCGCCGAGCAGCGCCTCCTTGTTGCGCCGGGCGTCCGCCCGCTCGGACCGGACCGCACGTCCCGCGCCCTCGTCGCCGTCGTTCACCGCGCCGCTTCCTCCGCCGTCGGACCTGCCGGAACGGGACACCCTTCCGCACCACCGTCGGAACGATGTTCCGTTTGTCCATGATGCCAGAGCGGCGGCCCGGCGGCCAAGCCGCGCACCGTCACCGGGCTCCGCCCGCGGCGGAGGAACGGCGGGGCGGGCGTACCGGGACGCCGGCGGCGCCCGGCTCAGGTGCTCCGCGGGGCGGCGGTGAGGGCGAGGCCGCCGTGCAGGGCCTCGAAGGCGTCGCGGGTGTCGGCGGCGAGGTCGGCGAGGCCGGGGGTGCCGGGCCGGGCGGCCCAGGTGTCCATCGCGCGGTGGGACGCGGCGACGACCATGTCGAGGGCGAGGTGGGGGCGCAGGTCGGGCGGCCCGGGGAGGTCGAACCGCCGGTGGAGTACCTCCAGCGCGGCCCGGACGGTGCGGTCGCAGAAGTACAGGCAGTGCGACTCGATCGACGGTGTCCGCGCGGCGAGCTGGCGGCAGAGCAGGACGCGACGCACCCAGTCGTCGTCGGTCATCGCGGCGACGGCCGACAGCAGGCTGTCCTGGAGGGTCCGCACCAGCGGCCGGTTTCGCGGCTCGCTGGTGGCGAGGTCGTCGAGGAAGGCCAGCCACAGGTCCTCGTAGGGCGCCATGGCCACCTCCTCCTTGCCGGTGAAGGTGCGGAAGAAGGTGCGCTTGGACACCTCGACCGCCTCGCAGAGCTCGTCGAGCGTCACGTTGTCGAAGCCCCGCTCGGTGAACAGGTCCAGGGCGGTGCCGATCAGCGCGTGCCGGGTGCGCTGCTTCTTGCGCTCCCGCAGGGTGGGGCGCTCCTGGGGGCGGCCGGACGGCGCTGTGGTGCTCATACGGGCAGCATAACGGAGAGGCGAACGCCACTTGTGGGCGTCTGCCACTCAGTGGCACTATGGCCGTCGTTCGAGCTCCTCCACGAAAAGGTGTGACCCATGCGTGCTCTCCTCGTCGACGGTTCCGCCCCCGGCGGACTGCGCCTCGGCACGGCCCCGGACCCGCGGCCCGAGGCCGGCCAGGCGCTGGTCCGCGTCACCGCGGTGTCCCTGAACCACAGCGATCTGGGCTATCCCGGCGCCCCGGACGGCACCGTCCTCGGTCTGGACGCCGCCGGAGTGGTGGAGCGGGCGGCCGCCGACGGCTCCGGTCCCGCCGCCGGCACACCGGTGGTGACCCTCGGCTTCGACGGCGCCGCCGCCGAGCTGCGGGCCGTCCCCACGGACTGGATCGGCACCGTGCCGGCCGGCGCCGATCCCGGGGCCGTGAGCACCGTCCCCGTGGCGGGGGCGAGCGCGCTGCGCGCCCTGCGGCGCCTCGGGCCGATCCTCGGCAGGCGCGTCCTGGTCACCGGTGCCACCGGCGGGGTCGGGCGGTACGCCGTCCAGCTCGCCCGGCTCGGCGGCGCGCATGTCGTCGCGAGCACCGGCGACCCGGAGCGGCACGGTGAGGGCCTGAGGGAGCTGGGCGCCGACGAGGTGGTCGCCGGGCCGTCCGGACTCGGGGAGCCGGTGGCCGGGGTGGTCGACACGGTCGGCGGCGAACAACTGGTCGAGGCCTACGGAAAGCTCGGCGAGCACGGGGTCCTGGTGTCGGTCGGCCGGGTGACCGGAGCGGGGGAGCACTTCCCGTTCGCCGCGCTCTCCGGTCATCTGCCGGGTCATCACGACCGCTCGATCACCTCCTTCTTCCTCGGGCACTGCACCGGGCTCGCCCCGGATCTGACCTGGCTGGCGGACCGGGTGGCGGCCGGCGTCCTGGACGCGGGGATCGCGTGGCGGGGCGGCTGGGGCGAGGTGGAGACGGCGGTCGAGGCGCTCCGGGAGCGCCGGCTGCACGGGAAGGCGGTCCTCGAACTGAAGGGGTGAGGCGGGGTCGCCCCGGTCGGCGGGCGGTCCCCCGCCGACCGGGACGGGCCGTACACGGGCGGTCGCACAGGGAGAGACGCGCAAAACGGTGATACGGCGTCAACTGTTGAACATTTGACAGGCGTCCGCGACGAGTTCTGTCGAAGACCTTGACGCGCATTTGACAAAAATTTACGTTGCCGGAACCTGAGAGCGCTCTCAAGAACCTAGGAGCCGTTCGTGAAACTCCCCCACAGACGCCTCGTCGCGGTGACGGCGGCGGTGGCCACCGCCGCCGCCGGCATCGGCTTCGGTGTCGTCGGGGCCGGTAGCGCCAGTGCCGCCGCCGTCCCCGTCGGCTCCGGCAGCTACAGCGACACCCGGCCCTCCGGAGCCGCCGGCCCGGAGAACAACGCCGGTGCGCCCGTCAAGCCCAAGGTCACCCCCGCCGCCGCGGGCAAGCCGGTGCCCACCAACGACTGGTGGTCGTCCCTGGCCTTCCAGCGGTACCCCGACAACCCGTACTCCGTGGACATGTACGGGCACCCCCTCACCTACAAGGCCGTCTCCGGCGGCCTCGAGGTCGGCTACCCCACCTCGCACGCGATCGTCGGCGAGGGCCGCCAGTACGAGTTCACGCACAAGCGTGACCTGACCGTCGGTCTGCAGGGCCTCAACTCCCCCGACGCGAAGGCCGACTCCTGGAGCGACTGGACCGTCACGCCCTACTGGTCCGACGGCACCCGCACCCTGCGCACCACCATCGGCCACGGTATGCCGTACGTCTACGCGCAGGGCAGCGGCGGCGCCGCGCGGATCTCCGCCGCGTCCGCCCCGGACGTCTTCGCCGACGACGGCAACGTCCTGGGCGTCACCATCGGCGGTCACCACTACGCGCTGTTCGCCCCCTCCGGCAGCGACTGGACGGTCTCCGGCACCGACATCCGCGCCGACCTGGGCGGCAGGGACTACTTCTCGCTGGCCGTCCTGCCCAGCACCGACGCGCTGGCCACGTACCGCAAGTACGCCTTCAGCTTCGTCACCGGCTCCAAGGTGAGCTGGGACTACGACCGGGCGGCGGGCCGGGTCAAGGCCACCTACACGCTCTCCACCACCGCCAAGGAGGGCAGTGAGCGTGGCACCCTCCAGGCCCTCTACCGCCACCAGTGGCTGCACACCTCCGACGCGCTGACCTCCTACACCTACACCTCGCCGCGCGGCACCATGAAGGTCCGGGAGGGCACCTCCTTCACCACCTCCCAGCCGGTGACCGGCGTCCTGCCGGGGCTGCCCACCGCGCCCGGGGTGGACAAGGCGAAGCTCGCCGGCCACCTCAGGGAGGTCGCGAACGCCGCCGACCCGTTCGACGGCGCCACGGACACCTACTGGACGGGCAAGCAGCTCGGCAAGCTCGCCCAGCTCGTGCCCATCGCCGACCAGATCGGCGAGACCGCCGTCCGCGACAAGCTGCTCGGGCTGCTCAAGGGCCGGCTCCAGGAGTGGTTCACCGTCGGCGGCGCCTCGGAGTTCTCCTACGACCGCGACTGGCGCACGCTCATCGGCTACCCGGCCTCCTACGGCAGCGACAAGGAGCTCAACGACCACCACTTCCACTACTCGTACTACGTGATGGCCGCGGCGATCGTGGCCCAGTACGACAAGGGGTGGGCCGCCGACTCCGCCTGGGGCGGCATGGTCAAGACCCTCGTCCGGGACGCCGCCAACCCCAGCCGCACCGACGAGAAGTTCCCCTTCCTGCGCGGCTTCGACGTCTACGCCGGACACAGCTGGGCCGCCGGGCACGCCGGCTTCGCCGCGGGCAACAACCAGGAGTCGTCCTCGGAGTCCGTCAACCTCAGCGCGGGCCTGATCCTGTGGGGCTCGGCAACCGGTGACGACTCCCTGCGCGACCTGGGCGTCTACCTGCTGACCACCGAGTCCGAGGCCATCGCCCAGTACTGGTTCGACGCCGACCAGAAGGTCTACCCCGAGAACTTCGGCCACGACGTCGTCGGCATGGTGTGGGGCAGCGGCGGCGCCTACTCCACCTGGTGGACCGCCAACCCCGAGGAGATCCACGGCATCAACGTCCTGCCGGTGACCGGCGGTTCGCTCCACCTGGCCCGCAACAAGGACGCCATCCGGCGCAGCGTCGCCGAGATGGAGAAGGCCAACGGCGGCCCGGCCGTCGAGTGGCGCGACATCTTCTGGGAGTTCCAGGCGCTGGCCGACCCCGCCAAGGGCAAGGCCGCCTGGGACGCGCAGGGCGCGAGCTACACCCCGGAGGCGGGCGAGACCAAGGCCCACACCTACCACTGGATCGCCACCCTGGACGCGCTCGGGGCACCCGACACCTCCGTCACCGCGGACAGCCCGACCGCCGCGGTCTTCACCAAGAACGGCACCCGCACCTACGCCGCGCACAACTACTCCGACACGGCGAAGACGGTGACGTTCTCCGACGGCGGCAGGCTGACCGTCCCGGCCCGCTCCACGGCCGCCGGCACCGGCACCGCCGGCCCCGGCGACCCCGGGGACGGGGACGACGGCGACCCGGGCGACCCGCAGGACCCGCCGGCCACCGGTGACACCTTCCACCTGCGCTCCGGCGGAACGCTGAGCACCACGGCGGCCACCTCCGCGACGACGGACACCATCGCCTCGGCGGGCGGCGCCAACCACGACGGCACCCCGCACCGTCCGCTGGTCTACGAGCTCCGGAACGTCAACGGCACCCACGAGGCGGGCGGCACCACCGACTTCCGCCTGAAGGTGGACGCGGGAACGGCCGTCGGCCTCGGGCAGCAGGCCCGGGTGTCGTACGACCTGACCGGCGACGGCACCTTCGAGAGGGTCGAGACCTACCGCTACTTCGCCACCGACCCGGTCGACGGCTGGGAGGAGTACGCGGCCTCCCGCGCCGGCCTGCGCTCGGCCTCCGGCAGCCTCGGCGACCTGCGGGGCGGAACGGTCCGGGTGGAGGTGTGGAGCGCGATCGGCAACGCCCCGGCGAAGCTCCAGGTCGGCTCCGGCTCGGTGCTGACCATCCCCTTCGGCTAGCGGAACCTTCCTTCCGGTGGTGGGAACGTCCGGCCCGCCGCGCAGCCGCGCGGCGGGCCGGACGGCTGTGGCGTACCGTCGGACACCCGGCCCCGGCCGCGGGTGAACTTCCGCCCGCGGCACGGGGCTTCTGCCACCCGACCGAACGGAGACCGTGCCGTGACCGCCCGCCGTGCCCGTACCGCCACCCTGCTCGCCGCACCGCTGGCGGCGCTCCTGCTGTCCTGTTCCGGCGGCTCGGACGGGGCGGCGGACGGCGGGGCCTCCCGGTCGCCCACCGCGTCGGCCGCCCCGGCCGCGTCCGACCGCCCCGAGGGCGCGGCGCGGCAGGAGGAGCAGCGCGAACCGGCCGGGGCGGACCCCGGCGCGACGGTCCTGGACATCCACGGCTCGGACACCCCGGCAGCGTGGCCGAGCCCCGGGCCGGAGGCGGTGCGCGACGCGTTCGCGGGGCTCCAGGCCACCCTGGGCGACTCCTGCGGCACCCCGGGGAACTGCGAGTACCTGCTGGGCCGGGTGCTGGAGGAGCTGGAGGGACTGGACGCGGCGATGAAGGCCGACCCCAAGGGCCCCGGCCACTTCCCCGAACCGGTCGCCTGGATCGCGGCGCTGCGGAAGGACATCGGCGAAGACCGGTCCTTCGCCAACCTCGAGGCGCACCAGGACGCCCTCTTCGGCACTCGCGACCGGATCAACGCCTGGATGCAGGACCACCCGGACGACTACCGCTGACGCGCACCGTACCGTGCCGCCGGGGACCTCCCGGCCCCGGGCGCCGGGGGAGCGCCGGTGCCCGGGGCGGGAGGGGTCAGGAGCGGAACGGGCCACGCACCTCGTAGGTGATGCCGCCCGAGCTGCTGCCGCTGGTGCCGCGCTGACTGGAGAAGTACAGCCGGCCGCCGTCGGGGGAGAAGGCCGGGCCGGTGATCTCCGAGGACGACTGGCCGTCGATCCGCAGGAAGGGCGCCACCACACCGTCCGGGGTGATGACGCAGATCTCCATGTTGCCGCCGTCCTCGGCGACGAAGAGGTCGCCGGAGGAGGTGCTGGTCACGTTGTCCACGCCCGTCAGCGGGGTGCTGCCGGAGACCAGGGAGTCGTCGTAGGCCAGCTCGACGGTGTTGCTCGCCGCGTTGAGCTGCCACACCCGGCCGTCGCCCTTGGTGGTGAACCAGCAGACGCCGTTCGCGTAGTGGCAGCCCTCACCGCCGTTGAAGTGCTTGGCCGCCGAGACCTGGTGGCGGGTGGCGGTGGAGGCGGCGGACGGGTCCGGGACGCGCGCCCAGCCGATGGAACCGGAGGTGCCCGAGCCGCCCGTCATCACCTCCAGCGTCCCCGAGGACAGGTCGCCCCAGGTGGTGGGGCGGAAGCGGTAGAGGCAGCCGTCGGAGACGTCCTCGGTCAGGTAGATCACCCGGCGGACCGGGTCGGCGGCCGTGGCCTCGTGCTTGAAGCGGCCCATGGCGTCGCGGCGCACGGAGGACCTCACGCCCCACGGGTCGGTCTCGAAGACATAGCCGCGGTCCACCTCCTCGCAGGACAGCCAGGTGTTCCACGGGGTCGCGCCGCCCGCGCAGTTCTGGCGGGTGCCGGACAGGACGCGGTAGGCGTCGGTGACGGTGCCGGAGGAGTCGAAGCGGATCGCGCTCGCGCCGCCGCCGGGGTTGATCTCGGAGTTGGAGACGTAGATCCAGCCTCCCCCGTCCGCGTAGCAGGCACCGCCGTCGGGGGCGTTGTGCCAGGTGTAGGAGGTGCCGGAGACCCGCTGCCCGGAGCGGGCGACCACCCGGCTGGTGAATCCCTGGGGCAGCCGTACGCCGTTGCTGTCGGCCGTGCGCAGGGATCCGTAGGGGCCCGGGCCGGGCTGGGCGGGCGCGGCGTGCGCGGCACCGCGCCACAGGGAGCCGCCGAGGGCGGCGACCGATCCGGTGAGTACGGCTCCACGAAGGAAGTTGCGACGTTCCACGGTCACTCCACCGAAGTCGTCCGGCTCCGCGGCCGGCCGGCCGCGGAGGCGTGAGGGGGTGCTCCGGACGGTAGGGAGACAGGCTTGACGGAGCGTTAACATCCGGTCACCCGCAGGAGCCGGACGGGTCAACAACCGGTCGGGTGGCCGGATCCGGGCGACGGCGGTGACCTGGCAGGACACCGGGAGGCAGGATGGGCGGAGGAGTCGGGGAGAAGGGAGGCGTCCGATGACGCCCGTCGACTTCTGGTTCGACCCGGTGTGCCCCTACACCTGGATCACCTCCCGGTGGCTGCGCGAGGTGGAGCGGGTGCGTCCGGTCCGGGTGCGGTGGCGGCTGATGAGCCTGCAGGTGCTCAACGAGGGCCGGGAGGTGAACCCGGAGGACCCGGAGGGCGAGTGGGGCGAGTACCTGTGGCACCCGGTGCGGATGTGCGCCGCCGTCGAGCGGGAGTACGGCACCGAGGCCATGGGGCGGTTCTACGACCGGCTGGGCGAGCGCCTCCACGTCCGCGGCGAGTGGGACGCCCCGGCGGGCGCGCTCGCGGACTGCGGCCTGCCGGCGGAGCGGGCCGCGGCGGCGGAGTCCACGGCGTACGACGCGGCGGTCCGCGCCTCCCACGCCGAGGCCATGGCGCTGGTGGGGGAGGACGTGGGCACCCCGGTGACCGCCGTACCCGCCCCGGACGGCGGGCGGGCGGGGCTCTTCGGCCCGGTGGTCTCCCCGGCCCCGCGCGGCGAGGCGGCCGGACGGCTGTGGGACGGTGTGCAGCTGCTGGCCTCCGTGCCGGGCTTCTCCGAGCTGGGGCGCGCCCGCACCGGTGAGCCCGACTTCCGGTGAGCCGCGCCGGGGAGCGGACCGGAACGGCGGAGCCCGGCACCGGGGTGGCCGGTGCCGGGCTCCGCCTCCGCTCCGCCGCGACCGGCGGCGGCGGGGCTCAGGACTGCGGTACGCGCACCTGCGCCCCGCAGACCATCCGGCGGTCGTGGCCCACCGTGCGCTCCGGCCCGGTCAGGGTCAGCGGCACGGTGTGGCGGACGTCGGCGCTGGACGCGGCCAGGTGCAGCTCGACGGCGCCGGGCTCGACGATCCGCTCCCCGGGCCGGACGGTGTACGAGGCCAGGTCGGCGTGGAAGTCGAAGACGACCTCGGCGGCCTGGCCGGGCTCCAGCGGCACCCGGGCGTAGCCGACCAGCCGGCTGACCGGCTGGACGGTGCGGGCCACGGGGTCGTGCAGGTAGAGCTGGACGACCTCGGTACCGGCCCGCTCACCGGTGTTGCGCACGGTGACGCGGACCTCGGTGCCGCCGTCCGTCGGGACGGTCCCGTCGCCGGCCGCGGCCGACTCCCACGCGAAGGCGGTGTACGACAGGCCGTGCCCGAAGGGGTACAGCGGCGTCGGGTCGAGGTTGCTGGCCGCGCCCTTGAGACCCAGCGGCGGCGCCAGATAGGTCCAGGGCTGGCCGCCGTTGCCGCGCGGGACGCTGACCGGGAGCCGGCCCGAGGGGTTGACCCGCCCGGTGAGCACCCCGGCGACCGCCGGTCCGCCCTCCTCACCGGGGAAGAACGCCTGCACCACGGCGGCGAGCCGGTCCGCCCAGCGGCCGAGCGCGTACGGGCGGCCGGTGAACAGCACCAGCACGACCGGCTTGTCGGTGCTCTCCAGCAGCTCGTCCAGGAACTCGGCCTGGCCGTCGGGGAGGGTGAGGTCCTCGGCGTCGCAGCCCTCGCCGGAGGTGCCGCGGCCGAAGAGGCCGGAGCGGTCGCCGAGCACCGCGACGACGACGTCCGCGCCGTCGGGGCTGTCGGTGAGGGCCGCTCCGGGCAGCTCGGCGCCCAGGGCCTCCAGCAGCGTGGGGATCTCCACGCCCAGCGGCTTGTCGGGGTGCTCGACCCCGACGTGCCGGGGGAAGGTGTAGCAGCCGAGCATGGCCGACTGCTCGTTCGCGTACGGCCCCACCACGGCGACGCGGGCCGCGGGGGCCAGGGGCAGCAGGCCCCGGGCGTTGTCGAGCAGGACGACCGACTCCTCGGCCACCTTCCGGGCCAGTGCCCGCAGCGCGGGCGGGTCCAGGTCGACCTCGCCCTCGGGCAGGACGGACGAGGCGGTCCGCGACCAGTCGGGGTCCAGCAGGCCCAGCTCGCACTTCTGCCGCAGGACCCGCAGCACGGCCCGGTCCACCAGTTCCTCGGGGACCTCCCCGGACCGCACGGCCTTCAGCATGGGCTCGCCGTAGCAGCGCACGCTCGGCAGCTCCACGTCGACGCCCGCCTTCAGGGCCAGGGCACCGGCCCGGGCGGGGGAGTCGGCGACGCGGTGGTTGCGCTCCAGGAAGGAGATGCCGAAGTAGTCGGCGACGACGGTGCCGGTGAAGCCCCACCGCTCGCGCAGCAGCTCGGTCAGCAGCTCGGGGCTGGCCGCCGCCGGAACGCCGTCGAGGTCGTTGTAGGCGTGCATCACCGAGCGGGCGCCGCCCTCGCGCAGGGCCATCTCGAAGGGCGGCAGGATCACGTCGGCCAGCTCGCGCGGGCCGATCGAGACCGGGGCGTGGTTGCGTCCGCCCCGGGAGGCCGAGTAACCGGCGAAGTGCTTGAGCGTGGCCACGATCCCGCTGGACTCCAGGCCCGCCACATAGGCGGTGGCCACGGTCGCCACCAGGTACGGGTCCTCGCCGATGGACTCCTCGGTACGGCCCCAGCGCGGGTCGCGCACCACGTCCAGGACCGGCGAGAGTCCCTGGTGGATGCCGACCGAGCGCATCGAGGCGCCGATGCCCGCGGCCATCTCCCGTACCAGGGCCGGGTCGAAGGTGGCGCCCCAGGCCAGCGGGGTGGGGAAGATGGTGGCCTGCCAGGCGGTGAAGCCGGTCAGGCACTCCTCGTGGGCCAGGGCCGGTATGCCGAAACGATTGGCCGCGGCGACCTTCTCCTGGAAGGCGGCCAGGGCCCGCGCACCCTCGGCCGGCTCCACCGGAGCCGTGCCGAAGGGGCGGGTGAGCTGGCCCAGGCCGTGGGGCAGCAGGCCGTCCAGATCGACGGCCTCGGAGACCTCGTGCTGGAACGGAGCGACGTCCTCGCCCTCGGCCTCGGAACCCGGCCAGATGCTGGAGAGCTGGGCCAGCTTCTCCTCCAGCGACATTCTGGACAGCAGATCGGCGGCGCGCTCCTCCGCGGGTCGGGAGGTGTCCTGCCAGGGGTGATGATGCATGAGGCTCCTTGTTCAGCGTCAGCGTGGTCGCGGCGCGTCCCCGCACGTCTCCGCGCGGCTCAGCGCCCGCCGGCGCCCATGAGGCCGTTGATGAGCTGACGGCGCGCGAAGAGGTAGACGAGGAAGATCGGCACGATCGACATCACGACCGCGGCGAGCATGGCCGGGATGTCCGCCCGGAACTGGCCCTGGAAGTCGTACAGGCCGACGGTGAGCACCCGGCTCTCGCGCGACTGGGTGAGGATCAGCGGGAAGAGGAAGTTGTTCCAGGCCTGCAGCGCCGCGTAGACGCCGACCGTGGAGATCCCGCCCCGGGAGAGCGGTACCACCAGCTGGAGGAGGATGCGGGTCTGGCTCGCCCCCTCCAGGGCCATCGACTCGTACATCTCCTCCTCGATGTCCCGCATGGTGCCCGCCAGGATCAGCACGCAGACGGGCAGGCAGAACGCCGAGACCGGCAGGATGATCGCCAGCAGGCTGTCGTACAGCTGCATCTCGGTGATCAGCAGGTAGATGGGGATGATCACCGCCTGGGCGGGGATGGCCAGACCCAGGAGGAAGAGCTGGAAGATCCGCTGGGAGGTCCCGCTGAGGGTCCGCACGACGGTGTAGCCGACACCCACCGAGAGCACGATGACGATGGCCGCGGTGGCGGCCGTGACGATCGTGGTGTTGATCAGGTAGGTGACGAAGTCGCCCTCCAGCACCTTGCGGTAGTTGTCCAGCGTCAGGTCGCTGGGCCAGGAGAGCGCGCCGTTGTCGAAATAGCCGTCGCGGCTCCGCAGGGTGCTGAGGACCAGCACGTACATCGGCAGTCCGACGATGACGAGCCAGATGACGGAGGCGATGCCCGCGGGGATGTTCCACTTGCGGACGGCGCGGAGCCTGCCGCGCAGACCGTGGTCGTTGCGCACCTGCCGGGCCCCCGGGCTCTTCGGGGCCTCCTGGGGGGACCGGTTCTCCGGCCGCGTGGCGGTCTTCACATCCCCTCCCGGGTGCTGCGCATGGCGGTGAAGCCGGAGATCCGGACCATCACCAGGGAGACGGCCGTGGCGACGACCACGAGGGTGGTGGCGATGGCGCTCGCGTAACCCATGTCGTACGCCTGGAAGCCGGTCTCGTACATCAGGTAGGGCACGATCGTGGTGTCCGTGCCCGGGCCGCCCTCGGTCAGGATGAGGACGGTGTCGAAGAAGGTCAGCGCGCCGACGACCATCAGCACCGAGGAGGTGATGATGGTGTTCCGCAGCTGCGGCAGCGTGATGGAGAAGAACTGCCGGAGGCCGTTCGCCCCGTCGATGGAGGCGGCCTCGTAGAAGGACTTGGGGATCTGCCGGGCGCCGCCCTGGTAGAGCAGGGTGTGGAACGGGATGAACTGCCAGGAGGCGACGAAGGCGACCGCGGCCATGGCGGTCGTTCCGTCACCGAGCACGTTGCCGTGCTCCAGGCCGATCCACGGGCCGATGTCGGCGATCAGACCGAAGTTGGGGTCCAGCAGCGACTTCCACAGCAGGGCCAGGGCCACCGAGGAGGCCAGCAGGGGCAGGAAGAAGATCGCGCTGAGGACGGCCCGGTTCTTCTGGCGGCCCGCGGACCACACGCCCAGCAGCAGGGCGATGGGGGTCTGGATCAGCCAGCTGGCGGCGGTGAGGATGAGGCTCAGGTTGATGGCCTGCCGCATGGTGGGGTCGTTCCAGAGCCGTTCCCAGTTCCCGGTGCCGCTGACCGAGGGGAAGCTGCCCAGCCCGTCCCAGTTGGTGAAGGACAGGTAGACGACCAGCAGCATGGGGCCGACGGCGAACAGGACGAAGAACAACACGCCGGGGACCGCCCAGGCAATGCCCGGGCGGCCCACACGCGGCGACGAGGTCGCTGCTTGCTTCACTTCACAGCCTTCATGGCTTCGACGAACTCTTCGGGGCTGAGCTGCTTGTTGAACAGCTTCTGGATGTTGGTCAGCATCGGCGTGGCCTGCTGGGCGGGCAGCGCCTGGTCCCAGGAGAGAGTGTAGGACGGGGCGTTGAGGGCCAGGTCGTACACGTCGCCGGCGAACTCGGGAGCCGGGTGCTTGGCGAGCTTGTCCTGGGCGTCGGAGGTGGCGGGCACCTCACCGTTCTCCACCAGGTCCGTGACGTAGGCCTCATCGGCCGCGGTCTTGAGGAACTCGATGGCCGCCTCGCGCTGCTCGCCCTTCAGCTTGGAGTTGACCGACCAGTAGTTGGTGGGGTTGCCGACCACGTTCTTGGGGTCGCCCTTGCCGTCGGGCAGCGGCGGGAAGGTGGTCCAGCCCAGCCCGTTCTCTGCGAACTCCGGCTGGTTGGACTGCTGGTTGGAGTACTCCCAGCTGCCCATCAGGTGCATGGCGGCCTTGCCCTTGGCGAAGAGCGTGGGGGCGCCGTCGGAGGTGTAGTTGACCGACTGGAAGTTGTTGCCGAACGCGCCCTTGTCCACCAGGTCGCGGATGGTCTCGGCGGTCTTCAGGACGGCCGGGTCGCCCCAGGCCTCGGAGTCGCCGCTGCGGATCTTGTTGAAGACCTCGGCGCCGCCGATGCGGTCCAGCAGGTACTCGACCCACATCAGCTCGGTCCAGGCGTCGGTGCCGGCCAGGGCGAAGGGGGTGACGCCCTCCTCCTTGAAGGTGTCGACCAGCTTCAGCACGTCGTCCCAGGTCTTCGGGGGCTGGGCGTCGGCCTTCTCGAAGACGTTCTTGTTGTAGAAGAGCATCACCGGCTGCATACCGCGCATCGGGATGCCGTAGTACTTGTCGTTGACCTTGCCCTCGTCGAGGATCGCCGGGATGAACGACTCCTTGAAGGCGGTGTCCTTCTCCAGCTCGGGGGTCAGGTCGACCAGCATGTCCTTCTCGACGAAGTTGCTGATGCTGCCGCCGCCCCAGTTGAAGAAGATGTCGGGCGCGTTGGGCGTGCCCATCGCGCTGCGCATCTTGTCCTGGTAGCTCTCGCCGGGCACCGGGACGAGCTTGGCCTTGACGTCGGACTTCTCGTTGAAGCGCTTGACGACGGCTTCCTGCACCTTGGTGGAGGCGTCCTGGTAGACCCAGACCTCCAGCTCGCCGCCGGCCTTCCCGTCCTCGTCGCCGGGCCCGCCGCTGCCACAGGCGGTGAGCACCAGCGAGGCGGCCAGCGCGGTCGCCGTCAGCGTGGCGGCACGGTGCCGCCGGAATCCCTTGCGGCCCGCCGTGGCCGAGCCCTGCACTGCTGTTCGCATCGCATACCTTCCGGAAGGACTCCGAAAATTATCGGTAGTGGTGTTGGGAACGTACGGATGCGTGAAGCCTGTGTCAACGGGTAGGACGAAAAAGCGGGCCCAGGGCTCGGGTGCGTAATAAGGCTGTGACCTGGTGGTGTCCCATCCGAAGCCGACTCAGGCGCGCGGTTCGGCGGTGCTGGCCCGTACGACCAGCTCCGTCGCCAGCTCCACCCGTGGTGAGTCGAGTTCCTCCCCCCGGGCCTGGCGCAGCACGGTGCGAGCCGCCACCTTGCCCATTTCCACCAGCGGTTGGCGTACCGTGGTGAGTGGCGGGGCAGACCAGCGTACCTCCGGAAGGTCGTCGAAACCGACGACGCTGATGTCCTCCGGCACCCGCATGCCGCGCCGCCGCAGCGCCTCGATGGCACCCAGTGCCATCTGGTCGCTGGAGGCGAACAGGGCGGTGGGCGGCTCGTCCAGATCCATCAGTTTGTTGCAGCCGGTGAAACCGGACTCGTGGTAGAAGTCGCCGGGCACCAGGAGCCGGTCGTCCACCGGCACCCCGGCCGCCTCCAGGGCGGCGCGGTAGCCGTCCAGCCGGGCCCGGCTGCACAGCAGCCGGGGCGGCCCGGCGATGAAGCCGATGCGGCGGTGGCCCAGCCGGAGCAGGTGCTCGGTGGCCGCCATGCCGCCGGCCCAGTTGGTGGCCCCGACGGTCGGCGCGTCCAGGGCGGGCGAGCCGGCCGGGTCCACCACCACCAGCGGCACGCCCAGCCGGTGCAGCTCCTCGTGCAGGACCGGCTCCAGGACCGAGGTGACCAGGATCACCCCGCCCGAGGCGCGGGCCCGCAGGTTGCGCATCCACTGCCGGGCCGAGCCGGCGCGGTCGTGGATCGCCGAGACCACCGTGCCGAAGCCCACCTCGTGGGTGGTCTCCTCCACGCCGCGGATGATCTCCACCGCCCAGGGGCTGTCGAGGTCGTTGAAGACGAGGTCGACCAGGGCGGGCCGGTCCCCGGAGGAGGACGTGCGGCGGCGGTAGCCGTACTGCCGCAGCAGTTCCTCGACCCGGGCCCGGGTCGCGGGCGCCACGTCGGAGCGACCGTTGACCACCCGGGAGACCGTGGGGACCGAGACCCCCGCCTCCTGGGCGATCGCGGTGATCGTCACCTTCTGCTCCACCTTGGGGGCGACGCGTTGCTCCGCGACCCCTCCGCTCGCAGCGGCTGTGCCGTCTGCCATGCCGTCTCCCATGCCGTCTCCTCCGCGTGCGCACACCGTTGACGGGCGTTCTCATCGGCTCTACCGTTCCCGGCGCACCCTCGAAACCTTCCAACAGTCTTCCGGAAAGTGTTCCGGGGAGTCGAGAGAGGGACACCCCAATGAGGCCACACCGTGAAAGAACGGTACGTCGTTTAGCCAGGGCGGTCGTAGCCGCCTCCACCGCAATGGCGGCCGTGACCTTCGGATTCGCCGCGACTGCTCAGGCAGCGGACCCCTCCCTGCGGGAGGTGGCGGAGCCGACGGGCCGCTTCATCGGCACGGCGGTCAACGACAGCCTGCTGAACGACGGCACCTACCGCAACATCGCCGCCACCGAGTTCGACAGCGTCACCGCCGAGAACGCCATGAAGTGGGAGTCGGTCGAACCGCAGCGCGGCCAGTACAACTGGGCCGGCGGAGACCGCCTGGTCGACTTCGCCCAGCAGAACGGCCAGCTCGTCTACGGGCACACCCTGGTCTGGCACAGCCAGATGCCCGACTGGCTGGAGAACGGCTCGTTCTCCGACACCGAGCTGCGCGAGATCATGACCGACCACGTCACCACCCAGGTCGGCCGCTACCGCGGCGACGTCCAGCGCTGGGACGTGGTGAACGAGGCGTTCAACGAGGACGGCAGCTTCCGGCAGAGCAAGTTCTACCAGCAGCTCGGCGCGTCCTACATCGCCGACTCCTTCCGGGCCGCGCGCGCCGCCGACCCCGACGCCAAGCTGTTCATCAACGACTACAACACCGAGACCCGCAACGCGAAGAGCGACGGTCTGTACCGGCTGGTGCAGGACCTGCTCGCGCAGGGCGTGCCCATCGACGGGGTCGGCTTCCAGAACCACCTCATCGTCGGCAACGTGAACGGCTCCGCGATCCAGCAGAACCTCCAGCGCTTCGCCGACCTGGGCCTGGAGGTCGCGGTCACCGAGCTGGACATCCGGATGCGGATGCCCGCCGACAGCTCCAAGCTGCAGCAGCAGGCCCGGGACTACCGAGCGGTGGCCGACGCCTGCCTGGCGGTGGACGGCTGCTCCGGCATCACCGTCTGGGGCATCAGCGACCGCGACTCCTGGGTGCCGGACGTCTTCGACGGCGAGGGCGCGGCCTGCCCCTGGGACGACAACTACCGGCCCAAGCCGGCCTACGACGCACTGCGCGACGCCTTCGTGGCGGCCGGCGGCGGTGACCCCGGTGACCCCGGTGACCCCGGCGACCCGGATGACCCCGGTGACCCGGACGAGCCCACCGGTGACTGCAGCGCCACCTTCCAGATCTCCAACCGCTGGGACGCCGGCTCGGTCGTCGCCGTCACCGTGCGCACCGGCCAGTCGGTGAACAACTGGCGGGTGGAGTTCGACCTGCCCTCGGGGGTCACCCTCGCCAACGGCTGGAACGGGAAGTTCTCGCAGAGCGGCACCCGGGTCACCGTGACCAACGAGAGCTACAACGGCACGGTCCCGGCCGGCGGAACGATCTCCTTCGGCTTCCAGACCAGCGGTGGTGCCGCCCAGGACGGCACCCCCGTCACCCTCGGCGGACAGAACTGCGCCACGGGCTGATCCCGGACCGGCCGGGACCGCTCCCAGTCCCCCGTCCGGTGCGCCGGCTGTCAGGGCAGGGCGGACGGTGCGCCGGACGGGTCCCGCCCCGGTCTCGGCCCGCCCCACACGGGCCGAGACCGGGGCGCTCCCCGTCCGGGGGCGCCCCGGCCCGGTGGAGACCCGTGAGGGGGCGTGCGCGGGGTTGTACGGACCGCTCAGCAGGTCCGCACCGGGTACACCGGCACACCGACCGACTCGTCGTCCAGACAGCGGCCCGTGGCCAGGTCGAAGCGCTGCTTGAGCAGCGGCGACACCACGAACGGCCGGCCGCCGGCCGAGCCCAGCAGCCCCCGGGAGAGGACGTAGGCGCCGGTGAACGGGTCCCGGTTGCCGACGGCGTACGTCCGGCCCGCCCGGTCCTGGAACACGGCGAGCTGTCCGCCGTCGGGCAGCAGCGCCGCCACCCCCCGTCCCGGCAGCAGGTCGGACAGGCCGCACACCGGGGTCCAGCCGCCGGCGGTGCGCACCTCCACCCGCGGCCCGGCCGCGGTCGTGGCCGGGACGGCGGCCAGGAGGTCCTCGGTGACGGTGGCGGTCGCTTCGACAGTCGGCGCGGTGGTCATCGGGAGGCGGTCCCTTCGAGAGTGCGGACGGGGATGTCGGGGCCGGACAGGATGGTCAGGTCGGGCTTGACCTGCTCGCGCTCGGGGACGAACCGCACCGACGGGTCGGGTGCGTCCGGGGCGTTGACGAACGACACGAAGCGGCGCAGCCGGTCGGGGTCGTTCAGGGTCTCGGCCCACTCGTCGCGGTAGTTCGCCACGTGGTCGGCCATCAGCGCCTCCAGCTCCCCGCACAGCCCCAGCGAGTCGTGGACGACGACGTCGCGAACGTGGTCGAGGCCGCCCTCGATCCGCTCCAGCCAGGCCGCGGTGCGCTCCAGCCGGTCGGCGGTGCGGATGTAGAACATCAGGAAGCGGTCGATCAGCCGGACCAGCTCGGCGTCGGACAGGTCCTGGGCCAGCAGGTCGGCGTGGCGCGGGGTGGCGCCGCCGTTGCCGCCCACGTACAGGTTCCAGCCGTTCGCCGTGGCGATCACCCCGAAGTCCTTGCTCTGCGCCTCGGCGCACTCGCGCTGGCACCCGGAGACCGCCGACTTCAGCTTGTGGGGCGCGCGCAGGCCCCGGTAGCGCAGCTCCAGGTCGATCGCCATGCGCACCGAGTCCTGCACCCCGTAGCGGCACCAGGTCTGCCCCACGCACGACTTCACCGTGCGCAGCGCCTTGCCGTAGGCGTGACCGGACTCGAAGCCGGCGTCCACCAGCCGGGCCCAGATCGCCGGGAGCTGGTCCACCCGGGCGCCGAACAGGTCGATCCGCTGCCCGCCGGTGATCTTGGTGTAGAGACCGAAGTCCCGGGCCACCTCACCGATCACGATCAGCTTCTCCGGGGTGATCTCCCCGCCGGGGATGCGCGGCACGATCGAGTACGAGCCGTTGCGCTGCAGATTGGCCAGGAAGTGGTCGTTGGTGTCCTGCAGCGCCGCCTGCTCGCCGTCCAGCACATAGCCGCTGGCACCCAGCGCCGGGGCGAGCGAGGCGATGATCGAGGCGACGGTCGGCTTGCAGACCTCGCAGCCGTCGCCGCCGCGCGCCTCCTCGCGGCCGTGGCTGTCCAGCAGCGCGGCGAAGGAGGTCAGCCGCAGGGTGCGGACGATCTCGTACAGCTCGCTGCGGGTGTGGGCGAAGCAGCCGCACAGGCCCTTGTCGACGCTGACGCCGTTCGCCTCCAGCTCGTCGTTGACGAGCGTGGTGAGCACCTTCACACAGCTGCCGCAGCCGGTGCCGGCCTTGGTGCACTTCTTCACCTCGGGCACGGTGGTGCACCGGTGCTCGGTGACCGCCGCGCGGATGGTGCCCTTGGCGACGTTGTGGCAGCTGCAGATCACCGCCTCGTCGGGCAGTGCGGACGGTCCGAGCGCCACCGGCGCCCCCGCACCGGCGGGCAGCACCAGCTGCTCGGGGGCCACCGGCGGGACGCTGCCGGTCATCGGGCGCAGCATGCCGTACGCCTCGGCGTCGCCGACCAGCACACCGCCCAGCAGGGTGCCGTCGGCGGCGACCACCAGCTTCTTGTAGACCCCGGCCCGGGAGTCGGAGTAGACGACGTCCAGGCAGCCCTCGGTGCTCCCGTGCGCGTCCCCGAAGGAGGCCACGTCCACGCCCAGCAGCTTGAGCTTGGTGGAGGTGTCGGCGCCGGTGAAGACCGAACCGGTCCCCCCGGCCTCCCCGGTGACGGCCTCGGCGACGGCCTCGGCGCTGACGCGGGCCATCTCGTAGCCCGGTGCCACCAGGCCGTACACCATGCCGTCCACGGTCCGCGCGCACTCGCCGATGGCGTAGACGGCCGGATCGGCGGTGCGGCACCGCTCGTCGACGACGATGCCGCCGCGTTCGCCGACCTCCAGACCGCAGTCGCGGGCGAGCTGGTCGCGGGGCCGTACTCCCGCCGAGAAGATCACCAGATCGGTCCCGACCGTGGTGCCGTCCGACAGCGTCATGGCGGTGACGGCCCCGTCCGGGCCGGCGGTGATCTCCTGCCCGGCGACCCCGGTGTGGACGATCAGCCCCATCTCCTCGACGGTGCGGCGCAGCGCGGCGCCGCCGCCCTCGTCGACCTGGAGGGACATCAGCCGCGGGTTGAACTCCACGATGTGGGTCTCCAGGCCCAGCCCGTTGAGCGCCCCGGCCGCCTCCAGGCCGAGCAGCCCGCCGCCGACGACGGTGCCCACCCGGCTGTTCTCCGCGTACTCCTCGATGGCGAGCAGGTCCTCCACCGTGCGGTAGACGAAGCAGCCGGTGCTGTCCTTCCCCGGCACCGGCGGCACGAACGGGTACGAGCCGGTGGCCAGCACCAGGGCGTCGTAGCCGATCTCCAGTCCGGTGCGGGAGGTCACGGTGCGCGCCGCGCGGTCGACCGCGACCGCCGGGTCGCCCAGGTGCAGCTCGATGCCGTGCTCCGCCAGGAAGCCCTCGTCCACCACGGACAGCTCCTCGGGCGTGCGCCCGGAGAAGTACGAGGTGAGCTGGACGCGGTCGTACGCGGGCCGGGGCTCCTCGCACAGCACGACCACCCGGGCCCGCTCGGTGACCCTCCGGTTCGCGAGCTCCTCCAGGAACCGCTGGCCGACCATCCCGTGGCCGACGAGGACGATCGTGGGGCGTGTCGTCCGTGGCATGTCAGATGCCTCCATCGTTGGTGAGCAGGTGGAGCAGCGGGGCGGAGGACAGCGGTTCGTCGCCCTCCCAGGTGCGGGCGAGCGCGCCGACGGTGCCGAGATCGCCGAGGAGGATTCCGCCGACGAGCCGGTCGCCGCGGACGACGACCTTCCGGTAGACGCTGCGGGTGGCGTCGGCGAGATGGACGACGTCGTCCTCCGGCCGCGGTTCGGTCTCGCCGAACGCGGCGAGATCCAGCGGACGCCCGGCGGCGGTGCCGGCGGCGGTGGCGGCCGGGGCGAGGGTGAGCCGGGTCAGCGCCCGGGTGCCGGTGTACGGCGGGGCGGTCGGCGGGGTGCTCGGGCGGTCGGGCTGGGGCGCGGCCGCCAGCAGGACGCGTGCCAGTGCGTCGGCCTGCTCCTGGGCGGCGCCCGCCAGCCCGTAGACCACGCCGCCGTGTTCGGCGCAGTCGCCGACGGCGTGGACGCGGGGGTCGCTGGTGCGCAGCTCGTCGTCCACGACGACGCCCCGGCGCACCTCCAGACCGGCCGCCCGGGCGAGCCCGACGCGGGGCCGCACCCCGCAGGCCAGCACGGTCAGCTCGGCGGCCAGCCGGTAGCCGTCGGCGAGGACCACGGCGGAGACGGCCCGCCCGCCCGGGGCGTCGGGCCGGGTCTCCAGACCGCGGACCCGGCACTGGGTGTGGACCTCCACACCCAGACTCTCCAGGTGCTCGCGGAGCAGGGCCGAGGCGCGGGCGTCGAGGTGGCGCTCCATGAGGTGCTCGCCCTGCTGGGCGAGGACGGTGTGGACGCCGAGCCCGTTCAGCGCGCGGGCGGCGGAGACCCCCAGCAGTCCGCCGCCGACCACCACGGCCCGGGCCCCGGGCCGTGCCTCGTCCGCCAGGGCCCGGCAGTCGGACAGGGTACGGAAGGGGTGCACGCCCCGGGGCAGTTCCTGGGCGGCGCCGGGGCCGCCCGGGCCGCCGGGGAAATCGGTGAAATCGTCGAAGAGGCCGCGCAGCGGCGGCAGCACCGGGTTCGAGCCGGTGGCCAGCACCAGCGTGTCGTACGGCAGCGAGGTGCCGTCGTCGCACCGCACCAGCCGCTCGTCCCGGTCCAGCCGGACGGCCCGCACCCCGCGCAGCCAGCGGGCGGCGGACGGCTCCGGGAGGCCGATCACCTCCGGCGCGTACCGCCCGGCCAGCACCTCGGCCAGCAGCACCCGGTTGTACGGCGCGTGCGGCTCCTCGCCGACGACCGTCACGTCCATGTCGTCGGACGCGGCGGACAGCTGCCCGGCGAGCCGTGCGGCGGCCATGCCGCCGCCGATCACCACCACACGCGTTCTCGAAGTCATACAGGCAGCGTGCGGCGCCGCTGTTTCCCGTCCGCATCACCGTTGTTTCCCGGGGGCAACGCTGACCTCAATGCGCTCGCCGGGCGGCTGTGAGCCCCGGGCCGCGCCCGCGGGCCCGGCCCGGGCCCAGGTCAGAGCGCCGGCGGAGGCGGTGTGCGGGCGCCCGCCGCCGGGCCCGGCAGGGTCGGCGGGGCCGGTACGGCGACGGTCCGCGGCGCGGTGAAGCGGACGGGCAGCGCCGCCAGCCCCTTGGTCCACGGCGAGGTCCACCAGACCAGGTCCTTCTCCGGCACGGCGAGCTCCATGCCCGGCCGCCGGTGCCACAGGACCTCCACGGCGGTCCGTACGATCAGCCGGGCCTGCTCCCGGGCCGGACAGGTGTGCGGGCCCGCGCCGAACGACACGTGCCCGCGGTTCCCGGCCGCGGGCGCGTCGCGCGGGGGCACCGCCTCGGGGTCGCCGTTGGCGGCGGCCAGGGCCAGGACGAGCATGTCCCCGGCCCGCACCGCCTGCCCGCCCAGGCGCAGATCGCGGGTGGCGTAGCGGGCCGGGAGGTTCTGGGTGGGCGGGGACCGCCACAGCACCGTCTCCAGCACGTCGTCCAGGGTCAGCAGCCCGCTGTCCAGCGAGGACCGCAGGGCGTGGTCGGTCAGCAGGGTGCGCACCGAGGTGGCCAGCCAGTTCTTCGTCGGCTGGTAGCCCGCCACGGCCGTCACCATCAGGTTGTGCAGCACCTCCTCCTCGGTCAGGGCGGCGGGGTGCGCCAGCAGCCGGGAGACGGCGTCGGGGCCCGGCTGCCGCCGCCGGTGCCCGATCAGCGACAGCAGGACGCGCTCCATGCGGCGGGCGGCGTTGCCGGAGTCGGCGTTGGCCGCGGCGGCGCCGGTGACCGCCTCCGCCAGCTGCCGGCCCGTCCGGTCGTCCGTGCCCAGCAGCCGGGCCAGCACCAGGGCGGGCAGCCGGTGCGCGTAGTGCGGTACGAGATCGACCTCGCGCGCCTCCCCGAAGGAGTCGACCAGCCGGCCGGCCGCGTTCCGCACCATGCGGACCAGCTCGCGTCCGTCGATCCCGGTCAGCGTGTCGGCGACCGCCGACCGCTGCCGCCGGTGCGCCCGTCCGTCGGCGAACATCAGCGCCGGGCGCCAGCCGAGGAACGCCAGCAGCGGCGAGTCGGACGGCACCCGGCCCTCGCGCGGCAGGTTCCACAGCCGGGGGTCGTGGCTGAAGTTCCGCTCGTCGCGGGCCAGCCGGAGCACCTCCCGGTAGCCCATCACCAGCCAGGCGGACACGCCCGGGGCCAGCGAGACGGGGGCGACCGGGCCGTACCGGGCGCGCAGCCGCCCGTACAGCTCCGGCAGGTTGTCCCCGTCCAGGCCCGGTCCGTACAGCGGGGCGGGGGACCGGCCGGCCGGACAGCGCGGCGGCGCCCCGGCCGGTGGCTCGGCCGGGAAGGGGCGGCGGGGCGTGGCGGTCATGTGGCGGCTCCGGGAGGACGGGGGACACGGAGCGGTCCGCGGGCGGTCCGCATGCCCGGAGACAACGCCCTCCCGGACGGCATGGTCAACGCACTTGCCCGAATGGGGGAGCGAGATCCCCCGCAAGAGTGATCAGGGAGCCCGGCGGCTCTCGCTACGGTGGGCCGTGGATCCGGCGGAGGTCACGACGGGACGGCAGGGATGACAGAGGCGGCAGAGACGACAGGGACGGCGGGGATGACAGGGACGGACGGAGCGGCCGGGACGGGCGTGCTGACGGTGCTGACCACCACGGACAGCCCCGAGAAGGCCGAGGCGCTGGCGCGCGGCGCGGTGGCGGCCCGGCTCGCGGCGTGCGCGCAGGTGACCGGCCCGGTCACCTCGGTGTACCGGTGGGAGGGCGAGGTGCGCGCCGACCGCGAGTGGCAGGTGCTGCTGAAGACGACGGCGGCCCGCTACGACGCCCTGGAGGCGCAGCTGCGCGCCGCGCACGACTACGACACCCCGGAGATCATCGCCACCCCCGTGGTCCGCGGCGGCGCGGACTACCTGGCCTGGGTGGCGGCGGAGACGGACGGCGCCGCGGGCACCTGAGCGCTCACCGCGCCGCGTCCCCGGAGCCGGCGGAGCCCCCGGCGTCCCCCGCGCGTTCCACCCGGACGGCGCAGACCTTGAACTCCGGCATGCGCGAGGTCGGGTCCAGGGCCGGATTGGTCAGGGTGTTGGCACGTCCCGCCCCCGGCCAGTGGAACGGCATGAACACCGTGTCCGGGCGGATGCCCGGGGTGATCCGGGCCGGGGCAACCGCCCGGCCGCGCCGCGACACCACCGCGACCGGCTCCCCCTCGGCCACCCCGATCCGCTCGGCCAGCCGGGGATGCAGCTGGACGAACGGACCGGGCGCGGCGTCGTTCAGCTCCGCCACCCGCCGGGTCTGGGCGCCCGACTGGTACTGGGCCAGCACCCGGCCCGTGGTCAGCAGCAGCGGATGGCCGGCGTCCGGCTCCTCGGCGGAGGGACGGTGGGTGACGGGCACGAAGCGGGCCCGGCCGTCGGGGGTGGCGAAGCGGTCCAGGAACAGCCGCGGGGTCCCGGGGTGCGGGACGGGGGCGGAGGCTCCCGCCCCCTCGTCGGCGGGAGCCTCCGGGCAGGGCCAGAAGACGCCGTCCTCCTCGGTGATGCGCCGGTAGGTGATGCCCGAGTAATCCGCCGGGCCCCCGGCCGAGGCCCGCCGCAACTCGTCGAAGACCTCCTCCGGATCGGTGGGGAAGCCCTTCTCCCAGCCCAGCCGGGCGGCGAGCGCGTTCAGCACCTCCAGATCGGTGCGCACCCCGGACGGGGCGGTCACGGCCCTGCGGCGCAGCAGCACCCGGCCCTCCAGATTGGTGACGGTGCCCGTCTCCTCCGCCCACTGGGCCACCGGCAGCACCACATCGGCCAGCTCCGCGGTCTCCGAGAGCACCACGTCGCAGACCGCCAGGAAGTCCAGCGAGGCGATCCGCTCCTCGACATGGGCGGCGCGCGGCGCGGAGACCACCGGGTTGGAGCCGGACAGCAGCAGCGCGCGCACCTCGGTGCCGAGCGCGTCCAGCAGCTCGTACGCGCTGCGTCCCGGGCCCGGCAGCACCCCGGGGTCCACGCCCCACACCCGCGCCACGTGCTCGCGCGCCGCGGGGTCGTCCAGTCTGCGGTAGCCGGGCAGCTGGTCGGCCTTCTGGCCGTGCTCGCGCCCGCCCTGGCCGTTGCCCTGGCCGGTCAGACAGCCGTAGCCGGACAGCGGGCGGCCCGCCCGGCCGGTGGCCAGGCACAGGTTGATCCAGGCGCCGACGGTGTCGGTGCCCTTGGACTGCTGCTCGGGGCCGCGCGCGGTGAGCACCATCGAGGACTCCGCGTCGCAGAACATCGCGACCGCCTCGCGCAGCGCGGGCACCGGCACCCCGGTGATCCGCTCCACCAGCTCCGGCCAGTGCGCCATCGCCGCGGCGCGGGCCGCGGGCCAGCCGGTGGTGCGCGCCGCCACGAACTCCTCGTCCACCCGGCCCTCGGCGACCACCAGGTGCAGCAGGCCCAGGGCGAGGGCCAGGTCGGTGCCCGGGCGCGGGGCCAGGTGCAGGTCGGCGTGCTCGGCGGTGCGGGTGCGCCGGGGGTCGATCACGACCAGCTTCCCGCCCCGCTCGCGCAGCTCGGTGAAGTAGCGCAGCGCGGGCGGCATGGTCTCGGCGGGGTTGGAGCCGACCAGGATCACACAGCCGGTGCGGGCGACGTCCGCCAGCGGGAACGGCAGCCCCCGGTCCAGGCCGAACGCCCGGTTGTGGGCGGCGGCGGCCGAGGACATGCAGAACCGGCCGTTGTAGTCGATCTGCGAGGTGCCCAGCACCAGCCGGGCGAACTTGCCCAGCAGATACGCCTTCTCGTTCGTCAGCCCGCCCCCGCCGAACACCCCGACGGCGTCCGGCCCGTGGGCGGCCCGCACCCCCGACAGGCCCGCGGCGACCCGGTCCAGCGCCTCCTCCCAGGAGGCCGGTTCCAGCCGCCCGCCGGCGTGGTGACGGACGAGCGGGCCGGTCAGGCGCACCCGGGAGGAGAGCAGCGCGGGCGCGGTGCGGCCCTTGCCGCACAGCGCGCCCCGGTTCACGTCGAACCCGGCGCGCTCCACCACCTCCACGGACGCCGCGGCGTCCGCACCGGGCCGCAGGCCCATGCCGCACTGCAGGGCGCAGTACGGGCAGTGCGTGTCGACGGGGACGCCGACGGCCGGGGGGTCGCCGGGGGCCGGTCCGGTGGGCGGGGCAGTCGTCGCGCTCATACCGCTCAGCGTGCGTCGCACGTGTTACGTTCCGCGCCCGGGCGGGTTACGGGGCGGGGACACCGGCCTCAGTGCGGCCGCCCGCGAGCCGTGAGCCGCAGGCAACCGGACGTCACAGGGGCGCAACCGCGGGGCAACCGCGCGTCCCGAGACTGGGAGCATGAGCCTCCGCCCGCCGTTCTCCGCACCGCAGTCCGCGCCGCCCGCCCGGTCCGCGCCCGCCCTGGTGGCCGTCGCCCACGGCTCCCGCGACCCGCGGGCGCTCCCCGCGATCACCGCGCTGCTGGAGCTGGTGCGGTCGCTGCGGCCCGGGCTGCGGGTGGTGCCGGGGCACATCGAGCTGAACGAGCCGCTGCTGCCGGACACCCTGGACGCGCTGCCGGCCGGTCCCGCGGTGCTGGTGCCGCTGCTGTTCGGCCGCGGCCACCACGTCAAGCACGACATCCCCCGGGCCGCGGCCGCCGCCGCGCACCTGGAGATCCGGACCGCCGCCCCGCTGGGGCCGCACCCCCTGCTCGCCGAGGCCCTGGCCGCACGGCTCGCCGAGGCCGTCCCCGCGGGCGGGGCACCGGACGGCGTGGTGCTGGCCGCCGCCGGCTCCCGCGACCCGGAGTCGGCCCGGGACGCCGGGCGGACGGCCGCACTGCTCTCCGCCCGCCTCGGCGGTGTGCCGGTGCTCCCGGCCTATGCCTCGGCCGCCGCGCCGACCGTTCCCGAGGCGGTGGCCGCCCTGCGCCGGGCCGGCTGCCGGCGGCCCGCGCTGGCCTCGTACTTCGCCGCTCCCGGCCATTTCGCCGCCCGGTGCGCGCGGGCCGTGCCGGAACTGCCCGCGGCCGGCCCGCTGGGCGCGCACCCGGCCCTGGCCCGTCTGGTGCTGCACCGCTACGACGAGGCACGCGCCCGCCTCCGCGCCCCGGTCCGCCGCCCCCGGGCCGGACGCCCGGTGCCGGTGCCGGCGGGCGGCCCGGCGCGTTAGGCGCGGCGGCCGGCGGCCGTTCCCGGCACGACTGTCGTCCGCGGCCGATACCGTCGGTGTATGCACGGCAGGCATGGTGATCCGTACGGCATGGAGGACGCCGCTCATCCCGACACCCACCACACCCCTTACGACGAGGCGGCGCTGGAGCGCTGGGTGCCCGAGCCCGACAAGCGGCCCGGCCGCACCGCCTTCCAGCGCGACCGGGCCCGGGTGCTGCACTCCGCGGCGCTGCGGCGGCTCGCGGGCAAGACCCAGGTCGTCGCCCCCGACCGGTCCGACGGCGTGGGGCAGGCATGGGACGCCACCCCCCGCACCAGGCTGACCCACTCCCTGGAGTGCGCCCAGGTCGGCCGGGAGCTGGGTGCCGCGCTCGGCTGCGACCCGGATCTGGTGGAGGCCGCCTGCCTCGCCCACGACCTGGGGCATCCGCCCTTCGGGCACCACGGTGAGCGGGTGCTGGACGGGATCGCCGCGCCCTGCGGCGGTTTCGAGGGCAACGCCCAGTCGCTGCGGCTGCTGTCCCGGCTGGAGCCGAAGCGGTTCGTGACGGAGACGGGGCCGGACGGCGGCGAGCGGCTCGTCAGCGTCGGCCTCAACCTCACCCGCGCCGCGCTGGACGCCGCCACCAAGTACCCCTGGCCGCGCGGCGGCCACCCCATCGACCCGGGCTCGGGGAAGTTCGGCGTGTACGAGGACGACCT
Organism: Streptomyces rubellus; assembly: GCF_036323805.1. Lineage (NCBI taxonomy): Bacteria > Bacillati > Actinomycetota > Actinomycetes > Kitasatosporales > Streptomycetaceae > Streptomyces > Streptomyces rubellus. The sequence goes on from NZ_JAZDCX010000001.1 coordinate 522,623, forward strand.
GCCGGTCTTCTCCTGGTTCCGCGCCGGCGCCCCCGGACACCGGCGGTGCTTCGAGGCACAGGTCATGGACTGGGCCGACGACGTCGCCTACTCCGTCCACGATGTCGAGGACGGTCTGCACGCCGGGCATCTGGACCCCAACCTGCTGCTCGCCGAGTCCGAGCGCCGCGAGGTCCTCTCCCTCGCCGCCCGCCGCTACGCGCCGCCCGGCACCGCGGAGGCCGAACTCGCCGAGGCCCTGGACCGGCTGCTGGACCAGGAGTGGTGGCCGCACGGCTACGACGGGACGGCCGTCGCCCAGGCCCGGCTGAAGGACGCCACCAGCCAGCTCATCGGCCGCTTCTGCCTGGCCGCCGAGGGCGCCACCCGGGCCGCGTACGGCTCCGGCCGGCTGACCCGCCACACCGCCGCCCTGGTGGTGCCGCGCGAGGCACGGCTGGAGTGTGACGTGCTCAAGGCCGTCGCCGACCGGTACGTGATGCAGCGCCCCGACCAGGAGCGGCTGCGCGGTGAGCAGCGCGCCGTCCTGACCGAGCTGGCCGAGGCGCTGACGGCCCGCGCACCCGACGGGCTGGACCCCCAGTTCCGCACGCTGTACGCGGCCGCCGGCACCGACACCGCACGGTTGCGGGTGATCGTCGACCAGATCGCCTCCCTGACCGACGCCTCGGCCCGCCGCCTCCACGCCCGCCTCACCGGACCCCGGGGCACCACCGCCGTCATCGGCTGACGGAGGCCGGCGACCGCGCCGCGAACCGGCGTCACCCGGAGCGACATGTAGCACACTGTGCGTGTTCGTCTCCGTGTCGTGCGGTGGTGGGAGCGTGAGCCATGGGAAGCCGGGGGCATGCCGGGCGGGTCGCGGTGGTGGTGTTCAGTACCGCGGTGTGCCTGGCCGGGCTGGGCTGGACGGTGTTCGCGCTGGGCCGGGTGGAGCTGGGCCAGTCCGACCCCGCCGGGGTGCTCTCCTTCGGGCTGGGGGTGGTCGGCGCGGTGCTCGGTGGCTGGGGGCTGTGGGCGGCGGTGCACGGGGTGCGTGCCCAGCGCACCGGGGAGGTGGTCGCCGAGCAGCTGGCGCGGGCGGTGGTGCGCAAGGAGGGAACGCAGTACCGGCAGCTGCTGGGCAGCGGCCGGGCGGCCCCGGGAGGCCGGATCGACCTGGTGTTCAGCACGACCGCCACCGCCGTGACCGGCGCGCGCTCCGGCGGGACGCTGGCGGACATCACCGGTTTTTACCGGGAGCTGCGGCCCGGCCGGCTGGTCATCACCGGCACACCCCGGCCCGACGGGGACGGGGCGGGCGACGAGGGGACGGGCAAGACCGTGCTCGCCCTGGCCCTGCTGCTGGGCCTGGCCAGGGAGCGCGGCGCGGGCGAGCCGGTGCCGGTGCTGCTGACCGCGGCCTCCTGGCCCGGCGGTGAGCTGCGGCAGTGGCTGCGCGCCCATCTCGCCTCCGCCTACCACCTCTCGCCCCGTGACGCCGGGCTGGTCGTCGCCGCCGAACTCGTCCTGCCGGTCATCGACGGCCTGGACGAGACGGACCGGGACACCGCACCGGGGTACGGGTCCCGCGCCGCCGCCCTGCTGCGCGCCGTGGAGCGCTTCGAGAGCGGCGGCGTACGCTGCCCGGTGGTGCTGACCTGCCGCCATGCCCAGTACCGGGCGCTGGTGGACGCCGACGCCCAGCCGAGGGTGGCGGCGCACATCGCCCTGGAGCGCGTCGACCCGGCCCGGGCCCGCGCCTACCTGGAGCGGCGCGTCGCGGCCACCGAGCGGGGCCGGACCCGCTGGCAGCCCGTGCTCGACGCGCTGGAACAGGCCGCGGACCCGGCCGGTCCCGCCCCCGACGCCGCCCGGCGGCTGGCCCGCGCCCTGGACACGCCCTGGCGGCTCACCCTGGCCGTCGTCGTCTTCCAGGAACGGACCCCGGACGGCGGCCATCTGCGGGACCCCGCCGGCCTGCCGGCCCTCGCCGCCGGCGGCCGGCTGTACGAGTACCTCCTGGACCGGTGCGTCGGGGCCGCCGTGACCGCGCCCCACCACGGGACCGGCATCACCGCGCCCGGCGCCGCGGACGGCGCGGAACCCGTCCGGCGCGGCCACCGGCCGCCCAGGCTGGACGCCGGGGTCACCTGGCGCCGTCTGGCCGTCCTCGCCCGCCACCTGAACGACGGCGCCGGTACCGCCGCCCGCCCGCCGCGCGTCGTCGCCGGCCGCGTCCCGAGCGGCACCGACCTGGTCCTCCACGAGCTGTGGCCGCTGGCCGGCCCGCGCCGGGCGCTGTGGACCGACCGGGCCCTGAGCGTGGCCCTGGCCGTGCCGGTCAGCGCCGGGCTGGTGTGGCGGATCGGCCTCCCCCTGTGGCAGCGGGCGGCGCTGGCGCTGCTGTTCGTGCCGGCCGTCGCCCTGGTGGGGAGCCGGCCGTGGCCGCGACCGCACCGGCTCGAACCCGGGCGGCTGCGTACCCGCGCCGGGCGGCGCGGTTTCGCACTCCGGCTCGCGGCCGGACTCGCGGCCGGACTCGTGTTCGTCCTCCTGTTCGGGCCCGTCGTCGGCGTCACGGCCGGACTGGCGGTCGGGGCCGTGGGCGCCCTCGCGGCCGGTGTCACGGCCGGGGAGGAGCGGCCGGTGACCGATCCGCGCGATCTGGTGCGCGGCGACCTCATCACCTGCCTGGCGTACGGGGCGGGTTTCGGCCTCGGGCTCGGGCTGGCGGTCGGGATCGGGTACGGGCCGGTGGCCGGGCTCACGGAGGGCCTGGTGAGCGGGGCCGCGGTCGGGATCGCGGTCGGGCTCATGAGCGGGGCGGGCCGGGCGGCGGTCCGGTACCTCGCCTTCCTGCTGTGCGTCCGCGGACGGCTGCCCTGGCGCCTGGGCCGCTTCCTGGACGCCTGCTACCGGCTGGGCCTGCTGCGGGTGGCCGGTACGGCCTGGCAGTTCCGGCACCGCGAGCTCCAGGACCACCTGGCCGCCCGGCCCGACCCGCCGTCCCGGCCCTGAGGCGCCGGTCCGGGCCCCGTGCCGGGGAGGACTGGACGAACGCACCGCCGCCCGCGGGCCGGGCGGCGGTGCGCGGCGCGGATCAGCCCAGCGCGTGACCGGTGGTGCTGTCCACGTGGGCGGGAATGTCCCCGTCGTGGCGGTCCCCGGTCGTGGCCGTGCCCGACGGCTCGAACATCATGATCGACCCGCCCGGCGAGGACGGCCGGTGCTCGGTGCCCCGGGGCACCGTGAACGTGTCGCCCCTGTGCAGTACGACGGTGGACTCGTTGCCCTCGGCGTCGCGCAGGGCGATGTCGAAGCGGCCGTCGAGGACGAGGAAGAACTCGTCGGTGTCCTCGTGGACGTGCCAGACGTGTTCGCCCCGCACATGGGCGATCCGTACGTCGTAGTCGTTCACGCGGGTGACGATCCGCGGGCTGTACACGTCGTCGAAGGAGGCCAGCGCCTCCACCAGGTTCACGGGGCGCGGCACGGGCTGCTGAGTCATGGGAGTGATCCTCCCGGGGGTGGCGCCGGACGTCCAGGGACGGATACCCGGCGCCGGGCCCGGCCTCAGCCGTCCGCCGGGTCCGCCAGGTCCGCCAGGACCGCAGTGTGGTCGGAGGGCCAGACGCCGTCCACCGGGCGGTCGCCCGCGCGCCGTACGGAGCGCACGTGGCCGAGCCCGCCGGGGCCGGGCGGGCCGACCCGGATGTAGTCCACCCGGATGCTGGGCCGGAAGGCCGCCGCGACATGGGGGTTCGCCGCGTCCCGGGTGGCCGAGGGCGCCCGCGGGTCGGCGTGCTCCCAGGCGTCGAGGAGCACCTGGCCGGGGACGGCGGGGGCGGTCAGGTAGCCGCCGAGCAGCCGGATCTCGTCGGATTCCGGCCGGGCGTTGAAGTCCCCGGTGACCACCGGCGGGAAGTCGGTGCCGCCGCGGTGGAGCGCGACGAACCGGGCGAGGGCCGTCACCTGCGCGCACCGGACCGCCGAGGCGTGCGCGGCCGAGGCCAGGTGGGTGGTGAAGAACGGCACCGGGTGCCCGGGCAGGTCCAGCCGCGCGTACAGGGCCAGCCGGCCGTCGTCCAGTTCCTCGGGCGCGGACAGCCGCAGCACCTCGCTCTCCAGGACCGGCCACCGGCTGAGCACCGCGTTGCCGATGCCCACGGACGGGTCGCCCAGCCGCCGCTGCCAGCGCCCGGGGGAGTCGGAGGCGCCCCAGGCGCAGTGCAGGCCGAGCTCGTCGGCGAGCCACCGGGCGAGGTTCTCCCCGCCGTGCTCCCACACCTCCTGCAGGCCGACGATGTCGGGCCGCAGCTCGCGCAGCACCGTGAGGACGGCCTTGCGCCGCTCCTCCCACGGGCCGAACCGCCACCACAGGTTCCATGTCAGCACGCGCATCCCGCTCCGCCCTCTCCGGGTCCCTGGTGAACATCCTGCTCGCTCCAGCGGTGCCGGTATCCGGCGGGGTGACGGGGAGAGGGCCGTACGGGGAACATGCCGGGAAACCCCCGGCAAGGAACGGTGGCGGCCGGCGGGCCCGCCACCGGCCCGGGGTGCCGGAGGTGTCGGGGGCCGGCCGTAGACTTCTGCCGTGGCGGGACGGATCAACGACGAGGACGTGAAGGCGGTACGGGACGCGGTCCCGATCGACGCCGTCGTCGCGGAGTACCTCCAGCTCCGCCCGGCGGGCGGCGGCAACCTCAAGGGCCTGTGCCCCTTCCACGACGAGAAGTCCCCGTCCTTCCACGTCAGCCCGAGCAAGGGGCTCTACCACTGCTTCGGCTGCCAGGCCGGCGGCGACACCCTCGACTTCGTGATGAAGGTGGACCACCTCTCCTTCTCCGAGGCCGTCGAGCGGCTCGCCTCCCAGGCCGGGATCACCCTGCGCTACGAGGAGGGCGGCTACGCGCCCGGCCGCCAGCAGGGCGAGCGCATCCGGCTGGTCCAGGCGCACAAGGCCGCCGCCGCCTTCTACACCGAGCGGCTCGACTCGCCCGAGGCCGAGACCGGCCGCCGCTTCCTCGCCGAACGCGGCTTCGACTCCGATGCCGCGGCCCACTTCGGCGTCGGCTACGCCCCGGCCGGCTGGGACCACCTGACCCGCTTCCTGCGCGGCAAGGGCTTCAGCGACAAGGAGCTGATCCTGGCCGGCCTCGCCCAGGAGAGCCGCAACGGCCGGCCCATCGACCGCTTCCGCGGCCGGCTGATGTGGCCCGTCCGCGACATCACCGGCGAGGTCGTCGGCTTCGGCGCCCGCAAGCTCCGCGAGGACGACAACGGGCCGAAGTACCTCAACACCCCCGAGACGGCGATCTACCACAAGTCCCAGGTGCTGTACGGCATCGACCTCGCCAAGCGGGAGATCGCGAAGACCGGCCGGGCCGTGGTCGTCGAGGGCTACACGGATGTGATGGCCTGTCACCTGGCCGGGATCACCGGCGCGATCGCCACCTGCGGCACCGCCTTCGGCGGCGAGCACATCAAGATCCTGCGGCGGCTGCTGATGGACAACTCCCGCTCGGAGGTGGTCTTCACCTTCGACGGCGACGCCGCCGGACAGAAGGCCGCGCTGCGCGCCTTCGAGGACGACCAGAAGTTCGCCGCCCGCACCTCGATCGCCATCACCCCCGGCGGCATGGACCCGTGCGAGCTGCGGCTGGCCGAGGGGGACGAGGCGGTGCGGGGGCTGGTGGAAGGGCGCTCCCCGCTCTTCGAGTTCGCCATCCGCTCGGTCACCGGGCAGCACAACCTGGACACCGCCGAGGGCCGGGCCGCCGCCCTGGAGGAGGCCGCGCCGATCGTCGCCCGGATCAAGGACGGCTCGATCCAGCACCAGTACGCCGTACGGCTGGCCGGGATGCTGGGCATCCTCGACACCGAGTTCGTCGTGCGCCGGGTGGGGCAGCTCGCCCGCCGGCTCCGCGAGCGCGGGGGCGCCCCCGAGGGCGGCCCCCGGTACCGCGGCGGCCACGCCGCCGGAGCGTCCACGGGGCCCGTGGCCCCCGGCCCGGCGCCCGGCGGCCCCCGGCTCGACCTGCGCACCCCCCGGCTGCGGGCCGAGCGCGAACTGCTCAAGCTGGCGCTGCAGTTCCCGCAGCTGGTCGCCCCGCTCTTCGACGCCTACGGCGCCGACGAGTTCACCGCCGCCCCCTACGCGGCGGTGCGCCAGGCCATCGAGAAGGCCGGGGGAGTGGAGCGGGCCGACGGCGAGTACCTGGTCCGGGTGCGCGACGCCGCGCCGGACGACACCATGCGGTCGATGATCACCGAGCTGAGCGTCGAGCCCCTGATGACCCCGCGCGAGCCCGACGAGATGTACGCCGGGGAGTTCCTGGTCAAGGTCCGGCTGGAGGCGGTCAACCGCCGGATCGCCGAGCTGCGCAGCACCTTCGAGCGCCTGGTGAGCAGCGGCGACGAGAAGCAGACCGCCGTCTCCCAGGAGCTGTGGACGCTGGAGCAGTACGGCCGGGCGCTGCGCGACCGGGGCGCCGCCGCGCTGTGGTCCTGACGGCCGTTCCCGGCCGTCCGCCCCGGGCTCTTCCGGTGGTTCCCCGTGACGACCCGTACACGCCGGGTGCCGGCCGGGCCCAAAAACTGGGCGCACGACTCTCGTGGGCGGAGTGTGTCGTGGCGCACACTGGGAAGGGTTCCTGAGTCTCGGAGCGCGCATCCCCCCGGAGAGCCGCTCGCCCGCCCCGCGACGAACGGCGTACGGCCGCGCCCGTCGTGTCCGTGTCCGTCCGTCCTTGTCTCGCCTGTCGCCCCCACCGGCAGCGATCAGCTTGGAGGCCGCCCCCGTGCAGACCCGGACCCTGGACGGCGCGACCCTCGCCGCCCCCACCGGCCACGAATCCCCGAACGCTCCGGCCGTCGGGGACCTCCCGGATCTGACCGCCGTGGAACCGGCCGGACCGCCGGGCACCCCGCCCGACCATCCCGAGACGGTCCCGGACCGGGGTGCCGAACCGCCGCTCGTCCCGCGGCCGGTACGGTCCGAGGGCTCCGGTCCCGCGGCCGACCTCTTCCGCCAGTACCTGCGCGAGATCGGCCGCATCCCCCTGCTCACCGCCGCCGAGGAGGTCGAGCTCGCCCGGCGCGTCGAGGCGGGACTGTTCGCCGAGGAGAGACTCGGCCGGGACCCCGGCCCCGACGAGCGGCTCGCCCTCGACCTCGACCGGCTGGTGGTCATGGGCCGGATGGCCAAGCGCCGGCTGATAGAGGCCAACCTGCGGCTGGTGGTCTCGGTGGCGAAACGATACGTCGGGCGCGGGCTGACCATGCTCGACCTGGTCCAGGAGGGCAACCTGGGACTGATCAGGGCGGTGGAGAAGTTCGACTACACCCGCGGCTACAAGTTCTCCACCTACGCGACCTGGTGGATACGCCAGGCGATGTCGCGGGCGCTCGCCGACCAGGCCCGCACCATCCGCGTCCCCGTCCACGTCGTCGAACTGATCAACCGGGTCATCCGGGTGCAGCGCCGCATCCTCCAGGAGCGCGGCTACGAACCCACTCCCGAGGAGGTCGCCGCCCAGCTCGGCCTGACCGGCGAACGGGTCAGCGAGGTGCTGCGACTGGCCCAGGAACCGGTGTCGCTGCACGCCCCGGTGGGCGAGGAGGAGGACGTCAACCTCGGCGACCTGATCGAGGACGGCGACGCGCCCTCTCCGGTGGAGTCCGCCGCCTTCCTGCTGCTGCGCCAGCACCTGGAGGCCGTCCTGTCCACCCTCGGCGAGCGCGAGCGCAAGGTCGTCCAGCTCCGCTACGGCCTCGACGACGGCCGCCCCCGCACCCTGGAGGAGATCGGCCGCCTCTTCGGCGTCACCCGGGAGCGCATCCGCCAGATCGAGTCCAAGACCCTCGGCAAGCTCCGCGACCACGCCTACGCGGACCAGCTGAGGGGGTATCTGGACTGACCCCCGGGGCGGCGGCCCGTACCGCCGCACCCGCGCCCGTACCGCCGGGGCCGGCTTCCCGGCCGGTCAGCCGAACGCCCCCGGGTGCGTCTGCTCGCGCACGGCCGTGTACTGCTGCCGCACCGCCTGACCCACCGCGAGCTCCTCGCCCGGGTCGAGGACCTGCCCGGCGGGCGCGGGCCAGAGCGGGGGCTGCCGCGGCGAGAGGGCACCCCGTGCCACTCCCAGCGCCCAGGCCGCCTGCCGGGCGGCGCCCAGCGCCGCGTAGTCCGCCGGCTGCGGAATCACCACCTGGGCGCCCAGCAGGGCCGGGGCGATCGACCGGACCGCCGGGAGCTCGGCCGCCGGTCCCAGCAGGAAGACCCGGTTGACCTGGACCCCCCGGCCGCGCAGCACGTCCAGGGCGTCCACCAGCCCGCACAGCATGCCCTCGAAGGCGGCGCGTGCCAGATGCTCCGGCTTCATGCTCTCCTGCCGCAGCCCGGCCAGGGTGCCCGCGGTGTGCGGCAGATCGGGGGTGCGCTCGCCCTCCAGATAGGGCAGCAGCACCAGCCCGTACGAGCCCGGTGTGGACTTCAGCGCCAGCGCCGAGAGCCCCTCCAGGTCCGTGCCCAGCAGCTCGGCGGCACCGCGCAGCGTCCGCACCGCGTTGAGCGTGTACACCACCGGAAGATGCATGCCGGTGGCGTCGGCGAGCGAGGTGATCATGCCGTTCGGCTCCACCAGTGCCTGGTGGTGCACCGAGAACACCGATCCCGAGACACCGAGGGAGACGACCGCGTCGCCGACCCCGACCCCCAGACCGAAGGCGGCGGCCATCGTCTCGCCCGTGCCGGCCGAGATCAGCAGCCCCTCCGGGGTCTGCCCGGCCGCTTCGGCCGGACCGACCACCTCCGGCAGCCGCACCGGGCGGCCGAGCGCCAGCTCGGCCAGGTCGGACCGCCAGGACTCGGCCGCCGCCGACCAGTAGCCGGTGCCCGAGGCCTCACCGCGGTCGGTGGTGCGCCGGTGGGGACGTCCCAGCAGCTGCCACACCAGCCAGTCGTGCGGCTGGAGCACCTCGGCCACCCGCCGCGCCGCCTCCGGCTCCTGCCGCGCCAGGTGGCGCAGCTTCGTCACCGGCTGCGCCGACCGGGGCACACAGCCGACCGCCTGCGCCCAGGACTCCCGCCCGCCGAGCGCGTCCACCAGGTCGGCCGCCGAGGTCTGCGCCCGCCGGTCGTTGCCCACCAGCGCGGGCCGTACCGGGTTGCCCGCCTCGTCGAGCGGGACCAGCCCGTTCCGCTGGGCCGAGACCCCGATCGCCTCGACGCCCTCCAGCAGTCCCCCGGACGCGGCCTCGCCCAGCGAGAGCAGCCACGACTGCGGATCGGCCTCGGTGCGTCGGGCCGCGCCCGCCGCCTCTCCGCCCGCCCCGCCGTTCTCCGGCACCGGATGCGGGGCGTACCCCTGTCTGACGACGGCGCCCGTGTCGGTGTCGCAGACGACGATGCGGGTGTACTCGGACGAACTGTCCAGACCGGCGACTATCCCCATGGAGGGAGATGATGCCTCATCGGCCGCCGGGGGACTGCAGTCCCTCCGGAGCACTGGGGGAATCCGCGCGGGAGACCGTGTCGGGCCCCGCCCCCGGGCCCTTCGCCGGCCCTCTCTCCGTGCCCCCCGTGGGGACCTCCAGCAGCCGCGGGAACACGGCGCGCACGAGCGGCTCGGTCCAGCGGGCGGCCAGCGGACCGATGATCACCAGCAGCAGTACGTACGCCGTGGCCAACGGCCTGATCTGGGTCGCGACCCCGGCCGCCAGACCGGCGATGACGATGGAGAACTCGCCGCGCGCCACCAGCGCGCCGCCCGCCCGCAGCCGGCCCTTCGGGCTGATCCCGGCACGCCGCGCCGCGTACCAGCCGGTGACGACCTTGGTGACCGAGGTGACCACGGCCAGGATCAGCGCGGGGACGAGTACCGGCGGGATGTTCTCCGGATCGGTGGACAGGCCGAAGAAGACGAAGAACACCGCCGCGAACAGGTCGCGCAGCGGGGCGAACAGCCGGTGGGCGTTCTCGGCCACCTCGCCGGACAGGGCGATGCCGACGAGGAACGCGCCGACCGCCGCCGAGACGTGCAGCTGCTGGGCGATGCCGGCGATCAGGACGGTCAGGCCGAGCACCACCAGCAGCAGCAGTTCGGGGTTGTCGGAGGAGACGGCCTTGCTGATCAGCCGGCCGTGGCGCAGCGCCACGTAGAGGACGAGGCCCACCGTCCCCAGGGCCACCATCAGGCTGACGCTGCCGCCCGCCAGTCCGACCCCGGCCACCATGGTGGTCAGGATCGGCAGGTAGACGGCCATCGCCAGGTCCTCCATGACGAGGACACCGAGGATGACGGGGGTCTCGCGGTTTCCGAGCCTGCCCAGGTCGGTGAGGACCTTGGCGATGACGCCGGAGGAGGAGATCCAGGTGACACCGGCCAGTGCCACGGCGCCCACCGGGCCCCAGCCCAGGACCAGGGCGGCGACGGCGCCCGGGGTGGCGTTGAGGAGGAAGTCCACCGCGCCGGACGGGTACTGCGTCCTGAGGTTGTCGACCAGTTCGGAGGCGCTGTACTCCAGGCCCAGCAGGAGCAGCAGCAGGATGACCCCTATCTCGGCGCCGATCGCGACGAACTCCTCGCTGGCGCTCAGCTCGAAGAGCCCGCCGTGCCCGAAGGCGAGCCCGGCCAGCAGGTACAGGGGGATGGCGGACAGCCCGATCCGCCCGGCGAAGCGTCCGATGACGCCCAGCCCGAGGATGATGGCGCCCAGCTCGATGAGCAGTCTGGTGGTGTCGTGCATACTCAGCCCCCCGCGATGATCTGGGCGAGTTCCTCGACGCCCTCGCGAGTGCCGACGACCACCAGGATGTCACCCGCCTCCAGCCTGAAGTCCGGCCCCGGCGCCGGGTGCGGTGCCGTCCGGCGCAGCACGGCGACGATCGACGCCCCGGTACGCGTCCGCGCCCGGGTGTCGCCCAGCGGCCGCCCCCGGTACGGGGACTTGGCGGTGACCGGGATCCGCTCGGTGGCCAGGTCCAGCTCGCCCATGGCCAGGTCCGGGGTCTCCGGGTCGGGGGCGATCAGGGCGGCGAGCGACGCCGCCTCGTCCGCGTCGAGCCGGAAGGACGCCTGGCAGGTGTCGGGGTCGTCGGCCGCGTAGAAACCGAGGAACCGGCGTCCGTCCTGGTGGACGACGACGGACAGGTGCCGTCCCGAGCGGGTGGTCACGTCGTACTGGACGCCGACTCCCGGAAGCGGTGTGCGTTTCATGGACAAGGCTTTCTCCCGGAGAAACGGACCAGGCGGGCTCCGGGCCCGGTGGTGTCGGTGGAAGAGCCCGGAGATCGGGACGACGGCAAGTTTCTCACAGGGGGTTCGGCCACCGGCCGGGCAGATACGCGTTCTCGCTGGTGGCGGTCGCGGGGACCGCGTCCCGGAGGGGCGGGGACAGCGGCGCGGCACCGGCGCGGGAACGCACTCGGGTCCCGGACCGTCCACGGCACCGGGATCAGTCGAAGAACATCCGGAACAGCCACTCGGGCAGGACGTCGGCCTCGGTGAGCGGTGGGCCGAACTCGAAGCCGTGCCGGCCCACGTGCCCGGCGGGCAGGCCGCAGCTCTCCTCCTCGATCGCCCCGGCCAGGAACTTCTCGGTGCAGGGCGGCAGGATCAGCGTCTCGCGCTGCGGACCGTACTCGTCGCCGTCCGGCCAGCGCGTCCACAGGTTCCGCGCCGGGAGCTCGTCCGTCGCCCGCAGCCCCTGGGTGAAGGTGTGGTGGAGGCCGGTGTGTCCCGCCTCCAGCAGGCACCACAGGGACCGGGCGACCTGGAAGCCGCCGTCGGGGACGTCCTGCAGTTCGTCGATCTCGGAGTCGAGGTAGTTGACCCGGGCCGGGCAGGAGACCTGATACACGGACATGCGGGTCATGATGCACGTCCGCGTGCCCCCGCAGGGGCGGAACGGCCACACTGCACGGTTTCGGGTGAAGTTGGGGCGAGGCGGCCCCGGCACCCGGAACGGCGCGGGCCGGAACGTGCCCGCCGGGGGGAGGGGAGTGGGGCGGGTGGGACTCGAACCCATTTAAGTGACCCTTCTCACCTGGGAAGACGCCGCAGTGTCGGACATATCTGCCCGTTTCCATCCGGCTGGATCCGCCTCGATCCTGCTCGATCGAGAACTGTTAGGCGCTCGCCACACCAGTTTCGGCCCTACTCCCGCACCACTGCTGCACCCGCTGAGTACGGAGGACTTCGCTGCCAAGGCCCGGGGCTAGACCTCAGCTGCGACAGGATTTCATCAGTCTCCTGCCTCCATCACTCCAACGCGCCTCGCTACGTTCCGTAGCGGAGCACTCCCCGCGGGCGCGGGGGCAGCAGGTCGCTGGCGTCGCGCTCGGTATCCAGCCGCGGAGCATCGCCTGGACATCGGCCGGCCGCCCGAACACGGCCTGCGCCGGATCATGGACGCCATCCTCTACGCCGACCGGACCGGGATCCCATGGCGATACCTCCCGCACGACTTCGCCCCGCGGGAAACCGTCTACGGACACTTCGCCGCCGGCGGAAGGATGCGGTCTTCGACCGCCTCTCAGGAGTCCTGGGGGAAGTCCGCACTGCGCGAGGCCGCTTCGAAGGCGCTCAGTTCTGCCGCCATATCCGTCAGTTGCTCCTGGACGGCCGCGTAGCCGTCGGCGCCCAGGACGATACGGCGGGGCGGGGTGGCGCTGTCCATCGCATCCACGACAACGCGCACTCCGCGCCGGGGGTCGCCGGGCTGATGACCGTTCTGTTTGATCATGGAGGAGCGGACGGATTGAATCAAGGGAAGGTAGGCGTCGACCGTCTCGCTCACGGCTTCGTCGGCGAACGACGCGTAGGCGTGTGTGCGAAAAGCGCCTGGCTCCACGGCCAGGACCTTGATGCCGAACGGGGCGACTTCGTGGCGCAGCGCCTCAGTGAGCCCTTCGATGGCGTACTTGGCGGCGCTGTAGTAGCCGAAGCCCGGCACGCTGCGCAGTCCGGCGACGGAGGACATGTTGATGATCCATCCGCTACGGCGCTCCCGCATGCCCGGCAGGACGGCACGAAGCATCTGCGTGACGGAAAAGAAGTTGAGCTCGAAGGAGGCCCTGACCTCGCTGTCGGGCGCACCCTCGACGGAGCCGTACCATCCCCGGCCGGCGTTGTTGACCAGGACGTCGATACGGCCGAAACGCTCTTCGGCGGCCCGGACGGCCTCGTGGACCTGCGGTGGGTCGGTGACGTTAAGGGGGTGGACGAGCACCCGGTCGCCGTGGCGGGCGGCCCAGTCTTCGAGCAGGTGGGGGCGGCGGGCGGTGAGGACGACGTTGTCGCCCAGTTCCAGGGCGGCGTTGGCGTAGGCCATGCCGAATCCGCCGGGGGTGCCGCCGGTGATGAACCAGGTCCTCATGTTGTTCGTGCTCCTGCCAGGGTGGTGGTGAACAAGGGTGGCGGGCGGTCGGTCAGGGGGCGATGCTGAGTTCGCTGATCAGTCCGTGGGTCAAGACGAAGCGGCAGCGCAGATCGACCTTCCCGCCGGGGAAGTTTCCTTCGAGGTGCTGGTGGACGGTGTACCGGTCGGGTGCGTCGCGTTCTGCACCGGTGAGCGTGGTGGTGTAGGTGTACTCGGTGTCGGTTTGCCCGAGCCATCGGGTGATGGCCTCGGCTCCCTCGTAGGTGTGTCCGTCGTCCGTAACAGTGGCGTGCGGCGCGAAGGCCGATGTCGCAGCGGAGACGTTCTTGTCGGCGCGGCCCGTCAGGTAGCGGGTGATCGCTTCGGGCAGGTCGGTGGGGTTGAGCGACGTCGGGTTCTGAGTCATGGGTTCTTCCTCTGCGCCAGGGCAAGCAGTCACGGGATGCGGCTCTTGCACGCCGGGCGGCGGCATGCCCGGCGTGCGCACATCACCGCAGAACCCCGCCGACTGCTAAAATAGAAGGTACTTACTTCTACATTAGCAGTAACTTTGGGAGGGTGGCATGCCGAGTCGCATGCGACTGGAGGACCGGGAGTGCCCGCTGTCCACGACGGTGCAGCACGTCGGCGAGTGGTGGACTCTGCTGATCTTGCACGACGCCTTCGATGGCTATACACGCTTCGACCAGTTCCAGCGGAATCTGGGCATTTCCACCAGCATGCTCACCGCACGGCTGAAGACGCTGGTCGCGGACGACCTGCTGGAACGGCGGCTCTACCAGGACAAGCCGGCCCGTTACGAGTACGTGCTCACCGAGCGGGGCCGATCCCTTCGGCCCGTGATGGTGGCCCTGGCTGCCTGGGGGAACCGACACCTGACGCCGCAGGAGCGATCCATGATCTTGGTGGACGCCGCCAGCGGCGAGGAGGTCGAACCGGTCCTGGTCGACGCCCGTACAGGAAGGAACCTCGACGACAGTGAGGCCTTCGTCTTCGCCGCCGGTCCGGCCGCGAGCACCGCAATGCGCTCGCGGTACACGGAACTGCAGAGCCAGCGGCCGGACAGGACCGGCGGGCAGTAGGCGTACCCGGCTTTCGCCGCCATTACACGTGCAGCGAACCGGCGCCTCACCACCCCGAGGATCATTTCGCTAGGAGTCCCTGGCCAGGCTGGCCAGCCGCCGCGCTTCAGGCGATGGCGTGGCCCGGAAAGCCCACATCCGTAACAGACCACCGGTCATGATGGCCGCGCCCGGGGCGTCCGCGAGCAGCCGCGCCGCCCCCTGTCCAGGGCCGTGCGGTCGCAGTCCCCCGGATCCAGGGAGCCATGCCGCCGCCCGGCGTCCAGCAGCGGCGTCCGCCAGCAGGACAGCGCCGCCGTGCGGCGGGTGGTCAGCATGTGCGGTCTCGCTCGATCGCGTACCTGTGCTCTTCCCGTCCAGTCGCCGGACCGGGAGCGCTGCACGGTCGATGCCACATGACGGCGAGGCCCGGGCTCTTGAGCTCTCGGACCTCTCGCTCTCCTCGTACCGGCTGGAGTCGGCGCAGTCCGTGCTCGTCTCCCGCAGCGGGGCGGACGGAGAGAGCCACGGTGGTCGGGCGGCGTGCCTGCTCGTTCACCACCCGACAGCGGGACCGACGGCGCGATGGCGCCCGGCCCCAGGCATGGCCGCCGGGGATCATGAGGGTCGTAGGTTCAGCCTTGCTATCTCCTGGCGGTTCCGGACACGTCCCGTCCGCACTCCGCCGGCCTGGGCAGCTACCGGCCGGACCAGGGGCGCAGCTGGGACAGCCAGCTCGGCAGCCAATGCATCACGGCCACCGTCGTGGCCAAGCTGGTGAGTGTCACGAGGAAGACCCCCGGACCGAGGCCGTCCGGACGGCGTCGACGAATGCGTGTGTCCTGCTCGACGGCAGCACCCTGCTCGCGATCGACCGGACAGCCGCTGACGGCCCTTCCGTTCCGGCAAACCCAAAAGACATGAGATGAATGTGCAAGTCGTCGCTGACCCTTCCGGCCGTCTCCTGTGGGCCTCACCCACCCTGCCCGGAGCCGCCCACGACATCCGCGCCGCCCGAGAGCGGCACCATCGACGCTTTTGCCGAGGCCGGCGTCCCGTGGGCCGACAAGGGATACTGCGGAGCCGGCGGCACGGTCCGCGTCCCCTACCGGGGCCGATGGGAGGCGCTGTCCACAGGACAGCAGGCGGTCGACCGCTCCCACGTCAAGATTCGGGCCCTGGTGGAACGGGTCATCGCTACCCTCAAGTCCTGGTGGCTCCTGCGCAAGCTGCGATGCTCAACCACCCGCATCACCAGCCTCGTCCAGGCCATCCTCTGCCTGCATCACGCCAGCTCAGACCGAGGTTGGAAAGAGCTGGCTCAGTAACCGTGGGCCCGCGTGCTGAGGATGAAGTCGGCCGCTCGCTCACCGATCAGGTAGGCCGGTCCCACTGTGTTGCCCGCCGGAGGCGTCGGCATCACCGAGGCGTCTGCGATCCGGAGGCCGCCGATTCCGTGTACCAGCAGCCGGGGGTCGACGACGGCCATCGGGTCAGTACCCATGCGGGCCGTGCCCACCTGGTGCTGACCGCTGTCAACGGACCGGCGTACGTAGTCGCGCAGACTGTCGCGGTCAGTGACCGCGGTTCCCGGGAACGCTTCGGACTTGACCCACTCGGCCAGTGCCGGTTGCGCAGCGACGGCGCGGACCGCCTCGACGTGGTCGACCAGTGCCTCCAGGTCCCGCGAGTCCGTCAGCAGACCCAGATCAATGACGGGCGGGTCTTGAGGATCAGCCGACAGCAGGCGCACCTGACCCTGACTGTGCGGGTGCAGAAGGAGCGCGAGCCCGGTGAACCCCTGCTCCGGCAGGTTATCCCGAATCGGGCTGAAGACACCTGAGACGAAAATCGTCTGACGGTCGGGTTGGATCGGTCCGCCCACGCCATCAGCGATGAACTGAGCCTCGAGCCCATTCACCCTTGGCACCGGCATCGCCTTCCGGGTCTCCCAGACAACCGACGTGGAAGCGTGGTCACGCAGGTTCTGGCCGACGCCGGGAAGGTCGGCCACCACGTCGATGCCGTGATGATGCAGGTGGGCGGTCGGCCCGATGCCGGAGAGCATCAGCAGTTGAGGTGTACCGAGGGTGCCGGCAGAGAGGATCACCTCCTGCTCGGCCCGGACTACGTGCCGCTGACCGTCGCGCAGGTACTCGACCCCGACGGCCCGTCCTCCCTCGATGAGGACCCGGCTGACATGGGCGTCGGTGATGACCTGCAGCAGCGGCGAGATGACCACTGGCCCCACGTACGCTCGCCAGGCGGTCACTCTCCGGCCCTGGACGGCTGTGTGCTGGAGGAAGCTCGCGCCGCGGCTGTCGCCGGAGTTGTAGTCGTCGTTGTAGGGGTGCCCGGCCTCTACAGCGGCGTCTACAAAGGCACGGACCAGAGGGTCCGGGTCAAGGTTGCGCTGAATGTTCAGCGGTCCGTTCTGTCCCCGGGCAGCGTTGGGGGGACCGTCATACGCTTCCAGCTCGCGGAAGTACGGCTCAATGTCCTGCCACGCCCAGCCCGTAGCGCCACCGGCGGCCCAGGCGTCATAGTCACTTTGCGCACCACGCACATAGATCATCCCATTGAGCACCGAACTGCCGCCGAGGGACTTGCCCCGCGCCTGAGACATGACCCGGTTGTTCGCGCACGGCTGCGGCTCAGTACTGAAGGACCAGTCGACCTCGCTGCCTATGAGGGCTGCCCCACGGAAGGGGTCGGCGATCTCCTCGTTCGTGTCGCTGGGGCCTGCTTCAACAACGGCGACGCGGTGTCCCGCATCCAAGAGGCGGCGCACCACGACCGAGCCGGCGGTACCAGCTCCGACAACAACGAAGTCTGCTGCTTGTACTGATTCCATGATCTCCCTCTTCTTTCAAGGGCGTCAAAACTGCCACTGCGGTAAAACGACCGCCGTCGCAGGTCACTGCGTTGATGGAACGAGATATTTGCGGTAAGTCACAACATCACTCGCATTCATCAGAGCAGCTGCTACATCCGGATAGATGTCTTCGACCGCTTCTCTACGGGATCTGGCATAGCCGAGTTCGTCGTACCAAGCGGCGAGACGGGTCTTAGCCGGATCGGGTCGGAACCGCGGCACAAGGAGCTGCGTTTGTGCAGCGGTCCGCCCGGAGGACCGGATGTGACGCTCGGTGAAGTTGACGAGCGCCCGTTCCACATCGCGCTCCGGATGGTCGAGCGCTGTGGCGAGCATGTCGAAGGCTGCCGTGTCCGGGCCCAGCGGGTTGCTGTGAACGCACCCGACAATGCGCTGCCCTTCCCATGCGACGGCGATGCAATTTTCTCGTATGAGCTTGCTGACCTGCGCCGGTGTCGTACGGTCGAAATCATCCGGCAGTAGGTTCCGTTCCGTGCGCCGGTAGGTCTCATTGACGAGGCGTGCGAGCCGCGAGGTGACCGCGCGGTCATCGCCCGAAGGGGCTGACAGGACCTCGATCCTGTATCTCCGCTCCTTTGTCTCCGCCTCATCCGCCTGCTGATGCGAGTCACCAGGGCCCTGGCTTAGGGGCCTGCCGTGCGGCAAGGTGTTGGAAGCTGGCGAGCCCGGCCATTTCCGGTTGGGCTTCATCCGATTCGCTTCCAAAGGTCGGCGGTGGCGGCACCCATTCCCATGGCACCGCCCGTGACCAATGTTCTCTTTCCCGATGTTCGCTCCATGTCGACTCCTGTCGGTATTCGCGCTGAGCGGGATCTCCCGCCTGCTATCTGAGGGCCGCGCTCAGCCCCGGCGTGCCACAACCGACTGCGCGCTGATGTGGTCCTGCGCAGCGCGGGATTTTCAGCCGAGGCCTCCCTCATGTTCTCGCCCAATGCGGGTCGTCTATACGGATGCTGCGGCCCGCGCCTTATGCTCAGAGCCGGCTCTCGGCGTTGTTCGTCGAACCGGCATGGTCCGTCGTGCGCCGCGCGTGGGTGCCGCCCATTTGTTCCGCGGCTACGTCCGTGCCGGCGAGACCGACGGGCCGTGCAGGCAACGCAAGCTGACAAGCATTGACCAAAGGTGAGTCGGTCAGGCTGCGAAGCCCGTCTTCAGGGCGGCTGCGATCTTGACCACGCGCTGCGCCTGGTGGCGGGCGGCGTTGCGGGTCTGGTCGCCGACGGGGTTGTTGCCCTGGGCGTCGATGTGGGAGGTGCCGTAAGGGTTGCCGTCCACGAACTTCACGGCGTCGGTGTAGCCGGGAGAGGCGATCAGACCGCCGAAGTGGTGGATCGAGTTGTACAGGGCCAGCAGGGTGGACTCCTGTCCACCGTGGGCTGTGGCGGTGGTGACGAAGCCGCTGTACACCTTGTTCGCGAGCTTGCCCTGCGCCCACAGGCCGCCGAGCGTGTCGATGAACTGCTTGAGCTGGGAGGAGATGTTGCCGAAGCGGGTCGGAGAGCCGAAGATCACGGCGTCCGCCCACTCGACGTCGGCGGGAGTGGCCACCGGGACGCCGGCGCTGGCGGCGGCGTGCGCGGCCCAGGCCTCGTTGGAGGCGATGGCGGCCTCGGGGGCGAGCTCGGCGGCCTTGAGCAGGCGGACCTCGGCACCCGCCTTCTCGGCGGTTTCGGCGATCTCCTTGGCGATCTCAGCGGCGTAGCCGGTGGAGGAGTAATAGATGACTGCGAGCTTGACGGGGGTGGACACAGTTGTACTCCGATTACTTGAAGGTGATAGTGAAGTGGGGTGTTGGTGGCCGGGTGATGGTCTTGCCTGACCAGTGCCGTGAGCCGCAAACCGAACCTGGTGGCTCGGATCGGAAGCGGCGGCCTGTGACGCCTGGTTGCACACAACCGGCATGAAAGGGTTCGCCCGTGCTGCTGCGTATCGGCACAGCTGGGTGACGCGGGAAGCGCTGTCGCTAGTCGGGAAGGCCCTGGTAATCGGCCTGGCCGGCGATCTGCCCACCGTCGACGGCGACCTCGCTGCCGGTGACGAATCGAGAGTCGTCGGAGGCGAAGAAGAGCACCGTGTGGGCGACGTCATCGGGCTCGCCGACCCGTCCGAGGGCGATGTTGCTTGTGTCGAAGGTGACGCCCTCGGTCATCGGCGTGCGGGTCTGGCCCGGGTGGACTGCGTTCACTCGGATCCCGTGCGCGCCGAGTTCGAGCGCGGCGGTCTTGGTCAGTCCGCGGACGCCCCATTTGGAGACGACGTAGCCGGACATCCTCGGCACGCCCTGCAGGGAGCCGACGGAGCCGATGTTGACGATGGAGCCGCCGCCAGCCCGCTTCATCGCCGGGACGACGGCCTGGATGCCGTTGAAGACGCCGATCAGGTTCACGTCCAGGGTGCGCTGCAGCCGGACGGTGTCCCACTCGTGCAGGGGAGCCGGATCGGCGATGCCCGCGTTGTTGACCAGGATGTCCACGGACCCGAAGCGTTCCTCAGCGCGCCGGACGACGTCGGCCCACTCCTGCTCCGACCGTACGTCGAGCCGTTCGACGGCAACGGCGCTTCCGAGGTCGTCAGCGAGGACCTGCGCGGCCTCGACGTTCACGTCCGCGACGACCACGCTGGCGCCCTCGGCGACAAGCCGGCGGACCGTTGCGGCCCCCATGCCCATCGCACCGCCGGTGACCACTGCTGTCTTGCTCTCCACTCGCCCCATCGCGAGCTCCCTTCCTGTTTGGAAAACGTGTCCGACGAATGACTCGTCGGCCTTCCTCGACCCGCTCGCGGACCGGTTCAGTCGTCGAAGTCGGTGCCGCGGCTCAGGGACTCCCAGGCCGTGCGCTCCTTCTCCGTCTGCTCAGCCGCCTCGGTGAGGCGGTCGAGAGCGGCGTTGCCCAGCGCCAGCCTCAGGGGGGTGTTGTCCGCGGCCAGGGCGGTAAGGAGGGCGGAGGCGATCTTCACGGGGTCACCCGGCTGCCGACCCGTGACCTCCTCCACGTGAGCGCGCAGCCCGCCCACGGTGCTCTCGTAGTCGGCGATGTGCGCGGATTCGCTGATCGAGGCTCCGGCAAAGTTGGTGCGCATCGCGCCCGGCTGAGCGATCAGCACCTTGATGCCCAGCGGCGTGACCTCCTGGGCCAGGGCGATCGAGAAGCCCTCCAGAGCGAACTTGCCGGCCGAGTAGGCCGACATCCCAGGCACCGAGACCTGTCCGCCCAGACTGCTGATCTGGACGATGGCGCCGCTGCGCTGCTTGCGCATGTGCGGCAGGACCGCCCGGGTGAGCGAGGCCGGGCCGAACAGGTGCAGTTCCATCAGAGACCGCAGTTCTTCGTCCGTCGTCTCCTCGA
Source organism: Streptomyces rubellus (assembly GCF_036323805.1). Classification (NCBI taxonomy): domain Bacteria; kingdom Bacillati; phylum Actinomycetota; class Actinomycetes; order Kitasatosporales; family Streptomycetaceae; genus Streptomyces; species Streptomyces rubellus. The sequence continues at coordinate 543,292 of NZ_JAZDCX010000001.1, forward strand.
CCGCACCGATGTGCCCGCGGCCCGCGGCATTGACGAGCACGTCGATCCGCCCGTACCGCTTGACGACCTCACCGACGACCTTTTCGATCTGCGCCGAGTCGGTCACGTCCAGTTCCCGCGCCAGGGCCCGGTCCGGGAACGCTGCGACGACTTCCTGCGCGCCCTGCGTGCGCCGGTCGGCCAGCACAGCGGTGTCACCTTCACCGAGCGCCGCCCTTGCGATCTCTCGGCCCAGCCCCGAGGCCGCCCCCGTCACGAACCAGATTCGTCCCATGACAATGCACCTTCCTGAAGTGAGGGAGGGTGACGCATCACCCATTGCTGAAGATGATGCGTCACCCTTTGGCGGAAGGCAAGCCCCACTTGAAGGGTGTGACGCACCAGACACCGAAGATCCGAAGAGGGACATGTCACCGACCTTGGTAGCCTTGAAGGGTGACTGAGCCCCGGCACTTGAACGAGCGCGAGCAGCGCGCGTGGTACGGCTTCCTGACCCTGCAGGAGGACCTCCGCCGCCACATGAACCGCCAACTACTGCGCGACACCGGCCTCTCACTGGCGGACTACGCCATCCTCAGCGGCCTGTCCCAGCACCCCGGAGGCTCCCTGCGCATGTTCGAACTACGAGAACTCCTCCGCTGGGAAAAGACCCGCGTCACCCACCAGATCTCACGGATGATCTCGCGCGGGCTCGTCGAACGCCGCCCCTGCGCCGAAGACAACCGCGGCAACCACGTAGCCCTCACCGAGGAGGGGCGCAAGGCCATCACCAAGGCCGCTCCCCTGCATGTCGACTACGTACGCCGTGCCTTCCTCGACGTCGTCAGTCCCCGCCAGCTCGACGCCTTGGCAGCCCTGTCGGAGGCTGTACTCGCCAACCTCGAAGAGGAAGCCACCAACGACTGACCCCACCCTCATAGGGGCAAGCTCCTCCAAACGGGCCTTGACCCCGGATCTTGGACACTCGAGAGGTGGATCTTGAGGATCTGGGAACGGACATCTGGTGGTCATGAAGGACTACCCGCCGGTGTTCAAGGCGGACGCGTTCGCGCTGTACGAGTCGCGCCCCGGGGCGACGATCAGGTCGGTCGCCGCTGATGCGGGGGGTCAATCCGGAGGCTGCGGAACTGGCTCCGGGCGGCCGGAGCGAGTCGGTCCCGGGGTGCCGGACGGAGGCTCCAACCGAGCCGCCCACGCCGCTGGAGGCGGGGAACGCCGCGCTGCGCAAGAAGGTCCGCAAGTTGGAGGAGGAACGCGAGGTCCAGCGGAAGGCAGCGGAGAATTTCGCCGGGGAGAGGCGCTGGTGAACCGCTTCCAGTTCGTCGCCGACCACCAGCGCCGCCACGGCGTGAAGCGGCTGTGCGCCATCCCCGGCATCGCCCGGTCCAGCTATCTACTACCGGCGCCGCACCGCTGCGGACCGGGCCGCCCGGCAGGCGGTCGGCTCACCGCCCGGATACGGGCCGTGTACCGGGAATCGGACGGCACCTACGGCGTTTTGAGGGTCACTGCCCAGCACCGCGAGGAGGGCGAGCACGTCAACCACAAGCGGGTCGCCCGAGTGATGCACCAGGTCGGCCTGGCGGGTCTGCGCCTGTGCCGCAGGCACCGCACCACGGTCCCGGACCCGGCCGGCGAAGGCCACTGACCTGATCGGCCGTGACTTCACCGCGAGCGAGCCGAACACGAGGTACTTCGGCGACATCACCTATCTCCCGCCGGGCGGTGGGAAGTTCCTCTTTCTGGCCACCGTCATCGACCTCGCCTCGCACCCCCCTGCCGACTGGGCGATCGCCGATCACATGCGCACCGAACTCGTGATCGACGCGCTGTCCGCCGCCGAGCGGATCCGCGGAAGCCTCGCCCGGAGCGGTCATGCACACCGGCCACGGCGCCCAGTACACGAGCCGGGCCTTCGCCGACGCCCGCCTCAAGGCCGGTGTCCGCCAATCCATGAGCGCGATCGGTTCCAGCGCGGACAACGCACTCGCCGAGTCCTTCAACGCGTCGTTCAGACGCGAGACGCTCCAGGGCCGACAGCGCTGGTCCAGCGAGCGCGAGGCCCGCCTCGGCGCATTCCGCCGGCTGCACCGCTACAACACCCGACGCCGTCACTCCCGCCTCGGGCAACACAGCCCGATCGACTACGAGACAGCGTCCCGGGCAACATCAACTACGCCGACATCAGCCGCATAACCCGTGGTCAGGATTCGGGGCCAAGGTCCCTTCAGCGTCGAAGCGATGGCGCCTGCCGTGCGCCGCACAGGATGCTGAGGGCGCTGTACGTACTCCCCACCGCCGGCTACGAGCCGGCGGTGGGGAGTCCCGCGCTATGGGAGCCGGATGCCAACCACCTTGAAGGCCGCGGCAGGGTTACCGACATTGGACAGATCGTCGCCAAGGTTTGCATCAACCACGTAGAGGCGCGGGCCAAAGCGATCAGCCGTACTAGCGAAAGCAGCGCCCGGCACCTCGGTGGTGCTGAGGACTTGCCCGGCAGCCTGATCCGTCGAGAGTTTGACCTTGACCACGCCGTGGTGGGTGACGACATAGAGGGACTGACCGATGCGAACTAGGCCGTCGGCGGACTCCAGGTCTCCCTTGAGACGGATCTGGCGTGCGTTTGCCGTTCCCTTGGAGTCGGCGGGCAGGACATAGAGCGCCGCGCCTCCACCGGCAGCCATGGTCTGGCCTACGATCAGGCCCTTCCCATCGGGGGTAGCTTCGATGCCGTTGGCGTTGATCAGACCGCCCGGCGTCCAATCCCCTCCGAGTGCCACCTTCTGGGGTGCACCGAACTCACCGTCACGCTCAATCGTCACTCGGATGAGGGCACCAGCAGGGTTGGCGCTGTCGGTGAACCAGGCCGCGTCCCGTGTCAACTTCACGTCGTTGATGAAGTTCGCGTTGGGAACGTCGACATCAGCAAGCTTCCGGCCCGTCTTGGTGTCATAGACGCGGAAACTGCTGACGACGCCAGGGAACGGACCGCCATGGCCGCCGCCGGCAACCCAGAGACGGCCGAAGCGATCGACATCCATTCCGACCGCGATCCGCCCAGGGCCGGGCGGCGGGGCCAACTGTGTTGATACCCCGGTCTTCAGATCGATTCGCCGGATCGCACCGTTGGCCAGCGATCCGGTGTACGCCACCTGCCTGTCAATGGCGATGCCCTCGGGAGAGAAGCCGTTAGGGAGGTTGAGGACCGAGGGGAAAGACCTGGCCGACTCGGCCGCGGGAAGGGGCTGAGCGGCCCCTGCAGGAGAAGCAGGGAGACCAGCGGTGATAAGTAGGGCCAGCAGTGGCGTCACTACGCTCGCCACGCTCTTGCTCATAGGGTTTCGCATGGGGTTCTTTCCAATGGTTGGGGCAAAACCAAGCTCAGTGGCCTGGTACTTCTTGTCGGGTGGACTCGTGTGGCTTCGAAGCCAGCGATGGAATAAATGCTCAGGGCTTGCCCAGCTTGCGCCAATCAGGCAGGGTCGGAAGGGGTCCGGTTATGCCGCCGTCGACGTACGGCACCTGGCCAGTGATGAACTTTGACTCATCCGATGCCAGAAACACCACAGCGTTAGCGATGTCAGTCGGATAATCCGACGGTGTTTGAGCACCTGGGAGTCGCGGGCCATTCTTGTCGGGGCCGCGTTTTCCAGTCGGTGAGACTTAGTCGATGCATCCGCTCGGGCAGGTGGCGGTATCAGCCCCGGAGCGATGGCATTACTGCGAATTCCGAGGTGGCCGAACGATGTGGCGGTGGACTTCGTCATGTACTCGATCGCGGCCTTACTGGTGCCGTAGGCGACCAACGCGAGGTCTCCACCCGCGGCCTGAACCGACGACGTGCTGGTGATCGATCCGCCGCCGGTCTCGGCCATGACAGGCACTGCGTACCTGGTGCCGAGCGCCACGCTGCCAGCGTTCACCTCAAGGTTCCGCATGAGGTAGTCGCAGCTGACCCCGACCAGATCCGTGCCCTGGAGTATCCAGTCGGCGCCAACTAGCCTTGCATTGTTCCACAGCACGTCGAGCCGACCGTAGGTGTCTTTCGCGAGCTGCGCGACACCTGCCATGTCGTCTTCGAGGCTGACGTCGCCTACATACGCGACGACGTCGAAGTCTTGCTCTTTCAGCTCCTTCGCTCGCTTGTGGACCGTGGGTGACAGCTCCATCAACACCACCTGCGCACACTCAGCCGTCATGGCCCTCGATTCCGCAGGCCCCAGGGCACCAACCGCGCCGGTTGTGATCGCTGCCTTGCCGGCCATGCGTCACCGAGCCCGCCTCCGCGTGCTGTTGAAATTTCAGCTCGCCCTCTACAGTAGCTTTGGTCGATGAAAATTCAACTGTCACAGCGAGGTAGCGATGCCCCGAGGACTGGACCGCGAGGAGCAAGCGACCTGGCGCAGCTTCCTGCTCGCCAGTCGGCTGCTCTTTGACCAGCTGGAGCGAGAGATGAAACAGGACGCGGCTCTCTCGTTCAGCGACTACGAACTCCTCAGCCGACTCTCACGCGCGCCCGGTCGCTCGATGCGGATGGCTGACGTGGCAGCCGCATGTGTCTTCGACCGGAGCAGGCTGAGTCACGCGATCGACCGCCTGGTACGCAATGGTTGGGTCTGTCGGGTGCCGTGCCCCTCGACCTCGCGGGGTCAGCTGGCCTGCCTCACCGACGAAGGGCTGGAGAAGGTTCGCCAGGCCGATCGCGGACATGTGGAACAGCTGCGGTCTCGGGTACTGGACCGGCTCACCGATGAGCAGAAGACGGCTCTGCGGGAGGTCAGCGAAGTACTTGCGACCGGCATCTTGGACAGGCCGAAGCTCGTCTCCATGGGTTGGCCGGTGGGATGAGCGTCCGTTCTCGATGCGCCGCCATGTCGGCTCGCAGTACGACGGGAGTGTAAATCGTTCGGGTCTGTTCCGTAGTCGGTGGTGACTGCGAGTGCCCGTCTGTGATCATGGAGCGTGCATGATGCGAACCCACTTGTGGGAACGGTGTTTTCGGGGTTGTCGGCGTTGGTCATCGAGGAGGTGGCGGACGGTGGCGAGACAGTGCGGGTTACGGCTCGAACCCGGGATGTTCCCGTGCCCTGGCCGCTGTGCGGGGTGGTGACGGGAAGGGTCCACGGGTATCACGGCCGGACGGTGCGGGATGTGCCGATCGACGGCCGACAGGTCGTGGTCCGGGTGAGGATACGACGGCTGGTCTGTCCGGTCCGGGGCTGCAGGCGGCAGACCTTTCCGAGAGCAGGTCCCCGGGCTCTTGGAACGCCATCAGCGCCGTGCCACACGCCTGAACGGCCAGCTTTCCGAGCTGGTCAAGGAGTTATGCGGCCGGGCCTCTGCCCGACTCGCCCGATCGCTGGCCGTGCCCCTCTTGTACGCCACCGCCCTGCGGCTGCTGCGGCGTGTACCCGTGCCCGTGGTGCGGATCCCGCGGGTGATCGGGGTCGACGACTTCGCCCTGCGGCGCCGGCACAGCTACGCCACGATCAATATCGACGCCGAGACCGGCCAGCGGATCGAGGTACTGCCCGGCCGCGAGGCCGCCGCCCTGGAGGCCTGGCTGCGCACAAATCCGGCGGGGCACGATCATGGCCGCGCTCACTCACAACAAGGAAGTCAAGTTTCTCCGCTGGCCGGTGCAGAGGCACGAAGGCGACCAGTTGCGCGAGGCGGGGCTGCCGTGCCTGCTGGTCCTGGAGGGCCAGACGGCGCCGCCGAGCGACGTCTCCCCTACCGAGGACCGGGTGCGCCCGCCGGTGGCCCGCCTCGATCTGGCGGCTCGCGTCCGCGCCTTGCAGCGGCGCACCGGGACCGACTTCATGCCCGCGCTGGACCCGACCGGGGTGCTCTACTACGGCGGGCAGTCGGTGCCCATGTCCGATGCGCAGAGCGAGATGATGCGATGCTTCCTCGCCGACTTCGGCCATCTCGTCCGCCGGGACAGGCTGAAGGAAGCCCTGAGTCGCGTCAACAACGAGGCGGTCACCAGCAACGCGATAGACCTGCACATCATGCGGCTGCGCCAGCGGCTGGACGGCGTCCGGCTGAATCTGCGCGCCGTGTGGGGGCGGAGCTACATCCTGGAGACCGCCGCCTGGTCCGACCGTCCCCGGAACGCGCACGACTGCGCGTTCCGGGGCGCTGCTCGCGCCGCGGTCAGCCCGCCTGCCGGCGCTGCCGCTCGTGCCCCTTGCCGCGCAGTTCGTGGAGTTCGGTGAACGGCATCGTGGCGCGGTCCATGAGATGCGCCGCCCACGAAGTGCCTGCGGTGCCCCGCTGCTCCCCGAGCATCTTCGTCACCAGGCCCACGGCCCGATCTTCCACTGGAAATAGCCGTTGCCGACCCTGAGCATCGCCTCGACGACCCGGTGGAACGAGCCCGCCTCGACCCCCGCTCCGACGATCTCCTCAAGATCGGCTCCGACGCTGTCCAGCCCGGCGCGGAAGGCCAGGAACAGCGATCCCGAGCGGCCGGCACTGCCCAGCACCCGCTGCAGTTCGTGGGCCTGGCTGGACTGGGCGCCGCTGGCCGTGCCGAGGTACTGCCGGAACTGGGCGAAGTCCTCCAACGGCAGCCGTTCCAGCGCCATGAGCTGTTCGAGCTGACACTCGTCCACAAGGCACGGGCCCAACAGGGGCAGGACACGTGCCCGATCCTCACGCGATAACGTGAGAGGGGAGAAGAATGCTAAAACGACCAGGAGCTCCGGGCCGCCACCCCCCGACCGACGGCCCAACTCCACAGGAAGAAGAGGAAAGCATCGCTCAGTCAGCGGCGTCGTTGGACGTCACACGACTCTTCAGCGTCTCGTCGTCGGAGGGAAGACCTTCCAGAAGATCCAGGAGAGTGCGCCAGTTGGTGCGGGTGGCAAGTACTGCCCCTTCGACGTCCCCCGCCTCACACAGCTCGATGATTCGGTCATGCTGCGCAACTGAATTCCGACCGGAGAGGGAAGAGAACCGAAGACGTTCCACACGGCGCAGCACGGGCGTGTACTGCTCGAGAACGTTTTGAATGGCATCATTGGCGCTGGCGAACACGGGGACACTGTGGAAGTCGGCGTCAGCAGCCAATGCCGCGTCCACGTCATCGCGGGTCATTGCGTTTGCGAACCGTGCGTTGGCTTCGCGCATGGCTGCCAGTTCCATTGTGGAAAGGTGGGGCAAGGCCTCGCGAACGGCTAGTTCATGCATGGCTGACGTCACCGACTGTGCGGCACGAGCCGCCCGGATGTCCAAAGGGCTGACTCTGGTGGATCGTCCCGGTTTGGTCTGAACCAGACCTACCTGCTCCAGGCGCGCCAGCGCTTCCCTGACTGGCGTGCGACTCACGCCGAGCCAAGTGACCAAGTCACTGTCTGTCAAGCGCTCACCTGGCGCCAGTGTGCCATCTACGATGGCATCTCGAATGGCGCGGTAGGCGTCCTCCCTCAGGAGTGATCGTGAAACGAGTCCTCGACCCTGTGGCACTGGCATGCGATATATTGCACGCTAACAGATGGCCTTTGTCAAGGGCGATCGCATATGGGGATAAAGCGCACCCCTCGTAGCGGGTGAGAGCGTGCGATCGGGGCGCCAGAAGATTCCGCCGTTCGATGTCCGATGCTCAGCGTTCTGGGCTGGAGGAGTGGGTGCACCGTCGCTCGACGGCTCAGGCCTTACGGCACGCAGATTTCACTCGGATAAGCCCCCCTGGCGATATATCGAGTTCTAGCAGATTGCATCTACCAAGAAGCGCTCGGTTGCGATGAGTCTTTCCCACCACCGGTCTGAGCTGGCCAGATGCAGGCAGAGGACGGCTTGGACAAGGTTCGTGATGCGGATGGTCGAGCACCGCAGTTTGCGGAGCCGCCAGAACTTGAGGGTGGCGACGGGCGACGACGGCTCGGACCTTGGCGTAGGACCCGGGCCGTGCCCCCGGCGCCTCGGTAGCCCTTTTCGGTCCAGCACTTGATGTCGGTTTCCGTAAGCGTGCGGATGGTGCCGTGCTCGCGGGCGGCCCGGATGTCGTGGACGGCTCCGGGCAGGGCCGGTGAGGCCCACAGCAGCCAGCCAGACGGATCGGCCAGGAAACTCGCGGCGCATCCCGGCATCGTGTTGGATCGGCAGACGCTGCTACGCAATGTGTGGGACTACGGCTGGGACGGTGAGAGCCGGGTGGTCGATCTCTGCGTACAGCGGCTACGCAAGACAATCGGAGCCGAGCGGATCAAGACCGTCCGTGGCTTCGGCTACAAGTTGCGCCCCTGACATGGACATCGTGCGTGATCTCCTCAACTGGCGCTCCCTGCGTTGAAAGACCGCTCTGTTGGTCGCGGTGGCCTGCTGCGCCGTTGCGTCGACGGTGGGAGCGCTGGTCCATCGCAGCACCCTGGAGCGGTCGATGAACTACGGCGGGGCCAAAGCGATGGCATAGCTCTCCCAGGCTTTGAAGGACTACGAGCGGGACGGCATTCCGCCGAAGAGGTTGGTCACGCGGCCCGATGCCATGCCCGAGCAGCTCCTGGACCGACTGGACAACCAGCACAGCAGGACCACGGCTTTGGAGCTGCGACCTGGTACGACGCAGACAGCCCCGGCGACCATCCCGCGATGTGGACGGCCCTGACCTAACGCAGCAGTGCGGTGGCGATGGCGGCCGACATGACCTCCGACCTGTTCACTCGGCGTACTCCGGACCAGCACATGTGGAAGTACTCCCTGGTCGCCCTGGTCGCTCTGGCCGTGGTGGTGCCGCTGTCCGCGCTGGCCGCTGAGCTATCCAACCGCCGGCTGCAACGGGTGGCACGCACCGCGCGGCGGGTGGCGGCCGGTGATCTGGCCGCCAGGACCGCGGCGGGGCGGGGACGAGGTCGCCTCGATCTCAGCCACGGTGGACTCCATGGCCGACAGCCTGCACGAGCGACTGCTGGCCGAGCAGCGGTTCACCGCCGATGTGGCCCATGAACTGCGTACCCGCTGATGGACCTGGTCACCGCGAGCGGACTGCTGCCGGAAGGGGAGGCCACCGAGCTGGTTCAGCACCGGGTGGCGCTGTCGCCTGGTGGAAGGCCTGCCGGCGGCTGGACGGAAACCGCGTTGATACACGACGGTTGGCAGGCCGAGCGGTGGTGGAAGCACGGTCATGACCGTGCGGACATCCGCCGCGCCCAAGGTGGACGACGTGCGTAAACGCCACGCACCACACCGCGTCCACCTTGAAGGTGCCCACTCATGCGCCCAGCTCCCGCCCTTGATGACTTTCCCCGTACGAGGCTGTCGTGGCTCGTCGTCTCGTGCGGTTCGCCCGGCCGGGCACCGCGCTCTCGGCGTCGTACCGCGTTCCTCGCGGCAAGCGCCGCGGCCCTGGCCGTCCTGGCTGTTCTTCTGACCGTCGTCCGCACCTCCGACAGTGGCGGGGGCGAGGGGACGGCAGGCTCCGTGGGGGCGTCGCTGTCCTGGCCGGACCAGGGGCAGGCGAGCGTGTCGGTCGAAGGGCTCGGTGAGCAGGGCGATCTGGGCACGCGCGGCGCACAACGGCCCGTGCCGATCGCGAGTGTCACCAAGGTGATGACCGCGTACGTGATTTTGCGCGACCACCCGCTACGCGAGGGGGAAACCGGCCCCCTCGTCACCGTCGACCAGAAGGCCGCGAACGAGTCCTTCTCCGGCACCGAGTCCAGCGTGCAGGTCACCCAAGGGCAGCGGCTGAGCCAGCGGCAGCTGCTGGAGTTGATGTTGATCCCTTCCGGCAATAACATCGCCCGTCTCCTGGCCCGCTGGGACGCCGGCTCGCAGGAGGCCTTCGTGGCCAAGATGAACCGCGCCGCCGACGACCTTGGTATGGACCACACCACTTACACCGGCGCCAGCGGCATCGAACCCACCACCACCAGCACCTCCGAAGACCAGCTCAAGCTGGCCCGGCAGGCCATGCGCCAAGAGGTGATCCGGTCCGTCGTCGCCATGCCCAGCACCACCGTCTCCGGCGTGCCCGGACCGCTTACCAACACCAATATTCTGCTGGGTACCTCCGGAATAATCGGGCTCAAGACCGGCTCGAGTACCCCCGCCGGCGGCGCCCTGATGTGGGCGGCCACCGCCTCCGACCGCCACGGACACCGCCATCTCGTCCTCGGCGTCGTCCTGCACCAGCGCTCCGGCACCAGCCCACAGGAAGGTCTGCGCGCAGCCTTCGACACCAGTCGCAGCCTAGTCGAAGACGTCCGGCAGTGGCTGTCGACAGCCGACGTCCGCCCCGGGAAACCGCCGCGTTCGCCGTCGCCTCCATCCGCCGCTGCCGGCAGGCCCGGCGCCAGCCAATTGGGGCCGGACGAGCTCCTGGCCGACGGACCCGCGGTGGAGATTCTCGCCGACGCCGGCTACCAGCGACTGGGCGCCCAGACCGGCGGCCGGGAGATCACACACCACACCGCAAGTTCAAGAAGTACGCCCGGAACTGGTGCGAGGAGATAGATGATTGATAGCGCAAGACTGTTCCTCACGCCGCATCCGGTCGAACGCGGCATCGACCACCTGAAAAACTGGCGGGCCCTGGTCCGCTACCTCTGCCGCCGCGAGCACATGAGCGACACCGTCCAGCCGTCGCCGGACTGCTGTCCCACCAACAGAGCGCGGACCTGACATCGGCACGGCAGGTGTGAACATCAAGTCCTGCCAAACACACTCGACATCTTCCCGCCAACCGCGCACGAGCTCGTAAAGGGTGTTGCACAAGGCCGTGATCAAGCAGCGCGAAGCGCTGCTTGATCACGGCCTTGTGCAACACCCTT